>NZ_CP031055.1:2400000-3000000 GCF_003345295.1 Vibrio splendidus
TGGCAGTGGCGACCAAGGCTATATCCCTAAAGCGATCACCTGCGCAGTAAAAACATTAAATGACCTTGCTGCAGATGAATCTCTTCCCAAAGAAGCAAGAGATCGCGCTGCATTTGCCGCAGCCAATCTGCTGATCTCAGATTTCGAGGACTAATATGAACCTCGCTAACTTTGAAAAGATGGACTCTGTGATGTTGATGAGCATCATCAACATGAAGCTCCGTGACGACTTCGGCGGTGATTTGGATCGAGTAGTCAACTTCTACGAAATCGACAAAGCAGCCTTAATCGCAAAACTTGCGTCTGCTGGTTTTGAGTTTCTTCCAGAAGCCAAACAGTTTCGATAGTCATTTAAAATAAGCTTGATTTTGAAAGGCCAGCCTCAGTGTTGGTCTTTTTTATTGGTAATACGTATTGGATAAACATGTAGTTAGCCAGTTATAAATTATCTGTCTACATCTATACTTTTATATCTTAGAGTGAACCAACGCTCCTTGAATCAAAGCGTGTTGTTGTATAGGCTACCCAGAACAGCATATAAAATTCATCACTAAGTTTGATGATATCGAAGGACTAACAATGAAAAGACTCGGACTATTAGCCGTTATCACAGCCGCACTCACCGCAGGTTGCGCTTCAAATACACAGCAAGACAACTTTCGTGAAGCCTCTTTTGAGCTGTGTAATACCGAAGTCGATATCTACTCAGTAAGCCATGATGAGCGAATTCGTATCGTCTGTTCTGATGGTTCTAAATTCGCTTTGAACAGCGAAGATACACTAGAAGTAATGCGTGATATCAACATCGACTACTGCGATGGCGAAGGCTTAGGCAAATTCAACGAGAGCCGCAGCTACTACTCGTTTAGATGTAAGTCAGGTACTTTACTGAGCATCAAAAAGTAAAACCGATACCAACAAACAGCAAAGGGTTGATGTGCAAACATCAGCCCTTTTTAGTACCTGCCTTTCTGTATTCTCAGATAACCCAACGCTCATACCGACAAATACAAAAAAGGCCCCTATACAGGAGCCCTTCAAATCGTATGTTTCAATCAAATAGATTTAGTTCAAGGAAAAGGCGCGGAGTTTTCAGCACCTTTCCCTAAAACAAAAAAGGACTCAATGAGCCCCTTTAAAAGTACTTTTCAAAGTAGTCGTTTGAAATTCTAGGAGAGCACGCGGAGCTTACGGATGTAAGTGAGCATGCTCGACAACGAAGTTCAAATTACTACGAAGAAAAATTAAGCGTAAACAGGTAGACGCTTACAGATCTCTAGTACTTTCGCTTTAGTTGCTTCGATAACAGACTCATCGCCCATGTTATCAAGGATGTCACACATCCAGCCAGCAAGAGCTTTCGCGTCTGCTTCTGAGAAACCACGACGAGTAATAGAAGGAGAACCGATACGGATACCAGACGTAACAAACGGGCTACGTGGATCGTTTGGTACTGAGTTCTTGTTAACTGTGATGTTAGCTGAACCTAGTGCTGCATCTGCCTCTTTACCTGTGATGTCTTTGTCGATTAGGTCAACTAGGAACAGGTGGTTCTCTGTAGAACCTGAAACGATGTTGTAACCGCGTGCTAGGAATTCAGCAACCATTGCTTTTGCGTTAGCAACTACGCGAGCTTGGTATTCTTTGAACTCTGGCTCTAGAGCTTCTTTGAACGCTACTGCTTTACCAGCGATAACGTGCATTAGAGGGCCACCTTGGCCGCCTGGGAATACTGCTGAGTTTAGCTTCTTGTAAAGATCTTCACCTTCGTTAGAAAGGATAAGACCACCACGAGGACCAGCAAGCGTTTTGTGCGTTGTAGTCGTTACAACGTGAGCATGTGGAACTGGGTTCGGGTAAACACCTGCAGCGATAAGGCCAGCAACGTGCGCCATATCTACGAAGAAGTAAGCGCCTACTTTGTCAGCGATTTCACGCATGCGCTTCCAATCACAAACTTGAGAGTAAGCTGAGAAACCACCGATGATCATCTTAGGTTTGTGCTCAATAGCTAACGCTTCCATCTCTTCGTAATCGATTTGGCCAGCTTCATCGATACCGTAAGGAATGATGTTGTAAAGCTTACCAGAGAAGTTTACTGGAGAACCGTGCGTTAGGTGACCACCGTGCGCTAGGCTCATACCTAGAACGGTATCGCCAGCATTCAATAGCGCCATGTATACAGCGTTGTTAGCTTGAGAACCTGAGTGAGGTTGTACGTTCGCGTATTGAGCGCCAAAAAGTTCACATGCACGTTCGATTGCTAGAGTTTCAACTTTATCTACGAACTCACAACCGCCGTAGTAACGCTTACCAGGGTAGCCTTCAGCGTATTTGTTTGTAAGTTGAGAACCTTGAGCTTCCATTACACGTGGGCTTGTGTAGTTTTCTGAAGCGATAAGTTCGATGTGCTCTTCCTGACGAAGAGTTTCTTCTTGGATAGCTGCGAATAGGTCCGCATCGTAATCAGCAATGTTCATGTCACGCTTAAGCATCTGTATCTCCTGACTCAGATTGTACTGAAAGTTTCAAAAAAACCACACAACGACCGAAAGCAAACGTTTCCGTCACCGTTTTGATGTGACGCATTCTACATAATTTGATCTAGGTCATAAAGAGCTAATTGCAATTTTATCATGCAGTTTTTTCATAATCACATATAAGATTCATCATGGTTATTAAGCTTATCCAACCAAAGATGACGCTTACTGTCAATTTTACGCTTTACACCCTGTAAAACGCAGATTACATAGGTTTACCTTAATTTTACCCCTCAAGCTACCGAAAGCTAAGGTTTTTCTCTACTATGCACGCCTTTATTGGTTAGGTAATTATTAAAACGATGGAAAAACACTCACGTAAAGAAGATTGGGTAGCAATTCTCACTGGCACGTTTTTAGTGGCGTTAGGCGTCTTCTTTTTACAGTCAGCGAACCTGCTTACCGGTGGTACTACTGGCTTGGCTCTGCTTTTGAGTCAATTCTTACCTGTAACCTTCGGTATTTTGTACTTTTTGGCCAACTGTCCATTCTATTTATTAGCGTGGAAACGATTTGGCCGTAGCTTTGCCATTAGCAGTGCAATTGCTGGTGCGTTAGTTTCTGTGTTTGCCGATCATTTATACCTAGTTATCTCACTAGAAGTTCATAACGAGATCTACTGTGCTGTTGCCGGTGGCTTATTAATGGGCTTAGGTATGTTAATCCTATTCCGTCATCGCTCCAGCTTGGGTGGCTTCAACGTATTATGTTTATTTATCCAAGACCGCTACGGCATCTCTGTAGGTAAGACTCAAATGGGCATTGATGCTTGTATTCTGTTTGCGTCTTGCTTCTTCGTATCGCCTTGGGTAATTGCCGTTTCGGTATTGGGCACCGCAGTATTGAACATCGTATTGGCAATGAATCACAAGCCTACTCGTTACTCGGTGAATTACGCGTCTTAATACCCATCCCCCTATGAATTACTAGCTGTTTTTAGTAACAAAAACAGCTAGAATTTAGGTTTTATAAACCGTCGCCTTTTCTATGCAAGATTACCTCTCCAGCGCCAAAGACCAACAAGCTTCTATTTATATTGAAGGCTTGGAGTTCAACCCCAACACACGAGTCTTAAGCTGCGACGAGCAGGTCATTGATTTAGAGCCTCGTTCTATCGAGCTCTTAGAGTTATTTCTTACCAGCGTTGGTCAACCGCTCGCCGCCGAGCACATCATTGAATCAGTATGGCAAAGTAACTTCATTTCCAAAAATGTTCTGACCAACCGAATCAGTACGTTACGTTCAGTACTTCAAAAACACCTGCCTGATAGCGACGCAACCAAAATACTAGTGACTTACCCACGTAAAGGCTATTTTCTAAACCCAAACTCGGTTAGTTTTGCCGCGACCTCCCCTGAAACTGCACCGAATGATGCAGAACTGGAATCTCCAGTCAGTCAAGAAGGGAATAGATCTAATCCAGTTAACCCTTGGTTAGTCGTGGTGTCTTTGGCTTTGCTGATCAGCACTGCGGTAATGGGTTACATGCTTTGGCAATCTCCCACTCGCGCTTCAGAAATTGAACGTGACCAACGATTGATTCCTAAGGTCGAGCTTCTCCTGAACCGATTGGATGCCATTGGTGAGAATTCCAGAAAATACCGAAAAGTCGTAAAAGCATTATTACTTCAACAGCAGATTGAATACGCCTACACCGATATTGCTAACCAAGATGCGCCAAGCTACTTCCTTGACCCTATTGATAGCTCTCCCTTCTTTCCGGGCGCAAAGAACATGCGTACCAGTGATTACCTGCTTAACATTCAGCTCAAAGGTCAAGAAGTGGACAAACGCCTTATCGCAAAGATAAGCCTGATTTACCCAAACTCAGGGAAGCTCGCATTTGGTGGTGTTTACTCTATTGATGTCAATAATATCAGCAGCAGCCTTATGGAGATCAACCGAGAGCTAGCTAACTACTTTGCACTGCCAGCACCATTACCGCCAGAATGGTCAGTCGACAATGCCGAAGTCAGCGAATTGCTAAGTGGAAAAGCCATAGCGCTGGATGGCATCAAGCTCAATACCATGACGTCGACTCTGATTGCGCGTCAACTTGCGCTATTTGAAACAGATCAAAAGAAGCTCGTCGCGTTCACTAACCTTGTTCAAACTCGTTTTAACCGACTACCAGACGAACTGAAGCTGTGGCTTGGTATCATTCATTTCAAACTAAGAGACCTGCAAACCGCAAAAGAGCTTCTGACCAATACCTCAGGCAACTCTACGATCGAAAATGCGTTGGTTTATATGATGGTTTCTCATATCGCTTATAAGCAAGACAACATGGAGAAGTTTCGCCTCAACTACATGGAGTCTCTAGTTGCCTTATTGAGAGTGGTTCCATCCGAAGATCTATTCGCCCGGCTATCCAAACCAGAATCAAAATCGACCTGCCTGCAACCTTGGAAGAGCTTGAAGCTAAGCGTTAAAGACCCAATTATCATAAAACAGTGGGAAAGCTTAATGCTAAATTACTGCACAGCTGTTGGGCAACAGATCTCAAGTCAAAACAAAAAACCATTTGAAATAAACAACTTAAACATAAATTAAGATCTTATGTGACTTCGTTTTTTGCCCTATTTACTCTTCAAACAATAACATTCATAAAAACATCGGGCCCACCAAGGGCTTCCAACTTTAGGAATGTTCAACATGAAAAAAACAATGACGCTGCTTGCGACTTCTCTCTTTGCTCTTTATGGCTGTGGCGGCGGAGGCGGCTCTTCTTCTGGTTCAACAGATGGTAATAAAGGTCCAAACAATCAGGTTGATTACCCGATTGCGAGCTCTGCATTTTCCCCTAAACCAGAAACAACATTGGGCTACTCATTTACCACAGATGGTCAGGCTGAAGGCGTGATGACAATGAACTTCACTCCTGTAAGCAGTGAACTCATTATTGCAGGGTTAGAAGAAGAGACCGGCAATGAAGCAGTAGTTCAAGTTATCAATGACCTGATCAACTACGGCATCACCGAATTTTATGTTTCTGAAGACATCATGACGAATACTGAAGGTACAGAAGAAGACGGCAGCATTTATTTTGCAGGCCCTGACCGCGGTCTACACGAAATCACCAAAGCTTACTTGATTGGCGACCAATACATCACAAGAATGATGTACAGCAGTCCACTGTTCCGATTGAAAGGGACAGACGTAAAAGAGAGCGACCCTATTATTGATATCAGTGAAGAAACCGTTTCGTTGCAAGTCACGTTAGATGGCGAAGCAGTCGCTAACATGCTGAATGACTTTGAAGACCACTCGTGGGTAGCAAGCCTTCCAACTGACGCCTCGTGCCGAGTCACATGGAAACAACAGATTGAAGAAACGGGCGTACGTAAGAGTTTCAAAATCTCTGATAAATCGATCGAAGCTGCGAACCTAACAGAGAAAAACACCTACAACATCAACTGTGAAGGCATGGATTCCGCAGAATTTGGCTCATCATCAGAGCGCTGGTTCAACCCTAGCATCGGCTTGATTGAGCAGATTGAATTGATGTCTGTAGAGCAATCTACGCTCGAAGAATCAGCAGCGATACTGACCTCAATTAGCTAGCCTTGACTTAGATTCACTAAACCTAAACTTAACCGCGAGCTAACCGCAAACAATAAAAAAGGCTTTGGGGAGCACTCCAAAGCCTTTTAACAGCCGAATCCTTTAAGGGGAATAGAATCAAGCCGATTGAAATAGATACAAGGCTAACCTTCGATCAAGAGAATCCGAGTCTCGTAAGGTCGCAAAACTTGATGATGAGACGCTACTAAACTCTCGCTCACTTGATAATTAGACAACAAGCTCTTAGCCTTCGCCACCTCAAAACGTTCAGGTAAAACGCATTCAGCCTCTTCACCATAATAGTTGTTAATGCACAGCAGAGTTTGTCCTTCACTCTCACGAGAGTACGCAAATACCGACGGGTGCTCAGGCAATAAATCTTGATAGCTGCCATAAGTAATCACGGGCACTTCTTTACGTAACTCAATCAAACTCTTATAGAAATAGAATACCGAGTCTTTATCTTCAAGCGCTTGCTCAGCGTTGATCTCAGTGTAGTTATTCGCAACATCTAACCATGGCTGTGATAGCGAAAAGCCAGCGTACGTCTCACTGTTCCATTGCATTGGTGTACGAGAATTATCACGTGATTTCTGCGCTAAAATAGCCATCATATCTTCATGAGCCACACCATCACGGTTCACCATGATGTCGTACATATTGGTACTCTCTACATCACGATACTGGCTGATCTCTGTGTAACCCGGGTTGGTCATACCAATCTCTTCACCTTGATAGATATAAGGTGTGCCTTGCATCATGTGGACTGACGCAGCAAGCATCTTGGCTGATTCAACGCGATATTGCTGGTCGTTACCCAAGCGGCTCACGACTCTTGGTTGGTCGTGGTTACACCAGAATAGTGCGCCCCAACCTTTGCCGTTCAAACCGGTTTGCCAGTGATTGAAGATCGACTTGAGCTGTAAGAAATCAAACGGTGCATTAGTCCACTTCTCACCATTGGTGTAATCGACCTTAAGGTGGTGGAAGTTAAACACCATTGATAGCTCGCTGTTATCAACATTTGAATATTGCTGACAATGTTCCAACGTGGTTGAAGACATCTCGCCGACGGTCACGCTGCCGTATTTCTGGAATACCGCTTCGCTGATCTCTTTCAGGTATTCGTGCACACGTGGACCATCGGTATAGAAACGACGACCATCACCGATATCATCGTTAGGGAAATCTTGTTGCTTCGAAATTAGGTTGATCACATCCAAGCGGAAACCGTCAACGCCCTTCTCAGCCCAGAAGCTGATAACGTCTTTCACTTCTTCGCGTACAACCGGGTTCTCCCAGTTGAGGTCAGCCTGTTCTTTGGCGAATAAGTGTAGGAAGTATTGCCCTGTCGCCTCATCGAGTTCCCATGCATTACCACCGAACTTAGACTGCCAGTTGGTTGGTGCTTGACCGTTTACTGGGTCTTTCCAGATGTAATAATCACGGTATGGGCTGTTTTTGTCACCCAGTGCAGACTGAAACCATGCATGCTCTGTCGAAGTATGGTTTACCACGATATCCATCACGATACGGATGCCACGTTGATGCGCTTCAGACAGTAACAAGTCGAAGTCTTCCATGGTGCCGAATTGAGGGTTAATCGCGTAGTAGTCTGAAATATCGTAGCCATTATCGATCATAGGAGATGCGTAAACAGGGGTTAGCCAAATCGCATCCACGCTCAAGTTTTTGAGGTAATCCAGTTTCGAAATGATCCCTTTGATATCGCCAGTACCTTTATTGCCGCTGTCACAAAAGCTCTTTGGGTAGATTTGATAGATGGTTGCGGTTTTCCACCAACTTTCATCATGCTCAGTCATCGCCATCTCTAACACTCACTTACCAGAAAATATAAATAAAAAATCACCATGCTTACATGGTCAAATAGGAATCATTCCTAAGAGAAAAAGCGATGACTCACTTGAAGTCATCGCTTGCTAAATCCATTACGCGTTGGCGGTTTCTAGTTCGCCTTTCATCTGTGCTCGTTTATAGAAGAACAATGTCAGCGTTATCGGCAGTACAACCGCCACCAGCATCGCGACTAAGTAAATCGACCAATATTGAGGTTGAATCGATAAGATACCCGGCAAGCCACCAACACCGATACCATTCGCCATCACACCTGCACTACCACAGATTGCAGCCGCTGCGGCACTGCCGATCATTGCGCTCAACATAGGGAATTTGTATTTAAGGTTGATGCCGTACATCGCAGGTTCCGTTACACCTAGGTAAGCAGAGATTGCTGCTGGTACCGAGATGTCTCGTTCACCTTCACGTTTACTCAAAATAATGATGCCGACAACCGCTGAAGCTTGTGCAATGTTTGATAGTGCAATCAAAGGCCAGATTGGTGTGCCACCTAAGTCTTGCATTAGTTGTAAGTCCACAGCGTTGGTTGTGTGGTGAATACCCGTAATAACCAAAGGTGCGTATAGGAAGCCAAATACCACTGAACCAAGAATCGCGAAGTCACCAGTCATTGCCACTTTGGCAGCGAAAGCCACACCATCACCCAACATACGACCAAATGGGCCAATAAAGGCGTGAGCTAGAATCACAGATAAGATGATCGAGACAAATGGCACAACAACTAGGTACAGATAAGAAGGTACAATGCGCTTAAGGTTTGTCTCAATGAAGGCCAGAGCCACACCCGCTAACATTGCAGGGATCACCTGAGCTTGATAACCGACCTTCTCAATCACGAACAAGCCAAAGTCCCACACCTCAGGTACCGATTTACCTATCATGTAAGCGTTCATCAACTGTGGAGAAACCAAGGTCACACCGAGTGTGATCCCCAGAATTGGCGTTCCGCCGAGTTTCTTAACCGTTGCCCAACACACACCAACCGGTAGGAAGAAGAAAATCGCTTCGCCAATCAACCATAAGAAAGAATGAACGGTTGCCCAGAACTGGCTGATTTCAACCAAGGTTTTGCCGTCGAACATGCGAATGTCGCCAATCACATTACGGAAACCAAGAATCAAACCACCAGTAATAATGGCAGGCAGCAGTGGTACGAAAATTTCGGCTAAATGGGAGATACCACGCTCAAGGAAGTTCATGTTCTGGCGAGCAGCCAACTTCGCCTCATCTTTTGATGATGCATCTTTGCCAGTTTGCTCAATCAAAAGTGCGTACACCTCATCAACCTCGGTGCCAATAACCACTTGGAATTGACCTGCGTTAGTAAAGCAGCCTTTTACCAGCTTAAGCTTCTCTAGTTCTGCTTTGTTCGCTTGTTCCGTATCGTTCAATACAAAACGCAGTCGGGTCAGACAATGGCTGACACTTGCAATATTCTCTTTGCCACCGACTAACTCGATAAGACGCGCAACGTCTTGCTTCGCTATCTTACTCATACTACCCCACCCTGGTTTCATTCAATTACTCTTCTAAACCATGCAGCTATAACCACTTCGATTCAGATTAATGGGAACATTCCCAATTACGGTTATTATAATGCCCACATGAATGATAAATTAAAATGGGAACAGTCCCATTAATTGAAAGAGATCACACTCTAATTTTAATCTAAGCGGTTCAATTTCGCTTGATTGAGTGGATTATAGAATCGGAGATTGAGTGTGATGAGAGATCTCTGAATTGCCTAAAAGCTGAGAGATCAATAGATTAGCGGCCAATTTACCTGCAGATTGATACCCAGGATCAATGCTAAATACTCGAGGGAACAAGAAAGAGAGAAGATCATTGCCACCGACACCAGTCACCACCACATCTTCACGTTGTAACTCTTGCAAACGCTTGATTACGCCAAGAGCCAATGTATCACTCGCACAGACAATGGCTTGAGTCGTAGGAACAAGCACCTCATCCACCAACTGATAAGCGCTTTCATGATGAAGTTGACCAGTACGATAGTTCGCAATTGAACCTGTATTTTCACACCACTCGAGATAAGCCTTAAGACGCAGTTCTCCGGTTGATTTGTCACTAGGATCAACGCCAATGAAACCAACCTCAGAGATCCCCTGATCTGCTAAATGCGTTAACGCACTATTGATCACCTGTTGGTTATCATAGTTAATCGACGTCACGTTCTCGGTATCCAGAGCAATCACCACCGCTTTGTGTTCCCAAGCTTCAATCGCAGGAATATCACAGTCAGTAAAGCCGAATACAATAATGCCGTCTACATTGCGACGCTTGAGAACCTGCAGATGCTCATTGGCTTTTTCTCTATCAAGCTGACTTTCCATGATCACGACGTCGTAATCCGCTCGATACAATTCGGCCAGCATCGTACTTACCGCTTTGTTTTCAGAAGGAGAGTCCAGACGAGAAATGATTACGCCGATGACTTTTTGACTGCCACCACGCATAGACTGTGCAGACTTTGAAGGCGAGTACCCAGATTCTTGAATTACTCTTTCCACCCTTTCACGGGTTTCAGGTTTCACTTTTGGATCATTGGTCAGAACGCGAGATACAGTTGACTTACCAACACCGGACAGCTTAGCAATATCGAGAATAGTGAGTTTTTTGCTCATAAAAAGTCTAACGTTAAAGGGAAGAGAGGAAAAAGCGAGGGCATAACCCCTCACTTAACTGTTTGTAAATCCTAGAAGTTAACTATGACTTACTTTCGGCAATTTTTATAGACGACACGACCAAGTTCTAGACGTGCGTTGTCACCTTTAGTGCGTAAAGTGACGCTATTGATCAGTTCAGAGGTTCCATCATCTAAGATGTACTTCGTTCCTGAACCTGCCGCTATTTGAGTTAGGCGATATTCATTCTCTGGCAAACGTAATACCGCTTTTTCATTACCAAGGTAAGCGACCTTAAATGAAGCGTCAGACTCACATTGATAAGTCACGAATTGGTCATCCGAGACTGCACCATCAGGCGCCGCGGATTGAGAACACCCGACTAACGCTACCGTACATAGAGATGCTGCCAACAATGCTTTCATACTGCGTTCCTCATCTTTATATAGTTAACGGCGCTGATATCTTATTTATGGGTTAGCACCCCAGTTGACTGGTTAGAACCGACGTAATAAGTAAGCCTGTTAACGATAGGAAAATGTATCAGCCTTTCAGGAAAGCTGGTACATCTTTAATGCTATCTAGCACTACACTGGCAAGTGCCTCACCCTTTTCAGTCACGGGTTTACCGGTTCTCACCAATACTCTGGTACCAACACCAGCGGCTTCTGCGGCCATCATGTCTTCAGCTTTATCGCCAATCATGACCGAGTTAGCCATATCAATTTTGAGAAAGTCACGCGCTGAAATGAACATACCAGGTTTAGGCTTGCGACATTCACAATCTTGCTTGTAGTCGCCAATGCCGTGTTCAGGGTGATGAGGACAGTAATAGATACCATCTAACTCAACGCCATTATCGACAAAGTTCCAATCCATCCACTGTGTCAAAGAAAGAAAACGATCTTCGCTAAACTTGCCACGAGCAATACCAGATTGGTTGGTCACAAGTACCAATAAATAGCCCATATCTTTAAACGCTTTTGCCGCTTCAAACACACCATCGATGTATTCAAAGTCATGCTCATCATGTACGTAGCCATGATCAACGTTAATCACACCATCACGATCTAAAAAAACAGCAGGTTTAGACAAAATTCAGTTCTCTATCAACTCTCTATTAATCATTAATTATTACACGCTTTATTTGCTTCATCACTATCTATTTAGTTTTGCGTTCGTTAACGATTTGTTTCTACCTTAGCAACACAATCGACGTTTAGCCGTCTAGACGTAAAAATATCTATTGACTTAGATCATAGAACACCATAGCATCATCTGTAAATCGAGCGAGCTATCGATATATTATTCTGTTTTACCTGCACGAGTTTCCCTATGATTAAAGTGAATCAAGTCAACAAGGTTTTTTATCAAGGCACCAAAGAAATCAATGCCTTAATTGATATCAACCTCCACATTCCTCAAGGTCAAATCTTTGGAGTCATCGGCTCTTCAGGTGCAGGCAAAAGTACCCTGATCCGTTGTGTAAATATGTTGGAAGCCCCGACCTCAGGTGAAGTGATTGTTGACGGTATTGACCTGACAAAACTCAGCAAATCAGAACTCAGCGAAGCTCGCCGTAACATCGGCATGATCTTCCAACACTTCAATCTGCTGTCTTCTCGTACTGTATTTAACAACGTAGCACTGCCTTTAGAGCTTGCTGGTAGAGATAAAGCTGCGATTGAAGCGAAAGTGAGTGAACTACTTGAGCTTGTTGGTCTATCGGATAAGCGTGATACCTACCCTGCGAACTTAAGTGGTGGTCAAAAGCAGCGTGTCGCGATTGCTCGTGCACTAGCGTCAGACCCAAAAGTATTACTATGTGATGAAGCGACCAGTGCGCTGGATCCAGCAACGACTCAATCTATTCTTGAGCTGCTACGTGAAATCAACCGTAAGTTGAGTATCACTATCCTATTGATTACTCATGAAATGGATGTGGTTAAAAGCATCTGTCACGAAGTAGCGATCATTGGTGATGGTGAGTTAGTGGAGAAAGGCACCGTGGGTGAAATATTCGCACACCCTAAAACAGAGCTGGCACATCAGTTCATTCGTTCAACGCTCGATCTAACGATTCCTGAAGATTACCAAGCACGTTTGCAAGAGACTCGTGTAAACAGCAGCTATCCACTGGTACGCCTTGAGTTTACAGGCGCAACGGTCGATGCTCCGTTGATGACGCAAATCGCACGCAAATTCAACATCGACGTCAGCATCTTAAGCTCTGACCTTGATTACGCCGGCGGCGTGAAGTTCGGCATGATGGTTGCTGAATTGTTCGGCAATGAAGCAGATGATAATGCTGCTATCCAATTCCTACGCGACAACAATGTAAAAGTAGAGGTGCTTGGTTATGTCCTTTAATTTCAACGAGATTGCTGACTGGATCAGCCTTAACGGTAACCTTCTATTAGGCGCAACAGGCGAAACTCTTTACATGGTTGCTGTTGCTGGCATCGTTGGTTTCGCTGTCGGAATCCCATTAGGCGTGATTCTACACACGACTAAAAAAGGTGGTCTGTTAGAGAACACCAAGCTAAACAAAATTCTTGGTGCGGTTGTCAACGTAGGCCGTTCAGTGCCCTTCTTAGTACTGATGGTTGCGATCATCCCACTGACTAAGATGTTGATTGGTACCTTCATCGGTACAACCGCAGCGATTGTTCCACTAACAATTGGCGCTATCCCATTCGTGGCTCGACTTATCGAGAGTGCGCTACTTGAAGTACCAACAGGTCTAGTAGAAGCCGCTCAATCAATGGGCGCAACACCAACACAAATCATCAATAAGGTTCTGCTTCCTGAAGCACTTCCGACTATCATCAACTCAGTAACGATTACGTTAGTGACTCTGGTGAGCTACTCAGCAATGGCCGGAACTGTAGGTGGTGGCGGCCTAGGTGATGTCGCGATTCGTTACGGATTCCACCGCTACGATGTGACCATCATGGCTGTGACAGTAGTAATGTTGATTGTGCTTGTACAAATTATTCAATCAATCGGTGATTCATTGGTTCGCCGCGTTGACCACAGATAAAGACTCAGCGTTAAAACGCAAACTATCTAAGACAAGAGTCGTCTGAACCAAATTAAATAGATTTATTAAAAGGAGATTATTATGAAATTTAGCCTTAAAGGTTTACTGACTATCGCAGCGGCAGCTTCAGCGCTAGTACTAGCAGGTTGTGGTGAGAAAGAAGTGGATACTTCTAAAATCAAGGTTGGCGTAATGGCAGGTGCTGAAGCACAAGTTGCAGAAGTAGCGGCTAAAGTCGCAAAAGAGCAGTACGGCCTAGATGTTGAGTTAGTGACTTTCACAGATTACGTAACACCAAACGCAGCACTGGATGACGGCTCTATCGACATCAATGCATTCCAACACGCACCGTACCTAGATCAGCAAGTAGCTGACCGTGGCTACAAGCTAACAATCGCTGGTAACACGTTTGTTTACCCAATCGCGGGTTACTCTAAAGAAGTGAAATCTGTAGACGAAATCCAAGACGGCGCTCGTATTGCAGTACCAAACGATCCAACTAACCTAGGTCGCTCTCTGCTTCTTCTTGAGCAACAAGGTCTGCTTGAGCTTCGTGAAGGCGCTGGTCTTCTAGCAACCGTTCGTGACATCGTTGGTAACCCTAAGAATCTAACGATTGTTGAGCTAGACGCAGCTCAACTGCCGCGTTCTCTTGATGATGTTGCACTGTCTATCATCAACACAACTTACGCTAGCTCTATCAACCTGACTCCGCAAAAAGACGGCATCTTCGTTGAAGACAAAGACTCTCCATATGTAAACCTAATCGTTTCTCGTGAAGAAAATCTAAACGCTGAAAATGTACAGAACTTCGTAAAAGCTTACCAAACTGAAGAAGTGTACAACGCAGCTTCTGATATCTTCCAAGGTGGCGTAGTAAAAGGTTGGTAATCACCTAAACTACAGCAATCTATAGATATCCGAAGGGGCTGACATAACGTCAGCCCCTTTTTTACTGGTTATGATTTACAAGAAAGTTCTACTTACCACCAAGCTTCCACTTGCATACCAACGCTCATTTCACTGTTTTTACCTTCACCGAAAGCATTGTCATTTTCAGCATCGTTTAGATAAGTAGCAAAGATACGGAATTCAGGACGAGACCAGAAACCCACTTGTGGAACCCAAGCCTGAGCGATTGTGAATTTACCACCCGCCCCATCTTTGTTATCGATAGTTTCAACAAAGCCACCAATTTCAAGAATGGTACGCATACGCTTGTCCCACTTGTAAAGCGGGCGAATTACCGCACTAAAAGAATCATCATCGCTATTATTGGCACCAACACCGGTTGATGCTGCATAACGAACAGTGTGGCCAAACTCGATGTTCTCGCCAATCGCAAGCACGCCCCAGTTAATCAATCGGAAGCCCTCGGCGTCATTATTGCTTGCATCACGTACGATACCCTTACCGGTACCAAAGGTTGTCATCTGCTCTGCATAACCAGAGTTAGCAACCTGTAGAATCGTTTTATTGAAGCCATCTGAAAGGTTTTGATTCAAGCTTGCCGTTAGCATTACGCTGTCATCCGCATCGACCGTTTGACCTTGCTTTTCATTGGCGAAGTTCATATCAATACCGACCTCAAGATCCGCATTTTTCCACAGTGGAATCCCGGCATAGCGCACGTCTGCAATCATGGCTGTGGTTTCTTTACCATCAAATACATCACCCGTAACGGTGTCTTGAATCAAAGCTACCGATAATTTACCTGGACCCATATTGATGTGTTCAACACCAGCACCAATACCACTTACGTCCCAGTAGTAGTTGTCAACGATGTGCACATCATGACGCTGGTAGTAACGTTCACCTGCCCAAATTCCAATGTCCTTATCTTCAAAAAGCCCTACCGCTTGAACATTTAATTGCACCACATCCACGCTTTTATCCGCGGCATTCTCATCTTGGCCTTGCCAGTACGACAACATGGAATCAACTAAAAATGAAACGTCGTCCTCTGCATACACCTCTTTCTTAAAACCAAACTCACCATACAGGTCATTTTCGTTGCCAAGTCGGCCAACTTTACTCACCTCCCACTTGCTGTTTGAGCCGCCTTCATTACTCAGGCCAACGCCGCCGCGCATGTAACCATTGAACTCCAATGGCGTGGTTTCATCAGCGTATAAATTAGGGGCAAGTAAAGCAGTAGAGAGTGCAGCAGCAATAGGTAACAGTTTCATCGTCCATTCCTTTCAGATCTAGAATCAGGTTATCTTTATAATGGGAACATTCCCATGGGATCGATCCCATTTATATTGAGAAGAATATAAATTGAAAGAGAACTGATTGATTATTGTGATCAGGCTAACTATTGAGGTAACTAAAAGTTGATGGGTGTTGGATTATTTCTATGAATACGTTGGAGCTACAGAAAGAGGGGAATATCACGTTCTGTACCTACTTGGGGGGAACAGTAGTTAACAATTAGGGGGAATAAAGATTGGGAAAAGATAGCTTGTGAGTCGCGAAATCGAGTAAGAAAACAAGATGGTAAACGATTAATATAAAAGGGAAAATCGATATCGGAGCACTTAAGCAATACTCCGACACCTAAAATATGACGTTTAAATAACCGCCAAAGGGTTACTTCAGGTGATCCCAAGAGATGTTTGACACCAATCGGCAGTCATCACACTTGAAATAGAAAATATCGTGAATAGGCGCATCAAGCAGCCATTCACCACCGCACTGAGGGCATTTACGCTCTTTTTCAGCTTTCAGGCTGATCCCACCGACACGATACAAGTAGTAATAAGTTGGAACCTTAGTCAGAAACTCAATGCGCCCTCTCAAGCCCCAGCCGCGTTTAAACAATACGCTTTTGGTATCGCTAATCTCGGTCAGCGTTGCATGTTCAGCACGGCAACCCCCGCCCATTTGTACTTCATCACAGGCTTGCCATTCTGTCTGCCATTTCAACACGGATTTATGGTCACCATTGAAGGTTGGCGGGTTGCGGTACAAAGGGATCGGCAACAAGCTATCGCCACTACGCAGCGGCGAACAGGTATGCACGAATGTCGTGTATAACACCTGCCAACTTGGCGTTTCATCTTCTGCCACTTCTTCTGAGTTCAGATCTCGACCAAGCAGACGCATCTTAGGCGCTAATAAACTCGCAGCTGATAAGCGTTCAAAACAGACCTTTACGAAATCTGAATGATTACGTGGGTGTAAGCTGTCTTGCTCGGGGCACACAACGCGAACATAAAATTCGCCGTCACCCATCACGATTGGAAACTCACGACCTAACACTTGTCCGTTGTAACGAAGTGCATCCATTAAGCCATTAACTGCCTTATCGACAGCGCTGACCGTTGTGTTATCAAAACACTCAAATTGAAGCTCTAGTACGTACATCTATTTACTATATGTGGTTCTATTAATAGCATCATTATAACGACTATTTATACTATTGTACTTAGCTTAATAATACGGATGACCCCGAATTAAATAAATATTCGCTTATAGCTTATATCCTACTGCCTGGAGCTCTAAAGCAGCCAGTTAAAAACGCTATCATCTTCAGGCAAGTAGAAAACCAATTGACTGGCTTTCTACTCTGTTCAACAAAAATTAAACCACGCTTTTACGTAAAAGTTTGTTGTTGGAACAACTGTTCTACAATTTCATTGGATGTTGTCATAGCGCTCATATCGAAGCCTGATAAATCCAAGTTGGTCATCTCAACTGCAACAGATTGGCCAGATTCCGATTCGATCGCTAACTCAATACTACTATCCGCAGTTAATGAAGCTGTAACATGCTCTAGTAGCACTTCCATATTAGCAACATCATCTCCAGTCAGGTCAAGAAGGTCTGTGAGGTCAATATTGTCATCACCAAAAGTGAAATCAGTAATAGTATCGCGTGACAAACCATCCACTGAGTCTTGTTCAAAAACAAAAGTGTCTTTGCCCTCTCCCCCCGTCAAAATGTCATTACCTAAGCCACCAATGAGTACATCATCACCTTCACCGCCAAGTAAAAAGTCATCCCCTTGATTACCATGTAAGGTATCACTGCCTTGCTGGCCGAGTAGTATATCAATACTTTCAGAACCAAGAATCGTATTACCCAACTCATCGCCAGAAAGTGTCACACTCTCTTGAATGACAGGGACTGCTCCTTTTTCGGTTAGAATTAAACTAAATACATTGTCACTGTTTTGCCCTTTACCGTCCGTAACCTCAAAAGCAAAATTCATATTTATTTGCTGACCATTCGACAAGTTAAAGTTCTCGTCTTGGGTAAAGTTATAACTTCCATTTGAGTATACTTCCAAGACACCAAACTCTGTTGTCACACTCAGAAGACCATTTTCACTAACAATAGAAGAAGTCACATTGGGCGGTGTATCAAAGCCCATAAACTCGGTATTCATCAATCTAAAGTCATTAGTTTGAGTAGACACCTGTAGCGTATCACCATCAGGATCGAAGCTACCCGACAATAACTCACCGGCAATAGGCTCCGGCGTATAATGTTTAAGCAGTTGTCCTAAACTTTCTCCAGAGTCTACATATACGACAGTATCAGTAATGCCATTCATTGCATCCGCAACATTTTCGTCACCACGCGTCGCAATACCAATACCATAAACAGAAGCTTGGTTATCTTGAACATATTGCTCCCAGCGGTCACTTAGATCATCAGCAACCACAGCCCCGTCTCTAGGGTTCGGAGCGCCATCTGACATGAAGAAGATAGAATCATGACTCTCGATTGGCTGCTCTTTAAGTAAAAGATCCCAATCCAGTTCACCTTGAGCGTTTAGGCCATCCTGCCACGGGAAACGATTAGAACTATCACTTGGTGCCATGACAGCTTCCAAGGCATCATTGTAATCGGTGTTCATTCCTCTATTGTCGATCCAGCACCACTCATTCACATACTTATTGACATCCGTCAGGTAAGCCATGTCCGTGAGCTCACGTCCATTCAGTTCTGGCGGACGTGTCATCTCAAGAATGTCACCAAGTTCAAACCAACTTTGCTCTTCAGTTTCACCTGCAAATTTAACCAAGCGAATGTAGCTATTTGAAGATCCACCTTGTTGTATTAGATCTTCAACCATTTCATGTAGAGCTTCTGCTGCCTTATACGCTCTTGACTCTGTACGTGAAGCAAGAACTTCATCCGGTAAGTCATTATCTCTATACGTATTCGTCCCATCAAAAGTCCGAGTCATACTGCTAGAAACATCGAACACAACTGTGATCTTATTGATAGGTTGCTCTTCTACTTCAGCAAAACCAACTACTGCTGTGTTCTCCGGCGCCCTATTTTCAACGACATTCAGAGTAACTGTAGTTTGATCTAAGTCGCTGCCATCACTTGCTTCTACGATCAATTCATGAGCTGAAGAAAGATCAAAATCTAAAGCGTCTGAATCTTTTAACCAAATCTCTCCCGTATTACTGTCTATGCGGAATTTGTCACTATCATCCCCTTTAAGGGTATAAGTGATCGTATCGTTGTCAGGGTCAAATGCTGCAACTTTACCAACCAAAATTCCGCTCTCATGCTCAGCAACGTCAAAACTAATGGTGTCGGTGGTTGCTAAACCGTGTCCATCAGAGCCTCGAATTTGATCTTCATCGTTTGGAGAAATAAATTCTGGGGCACCGTCTTTGATATTTATTGTAATATCGTTAGTTGCAATATCACCATCAGCATCAATGACTTTGAATGCAAAGCTTTCACTTTGATCACCATCGACATTATTCGCTTTATAGTCATACCAACCATTTTCAAAATTAATCGTTAACTGGCCAAAGTTCGTTTCTACTTCAAGCAGAGAATGTTCTGAAACTTGAGAAGATATCCCATTAACATCCGTTTTCGATACTGTGCCTGTTTGTTTATCAAACTGGTAGTTTTCACCTTTGATTTCAAGAGAATTAACCCATTGAATTTCACCGCCAACTTGAGAAAAAACATCACTTTGAACTTCACCAGGGACGGTAGTCACTAAAACATTCTCTACATTTGACTCATCAACAACCAATGCCGAACCAGAACTAGTCGCCACTGGTTTGAGATAATTCAAAGAAGCACTATCGCCAATACCAAGCGCCCAAATATTATTAAAGGTATGGCCATTGGCAGACACTCCATTTTCCATCGCTAATTCGAGAATCAACTTTTCTTCGGCATCTGTCGGAGCCACTCGGCCTGATAACAAGTCATCATAATGTGATTGGTTGCTAAAATGCGCCGGGTCTAAGTCATCCATTAAGCTTGTTCGAGCTTGAGAGGAATAGAAATCTTGACGAGTCCAGCCACTGAAATCTGAAGGCTGTCCATCAGAGATAAAGTACAACTGGGTATTGGAGCCCGCGACTTGGCTAGAGAAACCATCAGCTGAAACAATGTCTTCAACCTGCTCAATCGCTTCATAATAGGGTGTCCAACCAGCTGGAGATACAGTAGCAAAAAAGTCTGTAATATCTTGCTCTGACTCGATCCAGTTAGAGGTTTTACCGCTTGGTGAACCAGAGTGAGTAGCAATTTGGAACTTCACATCTCCCAGTTCATCATATTTCTCAAACATACTTTTTATTGAAGTTTGTGCTAAATCCCATCTTGTCGTTTGCAGACCATTTGAATCGAGAACAGTATCATTCATAGAGCTAGATGCATCTAGTGCAATCACGACTGAGTTAGACTGAGGTTGAACATCTTTTATCGTATGTTGATGAGTTCCAGCTTCGGGAATAACATCGACCACTTCAATATTTAGCTGCGCTTGCTCCACTTGATGACCGACATCTAGCGTGATATTTAAATCAAGCATCAATGAATCATTACCCTGTTCTAGATGATCAAGTGCCGCATGTTGCGATACTTGATACTCACCAGTAGCTTGATCTATCTTTGCCGAAAGCACATCAACTCGATGACCATTAACCTCAGTAAACGCACTAAATTCTGTTTGGTCTTGAGAAAGTTCAAACTGGACTACCAGACCGTTGCTCGTTAAACCAGAAAGATCTTGTGTACTATCGAATCGATACTCGGCTTCTTCCGCTGAACCAAGGTCTGCATCCAGTTCACCTTCGACAAATACGGTCTGATTTGCACCTAAGTCAGATTCTTCTAGAGTAACTGATTCATTATCAAGTGAAATAGATTCTCCGATTATGGTAACGGTGACGCTGGCTGTATCCTGCAACCCATCCTCATCTTGAATAGTGTACTCAAACTCTACAGTTTTAACTTCACCTACACTTAATGTTTGCTCAGCTAAAGGTAGGCTATCTAGATACTTTTCAGCATCAAAAACAAATTGACCGTTTTGAAGTGTTATGTAGTTCGCCTGTGGGTAATCAACAATAGTTAGCTCATCGTTCTCTGGGTCACTATCATTGGCGAGCACATCTAAAGTTAATAGACCGGTTCCGTGTGTGTGATAATTACTATCGAAAGACGTTAAATCAGCAGATACTTCAGTAACGAAATATTCAGAACCTTTAGGGTCAACAACCCCATCTTTGTAGCCAATTGCAGACAATTCAATCGTATCAAAGTATCGTCCGGAGGCATCAATAGAAACTAATTGGCTGCCACCACGATTCCCTTCAAATATACCTGTCGCAATTAATTCACCATCAAAATAGGCTTTCCATACGCCTTGCTCAATGCCTGGTTCCCAGCTTCCGTTGTTTGTATCTGTCCATAAGTTTTTAACTTCAACTTGTGCATGATTAGCAAGTTGATTATTAGCAAAAGTGAAACTCATCGCTTCACTCTTCTGAGTTGCATCATCGTAACCAATTTGGCCAGATTGAACACGATCAGAAGGGTTATCAAGATCAGAATGCACACCGTATTTATTGTCACCATCCCCGGTGTAATCTGCCAGAGTTGCATCTGCAACTTTTTCTCCAGTCACACTGTCAATTACATAGACATCGACTTTGATATCGTCGCTGGCTATCCAATTCGATGAATCTAATGTTTTGGTTTCAGTCGTAATACCCTTGTCATCTAAAGCAGTCGGACCTTCATTAACGTCACCGACTGCTATTTGAACCTGAGCGGTATCCGTCTCTCCGGATTCATCAGTAACGAGCACGCCTACACTGTAGCTTTCGATGTCTTCGTGATTGAGAGATACGCCTGGTTTCAACGAAATTTCACCTGATACAGCATCAATCTGAAAGAGGTCGGTATGATTGCTAAGAGAATAGGTCAATTGACTTGCGCTATCGACGTCAAATGCACCGACCTGACCAACAGTTTGACCTGGGCTATTTTCAAGCACAGAGAATGAATAAACATCATCATCAACGAGTCCCAAACTGTTTAGGCCATGCGAGTCGTTATTGCCACTGACAAATTCAGGTTTATCATCTGAGCCAGTGATGGTCACTGCAATCTCATGCGTGCTGCCATCCGCAGTCGCGACCGTGAAGGTGCGAACAATTGGAGTAGAGTCGGCATCCAGTGCTTGGACATCGGCGTGGTCATTGTTGAGCACATAGGTCCACTCACCGTCCGCATCGATACTGAAGGTGCCGTAATTGCCATCTTGAATATCGGTCTGCGCGGTAAACACCGCTTCGTCTAAATCCGGATCGTCGACATTTAAATTACCGCCCGTGGTCAGCGTCACGTCTTCTTGCACCGCGCCAGTATCATCACCCGGTTTGCTTGGCGTGATGACCGCGGCGTCGTCTGAGCCAGTGATGGTCACTGCAATCTCATGCGTGCTGCCATCCGCAGTTTCTACCGTGAAGGTACGAACGATGGGAGTAGAGTCGGCATCTAACGCTTGAATATCCGCGTGGGTATTGTTGAGTTGATACGTCCATTCACCTTTGTCATCGATACTAAACGTGCCGTAATTGCCATCTTGAATATCGGTCTGCGCGGTAAACACCGCTTCGTCTAAATCCGGGTCGTCGACATTTAAATTACCGCCCGTGGTCAGCGTCACGTCTTCTTGCACCGCGCCTTTATCATCACCCGGTTTGCTTGGCGTGATGACCGCCGCGTCGTCTGAGCCGGTGATGGTCACTGCAATCTCATGCGTGCTGCCATCCGCAGTTTCTACCGTGAAGGTACGAACGATGGGAGTAGAGTCGGCATCTAACGCTTGAATATCCGCGTGGGTATTGTTGAGTTGATACGTCCATTCACCTTTGTCATCAATACTGAACGTGCCGTAATTGCCATCTTGAATATCGGTCTGCGCGGTAAACACCGCTTCGTCTAAATCCGGGTCGTCGACATTTAAATTACCGCCCGTGGTCAGCGTCACGTCTTCTTGCACCGCGCCTTTATCATCACCCGGTTTGCTTGGCGTGATGACCGCCGCGTCGTCTGAGCCGGTGATGGTCACTGCAATCTCATGCGTGCTGCCATCCGCAGTTTCTACCGTGAAGGTACGAACGATGGGAGTAGAGTCGGCATCTAACGCTTGAATATCCGCGTGGGTATTGTTGAGTTGATACGTCCATTCACCTTTGTCATCGATACTAAACGTGCCGTAATTGCCATCTTGAATATCGGTCTGCGCGGTAAACACCGCTTCGTCTAAATCCGGGTCGTCGACATTGAGGTTGCCGCCGGTGGTCAGCGTCACGTCTTCTTGCACCGCGCCTTTATCATCACCCGGTTTGCTTGGCGTGATAACCGCCGCGTCGTCTGAGCCGGTGATGGTCACTGCAATCTCATGCGTGCTGCCGTCGGCAGTTTCTACCGTGAAGGTGCGAACAATTGGAGTAGAGTCGGCGTCTAGAGCTTGAACATCCGCGTGGTCATTGTTGAGCACATAGGTCCACTCACCGCTGTCATCAATACTGAACGTGCCGTAATTGCCATCTTGAATATCGGTCTGCGCGGTAAACACCGCTTCGCCTAAATCTGGATCGTCAACATTGAGGTTACCGCCGGTGGTCAGCGTCACGTCTTCTTGCACGGCACCTTTATCATCACCCGGTTTGCTTGGCGTGATGACCGCGGCGTCGTCTGAGCCGGTGATGGTCACTGCAATCTCATGCGTGCTGCCATCCGCAGTTTCTACCGTGAAAGTGCGAACGATTGGAGTAGAGTCTGCGTCCAACTCTTGAATATCGGCGTGGTCATTATTGAGGACATACGTCCACTCACCGTCAGCATCGATACTGAACGTGCCGTAGTTGCCATCTTGAATATCGGTCTGCGCGGTAAACACCGCTTCGTCCAAATCTGGATCGTCAACATGGAGGTTGCCACCCGTGGTTAGGGTCACGTCTTCTTGCACGGCGCCAGTATCATCACCCGGTTTGCTTGGCGTGATGACCGCCGCGTCGTCTGAGCCGGTGATGGTCACTGCAATCTCATGCGTGCTGCCATCCGCAGTTTCTACCGTGAAGGTACGAACGATGGGAGTAGAGTCGGCATCTAACGCTTGAATATCCGCGTGGGTATTGTTGAGTTGATACGTCCATTCACCTTTGTCATCGATACTAAACGTGCCGTAATTGCCATCTTGAACATCGGTCTGCGCGGTAAACACCGCTTCGCCTAAATCTGGATCGTCAACATTGAGGTTGCCGCCTGTAGTTAAAGTTACGTCTTCTTGCACGGCGCCTTTATCATCGCCAGCTTTGCTTGGCGTGATGATTGCCGCGTCGTCTGAGCCGGTGATGGTCACTGCAATCTCATGCGTGCTGCCATCCGCAGTTTCTACCGTGAAAGTGCGAACAATGGGAGTCGAGTCGGCATCCAACTCTTGAATATCGGCGTGGTCATTATTGAGCACATAGGTCCACTCACCGTCCGCGTCGATACTGAACGTGCCGTAGTGACCATCTTGAATATCGGTCTGCGCGGTAAACACCGCTTCGTCTAAATCCGGGTCGTCGACATTTAAATTACCGCCCGTGGTCAGCGTCACGTCTTCTTGCACCGCGCCTTTATCATCACCCGGTTTGCTTGGCGTGATGACCGCCGCGTCGTCTGAGCCGGTGATGGTCACTGCAATCTCATGCGTGCTGCCATCCGCAGTTTCTACCGTGAAGGTACGAACGATGGGAGTAGAGTCGGCATCTAACGCTTGAATATCCGCGTGGGTATTGTTGAGTTGATACGTCCATTCACCTTTGTCATCAATACTGAACGTGCCGTAATTGCCATCTTGAATATCGGTCTGCGCGGTAAACACCGCTTCGTCTAAATCCGGGTCGTCGACATTTAAATTACCGCCCGTGGTCAGCGTCACGTCTTCTTGCACCGCGCCTTTATCATCACCCGGTTTGCTTGGCGTGATGACCGCCGCGTCGTCTGAGCCGGTGATGGTCACTGCAATCTCATGCGTGCTGCCATCCGCAGTTTCTACCGTGAAGGTACGAACGATGGGAGTAGAGTCGGCATCTAACGCTTGAATATCCGCGTGGGTATTGTTGAGTTGATACGTCCATTCACCTTTGTCATCAATACTGAACGTGCCGTAATTGCCATCTTGAATATCGGTCTGCGCGGTAAACACCGCTTCGTCTAAATCCGGGTCGTCGACATTTAAATTACCGCCCGTGGTCAGCGTCACGTCTTCTTGCACCGCGCCTTTATCATCACCCGGTTTGCTTGGCGTGATGACCGCCGCGTCGTCTGAGCCGGTGATGGTCACTGCAATCTCATGCGTGCTGCCATCCGCAGTTTCTACCGTGAAGGTACGAACGATGGGAGTAGAGTCGGCATCTAACGCTTGAATATCCGCGTGGGTATTGTTGAGTTGATACGTCCATTCACCTTTGTCATCGATACTGAACGTGCCGTAATTGCCATCTTGAATATCGGTCTGCGCGGTAAACACCGCTTCGTCTAAATCCGGGTCGTCGACATTGAGGTTGCCGCCGGTGGTCAGCGTCACGTCTTCTTGCACCGCGCCTTTATCATCACCCGGTTTGCTTGGCGTGATAACCGCCGCGTCGTCTGAGCCGGTGATGGTCACTGCAATCTCATGCGTGCTGCCGTCGGCAGTTTCTACCGTGAAGGTGCGAACAATTGGAGTAGAGTCGGCGTCTAGAGCTTGAACATCCGCGTGGTCATTGTTGAGCACATAGGTCCACTCACCGCTGTCATCAATACTGAACGTGCCGTAATTGCCATCTTGAATATCGGTCTGCGCGGTAAACACCGCTTCGCCTAAATCTGGATCGTCAACATTGAGGTTACCGCCGGTGGTCAGCGTCACGTCTTCTTGCACGGCACCTTTATCATCACCCGGTTTGCTTGGCGTGATGACCGCGGCGTCGTCTGAGCCGGTGATGGTCACTGCAATCTCATGCGTGCTGCCATCCGCAGTTTCTACCGTGAAAGTGCGAACGATTGGAGTAGAGTCTGCGTCCAACTCTTGAATATCGGCGTGGTCATTATTGAGGACATACGTCCACTCACCGTCAGCATCGATACTGAACGTGCCGTAGTTGCCATCTTGAATATCGGTCTGCGCGGTAAACACCGCTTCGTCCAAATCTGGATCGTCAACATGGAGGTTGCCACCCGTGGTTAGGGTCACGTCTTCTTGCACGGCGCCAGTATCATCACCCGGTTTGCTTGGCGTGATGACCGCCGCGTCGTCTGAGCCGGTGATGGTCACTGCAATCTCATGCGTGCTGCCATCCGCAGTTTCTACCGTGAAGGTACGAACGATGGGAGTAGAGTCGGCATCTAACGCTTGAATATCCGCGTGGGTATTGTTGAGTTGATACGTCCATTCACCTTTGTCATCGATACTAAACGTGCCGTAATTGCCATCTTGAATATCGGTCTGCGCGGTAAACACCGCTTCGTCTAAATCCGGGTCGTCGACATTGAGGTTGCCGCCGGTGGTCAGCGTCACGTCTTCTTGCACCGCGCCTTTATCATCGCCAGCTTTGCTTGGCGTGATGATTGCCGCGTCGTCTGAGCCGGTGATGGTCACTGCAATCTCATGCGTGCTGCCATCCGCAGTTTCTACCGTGAAAGTGCGAACAATGGGAGTCGAGTCGGCATCCAACTCTTGAATATCGGCGTGGTCATTATTGAGCACATAGGTCCACTCACCGTCCGCGTCGATACTGAACGTGCCGTAGTGACCATCTTGAATATCGGTCTGCGCGGTAAACACCGCTTCGTCTAAATCCGGGTCGTCGACATTTAAATTACCGCCCGTGGTCAGCGTCACGTCTTCTTGCACCGCGCCTTTATCATCACCCGGTTTGCTTGGGGTGATAACCGCCGCATCGTCTGAGCCCGTGATGGTCACGGCAATCTCATGCGTGCTGCCATCCGCAGTCGCGACCGTGAAGGTCCGAACAATTGGAGTCGAGTCTGAATCTAGTGCTTGGACATCGGCGTGGTCATTGTTGAGCGTGTACGTCCATTCACCGCTGTCATCAATACTGAAGGTGCCGTAATTGCCATCTTGAATATCGGTCTGCGCGGTAAACACCGCTTCGTCTAAATCCGGATCGTCAACATTGAGGTTGCCGCCCGTGGTCAGCGTCACGTCTTCTTGCACCGCGCCTTTATCATCACCCGGTTTGCTTGGCGTGATAACCGCCGCGTCGTCTGAGCCGGTGATGGTCACTGCAATCTCATGCGTGCTGCCGTCGGCAGTTTCTACCGTGAAGGTGCGAACAATTGGAGTAGAGTCGGCGTCTAGAGCTTGAACATCCGCGTGGTCATTGTTGAGCACATAGGTCCACTCACCGCTGTCATCAATACTGAACGTGCCGTAGTTGCCATCTTGAATATCGGTCTGCGCGGTAAACACCGCTTCGCCTAAATCTGGATCGTCAACATTGAGGTTACCGCCGGTGGTCAGCGTCACGTCTTCTTGCACGGCACCTTTATCATCACCCGGTTTGCTTGGCGTGATGACCGCGGCGTCGTCTGAGCCGGTGATGGTCACTGCAATCTCATGCGTGCTGCCATCCGCAGTTTCTACCGTGAAAGTGCGAACGATTGGAGTAGAGTCTGCGTCCAACTCTTGAATATCGGCGTGGTCATTATTGAGGACATACGTCCACTCACCGTCAGCATCGATACTGAACGTGCCGTAGTTGCCATCTTGAATATCGGTCTGCGCGGTAAACACCGCTTCGTCCAAATCTGGATCGTCAACATGGAGGTTGCCACCCGTGGTTAGGGTCACGTCTTCTTGCACGGCGCCAGTATCATCACCCGGTTTGCTTGGCGTGATGACCGCCGCGTCGTCTGAGCCGGTGATGGTCACTGCAATCTCATGCGTGCTGCCATCCGCAGTTTCTACCGTGAAGGTACGAACGATGGGAGTAGAGTCGGCATCTAACGCTTGAATATCCGCGTGGGTATTGTTGAGTTGATACGTCCATTCACCTTTGTCATCGATACTAAACGTGCCGTAATTGCCATCTTGAACATCGGTCTGCGCGGTAAACACCGCTTCGCCTAAATCTGGATCGTCAACATTGAGGTTGCCGCCTGTAGTTAAAGTTACGTCTTCTTGCACGGCGCCTTTATCATCGCCAGCTTTGCTTGGCGTGATGATTGCCGCGTCGTCTGAGCCGGTGATGGTCACTGCAATCTCATGCGTGCTGCCATCCGCAGTTTCTACCGTGAAAGTGCGAACAATGGGAGTCGAGTCGGCATCCAACTCTTGAATATCGGCGTGGTCATTATTGAGGACATACGTCCACTCACCGTCAGCATCGATACTGAACGTGCCGTAGTTGCCATCTTGAATATCGGTCTGCGCGGTAAACACCGCTTCGTCCAAATCTGGATCGTCAACATGGAGGTTGCCACCCGTGGTTAGGGTCACGTCTTCTTGCACGGCGCCAGTATCATCACCCGGTTTGCTTGGGGTGATAACCGCCGCGTCGTCTGAGCCGGTGATGGTCACTGCAATCTCATGCGTGCTGCCGTCGGCAGTCGCAACCGTGAAGGTGCGAACAATGGGAGTAGAGTCGGCGTCCAGCGCTTGAACATCGGCGTGGTCATTATTGAGAACATACGTCCACTCACCGTCTGCATCGATACTGAACGTGCCGTAGTTGCCATCTTGAACATTGGTCTGCGCGGTAAACACCGCTTCGTCTAAATCCGGGTCGTCAACATTGAGGTTGCCACCCGTGGTTAGGGTCACGTCTTCTTGCACCGCGCCTTTATCATCACCCGGTTTGCTTGGGGTGATAACCGCCGCGTCGTCTGAGCCGGTGATGGTCACTGCAATCTCATGCGTGCTGCCGTCGGCAGTCGCAACCGTGAAGGTGCGAACAATGGGAGTAGAGTCGGCATCTAGCGCTTGGACATCGGCGTGGTCATTATTGAGCGTGTACGTCCACTCACCGCTGTCATCAATACTGAACGTGCCGTAATTGCCATCTTGAACATCGGTCTGCGCGGTAAACACCGCTTCGCCTAAATCTGGATCGTCAACATTGAGGTTACCGCCCGTGGTTAGCGTCACGTCTTCTTGCAAGTCACCGTTATCGCTTCCACTAATAATAGCGGATACTGATTCAGAAATAACATCAATAGTAGAATTAAAAACAGTGTTCAAAGTGACTTGTTGAGCTTCATTTATCCCCTTGGTCTCAAAGAACGTTTTCGCTAAAACTTCCACGCCATCTCTTTCAATACTTCCAGAAGTTATCAAACTAGAGCCACTGACATTTCCAGCCGCGGTAGCAAATTCACTCCCTAATAAAGTAGGGTCTAAGCCGTCTTCGAGAGCATTGAATAACGCAATAACATCTGGTGATATGTCAATATTTTCGTGTTGATCAACAAACGTAACTTCAGGTTCTTTATTGCCTTCAAACGTTTCGACAATAATTTCACCAGGAAACAACTGCTGCCCAGGTTCGACTACTTTAATTTTACCATCCAAACCTATAACAACATGCGTTTCTACTGCTAACTTCATTCTGTCGACCACTGCTCATATCCCCTAGAAATCATCGATTAGATTCATCAATCAAACCCAACACAACAAGTTCATTTATTGGCAAGAAAAATAATTGGGTAATTTATCATCAAAAGGCCCTTATAAAACACGCACTTTTATGGGCTTAAATTTTCATGTTTTAAATTGGTTTTATTTTTATTCAAACAATAATATTTTATTAACACATTAAAAATTGAAGAAGTGTCATATATTTTTCGATTAAAAATAAGTTTATGACCAGTAATAATCTCAGAATATTGAATGACATTCTTTAAGCATTTTCATTCATTCTAAATCAATAAAAACAAATAATGACCTAAATATTATTAACAAATTGGAGAATTTCCTTGAAGCTAATTTACTGTAGCTTACTGTGCAGTGGACTTTTATTACCACTACCGTCTTGGGCACAGTCTTTAGAGCAAGCGGTATCACAAACCTTTGCCACAAATCCAGAAATTAAAAGTGCGTTTAATGAATATATAAGCAAACGCTATTTAATCGATGCATCTACAGGAGCCTATAAACCGAGTTTGGATTTAGATGCAGGAATAGGATATGAAGCAATTAATCCGGCTTCTGAAATCGTTCGCGGATCAACTGAAATGACACGTAGAGAAGCATCACTTACGCTAAATCAGTTGATATGGGATGGTTCAAAAACTCTGAATGATATTGATCGCGTCTCTGCAGATGCTGAGTCAGTTCGACTACAGCTATTATCGAATGCACAAAATACAGCACTCGACGTAGTCAGAGTTTATATTGAGACTATTGAAGGCTTTGAGATTCTCGCTCTATCAGAAAGTAATCTCGCAACACACGAAAAAATATACGTGGACATAAAAAAGCGCACTGACTCGGGTATCAGTTCAACTGCAGATCTCACGCAAATTGAAGCACGCCTAGCAAAAGCACACAGTAATTTAATCGCAGCTGAAAACAACTTGATCGACTCACAGACCACTTTCATTCGCCTTGTTGGAGAAGCCCCTCAGTCCCTTGTTTTTCCTCGAGCCGATAAAAACTTTATCCCATTAACGTTAGAGCTAGCTCAAGAGCAAGCTTATGAAGCTCATCCTGTTATTAAAATATCACAAGTGGATGTTGAGTCTGCAAAATTCCAATATAAACAAAGCCAATCGAACTACTTCCCAACACTTTCATTCGAAGCTAAGCAGAGCTGGAAAGAGGATGCTGGAGGAATAAAAGGTAGTAGCGATGAAACAACAGCGATGATACGACTTAATTATAATCTTTATAATGGAGGTCGAGATTCAGCAAAGAGCTCAGAAATGGCTTACCAATTAAACAAAGCCAAAGATTTACGAGAGAGAGCATATCGCTCAGTTAAAGAAGAGCTACAACTTTCTTGGAGCGCTTTAGAAATGACATCTCAACAAAAAGTGTTCCTTGCAGATCATGTGGACTCGGCTTCTGAAACAGTCATTGCTTACGAAAAACAATACTTAATAGGCAAACGTACTTTGCTCGATCTTTTGAATACTGAAAATGAACTTTTCGAGTCACGAAAAGGTTACGTTGAAGCAAAATACTCCGAGCAATACGCTAAATATAGAGTCCTTACTTCCACAGGCAACCTATTGAATGCACTGAGAGTTAACTTACCAAAAGAGTGGACAGATAAGGTGGATTACTAATGTACAAACAAACCATTTTTTGGTCTTTTCTATTTTTCACTTTCAACATTCAAGCAAGTGATGAAATTAGTTACATCCCAACCCCGACTATAAGTCAAGTTGCAGACCAATTTGACCAAGATAGTGATGGGGTCATCAATGAAAGAGACCTTTGCCCAGACACCCCTCAATTTGCCGAGATAGACAATGATGGATGTGGAAGCCTTGTTGATACAGAGGATTCATATGTTATTCGAATCTTATTCAATAATGACTCCGATACAATAAATTCTATTTATGATCAGCAAATCAAAGGTATGGTTAACTTCTTAAAGCAGTATTCGAATACCGCAATTGAAATTCAAGGTTACGCCAGTAACGTCGGAAATCACCAATACAACATGACTCTTTCGACACGTAGAGCTAAACAAGTTCGTAACAAAATAATAAATTTGGGTATAACAGAAAGTCGAATAAGGATTGTAGGCTTTGGTGATACTCAACTGAGTTCAATAGGTATTGATGAAATAAGCCATGCTCTAAATCGAAAGGTTACAGCTACGGTCGTAGGACATAAAGGTGAAGTAAAAGAAGAGTGGAATATATTTACAACTCTTCCAAAAGCACATTAACACGATAAGATGGGATGCAGTGCATCCCATCTTTGTCTCAATATTGAGACTTTATAATAACAACCAAAAAACAACCACCCATTATTTATAAATAGTTATATTATTATCCCGAAAATAAAAAGGAAATAAATGGTGTGTTAAAATTAACAATCATTAGCAATCACTTCACGCCAATATAATACTAATAAAGTTTCATACATTACCAGAATCATCAAATAATGCTTATAACAACATCGTTAATAGCGTATGTACACCATATTCCCAACTCTATATTTAGATTAGCTCAACTATATCCACAGAACTCGATTTACTTAAAAGCCCAAACACATTATATAGCGATAGAAATATGACTGAAACATGCCTTCGCAGGCTAAACCAATTGTTGGGCCACTACGATCATTCAGTCCTTTATGAGGTTAACTTAGATGAACTGGAGAACGTGTTTGCCACCTCCCGACGTAACACATCTAACATTCTAAAAATTTTAGGGGATTACAATTGGATTTTCTGGCAACCAGGAATAGGGAGAGGAAAAAGTAGCACCATCCAAATAACAGTCTCAATGTATCAAGCAATCTATCAGACCCTTAGCAGTGAAATCGAATCAAGTAACTTTGACGTTATTGCGAAGATTCTACATACCTATCAAGAGGTTGCGGCCAACGCTTTAAATCAAGCAATGCTTGAATCCAATAGGAATAAAGAAGAATCAAATTCTCTAGTGATCACTCAATATCCCTGGGTTAATGAACTAAATCCAACTTTGACTTACCGGTTTTCAGAGCTACAAATAGCTCGAAGTCTTTATGACACCTTACTGATAGTTAATGTACACGGGAAATTGGAGACTCAACTAGCCTATGATTACAGGGTAGATGGCAAACGTATCTACCTCTGGATCAGACCAGAAGTAATTTGCCATGATGGATTGCCTTTGACTATAGATGATGTGGTTTTTAGCCTTAGAGAACTAAAAAATACACAAGGTCCAGTTAGTCTATTATTCAAGCAAGTTGAAGATATCTATTTTTCAGAGTCTGAAAGAGCCGTTTGCATTCAACTAGAAAGTGAAAATCCACTTTTCCTATATTGTCTTGCTACAGCGAATGCTTCAGTTTTTACTAGTCGCAACCTTTCCTTCTCTAAGAAGAGAAATATACCCATCGGTACCGGTCCATTCTCACTATCTTGTTGGGATAAAGATAAGGTCGTACTAAGAAAGAACCCACATTATTTTGCTAAAAACGCATTGCTTCAAGAAATAACGCTTTCACACCAAGGCAGCCAACTTGAGCACTTTGTAAGTTTCAATCATCCAGCCCTCGAAACAGAAAAGCATCTAATCCAAGCCTTTTCATACTTAGCTTATAATATGCGTGAAAGTAGTGATATTTCACCCCACACGATCGATAACCTTTTTAAGTACCTAAAATCAATTCGAAACCAATTTAGCGCCAGTGAAAACTTACACCCGATGACACTAAATGAGTCTTCTTCATGCTCTATAAACCCGATTTCGACACCGATATTAAGTGGAAAGTTGGTCTTAACGCACCCGAAATGGACAATTAAGTATCTTGAGCACCTTTCTAACTGGTTAATTAAAAAAATTTCCGAGACAGGTATAATCGTGGATGTCGTTATCTTACCCAATGCGAGCACACCAGAAATGCTTAGAGATCAAGCCGATCTCTTATTTGTAGAAGAGGTTATAGAACAACCCTTAGAGTTCGGTCTTTATGAATGGCTGTTAGCCAGCACTGCCATTCGATTTATTTACCCTTATAAACAACTTTTAGAACACACATCTGACCTTCATAAGCGATTAGCAAATGAAGACCAACTACCGCAATTAGTCACGCGGTTTAATCAACTATGTTCTGAAAGCTCTTTACTCCCACTTTTTTGGGGACAAGAAGAAGTAGTTCAAGCGAAACAAGTTAATGGGCTTTACATAAACAAGTCGGGATACAGTGATTTTTATAAGCTTTGGATCAATAACTAACCAATAGTGTAAATATCATCGTCAACCTAGGCTTAGGTTGACGTTCCTAGTCTTTTGGTATCATCGAAAGTCTTCATTAGAAGAGCTCACTTTATACCGCTGGTTGTAGCTTTTCTAAAAATTCTGCCAATGTCTCGGCTAGTACATCACGATTTTTGGTGCCTAAGCGCTCTAGGATCACGTTACCCGTCAGATTACAGATAGAGATAACATCAAGCTCTGCATCGGTCGCGGCAATGAAAACCGTTGGTTTTAGCTTTAAACGACGCTGAGTGACTAAGTGACCTAAAATGTTTTCTTGCAGACATTCGAAGTCTTCATCACTCCAAATCTGTAACAGAGTCAACTCGTTACCATCGAAGGTCGCGTTCATATCTGCGCTGAATTGTGCACCGTAGAAAGTCTTAATGTCTTCATGTAGAGTCAACTCAATACCGGTTTCAACGTTGGTGAAATCCGCAAATTGCTCACGTGGATAGTGCTTCCACAACACAGCGTCGCCACTCTTTTCTTCTACGCATGGCGATACGATGTCCACCAACTCCTCATTACGAGGTAAGCTTTGGTGTTGCTGCTGCCACGCGTCAACGTATCGCTGACTAAAAGAAAGTAGTGCGTCTTGAGCACGTTGAGTCATGAAAATCTCCTAAACACAAAATAATAAATAGAATCCGAGCCCTTTCAGCACCGATTAAGCGATGACTTAATGACAGGGTAATGGGGATTCAGTAAAATCGACCCCATTCTAATCGAATTTGAAACGAAAGTATGAGCAAATATTCTGACGCAAAAGAGCTAGCGGGTTTAACCCTTGGCCAAAAAACTGAGTACTCTAACCAATACGATGCAAGTTTATTGCAGCCAGTACCTCGTAGCCTTAATCGCGATGATCTTGCGCTAAACGGCGAGCTGCCTTTTGTTGGTCATGATATTTGGACGATGTACGAGCTTTCGTGGCTAAACACCAACGGCCTACCACAAGTAGCGGTGGGCGAAGTTTTCATCCCAGCCACCAGCCAAAATTTAATTGAATCAAAATCTTTCAAGCTGTACCTAAACAGCTATAACCAGACTCAATTTGAAAACTGGGCTCAAGTCACTGAGCGCCTGACCCAAGATTTGTCTGCATGTGCAGGCGAACCTGTGATTGTGAATATAAACTCAGTAACCGACTACACTAACCAACCAATCGTGACGATGGAAGGTGACTGTATCGACAATCAAGACATCCAAATCACCAGCTACGATTTTGAAGCGTCACTGCTTGAAGGTGCTGCTGGCGAGCAAGAAGTAGAAGAAACTCTGCATAGCCACCTGTTGAAGTCGAACTGCTTGATCACCAACCAACCGGATTGGGGCAGCGTTGAGATCGCATATTCTGGTAAGCAAATTGACCGTGAAGCTCTGCTACGCTATTTAGTTTCTTTCCGTGAGCACAATGAATTCCACGAACAATGTGTTGAGCGTATCTTCACTGACATCATGAAATACTGTGCGCCATCGAAGCTAACCGTGTTTGCACGTTACACGCGTCGTGGTGGTCTGGATATCAATCCATACCGTTCAACAGAGCAAGATAGACCAAGCCACAATAAGCGTATGGCTCGCCAATAATCAGGCGTGAACCCACCCACACTTATTTGAACCTACCAAATCTTTAAAGGGACATTGAAATGCGTTGGTTATACGTTGTTAGTCTATTTATTTTAAGCTTAAGCACATCGGTCAATGCGTCGGTTTATTCGTCGGCGTTACTCAACGAGGCTAACAACCTTGTAGAGATTGAGCCGAGCCAAGCAAAACAAATGGCCAACAGTTACCTAACGCTGCGTGTCCTTTCTGATCAACGCGAGAAAAGCCCATCGGCGATTTCTCGCGAAGAGACGGACTCTTCTATTCGAACCCCAAACAGCAGCATCGATGCCTACAAAATCTTAGCGAAGGCGGAATACAACCTAGACAACATTCGTATTGCGATTAAAAACATCGACAAAGCCTCTGAGCTCGCAAAAACCTATAAGCTTAATTACTTAAAACTGGACCTTCAGATCCTAAAAGTTCGCTTACTTTGGCTGAGTGACAGAAAGTCAGCCACAGCAACAGCAGAGCTGACAAGTATTGAAGCAAACCTAGAATCGGTGAATAAAACCTTACGTTTAACAGAAGGTATTACCTATCGTTTGATCATGCTGAAAGCTGATATCGCCTCTTATGACAATAAGGTCGACGAAGCCGAGAAGTTCTACCAAGAAGCGAAAACCTACCTCGATCAGCGTTACTCAGAAAAAGTTACCATCGACTACCACATCACGGTCGGTGAATTTTATCTGACTCACAAAGAGTACAATCACGCGTTATCTGAGTTACTGTATGGCTATTGGAAATCAGTAGAAGGCAATCTGAGTTCACGCTTGGCTAAGGTAAACCGCCTACTTGCGCAACTTTTCTTTGAGCGCCAGGTGTTAGATAAAGCATTAGAGCACCTCTCTCAAGCCGCTGATTTTTATGATAATTTCGAAAACTCCCCCATATTAGCTCAAGTACTTAAAAAGATGGGTGATGTGTACTTCTATCAAGGAAAATATAACCTTGCCCTAGTGCACTTTTTCAACGTTCTTGATCACGAAAGTACCGACAGGGATATACACCAAGTCATCGATATTCGTCTAAGTCTATCGGCAACTTACTTACGCCTCTATAATTACCCTCTAGCTGAGCAGTACTTAACCCGGGCCCTTGAACTACTAGAGTACACCGACATTCCAAAACTGGAAGGTCGTGCCGCGCTATTATCAGCAGGATTGGCTTACCACCTGCAAGAGAGCGAAGATGTGATCAAGCATGCAACACGTGCACTTGAGATATCGCGTCAAGTAGAAAATATGCGCCTGTCGCAACGCTCATACTATTTACTTTCTTTGGGTTATGAACAGGCAGGTCGTCCACAGCAAGCATTGGCAAATCTCAAGCAATACAACAGCCTTGTCTCTTTAGAGCAGCAAAAACTCAACCGTGTTGGGGAAGACGCATTCCGCCAACAAAAAGAGTTTGCCGAACAAACCCTGCACTATGCAGGCCAAGAACAAGAGCTAGAGAAATACAAACTAGAACATCGTAAGTTCCAAAAGATTTCGTTTGCCCTATTCTTGTTCAGCATTGTCTTATTCTTCTTTGTGCTGCGCCGAGGCTACCTCATTCAAACCTTAGCCAAAGAGGTCGATTCACTGCGTACCGACCTCTTTACGCATTCGCGTTCTAAGCTTCCTAATCTAAGAATGCTGAATGCGAAACTCTCAAATTCATTGGAACAAACCAGCCAAACCTTTGAGCAGTGGCAGCTTGGTGAACTGATTCATGAACCGCTCAACGACCGTTTACGCTTCGTGATGATTGACTTACCTTTCCTACGTAATATGTACACACAGAACGGTTACAAAGCGGGCCTAGAACTCGAAGATGCTTTTGGCGAATTCCTCAAATCTAAGCTTGAAGGTCCAGCTCGTGTTTACCATTTCTCGGACGCGAACCTGCTTTATATCGAGCCCAACGCTGACCGTGATTTATCACCTGAGGCCCTGTTCAGAAAGATTCAATCTTGGGTTAATAACTTCGAACCCGAGCGAAACATCAACCGAACAGTCCGTATGGGCATCGCTGACTACCCGTTCCTGCCGCGTGCTTACACTGCAATTAACGACCAAGAACTGCTCGATGTGTTATTGATGTCGACCAATCTAGCGCGTGAAATCAGTCTCAAAGAGCGCAGCAGTCAATGGGTATACTTAAAAGCTATCGATAATGCGCCCGCAGCGAGCCTTGCAACTGGTAACATAAGAGAAGCGTGTAAACATGCGATTAATCAAGGGTTAATAAAGATACAATCGTCATACCAGAATGAGGACAACATCAAAAAAATGCTAAAAGATGACTGATTTGCGAGCGGTTAAGAGCGGCAAGCCGTGACCTTATTTTTAGTTTTGTTATTATCGATGTAACGGAATTTCATCAAAATGATCGAGCTCGGTCTACGCGGCGCTAATTAATACATCTATGGGCATTCTTGAAAAAGACATTCAGGCGCAACTCCACCAGCTGAAACTTCAGTTGGAGCAGGTCCGTTTGACGCAAAGAGACACCTCGTTCAAATTTATTAGAGAACAAAAAGTTCTAAAGCGTATTGTCACATCTTTAAGTGACGCATGTGTTGGCAGTAACAGCCATTTAGATGAAAACCTCATTGCCCTTCGGGAAGAGCTAGAAAAGCAAAAAGACATTAGCTCGATGATCCCAAAGCTGGCAGTATTAGAAAGGATGCTTAAGCAGAAAACGTTGGCTATGGATAAACAGAACGGATATCTGGACGATAGCATTAAGCACAGTGGGGAAACGCTGCAACGCATAACAGGCCTTCCAGCGCAGCTTAAACGCGACCTACGAAACTTACTTAGCTTCTCCGAATGCAATGGCAGTCAGAAAGTCGACCATGCCATGAAACTTCTCGGTATTTATGAGCGTGCCATTAAGATTATGGCGAATAACTCACGCACTCATTTTGCCGACGTTACGCATTCTCCGGAACAAGAACTCCTTTCCGACCTATCAAACGAATTACAACATCTGATCACTGAACTCGATTTCGAGGGGGAGTCGGGTGATTTGCTTACCGATATTCGAGCGAAACTGTTACTGGGTGTTTCCACACAAAATCTGCTTGAGCTGACACTTCAGATCCTCAAACTGGTAATTGAAGGCACCAACCTAGAGCGTAAGAAGTCTGAACAATTTATCGATCAGCTAAACTCCTCGCTGGCCTCCAGTATCAAAACGGCAGACCAAAATGCCGATCAGAGCCAAAGTTACTTTGAGCACCGCCAAGGCCTTAACTCTGAGTTAAGTGAACTTGTCATTAAGAGCCAGAACTCTGTAGAGAAAGCGAAAGAAATTGATAGTTTAAAGCGAACGATTAATCCGCTACTCACTGAAATCGCCTCTCTTTCAGAAAGACTGAATCACGCAGAACAGAAAGAACAAGCTCTAATAGAGAGAATGAGTTATGGAAAGACTCAGTTAGATTCACTCTATGAAGTCACCCAAGATTACCGCAAGCGCTTAGAAGATCAGGCTCAGCGTATGCTACTTGATCCGCTCACTAAAGTTTACAATCGCACCGCCTTTACTGATCGCTTAGAGCTTGAGTATCGCCGTTGGATTCGTGCACAACACTCACTGCGCGTAGTGCTGCTCGACATCGACAACTTCAAAGCCATCAACGACAGCTTTGGTTATACCGCGGGTGATAAGGCACTTAAAATCATCGCGAGAACTATTACTAAAGAAGCAGGCACAACCGATACCGTGGCTCGCTTTTCTGGTGAAGAGTTTGTCTTGCTGTTGCCAGAACAAACCGATGAATATTGCCACCAGGTGATTCAAAACATCCAAGCTCAAGTAAGCCGCCTACCCTTTAAGTTCCGTGACCAACAAATCACGATTACCTTGTGTGCGGCAAGTACTCAGTTTAAAGAGTCTGATACGCCTGAAGAAGTATTAGAGAGACTTAATAAGACGCTAAACAAAGCAAAGCAACGCGGTACCAACCAACTTGTTTGGAACTAAGTCAGCCTTAGATTTAATTTATTTCATTTTTTCAAATACTTATCACATACCATTTCCCTCAATGTTTGCTAAGCTAATGATTAACATTCGCTTAACAAGCATTCTTGGCAAGCAATGCTGTATATACGCTCTTAATTTATTTTATATTAGCTCTTAAGCATCTATACATCTGCTATTAAGCACCCATGTATATACTGTTAAGCACCTGCATATAGACTGTTAAGCAAGATTATATAATCCATTAAGCAACGCTGTCGTAACCGTTTCGTCTGGTTAACTCTCTCCCCTTTAACCAAACACTTTCAACGTTTGCTTCTCACTCTCGAGTCAGAGGGTCACTTCAACGTCCCCCTGCTCTTTTCAACAAGGAGGCACTATGATCACTCATATCAGCCCTGCCGGTAGCATGGATTTACTCTCTCAACTTGAAGTTGAGCGTCTTAAGAAAACCGCATCTAGTGATCTGTACCAACTGTATCGTAACTGTACGTTAGCGGTACTTAACTCGGGAAGCCACACCGACAATTCCAAAGAGTTGCTCGACAAGTATCAATCGTTTGATGTTGAAGTCGTGCGACGTGAGCGTGGTATCAAGCTCGAACTAAGCAACCCACCAGAGCATGCCTTTGTCGATGGTGAAATCATCAAGGGTATCCAAGAGCACCTATTCTCAGTGCTGCGTGACATTGTCTACGTCAACATGCATCTTGCAGACAACCAAAGACTCAACCTGACTAATGCCACTCATATTACCAACCTCGTATTTGGTATTTTGAGAAATGCAGGTGCACTTACGCCGGGCATCGAACCTAACCTGATCGTGTGTTGGGGTGGCCACTCAATTAATGCCACTGAATACCAATATACTCGTGAAGTAGGTAATGAACTTGGCCTACGTGAACTCAACATCTGTACGGGTTGTGGACCAGGTGCAATGGAAGGACCAATGAAAGGCGCGGCTATTGGTCACGCTAAGCAGCGCTATACTGATCATCGTTACTTAGGGTTGACTGAACCATCAATCATTGCAGCTGAGCCACCAAACCCGATAGTGAACGAACTGGTGATCATGCCAGATATCGAGAAGCGTCTTGAGGCATTCGTTCGTATGGCGCATGGCATCATTATTTTCCCTGGTGGCCCCGGTACGGCTGAAGAGTTGCTGTATATCTTAGGGATCATGATGCACCCAAATAACGTCGACCAACCCATGCCGATTGTATTAACGGGTTCAAAAGAGAGTGAAGCTTACTTCCGCTCTATCGATAAGTTCATCGGTGAAACCCTCGGGGAAGAGGCTCAGAAACACTACGAAATCGTGATTGATGATCCAGCACGCGCAGCGAAAATCATGAAACAAGCGATGCCAGATGTACGCTCTCACCGTAAAGAGACCGGCGATGCTTATAGCTATAACTGGTCACTGCATATTGAGCCTGAGTTCCAACTGCCCTTCGATCCGACACATGAATCTATGGCGGCACTTGATCTTCATATGGACCAGAAAACAGAAAGCCTTGCGGCTAATCTACGTAAAGCGTTTTCTGGCATTGTGGCCGGTAACGTCAAAGCCGAAGGTATTCTAGAGATAGAGAAACACGGCCCATTCCTGATTGATGGCGACAAAGAGCTGATGACCAAAATGGATCAACTGCTGAATGACTTTGTTGAACAACATCGCATGAAACTGCCGGGTGGCACTGACTATGTTCCTTGCTATAAAATTATGCCTAGCAGCGAATAACGACAAGTGACTGATAACAGGCCACAAGCATAAAGCTAAACAAGTCATGACGTTTACGTCGCCAACGTTTCAACTCACCAAGTGATACGTTACTATAAGGGGCTAGCAGCCCCTTATTTATTGCCTATTTAGTGGAAACTTATGTCTATCCATCTTGTTATTATCGATGCTTTGAATCTCATCCGACGCGTTCACTCTGTTCAGCCGGACCCAACCGATATTGCAAGAACCATCACCACTACTGCTCGTACTCTTAATCGCATCCTAAAAGAATCAAAGCCAACCCATATCATTGCGGTATTTGATCATCACCTACAAGATCGAGGCTGGCGCGCTGAAGTCCTTCCTGCCTACAAGCAAAACCGCAAGCCGATGCCTGAACCATTAATGAAAGGCCTTGATGCTATCCAACAAGCTTGGTGGGAATTAGGGATTGATTCACTGCTATCTGATGGTGATGAAGCGGATGACTTAGTAGCAACACTCGCTAAGAAAGTGGCAGACCACGGCGAAAAGGTCACAATAATCTCTACCGATAAGGGCTATTGCCAACTGTTATCACCAACGCTACAAATCCGTGATTACTTCCAACACCGCTGGTTAGACAAGCCCTTTATTGAAGCTGAGTTCGGTGTAAAGCCGGAACAACTCGCTGACTACTGGGGATTAACTGGCGTTAGCTCAAGCCAAGTACCGGGGATTCCTGGAGTTGGACCAAAAGCTGCCAAAGAGATATTAACAACGTATCCAGATATAGAAACGGCATTCCTAGCTGAAGATTTACCGAAAAAGTATCGTAAGAAATTCGATGAGCATATTGAATCGGCTCGTGTATGTAAGCTCGTTTCAGCACTCAAAACCGACATCGATTTGGGCTTCAATCTGCAAGATATTCGCTACGAAGCGGTGTCTTAATTCGACGTTACAAGCTCAATCACTAAAAAGCTAACCGATAAAATATATTAATTATAAATCAATAACTTAGAAACACAGTCATTAGAAAGTAGAAAAGCCTTAGTCTGAACTAAGGCTTTTTTGGTTTCAGTTAAGGCGAAACATGCCGCTTATACTGGTTAACTTCTATTTCTAGAATGACTTGCAGTAAAGAGTGGATTAGAAGCTATAAGCGATTGAGGCTTTGAAGTTACGGCCTGCTTCGTAGCTGGTGTACTTATCTGAACCCCAAGAGATACCAAAGCCAGTATGCTCTGCGTACTTCTTATCAAGTAGATTATCGACACCAAGATTCACTTCTAGATCTTTAGCAAACGTAGGTGTGTAAGCCGCCCAGATGTTATGCGTTGCGAAACCTGCGCGTTTAATTTCATCACCATCTTCATCCGTGTAATCATTACCCGGTACAAAACGTGAATCCCAACCAAACACAAACTCACTGTTTATGCTGTAGTTAAAACCAGCCTTAAAGTTATGAATACCGGTTTTATTCATGTGGCTTGTCTTGCCATTTTTCAGGCTCTTTTGCTCGCCATCTGAGTACGAATGGTTAGCGTAAACACTTAACGCATCTAACTCATAGCTTAATACCGTTTCAACACCCCACACTTCAACATCATACTGGTTAGCTAATGTTGAGTTGTTCTTGGTTGGGTGCATTTGATTATCAAGGTTGTAGGTGTAAGCCGTAAAACCTAAGATAGCGTAATCAGCCGCAAGCAAACGTGTTAGCTCGTAATCAAAGCCAGCTTCATAGTTGTTACCCGTCATCGCCTTAGTATCAGACTGGTCAACATCAGGTGCTGCTTTCATCGTTAGCGTTTCTGGTAGTGATGCACCTTTAAACAGACGACCGTAACCAACACGAAGCTTTAGGTTATCCGTAGTTTGGTATTCACCCTTGAACTTTGGAGACAGCTGATCAAAATCACCCGTGTAAACACCGCCCAACTTGTGAACGTCATAACGCAGACCCGTGGTTAAACGGAAATCGCTGAACTCATACATATCTTGCACATAAAGGCCGTAAGCGGTAACCGTGCCGCCATCCATGCCGTACTTCTTAGTTTCGCCTTGCTTTGAACCGCTTTGGTAAACTCCATCGCCAGCATCAATCCATTGTTCAGCTTTGTAACCATCAAGACCGTAAGTAAGCTCATGCTCACCAACCCAAGCAATGTTACGAATGTCACCACCGATGGTTGTCACGTTGTATTCACGATCTGGAATAGCAATTTTACCATCTTTAATCCAGTCGCCGTTCGCGTCTTTGTCCCAAGCAGTATCAACAAGCGCATCACGCTCCATGTACTGACGATTGTAGTAAACATTGGTTTTCAGATGCACCAGATCACTACCCGCATCGTATTCATGTTGCAGAGTCACTGTATCGCGATTTAGTGAGTGGTAGTTGTGTTCATCATCAGCATACAGTGCACCTGCCTTCTCACCAGAAAGTTGACGCTTACCGCCATCGTTGTAGCGGTTGAAGGTCAGTTTAAATTCGTTGGCATCGTTCGGGATGAAAACAACCTTAGCCATACCAGATTTAAGCTCGCCCTGCTTGGACGTTACAGCTTCCTGATCAGGAATGTGCAGATCACCATCTTCTGAGTAGTTTGCAATACCCATGAACTGTAGCTTGTCGTTCACTTTTGCATACACAGCGACATTGGTTGCGAAACGCTCATAAGCCGTTTGATAGCTCGTTTTTATTCGTGCACCGACACTTTCGCCCGGCTTAAGAAGATCGCTAGGATCTTTGGTTTCGTAGCTAAATGAACCGTTAATCGCACCAGAACCCGAAAGTGCTGAGTTACCACCAAGTTCAATTTCAGCACGCTTGAGCATCGCAGGGTCAATCGCCTGATCGCCCGAGTGGTGAAATAGCTGACCTTCTTGACGAGCACCATCAATGGTCACAACAGCAAATTTGTCTTCCATACCACGTACATAAACTTTACGTGAGTAGCGAGCGTTTCCGTCTACCGTTACGCTAGGCATGGTGTTGAGAACATCTTTGATGTCCGCTGCTTGTTTCTTTTCAAGGATATCTGAATTTATTTCTGTCTGAACAAGTTGATCAAGAGCGGAACCGATAACGACAACGGTTTCTGTTTCGTTTGCAGCAAGGGCAGTAAATGAAGTCAAGGCAACCGTAACGGCTACTGATAATGCTTTAAGTTTCATATTGTTTTTTATAGTTTATAGAATCAAGTAAGGAGACGTGAATATTACACACTTTGAATGATAATTCTTATCATTTACATTCTTTACTTACATTCACTTACTTTTAATAAAATCACTTTTAGCTAAGATGTTCTTGTTGTAAAACTGACTAGTTTTGCCGCTGAATTATTAAATAAACCCTTCTTCGTATCATCCCTGAATTAGGTAGCCGTAAGTCTCGATCTCTTACGGCTTTTTTAGGCTTCAATCGCAGAAGTTAATTACAAATCGGCGACGATAACCAAACCGTTCACATAACCAAACTGCAGATACAAAAAATGCCCCTTAAAGGAGCATTTTATTGGTCACTGACAGTACTAAATTTTCACTTAAGTGAATAATTAGTACGGTGAGATATTCGAAAGCGACTGAATATGAACCGTGATCTCTTCGCGATCGTGGTAAAGGTGCTTCGCCTGCATCTTGAATTTAACTTTGTTATCAATCAGGAACTGTTTCAGGTTCTCGATATCCTGCAGTACTTCATCGTAACGGCCTTTCATTGGCAGTTTAAGGTTGAACAATGCTTCTTTCGCCCAGCCTTTGATGATCCACTCACCCATTAAGTGAGCAACACGAGCTGGCTTCTCAACCATGTCACAAATAATCCAAGTCACGTTCTTACGATCAGGTTCAAATTTAAAGCCATCTACCATATGGTGTTTGATTTGACCCGTTTCCATTAGGCTGTCCGCCATCATACCGTTGTCAACACAGTGAACGAACATAGAACGCTTAACCAGTTGGTAAGTCCAACCACCAGGACACGCGCCTAAATCTACGCCCCACATACCTGGAGCAAGACGCTCATCCCACTCATCACGAGGGATGAATACGTGGAACGCTTCTTCTAGCTTCAATGTAGAGCGGCTTGGCGCATCTGATGGGAACTTCAAACGAGGAATGCCCATAAAGAACTGTGAGTTGTTGGTTGGGTAAGAGTAACCCACCAAGCAATGACCCGGAGCGATAAAACATAAGTGAAGCACAGGCTTCTTAACATTGTCTTTCGCAGTCATCAGGCCTTTACCACGCATAGCTTGACGCATTGGCACGGTAAACTTACGGCAGAACTTCAAAAGCTCTTTCGCTTCATTGGTGTCTGGCGTTTCAATACGGATATCGCCACAACGTGGGAAACCTTCTTTCTCAGAAAGCGCCTCAAGAATTGGAGAAATACGATCATCAGTCGGCAGATCTTTGATTTCAGCTGCTACCGCGATCATTTGACGAGCAAAGATCAGCGATTGGAAGTCGATCTCTTTAACCAATTTATCAGCTTCGCCTGCTTGATAACATTCAAACAATACAAAGCCTGTATTGTTCTTTAAGCGAGGAAAACCAAACACTTCCAGTTGTGTTGCCTTGTCTTGAATTTCGCCAGCACATTCTTTTTCAAAACCAGAGCGACAATAAAGTAGTACGTGTTTCACTGAGTTACCTCTTTTATATTCAAAGCAGCGAAGGAGAAGACTCCCCAACCAATGATAAATAGTAGACCACCAAACGGAGTGATAGGGCCAAACCATTTTATTCCTGTCAGTGCCAAGCCATAAAGGCTGCCACTAAAACAAAGGATGCCGATGATAAAGCAAATTGCCGCAATGAAAAAATATTTTTGTGATTTAGCGCCAAGTTTCATCTGCAGCAGAGCGCCACACGCCAATATCGCCAAAGTATGGATAAACTGATACTGAACACCCGTCTCAAACACGCCTAGCAGATATTCAGGTAAAATAGCTTTCAACCCATGAGCCGCGAAGGCACCAAGCATCACAGCAATCGCACCAGAGATACCTGCAAACGTGAGTAAATACTTACTTCTCATTGAGTACCTCTTTGATAAACGCTGACAGCTTCTCAACGGTTAAGGCAATATTCTGCTGCTCTGTGTAACCAGAGCTCTTACGAGGCTTAAAGCTGTGATCACCGTCTGGGATAAATTCAACACGAATAGAATCCGACAGGTCGAAATCAGTAAACTCTTCACGCTTACCAAAGGTATCGCGTTCACCCTGCAGAATAAGACATGGCTTTTGTAACTCAGCTAAGTGCTCACCTTTGTACTTCTCTGGCTTACCAGGAGGGTGGAAAGGAAAGCCTAAACACGCCATCGCTGCCACCTTATCAACTTCAGACAAATGGCTCGCCATACGCCCTCCCATCGATTTACCGCCAATCACAAGCTTATCGGCATCGCACTGCTCAATGATGTCTTGGTAAGCTTCAAGCAGCTTAGGGGCTCTGTCAGGTGGACGACGCTTGCCATCTTCAGCACGTTTAATCATGTAAGGGAAATTAAAACGAATCACTCGTATCCCTTTAAAGGCTAACCCTTTTGCCACCGACTGCATGAATTCATGATCCATACCTGCGCCAGCACCATGTGCAAAGATAAAGGTGATTGGATTGTCTTCACCGTCAATGATGACGTTATTCATCGAGTAAATCCTCTTGTTCACTTTGCGCTTTCGCCAGCATCCAATCGCGGAAGGTGGCGATACGGCCCATATCGGCTTGTTTCTCATGACAAACCACATAGAAGGCATTCTTGCTCACCAACACTTCGTCAAAAGGCGCAATCAAACGACCCGCTTCGATTTCAGGTTGCGCCAACACGTTGTTACCCAGTGCAATACCTTGGCCGTGAGCTGCTGCCTGCAACACCATGGTTGAGTGACTAAAGATAGGACCGTGATTGACGTTTACCCCATCGATGCCATTTTGCTTAGCGAACTGCTTCCAATCCTTTCGAGAAGTATCATGTAATAGCGTATGACATGCTAAATCGCTTAGAGATTCTAATGGTTTGGTACCAAGCAACACTGAAGGTGAGCAAAGAGGGATCAAGTATTCTTGATAAAGCTTATCGGCTCTAAGCCCCGACCAATTGCCTCGACCATAATAAATAGCTACGTCTACGTCATCGGTCAGCGAGCCTTCATCCATATCAACGGCTTTAATTCGTACGTCGATATCAGGTTCTTGCTGATTAAAGTCTGCAAGCCTTGGCACTAACCATTGAATGGCAAAGCTTGGCGGTAAGCTGATGGTCAATGCGCCCTTCTCACTTCGCTCAAGCACTTTATCCGTCGCTTCTGCCAGTGAGGTAAAAATATCTTTGATGTCTAAGAAGTAGCTCTGACCTTCTTCAGTCAGCAGCAAAGAGCGATTTCTTCGACGAAATAACTTCAAAGACAAGAATTCTTCAAGCGCTTTAATCTGATGACTGACTGCAGCTTGAGTAACAAACAACTCTTCTGCAGCGCGCGTAAAACTCAAGTGTCGAGCAGCGGCTTCAAACACTCTTAGCGAGTTTAATGGGGGTAATCGACGAGACATAGGTACTCTCTAAATAAGCATTAGTTTTTTTTATCTGAAACATTATAATTTGTCCATTGCCTAGCGGCCAGAGAAATTCTATATTTCATCCCGCAGCAGCTAGCCTGAACGGCTTGATTCTCTCTAGAATCAATTGGTTTAGCTCCTGCGATGTTGTGTTTGCAAACTCGTTCTTTTCGAGTTGGGTAGAGTTCTACCAAATGTTTTGTTGCAGTTCTATACTGAAACGAGACATGTACTTCCTGTATTTATTTTGACCTGTCTGTCAAATTTGTTTACACCGCCTTATGGGCGGTGTTTTTTTATGTGCAAAGAAAAATAACAATAAGTTTATCAATAGCTGTACTAATTAATCTTTGTTATTTTTCATCGTTAATCACAGAATCAGACACCCACTCAAATAATCAACTGAACACATACAAATACAACCATTGAATAGCACTAAAAAGTAACAGAGTTCCTCAGATACTCACACTTCTTCGGTCACCTACAAGCCAACTCAAACCCCCATCATTTCAATCTCAGAATCTCAAGACAGAGCATGATGATAACTCGACAAACTCGCGCCTCTTACTGCCTACTGTAAAACATTCACAATAGAAAATAAAAAAGCCGCTTACTTTTCAGTAAACGGCTTTGCAAAATATTCGGCTACTCTATACCACTATGGGCGGTAAACCTTCACGTTATGGAAGCCTTGCTCTTTTAGATAAAGTGCCTGTAGACGGCTCATTACACCACGATCACAGTACAGCAAGTACTCTTTTGCTTGGTCCAAGTCGCCAAACTGAGTCGAAAGCTTGAAGAACGGGATATGTTTAATTTCAACACCATCGATCTCTAGTGGGCTTTCGTCTTCTTCGTCTGGGCTACGGATATCAAGAACGATCGAGTGCTCAGCAACAGCTTGAACTTGTTCAACTTCAGGCGCTTGCTCTTGGCTCTCTTTCTCGATGTCACGGATATCCATAACTCGAGCGTTCTCGATCACTTGCTCTAGCACTTCGAAGTTAAACTTAGCTTCTTCTGCTTCTAATTTGCCTTTCTTCGCTTTCACTGTTGGCTTCTTAGAAATAACACCACAGTACTCAGGCATTACTTTCGCAAAGTCTTCAGTGCCAATCTTACGAGACAGGTCGATGATGTCTTCTTTGTCCCAGTTGATAAGTGGACGAAGGATCAAAGTATCGGTCACGTTGTCAATGTGGCGAAGGTTAGTTAGCGTTTGGCTAGAAACCTGACCTAATGCTTCACCGGTTACTAGGGCTTCGATACCGAAGCGTTCTGCAACCATACCACCAGCACGCATGAACATACGCTTAAGAACCACGCCCATTTGGCCATCTTCAACATTCTCAAGAATCTCTGCGACTACCGGTTCAAAATCGATAGAGATGAACTTCACCTTTGCCGATGAGCCGTATTTATCCCATAGATAGTGAGAAACTTGCTTAACACCAATCTCGTGAGCAGGGCCACCAAGATTGAAGAAGCAGTAATGCACTTTAGAACCACGTTTGATGTGTAAGTAGCTTGAAACACCAGAATCAAAGCCACCAGAGATCAAGCTAAGCAGATCTTCTTGAGTACCAAGAGGGAAACCACCTAGGCCTTTATGACGTTCAATAACTTGGTTTAGCTTCTCGTTCTCGACTTCAACTTTAACGGTAATATCTGGATTTTTCAGTTTTACTTTTGCTGATTCAACCGCTTGGTTTAAACCACCACCTACGTAGCGTTCTAGCTCAATAGATGTAAAGTCATGTTTACCACGACGCTTAGCACGTACAGAGAAAGTCTTACCTTCAATAAGAGCACCGCTTCGCTCAAGAACTTGCTCGTAAATATGATGCAGGTCTTTAAACTCTGATTGCTGAACTTCAAGGGAGTGATGAATACCCGGAGTTTGCGTCAATACTTCGAGTGTTTCTTTAAAGTATTTGTCGCTCTCAGACGTCACTTCGATGTAGTCACGACGGTTGAAGACAGCCACAGACTCAGTACGACGCTGAAGAATAGTACGAATATTACGTTCTAGAATCTTTGTGAAGCGCTTACGCACCGATTCACTTTTAATAAAAATTTCCGGATGAGGCTTAACAATAAATTTCATAGTACTTTCACGCCAATAAGGTTCACAAATTTTAGTAGGTTCATCACCACGTAAAAGGTCATTTCACATAGTTATTGAAGCAATAATAGATCAATATTAAATCTAAGGGCGCGAATTATACATGAGAAAGTGAAGCAAGGAAAAGAGTGCTTGCTTGAACCCGATAATTAAACTGCCTGTTACTAAAAGTAGCAGGTTTCAAAACGACATAAATACCGCTGAGAGCATCATTGAAGACCACAAAACAAAAAGCCCAACCTCATCATAAGGTTGGGCTTTCGATGCTATCTGCTGATTAACGTATGTATAATCTAACGTATATGTACCTGAAGACTAATCGCTGTCTCTCTGCCTACTACTGACCAATAACAGGCACTTCATCACTATAAAGCGGCTCACCCTGCATTATGCTGATTTCAACACGGCGGTTGAGGCTACGCTGCCATTCAGTATCATTGGGTTCAACAGGCTCTGTATCGGCCATACCGCGCACTCTCAAGCGTTGATGAGAGAAGCCACGTACCTTTTCCATCTCTTGAGCCACAGACACCGCACGCTGCGATGACAGGTCCCAATTAGAACGATAAAGCTCTGAATCCAGTCTCTGGTTATCGGTGTGACCAGAAATACGAACAATGCCCGGTACATCTTTTACCAATTCAGCCACCTGTCTAACCAGTGGTCGAAACTTAGGTTGTAGGAAAGCAGAACCCGATGGGAACGCGCCTTTCTCACGAATTCGAATGACGATCTGCTGGCCAAGGTTTTCAACCTCAATCGCGCCTTGGTCGATCTCTCGCTCCAACGCTTTCTTGATACTTTCCATCAAGGTTTCCATCTCTTGCGATTGAGCTTCGGCTTGCTGTTGCTGTTGGTCTGACTCAGAGTTTTGATTGTCATGAGTAGAGACCTCTGGCGACTTGCCTCCCGTCATCTTGCCTTGGTCACGCATTGTTCCGCCAGCACGCTCAGATTCACCTTCATGAAACTCAAGCGTTTGCTGCGTAATATCAATGGTCTGCTGCATGATCACATCGATAGGAGTCGGCTCTGGGCGACCAGGGCGAAACTCTTGCGCAATGATGCTAGTCCCTTTAGGAATATCTTTCACTTCCAAGCGGTTTTGTACACCAAACGCAAATTTCATCGATCCAGCGATCTGTTTGAACTTCAGTACGTCCATCTCAGAGAATGAGAGCAGCAGTACGAAGAAACACATCAGCAGTGACATCAAGTCAGCAAATGTCCCCATCCATTGAGGTAACCCCGGAGGAGGACATTTACATGGATTTTCTTCATCCATCTTCAACTCCTCTTACGCGGGTTCACCATCAATCGTGCGCTTACCTTCATTGAGGTAGCTCTTGAGGTAACCATCGATAACTCGTGGGTTCTGACCATCTTGAATCGCTAATACACCATCCATCACCAGACGACGGTTTAGTGTCTCTTGGTCACGACGCAGCGCAAGCTTGTCGGCAATTGGGAAGAACACCATGTTCGAGAGGATTGCACCGTAAAGCGTAGTCAAGAGTGCAACCGCCATCGCAGGGCCGATCGCTTTTGGGTCATCCATGTTAGAAAGCATGGCAACCAAGCCAACCAAGGTACCAATCATACCCATCGCAGGTGCAACATCACCAAATGCAGAGAACACTTTCGCGCCCTGCTCGTGACGTTCTGTTGTTAATGCGATGTCTTTTTGCAGTGCTGCACGCACTACATCACCATCATGGCCATCCACCAATAAGTCGATACCCTTTTGCATGAAACTGTTGCTGATTTCCATCTCTTCAAGTGCCAAGAAGCCACCTTTACGTGCTGCATCCGCCATCTCTACCACTTTAGCGATAAGATCTTCAGGCTCATCGGCCTTAAACATAAATGCTTTGCCAGCGATTTTGGTTGCTCCAAAGAATTGTCCCATGGTGAACTTCATTAGAACAACAAACGTTGAACCACCCACCACGATCAAAATGGATGTCGTGTCATAGAACATCCCGAGGCTTCCACCTAGGATCATTGCCATGATTACAAAGGCAAATCCACCAATCAAACCTATTAGGGTTGCTAAATCCACTGAGCACTCCTCATGCTTTTTTGTAGCTCTACGTCGACGATAATCTTTTTATCGGCCAGACTATAAGATCTTTTAGTAAATTCTTGGCCTAAATATCACACTTTTCGTTTTTGAATCACAATTATTGGCTTACTTTGCTCTTATCCTTAGCGCATAAACTCGATAAAGCTAAGGTTATTCAACCAAAGTGAGTTCAAGCCCCTTAAAAACGAACTTTCTAGCAAAATTTCTTGGTTACATTTGACCATCTCAGCGGCCTAGGGTAACGTTCGTTCATATTTCCAAACGCAGATTTATTATGGCTACTAAGAAACCTGAAAATATGAGCTTTGAAGCGGCTATCGAAGAGCTTGATGGCTTGGTTGATCAACTAGAAAATGGTGATCTAGCTTTAGATGATGCGCTGAAAAAGTTCGAACGAGGCATCTCCCTCGCTCGTGCTGGTCAAAGTAAACTAAATGATGCTGAACAGCGTGTTAGCATCTTACTGCAAAATGATGAAAATGCAGAACTTAGTGACTTTAACCCACAACCAGAATAACGAATTGTATGAGATCCCCTATGATCGAGACTTTATTGTCTTATCAAGCACGTAATAACGAGCAGCTGAACCTTTGGCTTGATCGCCTGCCACACCAAAATCAGAACCTTATCAACGCGATGCGTTATGGGTTACTTTTAGGCGGCAAACGCGCACGTCCATTTCTTGTCTACATTACAGGGGAAATGCTCGGCTGTACCGCTGAAGAACTCGATACTCCAGCTTCTGCAATCGAATGTATTCATGCCTATTCTCTGATTCACGACGACCTTCCGGCAATGGATGACGATGAACTTCGCCGTGGCCATCAGACTTGTCACATCAAATACGATGAAGCAACGGCAATTTTAACTGGCGATGCCCTACAAACTCTCGCGTTTACTATACTTGCGGAAGGCACATTAAGTGCTGACGGGGAAAGCAATCGCGTTCGAATGATTCAACGCCTAGCTGAAGCGTCTGGCGCACAAGGTATGTGCATTGGACAAGCTCTTGATATTGAAGCTGAAAACCGCTCTGTCACGCTAGAAGAGTTAGAAGAAGTTCACCGTAACAAGACTGGCGCTCTAATGAAGAGTGCGATTCGTTTAGGTGCTCTGGCTGCTGGCGAAAAAGCGTTTGAAGTGATGCCTCAATTAGATAAGTACGCCGATGCAATCGGGTTAGCCTTCCAAGTTCAGGATGATATTTTAGATATCATTAGCGATACCGAAACTTTGGGTAAACCACAGGGCTCTGACCAAGATTTGAACAAAAGCACCTACCCTTCTTTGTTAGGTTTAGAGGGCGCTCAAGAAAAAGCGCAAACTCTGCTACAGGAAGCGCTTCAAGCTTTGGCTGCAATCCCATACAATACCCAGTCACTCGAAGAGTTCGCCCGATACGTCATCGAGCGCAAGAACTAAGACAATAAGCGCGCATTACCTATGACTCTTGATATATCAAAGTACCCAACTCTTGCTTTGGCTGATAAGCCAGAGGATTTGCGTCTACTTCCAAAAGAGACGCTTACACAGCTTTGTGATGAATTACGTACCTATCTTCTTAACTCAGTGAGCCAGTCAAGTGGTCACTTAGCGTCAGGCTTAGGTACAGTAGAGCTGACAGTTGCTCTGCACTATGTGTACAACACGCCTTTTGACCAGTTGGTTTGGGATGTTGGCCACCAAGCCTACCCACACAAGATTCTTACAGGTCGTCGCGACCGCTTGTCGACTATCCGTCAAAAAGATGGACTGCACCCATTCCCATGGCGTCAAGAGAGCGAATACGACACCCTATCTGTTGGTCACTCTTCAACATCGATCAGCGCCGGACTTGGTATGGCGATCAGTGCGAAGAAAGAAGGTAAGAACCGTAAAGTCGTCAGTGTCATTGGTGATGGCGCGATTACCGCAGGTATGGCCTTCGAAGCCATGAACCACGCGGGCGATATTCACAATGACATGCTGGTTATCCTTAACGATAACGAGATGTCGATCTCTGAAAACGTCGGTGCTCTAAACAACCACCTCGCTCAAGTTCTTTCTGGCAGTCTTTACACGTCAATTCGTGAGGGTGGCAAGAAAGTGCTATCAGGTGTTCCGCCGATTAAAGAGCTCGTTCGTCGTACAGAAGAACATTTAAAAGGCATGGTTGTCCCCGGCACCATGTTTGAAGAGTTAGGCTTTAACTACATTGGTCCAATTGATGGTCACGATGTCAATGAGCTGATTAAAACGCTGAAGAACATGAGAGATCTTAAAGGCCCTCAGTTCCTGCATATCATGACGAAGAAAGGCAAAGGCTACGAGCCAGCTGAGAAAGATCCAATTGGCTACCATGGCGTACCTAAGTTCGATCCTGCACATTCAAGTCTGCCTAAGAGCACCAGCTCTAAACCAACTTTCTCTAAGATTTTTGGCGACTTCCTGTGTGATATGGCCGCTCAAGATCCTAAGCTAATGGCGATAACGCCAGCAATGCGTGAAGGTTCTGGTATGGTGCGTTTCTCGAAAGAGTATCCAGACCAATACTTCGACGTAGCAATTGCTGAGCAACACGCTGTGACGCTAGCAACGGGTATGGCGATTGCCGGTGATAAGCCAATTGTGGCTATCTACTCGACTTTTCTACAACGTGGCTACGATCAACTGATCCACGATGTGGCAATCATGGATCTACCGGTTATGTTCGCTATTGACCGTGCAGGTCTTGTCGGTGCCGATGGCCAAACACACCAAGGTGCGTTCGACTTAAGTTTCATGCGCTGCATTCCAAACATGGTGATCATGGCACCAAGCGACGAGAACGAATGTCGCCAAATGCTTTACACCGGCCACCAGCACACAGGGCCAAGTGCCGTTCGTTACCCTCGTGGTAATGGCATGGGTACTGAGATTCAAAGTGAGTTTACCGCTCTTGAGATTGGTAAAGGTCGTATCGTTCGCGAAAGCGAAAAAGCAAAAGATGGCTCGAAGGTCGCGATCCTAAGCTTCGGTACTTTCCTTGAGAGTGCACTTCAAACCGCAGACGCTATCGATGCGACAGTTGCAGACATGCGTTTTGTGAAACCGCTAGATGAAGCTCTGATCAAACAACTTGCTGCTGACCACGATGTACTAGTGACTATCGAAGAGAACGCAATTGCAGGTGGTGCAGGCTCTGGGGTGGTTGAATTCTTGATGAAAGAGAAACTACTGATGCCCGTATTAAACCTTGGCTTACCAGACAAATTTATTGCTCAAGGTACTCAAGGTGAGCTGCATGAAGAGCTTGGCTTAGATGCGAAAGGTATTGAGAAGTCTATCTCCGACTACCTTGCCAAATAGCTTTCACAAGCAAACAGCATAAGCGACAAAACCAAAAAGGTTGGCCCTAGGGTCAACCTTTTTAGTATCTGCTAACTGATAAACTATTCGTTGTTTAGCTGTTAGTTATTAGCAATTAAGCCTGCTTAGCAACAAGGCTTAAGTACTGGTGCGTCATAGTTCTCTGGTTCGTCAGAGTAGATAGCAACGTTGAAGTTCTCAACCAAGCCTGTCTCTTCAACACACTGCTCTTGGAAGAACTGTTGAATCTCACGACGTTGGCAGTGTGCTTCGAATGCTTCGTTGTCCGCCCAGATCTCATTGAATGCAATAGGGAAACTCTCACCCTCTGCAAATGGGCTCTGAATGTGACGAGTCACTGTATATTGGATACAACCGTCTTCACGCATTGTGTTTGGCTCTAGTGATTTCAGAACTTCAAACAACTCGTTCAATTTGCCTTCTTTTGGCTGAAATTGAGCAACACAGTAAACCTTCTTAGACATTGTAATTCCTTGTTTTTATCTATTATTGTTCGTTCTTTGGATATTGATTCTTAAACGAGCCAACCTGAAAAATGAGCCACTGCATACAGCGAAATCGCCGCCATAATACCCGCCACGATATCATCAATCATGATACCTAAGCCGCCGTGAACTCGCTTGTCTAACCAACCAATTGGCCAAGGCTTTACCATATCGAAAAAACGAAACAGCACGAAGCCAGCAAATAGCCATTTCCAATCATTAACAGGAATACCCACCAACGGCACTAGGCCCATGGTGATCCAAAAGCCCGCAAACTCATCCCATACAATAGAGCCGTGATCGTGCACGCCCATGTCATCAGACGTCACTTGGCATATTTTGATACCAATAATGCAGCTCACAACCACAAGAATGACATAAATAGGGAAAGGTAACTGAACCAGCAATAGATAAAATGGGATCGACGCAAGCGTGCCCATGGTGCCGGGAATAATCGGCGATAAGCCACTACCAAAACCCGTTGCCAATAAGTGCCAAGGATTTTTAAGAGAGATTGCAGAAAGTGGGTTTGTCATCAATTAACCTTAAAGTGATCGTAACCAGTTAAGTTCCAACTCAGTGGTTCACCATTATTGTGTAATTCAAAATATTCTACAGGTCTTATCTGGCCAATGCAGGTGACTTTTGTTCCAGTGTGTGACAAAGCACTTTCCAATGAGCCTTTATTCTCTTCCGGCACAGTAAAGCACAGTTCGTACTCTTCACCACTGGTCAACGCATACTGTTGAGCCGAAGCAATATCAGATGCGAACTGACGTAGTTCTGGAGAAATTGGCAGCGTACTCACATCAATGCTCGCACCAACCTGAGAACGCTTAAGGATATGTTTTAAATCAGCAATAACACCGTCAGAGATATCAATAGCAGACGAAGCAAGGTTCACGAGCGCTTGACCAGCCAATACTCGAGGAACGCTCATATAGTGTCTTTCTTCAAGCTCGAGAGCATAAGATTTGACTTTGTTCTGTTCAGGATCAAGCAATACTTCTAAGCCGGCTTTGCTATCACCTAGGTTACCCGTTACGTAAATCCAGTCGCCCACTTTAGCGCCATCTCTACGCAGTGCTCGACCTTCTGGCACAAAACCTTGTACAGTCAATGTCAGACTTAGGGGCCCTTTGGTTGTATCACCGCCAATTAACTGAATACCAAAGTAGTCAGCGAGCTTGAAGAAGGAGTCACAGAAGGGAGCAAGCCATTCTTCATCAACTTCTGGCATAGTTAACGCAAATGAAACCCAAGCAGGTGTCGCACCCATCGCAGCAAGGTCGCTAATATTCGAAGCCAAAGCCTTGTGTGCCACCCAAGCAGGGTTAGCCTCTGCTAAGAAATGTGTGCCTGCAACTAAGGTGTCGGTACTGATCGCGATCTCAACATTGCTTGGCGCTTTGACCAAAGCACAGTCATCGCCCGCAGCCAGGTGTACGTCTTTACGTTGTGGTTGTCGATTTACAAAATATTTTTCAATCAGGTTAAATTCGCCAGACATCACATGCCCTATCTTTAGTCTTCATACAAATCACCGTAATTATTGATATTACAGAAATTTAGTTACAAAAAAGGCCAGCATAAAAGCTGACCTTTAGATTCAATATACGAACGTCTTATTTCTTACGAACGTGTGGTGCAGCTTTATCAAGCACACCGTTAACAAACTTATGGCTGTCTTCTGCTGCAAATACTTTTGCAAGCTCGATAGCTTCGTTGATAACCACTTTGTATGGTACATCTTCGCGACGAGTCATCTCGTACATAGCTAAACGTAGAAGCGCTAGTTCCATCAAATCGAGATCTTGCATTGGGCGAGATACGAATGGACGAAGCTTGCTATCAAGTTCCATGTGGTTAAGAGCAACACCAGTTAGCAGGTCGCGGAAGTATGCAACGTCTGTTTCTGGCATAGCTAGCGCAGGTTCTGCGGCATGATGCTCTTCTTCATCATACTTACCACCAGATAAAAACTGTTCTTCAACGGTAGCAATATTTTCTTTAGTAATTTGCCAAGAGTAAATTGCTTGTAGAGCAAATTGACGTGCGTTACGACGTGCGGCTGGTTTCACACTGGCCCCCATTAGGAATCGATTTCAGAAAGAACGTTGATCATCTCAAGTGCGCTAAGTGCTGCTTCTGCACCCTTATTACCAGCCTTGGTTCCTGCGCGTTCAATAGCTTGATCGATCGTATCAACAGTAAGAACACCAAACGCTACTGGAAGAGAAAATTCCAGAGACACTTGTGCCAAACCTTTATTACATTCACTACAAACATAGTCAAAGTGAGGTGTACCGCCACGAATTACTGTACCAAGAGATACAATCGCATCGAACTTACCCGTTTTTGCAACGCGCTGCGCTACAAGTGGAAGTTCTACTGCACCAGGGCATCGAACAACAGTGATGTTGTCTTCGCTTACTTGTCCGTGACGCTTTAAAGTATCGATTGCACCAGAAAGTAAACTTTCGTTAATAAAACTGTTGAAACGAGCAATAACGATAGCAATTTTTGCATTTGGCGCTGGGAAGCCACCCTCGATCACTTTCATAAGCCTTCCTTTAACTATTTTCATCAAGTGAGAATCGCCGGATTCTAGCACAAAACTGTGAGCAATATCTAATGCTAATTTAGCAGAGCAGACGCCGGGGATGTAAAGATGATAGTGCAGCGTTGCTCCCAAACATATAGGAGCAGCAAGCAGAAAAGCTCGTTCATTTGTCACAGAGCAAATCAAGCTTCCCTACTTTGCTCTTTTGGCATTATTTACAACCAAAAGAGCAACTAAAATCATCCGTGAATTATGTTGCTACGACCTATGTCGCAGCGATCTATATTGAAACGAGAACAGGCGTGCTTGCTCATACAAAGCTTATGCACCCAAGTCTTATTCACAAACGTACTCAACAACGTTAAGACCAAAGCCACCCAATGCGTGGTAACGCTTAGAGCTTGAAGACAACAAACGCATATCGTGAACGCCTAGGTCTTGTAGAATCTGAGAACCTACGCCAACACGACGAGAGGTACCCTGCTTCTTAGCCATGGTTGGTTGCTCATTCTTATCTTGAGCTTCGAATGTCTTCACTTTGTGGATCAAAGAATCAGACGACTCTTCGTTACCCAGAATAACCAACACGCCGCCTTCGTCACCAATACGCTTCATCGCTTTATCTAGCGACCAGCTACGCTCGGTACCACGATCTGAATGAAGCAGATCGGTGAACGTATCGTGCAGGTGAACACGCACTAAAGGAGCACCCTCAGACAGGTCGCCTTTTTGCATCGCGTAGTGGATCTGGTTATCAATTGTGTCGCGGTAAGTCACTAGCTCGAAATCACCAAACTCTGTTGGCAGGTGGCACTGTGCTACACGCTCAATTGTCGTTTCAGTGTTATTGCGGTATTCAATCAAGTCAGCAATCGTGCCTAGTTTGATATCGTGTTTTTCAGCGAACACTTCAAGATCAGGGCGACGAGCCATGGTGCCATCGTCGTTTAGGATCTCAACGATAACTGAAGCAGGCTCACAACCGGCAAGACGAGCTAAATCACAACCCGCTTCTGTGTGGCCAGCACGCGTTAGAACGCCGCCTTCTTGAGCTGTCAGCGGGAAGATATGACCAGGTTGAACTAAGTCAGCCGCTTTTGCATCTTTTGCCACTGCTGCTTGAACGGTAACTGCACGGTCTGATGCAGAGATACCTGTAGTTACGCCTTCAGCTGCTTCAATTGAAACCGTAAAGTTTGTGGTGTACTGCGCGTTGTTGTCTTGAACCATAGGCGCTAGACCCATACGGTTTGAACGCTCTTTGGTAAGAGTTAGACAGATTAAGCCGCGGCCATACATCGCCATGAAGTTAATGGCTTCTGGCGTTACATGTTCTGCTGCCATGATAAGATCGCCTTCATTTTCGCGATCTTCATCATCCATCAGGATAACCATTTTTCCTAGGCGAATGTCTTCAATAATTTCTTGAGGAGTACTAATTGGCATTGTTTTATATCCTTTGAAATGGTTCTGCTTCCTAGAACCGACATATTTAAACCTGATGATATTGCTTAGCTTTTACAAAGTGCTATTTGGAGACTGAGTAAAAGTTATTAGGCAAAACCATTCTGCTGTAAGAATTCCATCGTCAATCGAGATTCAGGCTCAGACTCTTGCTGCTGACCTTGTAATAGACGCTCCATATAACGCGCCAATACATCGACTTCTAGATTCACTTTACGACCGACATTGAATTGGTCGATGGTTGTTTCTGACGAGGTGTGAGGAACGATGGTTAACTTAAATGCATTTTTACGTAAATCGTTCACCGTAAGGCTTATACCATCAACTGTGATTGAACCTTTCTGAGCCACGTACTTTGAGATTTCAGCGGGCATTTCTACCCAGAACTCAATCGCACGTCCAACTTGGTTACGCTCAACAATCTCGCCCACACCATCAACGTGACCAGACACGATATGACCACCGAAACGTGTCGTCGGCAGCATCGCTTTTTCTAGGTTAACCTTATCGCCTGCTTGGTAATCCACAAAACCCGTTTTTTTCAGGGTCTCAAGCGATAGATCTGCACTGTAGCTGTGGTCATTGAATTCAACAACCGTCAAACAAACTCCGTTGGTGGCAATACTGTCACCAAGTTTAACGTCGGCCATATCAAGCTTACCAACGTTAACCGTTACGGTAATGTCTTCTCCGCGGGGAGTAATAGCACTCAATGTACCTACGGTTTCTACAATTCCTGTGAACATTTTAAAACTCTTCTTGTTGTCAACGATACTCATATTGCTCGCTACTTTTAGAGCTCAACACTTACCGTTGAACATGTATTTCTGATGCGAGGGTTTATGGTCGTGTCAGTTATTTTTTACGATTGGTATTACGGCTTCTATTGTAGTTTCGCCAATATTGGCTTCGCCACAATGCGAATATCTACGCCAACCTGTCTAACATCTTTAATTTCTAGGTCAATAACGTCAGACATTGAAGTGAGCCCTAATGCTCCCATCAAGCCTCGTCCGTCACTGCCCATTAGTTTAGGGGCTAAATAGAGGATTAGCTCATCCACCAACTGCGCTTCAATTAAGCTTTTTGCTAAGGTAGCGCCCGCTTCGACCCAAATATGGTCAATATGATTCGCTGGCAATTGACGCATTAAATCGTGTAAGTCCAGCTGACCTGCATCCGTTGTTCCGACTGTAATATCAGCAGAGGTTTCAGCGACTCTCAATACCGAAGTTGGTGACTGGAATAACTTGAGCTCAGGATACAGTTGATTTTGGCGATCAAGAATCACGCGAATCGGCTGACGCAGCTCGTCTTCAGCGTAATGATCTTTGATACTGCTTGGCAACTCTGCCCAACGAACATTCAACGACGCGTTGTCTTCAATCACCGTTTGGCTGGTTGATAACACAGCACCTGATTTAGCTCGGTAGTTCTGAACGTCACGGCGCGCTTCTGGCGACGTGATCCACTGGCTTTGACCATTTTCCAATGCCGTTTGGCCATCAAGGCTCGCCGCCATCTTTAACTGAACGAATGGCATGCCAGTTTGCATACGCTTGATAAATGCAGGGTTCAAGTCGAGAGCATCTTGCTCTAATAAACCGATTTCAACCTCAATGCCGGCGTCGCGTAGCATTTTGATACCACGGCCTGCGACCTTCGGGTTTGGGTCTTGCATGGCACAAATTACTTTTGAAACTTGAGCCTTAATCAAGCCTTCAGCACAAGGCGGTGTTCGACCATAGTGCGAACAAGGCTCTAACGTGACATAAGCAGTCGCACCTTTTGCCTGGTCACCTGCCATGCGCATAGCGTGAACTTCAGCATGAGGTTCACCGGCTTTGGCGTGAAAACCTTCACCAACGATCTGACCGTCGGTTTGCACGATGACACAACCCACATTCGGGTTGGGGGCAGTGGTGTAAATGCCGCGTTTGGCTAACTGAATAGCACGCGACATCATTTGAAAATCTAGGGGAGTAAAGTTTGACATGATTGAGGCATTAATCCTCTAATTTAGCGATTTCTTCGCCAAACTCTCGGATGTCTTCAAAGCTGCGGTAAACAGAGGCAAAACGAATGTACGCCACTTTATCCAATTCTTTCAACTGGCCCATCACAAGATTACCAATCATCTCGCTTGGTACTTCACGCTCACCAGTTGCACGGAGTTGTGACTTAATCGTACTGATCGCAAGTTCGATCGCATCAGCACTCACTGGGCGTTTTTCTAGGGCGCGCTGAACACCACCTACCATTTTATCTTCATTAAATGGTTCGCGGTTTCCATTCGACTTTATGACTTTCGGCATCACAAGTTCTGCCGATTCGAAAGTCGTAAAACGTTCGCTACATGCAAGGCATTGACGGCGACGACGAACCTGATGGCCATCGGCTACCAGTCTTGAATCGATTACTTTAGTGTCGTTCTCTGAACAAAAAGGACAATGCATATCACCTCCAAATAATTGAATATCAGTGTAACGGAATTGCCAAACGTTAGGAAAGAAAAAGGGCCAATTAAGGCCCTTTTGTGTGGTGATTCATTGATTATTGCTACTCGATCGCCATTTCAAAAATGAGCTGAGGAGTAAAATTAACGACCAGCGTTATCCGCGAATCAAATAGTTCGCTTTACCTACCCATTTGTAGCTTGTCAGTTCTTCTAAGCCCATTGGGCCGCGAGCGTGCAGCTTCTGGGTTGAGACTGCGACTTCAGCGCCTAAACCAAACTGTGCGCCATCAGTAAAACGTGTTGATGCATTTACATAAACCGCCGCAGAACCGACAGAGTTAATAAAGCGCTCTGAGCTCTCTAGGCTGTTGGTCATGATCGCATCTGAGTGACTCGCGTTGTGTACACGCATGTGGTCAATCGCTTCTGCCACATCCGCTACCACTTTTACGCCTAGCGTGTAGCTTAGCCATTCAGTGTCAAAGTCGCCTTCAATCGCATCACGTTGGTCTTCAAAACCCGCTAGCAGCGATTTTGCGCTAGCATCAGCAACCAAGGTAACCTTGCCCGCTAAACGCTGTGTTAGCTGCGATAAGAAAGCCTCAGCAACCGCTTCGTGCACTAATAATGTATCGAGTGAATTACACGCAGACGGGCGTTGAACTTTAGAGTTTTCAACCACATCAACAGACTTTTCAAGGTCAGCGCTTTCATCAACAAAGATATGACTGATACCAAAACCGCCAATGATCACTGGAATGGTGCTGTTCTCTTTACACATCTTGTGCAAGCCAGCGCCACCACGAGGAATGATCATATCCACGTAGTCATCCAACTTAAGCAGTTGAGATACTAATTCACGATCAGGTTTTTCAATGTACTGAACTGAAGCGGCAGGAAGCTCAGCTTTCTCTAATGCAGACTGGATGACTTTAACCAGTTCCATGTTCGAGAAGAACGTCTCTTTACCACCACGTAGAATGCTTGCGTTACCTGTCTTCAAACACAGAGCTGCAATATCAATGGTTACGTTTGGACGCGCTTCATAGATAACACCAACCACACCAAGCGGCACACGGCGGCGAGACAGTGACATACCGTTTTCCAGTACCTTACTGTCCATTTCGCTGCCTACTGGGTCGTTCAGGCTAATCACGTTACGCACATCGTTAGCGATACCTGTTAAGCGCTCTTCGTTCAGCAATAGACGATCTAAAAGTGCATCAGTCAGGCCCGCTTCACGGCCAAGTTCGATATCTTTCGCGTTCGCTTCTAGAATCGTTGCCGCGTTTGCTTCTAGCTCATCAGCGATGATCGCCAATGCTTTGTTCTTTTGCGCCGTTGATGCGGTCGCTAGGTGGAAAGCAGCGTCTTTTGCTGCAATACCCATGTTAGTTAAATCCACGTTTAACTCTCCCTAAATTCTGTCTGTCTTTGGATGTAAAAAGGCGATTTACGATTATGTATATTCGCAGCGCATCGCCTTATCATCACGAACTACTCTTGAATCACAACTAGGTCGTCACGATGAATGACTTCTGACCCATAATCGTATCCAAGAATGCCGCCAATATCTTTACTGTGCTTGCCTGCAATTTTTGCTAGGTCTTGGCTTGAATAGCTAGCGATACCACGCGCAATGACTTTGCCTTTGCTGTCTGTGACTTGAGTGACTTCACCACGAGAGAATTCGCCTTTAACTCGAATAACCCCTTTCGCCAACAAGCTACTGCCCTTGGTGTTAACTGCGTTCACCGCTCCATCGTCGACTACGATGTCACCAGCAGAAGCTGGGCCCGCTAGAATCCAACGTTTACGGTTTTCAAGCGCTTCAGCTAAAGGCAAGAAACGTGTGCCTTGTGGGTTGTCACTCAATGAATCAAACACCACATTTTCAGCACTGCCTGCTGCAATAATCACTTCGATACCCGCACGACGAGCAATATCAGCCGCCTGCAGTTTTGTCGCCATGCCGCCGGTACCTAACGTAGTACCACTGCCACCTGCGATCTTACGCAGTGTGTCATCAATGGTTTTTACTTCTTTGATAAGTTCAGCATTCGGATCTTTACGTGGGTCTGCCGTAAACAGGCCTTTTTGGTCAGTGAGTAACAAAAGCTTATCAGCGCCACATAAAATACCAACCAGTGCCGATAAGTTATCGTTGTCGCCCACTTTAATTTCATTGGTGGCTACTGCGTCGTTTTCGTTTACTACCGGAATAATATCGTGCTCAACGAGCGCGTTGATCGTGTCACGTGCATTCAGAAAACGCTCGCGATCATCGAGATCAGCACGAGTCAGTAGCATCTGGCCAATCTTAAGGCCATAGATAGCAAACAAAGACTCCCAAACTTGAATCAACTGACTTTGCCCAACTGCTGCAAGCAATTGTTTGCTTGCCATCGAGTTGGGAAGTGCGGGGTAACCAAGGTGCTCACGTCCGGCTGCAATTGCACCAGACGAAACCATAACCACAGAGTGGCCTTGTTTTTTTAATTCAGCACATTGACGAACCAGCTCAACCATGTGAGCGCGGTCTAATGCCAATGTTCCACCAGTTAAGACACTGGTACCCAGTTTAACAACGACAGTTTTACTCTGTGTTGTTGTCCCGCTTTGATGATTTGTTGTCATGAAGTCTTTTATGAATAAAACAAATAAGAGGTGATGTTTTAGCAATCAACAGGGGAATTCACAAGCAGAAAAGGTGCGAAATCGCACCTTTTTGCTTTATAGAGAAGAGTAACCTTCAAAATCAGACGAATTCGACAGACTCTTCGTCTAACTGAACGCCGATTTCAAATTTCTTTTGAAGTTCGTCAACCAGCTTTTGGTGAAAGGCTTCTTGAGTTCGAGACACCTCAGCGACCGCCTTTTTAGGTAATGGCAAAGGATCCCAGTTACCATCAATGTTGTATTTACCCGTGTTGTACTTCGCCGAGAATCCTTCTTCCGACTTATCCAACTCTAACCACCAGCCCCAGAACTCACGCTCTTCTGGTGACTTTTTATCGTTCACACACACAGACAAGCAATCAAAAATGTAATGACCATCTTCTGATTGCGGCTCCCTCAAGTAAGGCCCAATAGCCTTTAAAACGTTTAACAAGCGATAATGCGTAGGTTGTTGTGTCACTTCTGACATATTGAATCTCCATTTCAATGTTAAGAATGACGTTACTCAGACTGCAATACGTAAAAAACACGCAGTTGGATTTTATAAATTCTCTCTGAGTATCAGGTACTTACTTTGTACACTTTTCATGCTTAACTAATTTCGGAGAAATGTCATCTAAATAATTCATCCTCAAGCCACTTTATCGCTAATTCGAGGGATTGCTCATACCCCTGTGTAATTGATTTGGTTTTGATTTTCTTCGCTTTGCCGTAATCACTGTAAATAGCAACCAGTTGATTATCCAGATGCGGTGAAACAGGGTCACCTTCCAAAGCCAATGCCAAAATAGGAACACTTGTCTTACTGTTAGCCAGCAAGCCTTGCACCTTCAATGACCAAGCCATCAGTTGCCCAGAAAGGCTATTGATATCCACTGCTCCTTTACCAAGACGCGAAGCCAATACGTCCAAGTGCATCTTAGGCATCTGCTTAAGTTTGTCCGCATGAACAAAGATATCGTGGATCGGTGCGCCAAGAGAGATACAGGCTTTGAGTTTGTGCTGCTCAAGGAAGGATAACCTCACCATCGCGTTACCACCGAATCGGAACCCAAACAGACCGACTTTATGATGGTCCACCCATGGAATGTTAGGCAGTTCATTCAGCACGGCTTGATGCAGGCAAGAAGAATCTTCCGTCAAAGGCCAATGCGAACTGTGCCCTATCGACGGCATATCAATCGTTAGCATCGCAATGTTTTTCGGTGCTAGGTAATCTCTAAACAAACGCCACATGTCAGTTTGCAGACTATCTAAACCTGCACTCACGATCACGACAGGTTGTGGTTTATCTGTTTTGGTTAGATGTAAGTTCGCCTTAATCTTTTTATTTTGATACGGCACTTCGATTTGTTTGACGATCAATTTGGTGTGTTTGATCGCTTCAGAATACGCCGCATTCGCTAATACCTGTGCCTGAGCAGCAAGGTTATCGTTCTTTAGATGTGGGTAGCCCGCAATGCTGAAACACAGCGATGCTGAAAATAACTCTTCAGCCATTTCTTCGCCGTTCTTTTCATTAGAGCGATTCTGATGCTGCATACCCAGCTTGGTCCACTCGTATGCCCAGTTACCGCTGCGATAGCCCATCACGGTGTCTAGCCACTCGTCCGTCGTGCGTGAATTGTCTGATGACGCAATGCGAGCCAATACCGCTTCTTGCTCAATTGGGTTAACGCCTTGCCATACCCACTGAAGACGTCTTAGGTTTCGATACCAAGATGAGTTCTGCTCTTCACGCTTTTTATCCAACAGTTCTTCTGAACTTGGCATGTAGCGAGTAAGCATTGAGGTCTCTTTGGCCTGCTTGTGCTTTACAAACAAGGTTTCCGAAAGGTTCGAGCTCGTTTCTTCTGATTCAGACATTGGGATACTTAATAAGAAATGGTTGTTACTAATCATATAAAAAAAAATGACCCTATAAAGGGTCATTTCTCAAAAAACTAAGTTTACGCTTATTTTGACTTGCGATTTACTGGCTCAATGAAGCTTAAGCTAGTATCCCAAGGTTGCTCAATCCATGTATCTTGAGCGATATCCACGATGTACTCGTCTAATAAATGTGCACCAGATGGTTTTGCACAAACAGCAATCAGTTTCGCTTTAGGGTACATTTCGCGAAGCTTGCGTGCAGTGTCACCACTATCAACAAGATCTTCAACGATTAAGAAGCCTTCACCATCACCTTCAGGTGCTTTAACTACAGTCATATCACGTTGGTGATCGTGGTCGTAGCTAGAAATACAAATCGTATCTACGTGACGAATACCTAGCTCACGAGCCAAGATTGCACCGGGAACCAAACCACCACGGCTTACCGCCCAGATGCCTTTCCACTGCTCTGCTGGCATTTGCTTTTCAGCAAGTTGACGGCAGTAAGTCTGCATGTTGTCCCAAGTGATAATGAATTTGTTGCTCATAGTATAAAACCTAATAATTTTGTCATGTTATTAGAGGCTATTTCAAACATAGCCTCTTCAGCGATTAAGCAGAAATCTAGACGATTAAGCGAAAATATATTTAAGAATAAAGATAACGGACATTACCCATACCGCAGGTGAAACGTCGCGACCTTTACCACTTAGCAGCTTAATTGCAGCGTAAGCGATGAAACCTAGTGAGATACCCTCAGCGATAGAGTACGTCAGCGGCATAAGCAGACATGTTACCACGACTGGTGCGGCTTCCGTAAGATCACGCCAATCAATGCCAACTAGGCCAGACATCATCAGAATTGCTACATAGAAAAGTGCACCTGATGTTGCGTAAGCCGGAATCATACCTGCAAGTGGCGAGAAGAAAAGAGCCAGTAGGAATAAGATACCAACAACAACCGCAGTTAGACCGGTACGACCGCCTTCAGCAACACCCGCAACACTCTCAACATAAGAAGTTGTGTTTGATGTACCTAGCAATGCACCAATAGATGTTGCTGTAGAGTCAGCAAGCAGTGCTTTGTTCAAGCGCGGTAGTTTACCGTCTTCTTTGATTAGGTTTGCTTTCGTTGCAACACCAACCAGAGTACCCGCTGTATCGAACAAATCGACGAACAAGAATGCGAATACCACTGAAATCATACCGATTTCAAATACAGCAGAGAAATCAAGCTGCATGAATGTAGGTGCAAGGCTTGGTGGTGTCGACATGATGCCGCCGTATTGAACGTCACCGATCGCAATACCAATCGCTGTGATAGCGAGAATCGCGATCATTACTGCGCCTTTCACACCACGGTGAACAAGAGCAATAGTAATGAAGAAACCAAGCGCGCCTAAGATAGGAGCAATCGCGGTAATGTCGCCCAGTGAAACTTTAGTCGCTGGGTTAGAAACCACGATGCCTGCATTGCTAAGCGCGATAAACGCAAGGAAAAGGCCGATACCCGCAGAGATACCAACACGCAGAGACATAGGAATCGAGTTGATAATCCATTCACGAATCTTAAAGATACTTAAGAAGATGAAGATCACGCCTGATACGAAAACCGCTGCCAGAGCAACTTGCCATGTATAACCCATACCCATTACAACAGCGTAGGTAAAGAATGCGTTCAAACCCATGCCTGGAGCTTGAGCAATTGGATAGTTAGCAACAAAGCCCATGATGAAACAGCCAATAGCAGCCGCTAAACAGGTTGCTACAAATACAGCGCCATGGTCCATACCAGCATCAGCTAGAATCATTGGGTTTACAAAAATGATGTAAGCCATTGTTAGGAAGGTTGTTAGACCTGCGATGATTTCAGTGCGCACATTGGTGCCATTTTCACTGAGTTTGAATAGCTTTTCGAACATTATCGAATCCTATAAGGGTAAAAAGTAAACGGTTGCGTAAACGATTGGCTGTGGATTATAAAGTTATCAAATAACAAATTCCAGATAGAATTAAGGCTCTAATCGATATTTATCAGAATGCCGTATGAAACAAAGCGATTAAAAACGAGAAGTAACAAGAATAATAATAATTAAAAACAATAGTTTAAGTAAAATAAAGGCGATGAGATTACTTGGTTATTTTTTCAACCATCGGTTATTTCCATTGAGAATGTAGCCATCATATTCTCAATTTAAACCCACAAGAGTTGTGTATTTTTCAACAGAATCAGTAATAAGACGCGAATTGATATTTTGGCGTTTAAAAAACAACCACTCAGAACAGCAAAGAAAGTGACAAGCGAAAGCGGTTTGGGAAAGTAGCAGGCAAAAAAAACGCCACTCAAAACTGAGTGGCGGTAGAATCTGTCAACCAAAAGGGCTGTAAAAGAATTCCAATATATAGGGGTGAACAAAACTGTTCGAGTTACATGCTTACGGTATTAGTAACCAAAGCTTGTAGGGTATGCAAAGTTGCTAGTGTAAACAGAGCTGTTAATCCAGAACATTGCAGATGGTAAACCTTTCATAACTATCACCTTAATAAATCAATAAAAAACGAATTTGATTTCTCGGTTCCTTGGAGGCGATAAAACGGACTCATCCTTTGAGCATTTACTCTTCATCTCAGAAGTTGGTTATTAATATACCTCAAAGAAAAAAGATTACAAGTATTTTTTGCTATACGTCACACTTTTGGCCATTTATGGTTATTCTGAAAACTTATTTCTGTAATTAAATTACAAAACGGGATTAAACAAACGTTTGCTCGCGCCATTTATAAGCATCGAGTCTCTTAATTATGATCAGGTGGACAAGATCGCTTTCAAAATTTGAGGTATTTGAGGTTTATAACCGCTACTCGTCAAAACGCTCAAGTGGTATGCTGTTGCCATCAAAACAGACCCATATTTTAGATTTTTATTCTAAGTTTTTACCTATAGAAATCCTAAATATATGGTTATCAAATAAAAAAGGAGTCATCCGTGTCTGAATTCCATTCTGAGATCAGTAAATTGTCCCCTGCCCCTATTTGGCAGTTTTTCGATAAAATTTGTTCAATCCCGCACCCTTCGAAACATGAAGAGGAGCTTGCTCAATACATTATTGCTTGGGCAACAGAGCAAGGCCTAGATGTACGTCGCGACCCAACGGGCAACGTATTCATCAAAAAGCCAGCAACGCCGGGTATGGAAAACAAAAAAGGTGTCGTGCTACAAGCTCACATCGATATGGTTCCACAAAAGAACGAAGACACTGATCACGACTTTACAAAAGATCCAATCCAGCCATACATCGATGGCGAATGGGTTACAGCAAAAGGCACAACGCTTGGTGCTGATAACGGCATGGGCATGGCTTCTTGCTTAGCCGTTCTTGCTTCGAACGAAATCCAACACGGCCCTATCGAAGTTCTACTCACTGTAGATGAAGAAGCAGGCATGACTGGCGCGTTCGGTCTTGAAGCCGGTTGGTTAGAAGGCGATATCCTTCTTAATACTGACTCAGAGCAAGAAGGCGAAGTGTACATGGGTTGTGCGGGCGGTATCGACGGTGCAATGACATTTGAAATTGCACGTAATGCGATTCCAGCTGACTTCGTAACACGCAAGCTAACGCTAAAAGGCCTAAAAGGCGGTCACTCTGGTTGTGACATCCACACCGGTCGTGCAAACGCAAACAAACTGATTGCTCGCTTCCTAGCGGGTCACGCAAAAGAGCTAGACCTTCGCATCGTCGAATTCAAAGGTGGTAGCCTTCGTAACGCAATTCCTCGTGAAGGTTTCGTAACGGTTGCGGTTCCTGCGGCAAACCAAGAAAAACTGGCTTCACTATACAACTACTACACTGAGCTACTTTCAACAGAGCTAGGTAAAGTAGAAGACAGCATCGTGACTTTCAATGAAGAAGCTTCTGTAGAAATGGGCGCACTAGCGTCAGCAGACCAAGCTCGCTTTATCGCGGCACTTAACGCATGTCCAAACGGCGTGATTCGTATGAGTGACGAGATTGAAGGTGTTGTTGAAACGTCTCTAAACGTAGGTGTTATCACAACGGAAGAAGATTCAATCACAGTACTTTGCTTGATCCGCTCTCTAATCGACTCTGGCCGTAGCCAAGTAGAAAGCATGCTTCATTCTGTTGCTGAACTAGCAGGTGCTAACATCGCGTTCTCTGGTGCTTACCCAGGTTGGAAACCAGACGCTGATTCAGAAATTATGCATATCTTCCGAGACATGTACGAAGGTATCTACGGTCACAAGCCAAACATCATGGTTATCCATGCTGGTCTTGAATGTGGTCTGTTCAAAGAACCTTACCCGAACATGGATATGGTTTCTTTCGGCCCCACGATCAAGTTCCCACACTCTCCTGATGAGAAAGTGAAGATCGATACTGTTGAATTGTTCTGGAACCAAATGGTTGCATTACTTGCTGCGATCCCAGAAAAAGCATAAATCGATTCGCTAGTGTTTTTCAGTAAATGGTGTTTTCCAATAAATGAGCTCTTCAATAAATAGCACTTTTCAGTAAACACCGTTTATTAAGAACAAAATAAAACAGGTACTCAATGAGTACCTGTTTTTGTATCTAATCTTTGTCACTGCTACTTGTGACTAAATAATTAAGCGCGTGAAGCCGCGTAGCTTTCTAGCTCATCAATTGAAGTTTGTGCCACGACTTCGCCGTCGATGAAGTACGTCACCATCTCGCCATCACGAACACCGATTAACGTCGCACGCTCACCAGACTGGTAAGTGATGTCCATTTGGATAGTGTTTTCGTCGATCTGCTGCATTTGACCTTTCTCAATCATATCGGCACTCGTGATCGGGCCTACTGGCGCTTCAGTCAGTGACTTATCAAGCTGATCGTTGATATCAAGGTAAGTATCAGTCTTAGTATCAAAGATGTGCGGAGCACCTGTTAGTGGGTTGCTACCCGTCCAGAACTCTAGTGAGTTGAATACTAGGTAATCGGCAGCAACCGTTAGACCATACGCAGGTGCAAGTAGTATGTTCAAACCACCACGAGCGTAACGGTTATCAACAGCCTTCACGTTAAACTTCATTAGATAACCGGTTACTGCGTTACTACCCACACAGCCAGATAGAGCGACAGAAACCACCGCCAGTGCAACGATCTTAGTAATTGTTTTTTTCATTTTTATCTCAATATATGAATTTGGCCGCCAAAAAATGGCGATGGATGATACCAACCAACCGAACAATAAATATCAGCGTTAAATCAATGTATTGTCAGGAAATTCACAATTCTAGCCCCCTTCTAACTAGCTAAATCAAAAACAGAAACCAATTAAGAAACCCCTCCATAAAAAAGTTTTGTCGTCACCGTAAAGCGATTGATTCGTACTAAAAATCAACGATTGATACATTCCGTGTTAACGAATTATCACCATGTTGAGAACAACCTAAATGGCAAGACTAAAACCTAATCAACCCTTCGAATTACTTGGTTATACTGTTCAGCCAGGACAGAGAATGGAGATTGAACTGCAAGCGGCTCAGCTTTACACGCATTCTCCACTTTCAATCCCGATTGAAATTATTCATGGTCGCCAAGCGGGCCCAACACTGATGGTAAACGCGGCGATCCACGGAGATGAACTAAACGGTGTTGAGATTGCACGACAGCTGACCAATGCGATTGATCCAAAGAAACTGAAAGGAACACTACTGGTTGTGCCTATCGTTAACGTATTTGGTTTTATCCATAAGTCTCGTTACCTACCAGACCGTCGTGACCTGAACCGTTGCTTCCCAGGAAGTGAAAAAGGATCACTGACATCACGCATCGCTCACACCTTCTTTGAGAACGTAGCGAAGCACTGTGATTACATTCTGGATCTTCACACAGGTGCGATTCACCGTACTAACTTGCCACAGATCCGTGCAAACCTGTCGAACCCTGAAACACTGCGCATCGCAAAAGCGTTCGCAACACCCGTGATCATAGATTCTCCACTGCGTGATGGTTCATTGCGCAGCGAAGCGGAAAAACTGGGTATTCCTGTATTAACTTACGAAGGTGGTGAAGCGCTGCGTTTTGATCACCTAGCGATTCGTGCGGGTTACCTTGGCGTGCATCAAGTGATGAAAGAAATCGGCATGCTGCGCCCTAACCGTAAGAAGTTACCAGAGCCAGTATTGAGTAAATCGACCAGTTGGATCCGCGCTGAATCAGACGGCATTTTGCGTAATATGGTAAGGCTTGGCGAACAAGTTGAAGCAGGACAAACCCTGGCTTACATCAGTTCTCCATTGGGTCACCAAGAAGGCCAAGTAATCACCACTAAAGGCGGTATCGTGATTGGTCAGCAAACTCTACCGTTGGTAAACGAAGGTGACGCAGTATTCCACATTGCTTACTTCAAACAAGATGATGATGAAGTGGGACAGTCTGTTGAAAGTTACATTGAAGAAGTCGCGGAAGACGATTGGCTGACAGCGCTAAACAACTAAGGACCGAATTCGGATAATTAATGAATCAGATACGTAGCCACCAGCCATTAAGTGGTTACGTGATCCAGACCAATACGCCACAAATGAAAAAGCCCCGATAAACTTTTAACTAGAAAGAGAAAAGCTATATCGGGGCTTTTTTTACTTGTCCCTTATCTTAAAATTAAGGGACCTGTAAATTAATTGTGCACTGGATTACTCAGCGTCTTCTTGCTCTTCTTCACGAGCTTTTGCGCGTGCTTCACGTGCTTGCTCAGCTTTAAGCTCTTTAGTGTGACGTAGTTCGTCACGCTCTTTACGCTGCTCTGATTTACGTTCGTTACGTTCAGCTTGGTTTGAGATGAAAGATGCTAGCTCTTTCTCTGCCCACTCTTGTGCTAGAGCTTCAGTTTCGAAACCAGACTCACGCTTAGATACTGTTGTGCTGCGAGATGTTACTTGACGAGTAATCTCTGCACACCAACCGTTGCGTTTTTCTGTAAGGCGGATATCAAATTTTTTGTTCTTAGACATGTTCTATTTCTTCCTAAGGGAGATCATTAAGGGATCGGTCACTTTGATAACTCCATCTAAGTGAGCATCTTTTAACACCATCCCTTGGTAAGCGCGGTATTAGAGCACAAATCAATGAATATTGCTGCAAATATTTGCAGCGGATCACACTCCCATGCTGCAAATCGTTTGCGCCGGATTTCAATGGGTTCGTAACTCTCGATTCACCATCAACTTCTGTGCAGTTTTATCGACAACAATGAAATGAACTATGCTCAAACAGAGATAAATGAAAGAGATAACCTGCAGGCTCAGGTTTACAGACTCTACTGTCTCGCCTACTCCGCCCATAATTAAAATAGCTAAGGAGTTGCTATGGATAGCTTCATCAAACATTTACCCAAGGTTGAGCTGCATTTACATATTGAAGGCACGCTAGAACCTGAGCTGATGTTCCAACTGGCCAAGCGCAATAACGTGTCGATTCCCTTTGATAACCCAAACCAAGTAAGAGACGCGTACCAATTCCACAATCTTCAGTCTTTTCTCGATATCTATTATCAAGGCGCTAACGTACTGATTCATGAACAGGATTTCTATGACCTGACTTGGGCTTACCTACTCAAGTGCCAACAAGATAACGTGGTTCATACTGAGATCTTTTTTGACCCTCAAACCCACACCGAACGTGGCATTGCCTTTGAAGTCATCATAAGTGGGATTACTCAAGCTTTGAATCAAGCCGAGCAAGAACTAGGGATCAGCAGCCAGCTGATCATGTGCTTTCTGCGCCATCTTGATGAAGACAGCGCTTTTGAAACACTCCAACAAGCCCTTCCCTACAAAGATAAGATCATTGCCGTCGGGCTGGATTCGTCGGAAAAAGGAAACCCGCCGGAGAAGTTTAAGCATGTATTCCAAGAGGCGATCAACCAAGGGTTCCTGACCGTCGCGCACGCCGGAGAGGAAGGCCCTGCGCAAAATATTAGTGACGCGCTGAGCTTGTTGGGCATCACCCGTATTGATCATGGCGTTCGCTGTGTAGAAGATGAAGACTTGATGGAACAGCTAATCGCTAAACGCACACCGCTAACCGTGTGCCCGCTATCGAATACCAAACTAAAGGTCTTCAACACCATGCAAGAACACAATATCGTCGAGTTGCTGAGAAAAGGGTTGCGCGTCACCATCAATTCCGATGATCCGGCTTACTTCGGCGGCTATATGAATGATAACTTCCTCGCCGTCGCCAATGCTCATCCACTGACTAAAAACGAATTAGCGCAATTCAGTATTAATGCTGTCGAAGCGAGTTTCATCTCGCCTCACGCCAAAGAAGATCTCATTGCACAAGTGCGCCAATATCTTGCCGAGAATACTCACTAAGAGAATAGACCTTTGAGAATGGAGCTTTGCTGCGATCAAAAAAGGGAAGCTCAGTGCTTCCCTTTCAAAATGGGCTCGAAAATCAATACGCTTACCCTGGATGACCATCCACTCTTGGCGTTAAAAGCATCATGCCGAACTTCCAGATAAATAACCCGAATGCTAACGTCCATAAACCCGCGCTGATGTTCACCATCTCAAATAAATACGCTGGGAAGAATGTCACACCTACGCTGCGAACCAAAGCCGCGATAAAAATAGCCGAGAACGCTAAAGCCATACTTGGCCCTTTATAGATAGCACGCCCCGTGTGCCCCATTGTCACGCGCGTAATCATCGCAAGAATTAATCCACTCAAACCGCCAATCGCAAACAAGTGCAGCATATTGTGGCTCGCGAACGGGTTGTCTAATAAACCTCGTAGCAGCAAACTTAAAGGAATACATAGGTAAGCTGCATGCAGCGACCACACCAAAGGTTCAGATAACGTAGTCCAAGGCTTCCAGCGGATAAAGCGCACCAACTGAGTCACACCTGCAAATACCATCAACTCATTGCCAACTTGAGCAAAGGTCAATGGGAAGAAGCTCAATACAAATAAGCCAACCAAAGGTAGATTCGCTAACCATTCCAACCAAACCAGTGGTTGTGCTTTTTCAAAATCGAAGCGACGTGCCGTGAAGAACGGAATAACTCGCCCACCCATCACTGATAGCAGCAAGGTAAACCACCACAACATCGCTTGCCAAACTGCAGACGATGGAAATGGAGGCATACCCTTAATAGTTGCGTAACTAGCAAAGTTCGCCACGATAGCCAATATAAACAGCGGTACAAAGAATAGATTCTTCCAGCCTTTCGATTTAACGACTCGGAAACCAATTTCGTAAGCGGCGAAGATTAAGAACAACGCCTCAACCGATGAGATCAGCCATAACGGTACGGGGGTCCAAAACAGAATACGAGGTGCTAACCACAAACCAACCAGTCCGACTAATCGATAGTGTTTGGTTCCATTGACACCCGTCCATGTTTGCACCGCAGTTAACACAAAACCGACCACAATCGCCATGGCAAAGCCAAACAGCATTTCATGTACGTGCCACCAAAGCGCCGGTACTTTTAGCATTTCTGGCTGACCGTTTTGGAACATGATGACCCAAGCCACAATCGCGATCACAGCATAGAGACTGCCTAAAAAGAAGAAAGGTCTAAAACCTAATCGAAGATATGCAGGAATCGCATCTTCTACACTTTTATCTGTGATATTTAACAAACTCGTTCCTCATTTCAGATAACAAGCCAAGAGTGGCTTCTGGAAATTGCTATTTCATAGTCAAATTCATGATGCAGTAATCATCACTGCAATATTACCTAACGTAATGCATGAAACACGCCAAAGGTATAAAACCAATAAAAACAAGCAACAAGGAGTCTTTATGCATCAATAAAGTGTCAATTAGACACACTCTATAAAAGTCATTTAGACTCATAGGTGTGCAAAATAAAAAACTACTGACATTTGATGAAGCCAAACATATAGTAAGACTAGTCTCAAATACAAAAGAACAGACAGGGAACGCGATGTATATTTTTGGTTATGGTAGCTTGATCAACTCCTCTTCTCGTCAACTCACAGGTCAAACAGGACAAGCGATTCCTGCGATTGTGCATGGCCTAGTTCGTCACTGGAGTAAGATCGATGACAGCTATGTTTTGTCACCTTTGATCGTGAATCTCGGTGAGGGACAAGTGAATGGAGTTTTGCTTGAGGTGGATGATATTGCGCTGACTGAGTTTGATCGCCGTGAGCGTGGTTATCACCGAATCGAATTAAAGGCCTCTCAGATAGAAAGCCAAAATGAGTTTAAACAGGATCAATCGATCTGGGTTTACATCAAAGACGAGATTGAAGCACCTTGCGAAAACAGCCCTATCGTTCAAACCTATGTCGATACGGTATTAGCAGGATGTTTAGAAGTGTCTGAAAGCTTTGCGGCGCACTTTGTTCAACACACACAAGGTTGGCATCACCCATTAGAAAATGATCGCCACCAGCCTAAATACGGCAATCTTGCTGGGGTTTCAGATCACCACCACAGTGTGATTGATGGCTTGATACTGACTGTTCGAAGCTAGTTGATGTACGTTATTAATGGATATACGTTGTTAATGGATGTAGATAGTTAATTGATCTACACAGTTAATTAATCTACATCGCCAGTTAATCTAGGTTGGTGAGCTGGATCGCTCTCCAACCTAAAACGATCTTAAACGACACGAATACCTGCAGGCATCGCACGTTCCGGGGTCAGCAATACACTTTCAGATTCATCTTCAGTTTCGGCACATAACAACATGCACTCAGAAGTGTGGCCTCTCATCTTCGCCTTCGCTAGATTGCACAAAACAGCAACCTGCTTACCCATCAACTCTTCTTCGGTGTAGTAAGGTACTAGGCTAGTCACCGTTTGTAGCGTTTTCTCACCGATATCCACTTGCACGATGTAAAGCTTGTCTGCGTTTTCATGACGCACAACTTCAATGATCTTACCCACACGCATTTCTAACTTAGCAAAGTCACCATAAGAGACAGTATCCATTTCTCACTTCCTATATTGATTTATTTTCACTCATTAAATCATTTACTAAAATTAAGTAAAATGTAAATGTTTACACTAGCATTAAGCCTAATAATTACAAGCGGTAAAGATCTCATTACTGGAAGTAAAATGAGAGTTTCGTTGCCTTGCACTCATTGTCGGTGTTAAATAGATGCAGCAATGTATAGAGGTTAAAAATGGCAACAATTAAAGATGTCGCAAGGGAAGCTGGTGTTTCTGTTGCAACCGTATCTCGAGTCGTAAATAAGTCTCCGAAGGCAAGTGCGAACTCAATTGAATCCGTCACCAAAGCGATGTCAAAACTCGGCTATCGCCCGAATGCCAATGCTCGCGCGCTGGTAAGCCAGAGCACCAATACCGTCGGTGTGTTGGTTGGTGATATCTCCGATCCTTTTTTTGGCACGCTGGTTAAGGCTGTCGATAATGTCGCTCGTGAGAACGGAAAGCATATCCTCGTCGGTAATGGCTCACACGATCGTGAAGAAGAAAGACAAGCGATTGAGTTACTGATCAATAGCCGTTGTGACGCCTTAGTGATCCACTCAAAAGGCCTGACAGACGAAGAACTGATTGCCTATGCAAAAGAAGTCAAAGGCTTAGTGCTGATCAATCGCTATATTGCTGAGATTGCCAACCGTTGTATTTTCTTGGACAACAAGAAAGGCGCGTATCTTGCGACTGAATATCTGATCCGTCATGGTCATAAAAATATTGCCTGTATCGCTTCATCGCACAGCATTGAAGATGCCGATGAGCGTGTACAAGGTTACTTGTCAGCACTCTCGGATTACAAAATAGCGTTATCTGACAGCTATATTGAGTACTCAGCTCCCACCAGTGAAGGGGGTGAATACGCCATGACCAACCTTTTGACTAAATCACTGCCAATCACAGGCATTGTTGCGTACAACGATTACATGGCGGCAGGTGCTTTGTCTGTCTTAGATGAGAACGGTATTCAAGCGCCGGACAAAATGTCGATCATCGGCTTCGATGATGGCTTGATTGCACGCTATATTCATCCAAAGCTAACCACCATTCGCTACCCGATTCAGATGATGGCAGAGAAAGCGACACGACTCGCGTTGCACTTAGCCAAAGGTGAAAACACCTCAACGGAGCCAATGATGTTCTCTCCGACTTTGGTGCGCCGTAATTCGGTAGAGAAAATCTAAGCTCTGGTCAACTCACCAAACAACAAACAAAAAAAAGCCCTAACAGAATCGCTTCTGTTAGGGCTTTCCTACCTTACTCTGATACCCAACAATCGCGCTTAATAAATCACACACTCGTTGAGCGCCACTTTTGCTCATCCCCCAAGAACAACGCGATAACTCACATCGTTCTATTCACAAACAAAAGCAATTGGCGTAACCGTTTTGAGCTAGAGCGTACTAGTTTGAAGAATCCCCCGAAAATTCAAACTGGTAACAGGTACGGTAGTTATATTCTTGTTCAGGCTTGAGAATACAACTGTCCTGCTTCCACTCTGGGTGGTTAGGAGAGTCAGGTAAGAACTGGGTTTCTAACGCCAAACCAGCGTAGTCTTCATAGCTGCCACCACTTCGGTTTGGTGTACTACCAAGACAGTTTCCGGTGTATAGCTGCATTGCAGGTTTGGTTGAAAATACTTTTAGTGAGACTAGCGCGTCCGGTGACGTTACGGTCGCAGCGCATTGAGTGCGCTTGCAGCCGTCAGCTAATAAGAAAGAGTGGTCGTAACCCTTTGCTGCTTTCTGCTGTTCATCACCCAACAAACGCTCTGAGATCATCATAGGCTGATTGAAGTCGAAGCTGGTCGATTTCACCGATTTAAGATTGCCTAATGGAATACCTACCGAGTTGGTCGGTAAGAACTGATTGGCGTTGATGCTCACAATGTGTGACAAACAATCGTGGCCGGCTTCTGCACCAAGTAAATTGAAGTACGCATGATTCGTTAGGTTGACTACGGTCGGCTTGTCTGTGGTTGCAGAGTAATTAATGGAAACTCGATTGTCTTCGGTGATGTCATAACGCACCGACACATTCAAATTCCCCGGGAATCCTTGGTCGCCATCAGCAGACTCAAGAGTAAACATCACTGACGTTTCGGTTTGCTCGGCAATATTCCAACGACGTTTATCAAAACCGTTCGGACCACCATGTAAAGTATTGCCCGCTTGGTTGGTTTCCAGCTTGTAGTTTTGACCATCAATTTTGAAACGACCATTGGCTATGCGGTTAGCATAACGACCAACAGTTGTACCCATATAGCTGGCTTGTTTATCGAAGTTCTCCATTGAGTTAACACCCAACAAAACCTCTCTTTTATTTCCCTTTACTGGCAGGATACAGCTCAACCATGTTGCACCAATGTCCATGAATGTCACTTCCATGCCACGCGTATTTGATAGCGTCACTAACTGAGCGGGTTGGCCATCATAGGCTGGAGTTTGTGTCATGGATTGATGCAGGTTTTGCTCTTGTGTCATTCTAAATTCCTTCTAGTGCCAGTAAAAAGCCTCTACCTGAAATAAAGGCTTTAGCATTTGGCCTACCATGATCTTTTCACTTGGTAAGCTCTATATTAAGTCTCGAAGCCGTTAGATTACTTCAACTAAGCCTGCTCCGTCTTTCGCTTGGCACACATAAATAGATTCTTTTAGACCCGTCGCCGCTTGATATTTCTGTTCAACGGTTGTTTTAATTTCATCAACCAATGCAGGTGGAACCAATGCCACAATACAACCACCGAAACCACCGCCAGTCATACGCACGCCACCTTGGTCACCGATCACGTGTTTTACCAGCTCAACTAAGGTGTCGACTTCTTTGACTGTAATTTCAAAATCATCACGCATTGACGCATGTGATTCAGCCATCAATTCGCCCATGCGTTTCATGTCATGAGTACGCAGAGCTTGAGCCGCTTCAACGGTACGGTCATTTTCAGTGATCACGTGACGGGCACGTTTCGCGACCATTTCATCCAACTCAGACTCTTTCGCTTTGAACTGTTCAATAGTCACATCACGAAGTGCAGGAACACCAAAGATGCGCGCCGCTTCTTCACACTGTTCACGACGCGTATTGTATTCGCTGTCGACCAAGCCGCGTTTCTTGTTCGAGTTGATGATAACCACAGCCATATCTTCTGGCATAGAAACCGCTTGAGTCTCTAGGCTACGACAATCCAAAAGCATCGCATGATTTGCACGACCTTCAGCTGAGATCATTTGGTCCATGATGCCGCAGTTACAGCCTACAAATTCGTTTTCGGCTTGCTGACCATTCAATGCAACTTCAGCTTGGCTGATCTCTAGGTAGTAAAGCACCTTGAATGTCTGACCGATGACCACTTCCAGTGCCGCAGAAGAACTTAAACCTGCACCTTGAGGCACGTTGCCCGTTACAGAGATGTCTGCACCTGTAAATTCAAAACCACGACCTTTTAAGCACTTCACCACACCACGAATGTAGTTAGCCCACATCTTATCTTGTTGGAATGTGATCTCTTGAGTTAAGTCGAACTCATCCACTGCATTTCCGTAGTCCACTGATACTACGCGCACGATGTTGTCGTCACGCTTAGCCGCTGCCACTACCGTTTGGTAGTTAATGGCACACGGTAGAACAAAACCATCGTTGTAGTCAGTGTGCTCGCCGATCAGGTTCACACGGCCTGGCGCTTGGATAATATGAGTCGCTTGGTAACCAAGGACTTGCTCAAAAGATGCTTTCACGTTTTGGATTAGATCAGACATAAGTAAACTCTCTGCTTAAACTCTTTAATCAATTGGTTATGGCCCCTTTACGGCACCACTTTAATTCTTTTAGATCCCCTATCTCGTTCGTCTCTCACGGTAGGGAATGACAACATCGGCTTCTCACCTGCCGTCATTCCAGAATCGAGGGACGAGATATCAGGAATCTCGCTTTTTTATTTAGTAACCGAGTTATCGATTAGTTTTACTATCAACGAAACAGGCTATTTCTGCTCTTTGTAATGAACGTCACTCAAATCACGCAAACGCTGCGCCGCTTGTTCTGCGGTTAAATCACGCTGAGACTCAGCCAACATTTCGTAGCCGACCATGAATTTACGAACCGAAGCACTGCGCAACAGTGGCGGGTAGAACAACGCATGTAGCTGCCAATGGTCGATGTCAGTACCTTCTTCGAAGAACGGCGCATAGTGCCAGCCCATTGAGTAAGGGAATGAGCATTGGAACAAGTTGTCGTAACGGCTCGTCAGCTTCTTAATCGCAAGCGCTAAATCATCACGCTGCTCGTCAGTCAGTTCACTCATACGGCGGATGTGTGTTTTTGGCAGCAACATGGTTTCAAATGGCCACGCTGCCCAGTAAGGCACCACAGCAATCCAATGTTCGGTTTCAACCACAGTACGAGAGCCGTCTTTCATTTCAGCTTCAACGTAATCCACTAAAAGATTAGAACCTTGTTGTTCGAAGTACTCTTTTAACAGTTTCTCTTTGCGTTCAATTTCGTTGGGTAAAAAGCTGTTTGCCCAGATTTGACCGTGTGGGTGTGGCTGAGAGCAGCCCATGGTCTCACCTTTGTTTTCAAACGCTTGAACCCACAGGTAGTCTTTACCTAGCTCTTCAATCTGTTCATTCCAGGTATCGATAACACCACGGATCTTGTTTACCGGAAGCTCCGGCAGCGTTTTGCTGTGGTCCGGAGAAAAACAGATCACACGACTCAACCCACGTACACCTTGAGTCTTGAATAGAGGGTTATCAGACTCTGGAGCATCAGGTGAGTCAGGCATCAACGCCGCGAAATCATTACTGAATACATAAGTGCCGTCGTAATCTGGGTTTTCATCGCCCGAAATACGCGTATTGGTTGGGCACAAGAAACACTCTTTCTCATACGCAGGAAGCTGCGCAGTCGATGGTTTTTCATCTTGGCCACTCCAAGGACGCTTTGCTCGGTGCGGTGATACCAAGATCCACTGACCCGTTAATGGGTTATAACGACGGTGCGGATGGTCTACTGGGTTAAATTCAACTTTTGACATGTTTAGATTGCTCTCAAATTTTGTGTCTTGGTCAATTAACCAAGATGAATAATTCTTCTACAAGGAGATTCCCTATCACGCTCGTTCCTCGCTGTAGGGAATGACGTTCAGAAATCGTAGTTTTAAAATTCGTCATTCCAGAATCGAGGGACGAGATATCTGGAATCTCTCTTCATCTGTATTCTCCAAAGAAATTGGAGTTGCAGCTAACAACGCTGCGGCTTCAATTACGAAGGGGAATAGCCGTTCGGGTTATTCGACTGCCAATTCCACGTATCCGCTGTCATCTCCATCACGCTACGCGTCGCCTTCCAGCCAAGTTCGCGCTCTGCTTTTTCAGTGCTTGCCCAACATTCAGCAATATCACCAGCGCGGCGTGGGCAAAGTTCATAAGGAACTGGCTTACCCGATGCTTGTGCGAAGGCTTCAACCATCTCGAGTACGCTTGAGCCTTTGCCCGTGCCTAGGTTGTAAATGTGTAAACCCGCCTTCTCGCCAACCGCTTTCAATGCGGCTACGTGTCCGTCCGCTAAATCCATAACATGAATATAGTCGCGAACGCCTGTGCCATCGACTGTTGGGTAATCGTTTCCAAAAACAGCCAATTTGTCGCGACGACCTACCGCTACTTGAGCAATAAACGGCATTAAATTATTTGGAATACCTTGTGGGTCTTCACCCATGGTGCCTGATGAATGGGCGCCAACTGGGTTGAAGTAACGCAGTAATGTCACACTCCAATCGTTCTCAGCGTTGAACAAATCACTCAAACATTCTTCGACCATGTACTTACTGCGACCATAAGGATTAGTTGTTGCACCCGTTGGAGAGCTTTCAGTAATTGGCACCACTTCTGGATCACCGTAAACGGTAGCCGAAGAGCTAAATACAATGCTCTTCACACCCGCTTTCTTCATGCTGCGAGCTAACACCAATGATCCATTGACGTTGTTATCGTAGTACTCCAAAGGTTTAGACACCGACTCCCCAACCGCTTTCAGGCCAGCAAAGTGAATCACGGCTTGGATATCGTTTTCTGAAAACACGCTATCTAGAAAAGATTGATCACGAATGTCGCCAAGATAAAAAGTTGGTCGCTTACCGGTCAATGATTCGATTCGCTCCAGTACTAGCTCTTTGCTGTTGCAAAGGTTATCAACAATGATTGGCTCCATACCCGCCTGTATCATTTGAATACATGTATGACTTCCGATGTAACCCATGCCGCCCGTAACCAGTACTTTCACAATCAACCTCTCTTTGTCGTCATTCTTGGACTAACTCGAACTAACATTCAGCTCAGTAGCACCGTATGCCAGAAATAGTAGCAGCCATTTTGACTATAATTCTGTGATCAAAACCACGAAGTGTAAACGTTTACACTGACTCATATCATTGTTACTGAACGTGACATAGGGAGAGCCTATAAACAAACACATCTAATTCATTGAATTTTAATAAGATAATTATAGATAGTTAGATTTGAGACATCATAGAGGAGTTGAGCATTTATTTTACTAAAAGTTAATGCAATGACTTCCAGTTTGATTACAATAGGTCTGTAGAATAAAGAGGTGCATTGCTTTTTTACTAAATACCAATTTCAAAGCAGCGCAATGTTCCAATAACAGGAAGTGAGTATGGCAACGTTAAAAGATATCGCGACTGAAGCACATGTTTCATTGGCTACAGTTTCAAGGGTTCTCAATGAAGATCCAACATTAAGCGTCAAGGAAGAGACCAAAAGGCGTATCTTTGAAATTGCAGAGAAGTTGGAATACAAAACCAGCAGCTCACGAAAAGCCGTTAGCAGTAAAAAACAAAATCATCACTTCCTTGCGCTGTATAACTACAAGCAAGAAGCTGAAGTGAATGACCCTTATTATCTATCGATTCGCCACGGGATTGAAACCCAATGTGACAAGATGGAAGTTAAACTAACCAACTGTTATGAAAGTAAAATACACGTAAATTCAGCACCTATCACTGGTGTATTGTTGGTGGGAAGAATGACACCGGAGGTTATCGAACAAGCCAAAAAGCTAAGCGATAATATCTGTTATGTCGATTTCACTGATCACTCTGAACCTTATGACTCTGTCGATATCGACCTAGCTTTGATCAGCAAAGAGATCACCAACTTCTTTATCAGCCAAGGCTATCAACGCATTGGTTTTATTGGCGGACAAGATAACGTCAACACTCCTGATATTCGCGAAGTTGCCTTTGCTGAATACGGTAGCCTTAAGAACGTTGTCAGCGAGCAAGACATCTATCGTGGAGACTTCTCTAGCTCTTCAGGTTATAAGCTTGCAAAACAGATGCTAGCGACGGGCGACTACCCTAAAGCCATGTTTATTGCGTCAGATTCCATCGCAATTGGTGTTTTACGAGCCGTTCATGAGCACGGATTAAACATTCCTGAAGATATTGCGCTGATTAGTGTAAATGACATCCCAACAGCTAAATTTACCTTCCCATCTTTATCGACTGTTCGTATTCACTCTGAACTAATGGGAATTCAAGGCGTTAACCTGTTGATTGAGAAAGTACGCGACGGCCGTACTATCCCACTACGTGTCTATGTACCAAGCAAATTAAAGCTGCGTGACACGACAAAATAGTTAAAAATATCAAATAGATAAACTAAGGCTACCTTTGTTGAAGGTGGCCTTTTTTGTGCCCATCACATACGCCTATATACACATACCTGCCTCTTTAGCCTGCTTCATAAAACAGCCAATAGCATTCTTTTAAGTGGATCACACAGCACTGTAAAAAGACCATAAAAAACGTGATGGAGTTAAAGTAAAACGTTTTCACCAATTTCATTTAGTAAAAGTTTTACTAATAATTACCTCAGTCCAAAAATACTCGTATTCACTACGACCCAATTACGCATAAGAACGTCGGTCAGCAAATTGCATTTAGGCCGAGAGAGAGGCAACGTGAACAACTGGGAAAACTTCCTGAACTTACATGAGAACCGTATGGCACCGCGTGCATACTTCTTCTCATACGCATCAGAAAAGAATGCAAAAACGTTTCAGCGTGAACTTAGCAGCCACTTCCAACTATTGAGTGGCCAATGGAATTTCAGCTATTTCACCAATCCACTATTGGTTCCTGAAGAGTTCTACTCTCAAGAAATGAGCGACTGGGGCCACATTACGGTTCCAAACATGTGGCAAATGGAAGGCCACGGCGATCTTCAATACACAGATGAAGGTTTCCCATTCCCAATTGATGTGCCTTTCGTACCATCAGACAACCCAACCGGTGCATACCAACGCTCTTTCTTCCTTGGCGAAAGCTGGGACGATAAGCAAACCATCATCAAATTTGATGGCGTAGAGACTTACTTCGAAGTTTACGTAAACGGCGAGTACGTGGGTTTCAGCAAAGGCAGCCGCCTCACCGCTGAGTTCGATCTCTCTAGCCACGTAAAAGCAGGCAACAACCTACTTTCTATTCGCGTGATGCAATGGGCCGACTCAACCTACATTGAAGACCAAGACATGTGGTGGACGGGCGGTATCTTCCGTGACGTTTACCTAGTGGGCAAAGAACAGCTGCACGTTCAAGACGTTACCGTTCGTACTGACTTCGACGACGCTTACCAAAGCGCTACTCTGTCGTGCAAAGTGGAACTAGAAAACCTAGCAGCAGCGGTAAACGCAACCCTTGAGTACGCATTGCTTGATGGCAGCCAAGTTATCTCGCAAGGCTCTGTAGATAGCTTAGCCGTCCCTAATCATAAGACTGGTGGCAATGTAGAGACTCAATTCTCTATTGATGTGGTTAACCCTGTTCAATGGAACGCTGAAAACCCTTACCTATACCAACTGTTGCTTACGCTGAAAGACGCTGACGGCAAGGTGTTGGAAGTGATTCCACAGCGCGTTGGTTTCCGTGACATTAAAGTTCGCGATGGTCTGTTCTACATCAACAACAAGTACGTGATGTTGCACGGTGTGAACCGTCACGACAACGACCACCTGAAAGGTCGTGCTGTTGGCATGGATCGCGTCGAGAAAGACTTAGTACTGATGAAGCAACACAACATCAACTCAGTACGTACAGCGCACTACCCGAACGACCCACGCTTCTACGAATTGTGTGACATCTACGGCCTATTCGTGATGGGCGAAACCGATGTTGAAACACACGGCTTTGCCAACGTTGGCGACCTAAGCCGCATCACTAACGATGCAGCATGGGAAGCGGTGTTTGTTGAACGTATCGAACGTCATATCCTCGCTCAAAAGAACCACCCTTCTATCATCATGTGGTCGCTAGGCAACGAGTCAGGCTACGGCTGCAACATCCGTTCTATGTACGATGCAGCAAAAGCGATTGATGACACCCGTCTAGTTCACTACGAAGAAGACCGTGATGCTGAAGTGGTCGACATCATTTCAACCATGTACTCACGTGCTCAACTGATGAATGCCTTCGGTGAATTCCCACACGAAAAGCCACGCATCATCTGTGAATACGCACACGCAATGGGTAACGGCCCAGGCGGTTTAACTGAATACCAAAACGTGTTCTACAAGCATGACGCGATTCAAGGTCACTATGTTTGGGAATGGTGTGATCACGGCATTCTAGCGCGTGATGAAGCAGGCACAGAGTTCTACAAGTACGGCGGTGACTATGGTGACTACCCGAACAACTACAACTTCTGCATGGACGGCTTGATCTACCCAGACCAAACACCAGGCCCTGGCTTGAAAGAGTACAAACAAGTGATTGCCCCAGTGAAGCTTCGCGATTTCGATGCACAAACTGGCACCTTCACAGTAGACAACAAGCTTTGGTTCTCAAACATCGATGACTACACCATCACTGCGGAAATCCGCGCTGAGGGTAAAACCATTGCGGTACAGCATATCAAGGTTGAAGAGCTGGCTGAGAACTCTAGCCGTGAACTGACGCTTAATTTGCCAGAGCTTGATGAGCGTGAAGTGTTTGTGAACTTTACAGTTCGTAAGGATTATCGTACTTCATACAGCGAAGCGAACCACGACATTGCGGTTTATCAGTTCCAAGTGAAAGAGAACACTGCACAACTTGACGCCTTCACTAACAATAATGCGACAGCACTGAATGTTGAAGAATCTCGCTTAGCCTACCTAATCAAAGGACACAACTTTGCTCTGAACTTCTCGAAAGTGAACGGCAAACTGACGTCATGGTTAGTGAATGGCGAGGAACTGATTAAGTCTGAGCCTAAGCTGAACTTCTTCAAGCCAATGATTGATAACCATAAGCAAGAGCACGATGGTTACTGGGAGCCTGCACACCTACAGATCATGCAAGAGCACTTCCGCACGCTAAACGTTGAGCAAGTTAACGGCAAGGTAGAGATCACCACCACCAGCATCGTTGCTCCACCAGTATTTGATTTCGGCATGCGTTGTGAGTATCGCTACCAAATCAGTGCTGAAGGTCAACTGAACGTTGAGCTAAGTGGCGAACGTTACGGTGATTACCCTCACGTGATTCCAGTGATTGGTTTCGACATGGGTATCAACGGTGACTTCGACCAAGTTCAATACTACGGCCGCGGTCCTGAAGAGAACTACCAAGACAGCAAGCAAGCCAACATGATTGATGTTTACCAATCAACTGTGGCTGACATGTTCGAGAACTACCCGTTCCCACAAAACAACGGCAACCGCCAACACGTTCGTTGGGCTGCGCTTTCAAGCCGCGCGGGTAATGGTATTGCAGTAAAACCACAGCAAGAAATCAACTTCAGCGCATGGTTCTACACCAACCAGAACCTACATCAAGCACAACACACCATTGAGCTAGAGAAGAGCGGTTACATCACGCTAAACCTAGATCACCAAGTGATGGGCTTAGGCTCGAACTCTTGGGGCAGCGAAGTGCTCGACTCTTACCGAGTTTACATGGACGAGTTCAGTTACGGCTTAACTCTGATTCCATTCCAAGCAGGCGATTGCGACGCGCAGCACCTAATCAATCACAACTTTGGCGATGAGTTTTTTACGGCGAATACACCGAAAGCTCAACCACAAAAGAACGAGGCATAAGCGATGATCGTTTTAGAAAACTTAGAACAATTTAAAGTCGTTTACCGCGACGGTCGTAAATGGCAACGCTGTGTAGAAGCGATTGAAAACATCGGCAACATCAAAGATGGCGTGATGTATTCAATTGGTGACTCACTGGCTTACATGATTGAAGACTGCGTGGCTCGTAACACCGAAAACTTTACTGGCAACCGTCGTTACTTCGACGTGCATTACTACCTAGAAGGTCGTGAAACCGTCGAGTTCACAGCCAAGTCAGAGCTAGAGCAAATCCAAGCTTACAGCGATGAGACTGACCGTGAACACCTAATGGGTAACGGTGAAACTCGTGAACTCATTGAAGGTCAAGTAGCGATATTTGATAACAGCAAAGCCTACCGATTCCACGGTGATAACCGTGTACGCAAAGTGGTGCTGAAAGTAACTATCGAAGACGGTTACTTCCTTAATAAGTAAGTAACCGAAACTAAGTAAGTAACTGAACTAAATAAGTAACCGAAACCAAGCTGCTGAAGCTAAACAGCCGAAAGCAGCAACAACAAGATCTATTCACAGTGTGTACTGAGGCTTGCCGTTCAAGGCTCAGTCACACTGCATAACGCCTTTACGCTTCTTCCCTACAAGGAAGCCTAAAGAAATAACGACTATAATTACGTGACCCTTGGAGGACACTATGTCTGAATCTGTACGCGGTAAGTTAGGTAAATTTGCCTTGCTCTCCATGACATTTGCAGCGGTATTTAACGTTCGCAACATTGTAAATAACAACATCGAATTGGGATTGAGTTCAGCCCCTATCTTTTTGCTTGCGACTCTTATTTACTTCATTCCATTCGTATTCATTATTGCTGAATTCGTATCAGCAAATAAAAATTCTGAGTCAGGCATGTATGACTGGCTTAAACAACCTTTAGGCTCAAAAGCCGCCTACTTAGGTTCATTCCTCTATTGGTTCGTGAACCTATTCTGGTTTGTATCATTGCTGCCCAACGTTATCGCATACGCGTCTTACGCGATGCTTGGCTACGAGTACGCCTTCTCTCCGATAGTGACTTCGGCAATATCAATAGGTCTGTTTGCAGCAGCGACACACATCTCGACCAAAGGTGCGAGCTGGTTAGGTAAAATTGCAGAGATCGTTGCATACGGTGTATTTGCACTGTTCGCGGTTTACGTTATCGGTGCAATGATGGCACTCGGTGGTAACCATGAACCGGTAGAGCCAATCACGCTTGAAGCCATGACACCAACCATCAACTGGGCAACGTTAGGCATTATGTGTTGGATCTTCCAAGCAGCCGGTGGTGCAGAAACTGCAGCCGCTTACCTAAACGATGTTAAAGGTGGTCATAAGTCTTTCATCAAGGTGATCATCAGCGCGGGTATCGCTATCGGTATCATGTACGCAGTCGGTTCTCTATTAGTGAACGTATTCGTTGCACGTGATGAACTCACTTATGCTGGCGGCATGGTTGAAATCTTCACTGGTATGGCGAACTACTTCGATATTTCACAATCTCTAACGGGTCGCTTCGTCGGTATTATCCTATTCGTTGCGATGTTCGGTTCAATGATGATGTGGACAGCAGCTCCAGTAAAAATTCACTTCTCTGAAATCCCTAAAGGTGTTTACGGTGAGAAGACGACTGAGCTTAACGAACACGGTGTGCCAGTACGCGCAGCATGGTGGCAGTTTGCGTTCGTATTCCTAATGCTAGTGGTTAACGGCTTCGGTTCTGAGTCTGTGCAAGACATGATGAACACAGCAATCAACCTAACAGCAGGTACCGCAATGTTACCGCCTATCTTCATCATGGTGGCGTACTTTGTATTCCGCTTGAAGCATGACGATACACCACGTGACTTCCGCATGGGTACTCGAGTTCAAGGTATGTCTGTTGTGTCAGTACTTATCGGTATCTTTGTTGTCAGCATGACGGCGTCAGCATTCCCAACAGGTGTAGACCTAATGCAAGCGTTCTTCGTCAATGTATTTATGACGGCTGTATTCTCAGCTATCGCTTGGTGGTGGATCTCTCGCTTTGAAAAGAAGCAAGCAGGTAAAGATGCAAAGCTAGAAGCGGCTAAGCAATCGTAATACTTAGCAGCATTAGAACCAATTTCAAAAGCGCCTACCATGGCGCTTTTTTTTGTTTTAAATCAGACAATTAAAAACCAACACCCGAAAATAAAAACGCCATTCCGTCAAGGGTTCACTTCACGAAAAACGTTAATTAAATCGTAATAAAACCCGAACAAAAACAAAGGTAAAATATTAACTAAATTTATTTACTCAAGGTCACATATTTGATCAATTTTGATTAACTTCCCGCCGCTTAATCTTTAATCTTCTTGCTGAAGAGACGAACGAGTTCATATTTAAAAACGACAAAAAGCCCCTACAAGCCTTACAAATCGTCGTTCATGAAACAAACAATCTCTTTGATGAACCTCTTAACCTTTAACTCTTTTTTTTGGTAATAACTTTACTGAAAATCAAGAAAGAAAAGCGCTAAGAAGTCCGATCGTAAATCTATAAAAACAACAATGAGCCAACCCTGACAAAACAAAGCGGGTGTTTGCCAAACCAACATAACAATAAAAGTGCGGCCTAGAGCCTCCCTCTCTAGGACCAAGTTATAACGATCATCAACGTGATTCACCGGAGAACATCATGTCCGAAAATAAACGCAGTACGATAGGCAAGTTTGCCCTACTGTCTATGACCTTCGCGGCGGTATACAGCTTCAACAACATCATTAACAACAACATCGAGATAGGCCTTTCCTCGGCACCGATGTTCTTTCTAGCCACCATCTTTTACTTTGTGCCTTTTTGTTTGATCGTCGCAGAGTTTGTGTCACTGAATAAAAACTCTGAAGCGGGCGTTTATTCTTGGGTTAAAAGCTCTCTAGGCGGCCGCTGGGCGTTTATTTCGGCTTATACCTACTGGTTTGTTAATCTGTTCTTCTTCACCTCTCTGCTGCCTAGAATTATCGCTTATGCGTCGTATGCGTTCTTAGGGTTTGAGTACATATTCACGCCAATCACCACGGCGATCCTCAGTACCATTTTGTTTGCGATTGCTACGCACATTTCAAACAATGGCGCGAAACTACTAGGCCCCATCACCTCACTAACATCGTCGCTTATGTTGTTGCTAACAATGTCTTACATCTTGTTGTCTGGCGGTGCTTTGATCGGTGGTATCGAGCCAGCAGACCCAATCACCATTGAAGCGATGACACCAAGCTTTAACTGGGCATTCCTTGGGGTAATCACTTGGATCTTCATGGCGGCTGGCGGTGCAGAATCGGTAGCGGTTTACGTCAACGACATCAAAGGTGGTCACAAGTCTTTCGTTAAAGTGATCATCATTGCCGGTATCTTCATTGGTGCGCTTTACTCGGTGGGTTCAGTACTAGCAAACGTGTTTGTGTCGCGAGAAGAGCTTAAATTTACTGGCGGCTCAGTGCAGGTATTCGAAGGGCTAGCACGACACTTTGGGTTGTCTGAAATCCTAATGAATCGCTTTGTGGGCGTGGTTTCATTCACGGCGATGCTGGGCTCTCTACTGATGTGGACAGCGACTCCGGTTAAGATTTTCTTCTCAGAGATCCCTAAAGGTATCTTCGGTGAGAAAACGGTCGCTCTAAACAAACAAGGCGTTCCAGAGCGTGCGGCTTGGATTCAATTCTTGATTGTGATTCCACTGATGTTCATTCCGACACTGGCGTCCGATACGGTTCAAGATCTGATGAGTACCATTATCAACATGACAGCTGCAGCATCGATGTTGCCACCGCTATTCATCATGATCGCGTACCTTAATTTACGTTTGAAGTTGGATCACTTACCTCGTGATTTCAGAATGGGCTCACGTATGACAGGCATTACCGTGGTCTCGATTCTGATCGGCATTTTCACTGTTGGCTTCTTTGCGTCAACCTTCCCAACAGGTGCTGACATCATGACCATCATCTTCTACAACGTGGGCGGGATTGTTATCTTCCTTGGCTACGCGTGGTGGAAGTACGGCAAATATGAAAAAAGCTTATCTCCAGAAGAGAAAAAACTAGAGGCAAAACCGGAACCGGCGAACGCTTAGTTTTCCCTGCACTCTGATTTAAACTTCGGGCACTCTGACTTAAACTTCAGGCACTCACATTTGGTGAGTGCCTTTTTATTTGTCGGTACATTTCCACTAACCATCTCGATTAAATCAAAGCCATTCAAGAATCAAAACATTCGAACCAACAATCTAACCACCCATCAAACAATTCACCTCCCGAATACTTACAACCCTAGCCATACCTCTGCAAATTCAACTGAAAGTCAAAATAAAAACAAAGTAAATATTTACTAAAAATAGATCACACTTTTAAACTTAATTAATTTTAAACATCAAAATTATCATTAATATTGGTTTTGCGATCGTAAGTAACCTGACCAATACGCCTTGAAGAGCACCCCATATTAGAAGTCAGAACTGCTTGCGAACCTTCATTTACAACCCCGACACAGAAGTGATTAAAATGAAAAGTAGTTTTACTAAAAACACTCTTATTACAAGCTGTATTCTTGCTGCCTTAAGTACCACTGCCCACGCGGAAGAGTCCGCAGCAAACCACAGTGATACTCAGCCCCCTCAGACAGAAACTGAAACCCTATTTAACTTTTATGGTGAGCTTGGTCTTGGTGGTCACGTGGCACTCGAAGGTGATGATAAAGGCCGCTACGCAGACGGTACTTACATTGAAGCTGGCTTGGCTATCGAGCACGGTAATTGGTTTGGTCTTGCTTATATGGAAGGCTGGACAGTACAAGCCGACGACGAAGGCAATGCTTGGGCAACGGGCCACGGCTGGGGTGGCTTTGAAGGTGGTTTCAACCGCTTTTACGCTGGCTACCGCACAGATAGCAAAACAGAATTCATGATTGGTCGTATGGACTCTTCATTAGATGACGTTCAATGGTGGGGTGACCCTACGGTTGAATACGGCTACGCGATCTCAAACACGCGAGACGTGCACCTTGGTGTGAAGATTCAAAACCTAGAAGGCAAGCTTCGCTACAGCGTTTCTTTCGCGCCAGAGTCTGACTTCTCTGAAGACGATGCTCTCGTTCACTTCGGTAAATACGACAGCTTCGCAGATCAATGGAAAGATAAGAACGCCATGGTCAATGGTTACCTCCAATACGATCTGACCGACGACTTAACCTTAATGGGTGGCGGTGAAGTTCGTAACAACGATGGTGGCGAACTATTGCTATTGGGTGCTGAGTACAAAAACTTCGCCACTCGTGTTTGGCACGATACCGATAAAGGCAACCAAGAGTCTTTCGGTAGCGAGTCTGGTATTCAAACCAGTGCATGGTACGAAGCGGCACAAGGCGTTTACCTATCTGCAGCCTACAACTACGCAAACTTTGACGGTGACAATGGCGACAAAGAAATCACGTCTTACATCAATGCTGGCGTTTGGTACGAATACGGAAACGGTGCATTTGCGACTGCTTTCGACAGCCGCTTTGGCGTAGGCAGCGACACTGAAATCGGCGACGCGCAAGTGTTCGCAATGCAATACTTCTACTGGTAATAACAGGAACTCATCATGAAACTGAATAAATCATTCGCAGCTCTCGCTATCGGTGCAGCCCTTGTCGTTACTGGCTGTACTTCAAACTCAATCTCCGGATCAAACTCAATCTCTGGCTCAGGATCTGACACAGAACAACTGCAAGCCAACGAATTTAAGAACGTTATCGACCGTACTGGCTCACCTGAATACATGCGTGACTACGACTTCGATGACCACCAACGCTTTAACCCATTCTTCGACCTAGGTGCATGGCACGGTCACCTGCTACCAGACAGTGCAGAAGGCATGGGCGGATTCCCAGGTACAGCACTGCTTACCGAAGAATACATCAACTTCATGGCTGATAACTTCGACCGCCTAAGCGTGTTCAAAGACAGCAAAAAAGTGGCTTTCACTATGGAAGCTTACAGCCTACCGGGCGCATTGGTTCAAACGCTAAAATCTGACGATGTGACAGTAGAAATGACGATGCGTTTTGCTTCAAACCGTACCTCTCTGCTAGAAACTAAAATCACCACTGACTCCCCAGCCGAATTAGTGTGGGATGGTGAACTACTAGAAAAAACGCACGCTAAAGAAGGCGTGGCACAAACCGACAAAACCATCGCTGAAACTTACCCTGAGTATGACCGTCAAATCGTCGCGACCGACGATGGCCTAAAGGTGACCTTCGGTAAGGTTCGTTCGACATGGGATCTACTGACTTCTGGTGAGTCTGAGTACCAAGTTCACAAGTCGATTCCAACACAAACCACAGTGGATGGTTTAGCGTTTACTTCAACCGCAAACATTGAAGCATCGACGACTATCTACACCACATACTCGCATGTTCTAACGGCAGAAGAAGCGCAAGCGGAACAGCCTGAAATCAAAAAGATCATGGCAAACCCTACCGACTTCTTAGCGGCATCAGCAGAACGTTGGGAAGGCTATCTTGAGATGGGTTTAACCAACCCGAACGCGACACCAGAGCAAGAGCGTGTTGCGGTTAAAGCGATGGAAACCCTAAACGGTAACTGGCGTGGCGCTGCAGGTGCGATGGAGTTTGACTCTGTGACACCATCCGTGACCGCACGTTGGTTCTCGGGCAACCAAACTTGGCCTTGGGACACATGGAAGCAAGCCTACGCAATGGCTCACTTCAACCCAGATGTAGCGAAAGATAACATCCGCGCGATGTTCGCTTACCAAATTCAGGCTGACGATGCCGTTCGTCCTTGGGATGAAGGTTACGTGCCCGATCTACTCGCTTACAACCTAAGTCCAGAACGTGGCGGCGATGGCGGTAACTGGAATGAACGTAATACCAAACCAAGCCTAGCAGCATGGGCAGTAATGGAAGTCTATAAGACCACCAGCGATGAAGCTTGGCTCGAAGAGATGTATCCAAAGCTAGTGGCATACCACGATTGGTGGCTGCGCAACCGTGACAACAACGGCAACGGCGTACCTGAATACGGCGCAGCACGCGATAAAGCACACAACACGCCTGAAGGTGAAATGTACTTCACCGTGGTTCGTGGCGATAAGCACGAGACAGTTATAGGCCAAGCTGCACTGGATAAAGTGATTGCTGAAGGTAACTACGATTACATCGAAAGCCCAGCACAAACTGCCGCGTCTTGGGAGTCGGGTCGTGATGATGCAGCCGCATTTGGTTTCATCGATAAAGACCAGCTAGACGCGTATGTAGCGAATGGCGGCAAGCGCAGTGATTGGGATGTTGAGTTCGCTCAAAACCGCGCTGAAGATGGCACGCTACTTGGCTACTCACTACTGCAAGAATCTGTCGATCAAGCAAGCTATATGTACAGCGATAACAAGTACCTAGCAGAAATGGCTGACATTCTTGGTAAAGACGCAGAAGCGAAAGAGTTCCGTGAAAAAGCTGAGCATCTATCGAACTACATCAACACCTGTATGTTCGATGAAGGCACTAACTTCTTCTACGACATTCGCATTGAGGACAAACCACTCGCGAATGGCTGTGCAGGTAAACCGATTGTAGAGCGTGGTAAAGGCCCTGAAGGTTGGTCACCATTGTTCAATGCTGCTGCCACTCAAGCTAACGCTGATGCAGTTGTCTCTGTAATGAAAGATACAGAAGAGTTCAATACCTACGTTCCACTAGGCACAGCAGCGCTTTCTAGCCCTGCATTTGGCCCAGACATTTACTGGCGTGGACGTGTATGGGTAGATCAATTCTACTTCGGCCTAAAAGGCATGGACAGCTACGGCTACCGTGACGATGCGATTGAAATGGCAGGTGCGTTCTTTGACCACGCCGATGGATTAGTTCAAGACGGTCCAATCCGTGAAAACTACAACCCACTAACCGGCGAACAACAAGGCGCACCAAACTTCTCTTGGAGTGCGGCTCACTTGTACATGCTTTACAACGATTTCTTTACTGACGCAGAGTAAATCGAACCTTTTTACCTGTCCTCTGAGATTCATTAATACACCGGTTCAATAAGATACTGCGAATTAACAAATTTCAGGCTTTGGCACTCAGCGTTATGTTGAGTGCCTTTTTTATATCTGAAGCAAAATAATCGAATAAACAACCATTTAGACTATTTGGCCTACTATGATCCTTTTACTCTATTCACTGTACTTTGACCGTTCTCACCACAATAGAAGCGCACCTGATAATGGTAATGCTCTTTCAATAATTTGTATTCGTCATGGACACTTGGCGTCCATGAGTCATCGCCACCGACGCCCATATGGAAGCCATCCACATAAACAAACAGCTGTTCTTGTTCGGTTAAGTCACAAGTATGTTTTGCCTTCTGTAACTGCTGTAACCCAAAACGACTGACTGAGAAATGGAAGTCTCCTTGCAATTCAAATGCTCCCATTTTTGCGTCACGAACATCACAACGCAAGCCGCTGTCTGACGGGAAAATATAAGGGGTATGCATTTGTTCAATACTCTGCTGATGTAAGCCAACGTGTGCTGACATCTTTCTATCGGGATAATTTTCATGAGGTCCGCGACCGAACCAACTCACGCCATCAGGGATGTTTTTCAATGCGAATGTTAATCCCACTCGTGGTAAAGACGGCAAGCCTTTCGCCGCTTGCACATCCACATCTAACTTGACCTCACCATCAGCAAATAATTGGTATTGCCAAGTCGACAACAAACGAACTTGCCCTTCAACTAAGTGAGCAATTCTTGCCGTCACTGAGACTGAGTTTTTCTGAATGAAGTGGGAAAATTCAATACACTCAGGAGTTAGTGAATCAAGCCCCATTGCCTGCCAACGTGCTATCCATGAATTGGGATCGACTCGGTTTGCTTCACTGACACCTATATCATTATCGAGTGGTGCTCGATAGAAGTTATCTTTGAGACCACTGACTAACTGTTCAACACCCTTCACTTGCCAACGGTCTAAAGTCCCTGTTAACACATCAAACTCAACTTGGTAATCGTCGCTAAACACAAACAATCGCTTCTCCGTTTCACTGACTTTCGGAGGATATGTCGAGACATTCGCATCAAGCACAAGTTGCGATAAGGTGGGTAAGCTCAGTTGTTCAATCGCTGTCACGTGTCCTTTATCAGCCCACCGCGTCGCGGTATTCAGCACCACTTCTAAGTTTAAATAGTTAAGGCTATTTGGTTGGCAAACGACGTTGGTTCCATCAAGCTCAAGCAGTACGCTCGATTGCGACTTCACAAGTAATTCGACGCTTCCATTACTCTGAATAACGCCATTTTGCGTGATGTTCCAATTCAGCGTTTCGATAAGCTCGGCATCAAACAAATACTCACTGGTTATTTCGATCACCAATGGTGATGCAGAGACCATCTTGAACTGATAAAACTGCTGCGCTTTTTTTACTTCATGCAAGGTTGGATGTACCGTTCGGTCAGGAAAAACCAATCCATTAATACAGAATTGGCGGTCGTTAATCTCATCGCCGAAATCACCGCCATATCCCCAATATTTCTGTCCGTTCGTATCGGTTTTGGTTATCCCCTGATCGACCCAATCCCAAATAAATCCGCCTTGCAGCCTAGGATTGTCTCTGAACGCTTGCCAATATTTATCGAAGCTACCAAGGCTATTGCCCATCGCATGTGCATATTCACACAAGATCAACGGGCGCTGTTCGTTAGGCAGAGCAATGGCTTTACGAATACCCACTCTAGGAGTGACTTTAGGTTGGCTATCAACCACAGGCAGATCCCAATCAACACGTGCGTACATTGGGCACAAGATATCAGTCGCTGCAGTATCAGCCCCACCACCTTCATACTGAACGGGACGGGTAGGATCAGCATGTTTCACCCATTGATACATCGCATGATGATTACGACCAATACCCGACTCATTACCCAGCGACCAAATGATCACGCTGGCGTGATTTTTATCGCGCTCCACTAGCCTTGTCATTCGTCTCATGTACGCATTCAACCACGACGAATCATTAGACAGTCGACACATCGGAAACTGACCATGGGTTTCCACATTCGCTTCATCTACCAGATACAGGCCATACTCATCACACAGTTCATACCATAATGGGTGATTCGGATAATGAGCGGTTCTAACGGCATTGAAGTTATTTTGTTTGAGCAGTTTGATGTCTTGAATCATCCCTTCACGCGTCATGGTGTGACCCAATTCAGGGTGATGTTCATGGCGATTCACACCACGAATCAGCAACGACTTACCGTTAACTTTGAGCAAACTATCGGTAATTTCAACACATCGAAATCCGACATCGTAAGCCTCACAATCGACAAGCTCATCATGTTTATTGAGCAATGACACCACACAACGATATAAGTAGGGTGACTCGGCACTCCACTTGTTCGGATTCACGACCGAAAGGCGGTGCTCTGCGACTTCAGACCAAGGCCCTTTCTCATCCACAACTCGCTCGCCAAAGCCCACGATTTGAGGTTCACAAACCAACTGTCCTTGAGCATCATAAAGTTCAGCTTTCAGCTTATCGAAGCCTTCTACATCATTGCTGTGCTTGGTTATTTTCGTAGAAATATTTAAAACCGCATCGCGATAGCAAGCATCTAGCTGAGTCTCAATACCAACATCCTCAATGGCGACCTTGGGCTTTCTCAATAAAGTCACATCACGGAATATGCCGCTGAGCCACCACATATCTTGGTCTTCAAGATAGGAACCATCAGACCAACGCAGCACCATGACTGCTAGCGTGTTCTCGCCTGCTTGTAAGTATTCAGATACGTCAAATTCAGCCGGTAATCGACTGTCTTGCGAATAGCCAACCCACTTGCCGTTGCACCACAAATGAAATGCGGAATTCACGCCACCGAAGGTCAGCCTATGGGTATCTAATAGCTCCGGTTCCATGCAGTTAAAATGCGTTCGGTAGAGCCCTGTCGGATTATCGCTAGGGACGAAGGGAGGGTTATCAGCGAAAGGATATTTCACATTGGTATAGATCGGTTTATCAAAGCCTTGCATCTGCCAGTTGCTTGGCACTGCGATCGACTTCCATGAGGAATCATCAAAATGCTCAGAGACAAACTCTTCGCTGACCAACTCAGGCGAATCGAACAGCTGAAACTTCCAAACCCCATTGAGAGACAAGGTGCGTGACGAGTTCTTCCCCACAGCCTCAGCCAACGAGGTGTAACCATTCAAAGGAGCATGAGCCTCAACAACGTTATGATGAGTGATGTGTTGGTTTTCCCATTCACGGGCAGAGATGATTTGAGAGAAAGTTCTCATGGAGTGTTCCTTACGATAAACCGTTCAAAGTGAATCATTGCAAGTAATACTTAGTACTTAAACCGCGCTTTGGACGCGACAAATGCCGACGAAATAACACCAGCAATGACAAACTTAGAAAAAGTAGAAGCCGCAGCGAGAACCGCTGCGGCGAATAACACATTATTTAAAGGCGCGCTTACTCACCTTATCGAGTTTCTTCAATATTTTTTCGATGCGATCAGGGTGAACCATAAACTCTTGGAAGCCCTTCATGCCTTCTTTGGCCATCGCAGGATCGGTATCGCGGTCATAGAACTGAGCCGTACCATCGGTAGAAGCCAGCATTGCTACACCTTTATCTAAGAACGGATCAGACTTTGCTTTGGCTTTATTGTTGGTCGGGATTTGTAGCAGCATCTCATTGATGAGTTGCTGATTTTCCGCACGCGCAACAAACTCTAGGAACTTACGCGCATCTTCCTTATTTTTCGCTTTAGAAGGAATGTGCAACGTATCCATTGGCGCATCTTCTGACATCGGAACACTTGGATCGATCACTGGGAATTGGAAGAAATCCATCTTGCCATCTAATTCAGCCGGGAAGTTTGGCGTAATGAAGTTACCCATTAGATACATCGCTGCCTTGCCGTTGTACAAGAATGGTTGAGCTTCTTGCCAAGAATAAGAAGCGTGATTTTCTAAGTAGTAACCAGGCTCAACAAGCTCTGCCCAGTTAGCGAACGTTTTCTTCACTCGCTCGTCAGAATAAGGCACCTTGCCTTCCATCAACTGAATGTGAAAATCCAAGCCGTTGGTACGCATGTTGATGTAATCAAACCAACCTGCTGCAGTCCACAGGTACTTAGTACCAATCGCAAACGGTGCAACCCCATTTTCTTTAAGCGTTGCCGATGCCGATTTCAAATCATCCCATGTTTTAGGTTCAGCAATTCCATACTGCTCAAAGATGTCTTTGCGGTAGTAGATACCCCATTGATAATACGTATATGGCACACCAAATTGCTTACCGTTGACCGTCATTGCAGGTGCGGCTGAAGCAAAATCTTGCTGCATGTTGTTGTCAGCCCAAATGTCACTCACATCTTCGAACAAGCCACGGTCAACGAATGCTTTCATTCGGTTACCCGCATACCAAAAAACCACATCCGGCGGCGAAGTGACCAACCAATTACGAATCGTTGTTTTATACGACTCGTGATCGTACAAGTTGTACTTAACCGTAATATCGGGGTTTTCTTTTTCAAAGCGGTTGATGATCTCACCCCACGCTTCTTTCGGCGCGGGATCAGATGCATCTGAGTTGATGACTAAGGTTCCTGCAAACGCTGTTGTAGAAACGGAGGCAGCAAGCACTGCCGTAGCAGCGATATGTTTCACGTATTTCATATTGAGGTCCTTGTTATAGAGCTAAGCTCACTAAGTCCAATTTTTATTGTTTTGTCTCGTAGGGTTATGCGTGTTTTAGTTTCTCTTCAATGATTCATCCATTCGGGATGTCGGTAGCAATAACGACTAAAGCCGTCGCTATTGCTAGATTCGTGTATCGATTCTTATCTCGTTATTTACCCTTTGGTCGCACCTAATGTCAGACCTGCGATAAAGTGCTTTTGCATGGTGAAAAACAGCACAACCGGTGGGATAGCCGCGACTACAGCACCCGCCGACATAAACTGCCAAGACGCCAGCCATTGGCCTTGTAGTGAGCTCAAACCCGCAGTTACAGGACGAACGTCATCACTCTGAACCAGTACTAGTGCCCAGAAGAAATCGTTCCAAATAAAGGTAAACACCAATACAGCTAACGCCGCTAAAGCTGGGCGAACCAAAGGCAGCACCACATGCCAGAATATTTTCCATTCACTCACCCCTTCGACACGTGCCGCTTCAATTAACGCATCGGGAATGCCAACAATAAAGTTACGCATGAACAGGGTACAAAAGCCGGCTTGAAAAGCGATATGAAAGAAAATCAGCGCCCAATGGGTATCGTAAAGGCCAAGTCCAATGGTTAAATCACGCACTGGAATCATCAAAATTTGGAACGGAACAAAGTTGCCCGCGATAAACATCGCAAAGATCCAAACGTTGGCTTTGAAGTTGTATTTCGCCAAGGCATACCCAGCCAAAGTCGAAAGAGCGACAGCCCCTGCGACCGCTGGCAGTGTGATGATCAAGCTATTGATTAAGTACTGCCCCATTGAGGTCGAGGTAAAAACTTGGGTGTAGTTCTCAATGAACTGAATCTCGCTCGGCCAGCCCCAATAATTACCTTTGTTGATGTCATCCATCGAACGAATCGACGTCATCATCACGGCGATAAGCGGTAACAACCACATCACGATCGAGATAGGTAACGCGACTCGGTAGCTGATATTAGTAAATCGACCGGCTTTTTGAATTGGTTGCGGAAACATTATTTTTCGCTCCTTAACATGCGCCACAAGAAGTAAGCGATATAGATATCCATAATCAGAAACAGCACCACTGAAACCGCCGCACCGTAACCCATTCGATAGTTAAAAATAGACTCTTCATACATTTGATACGCCAGTACCGTCGAGCTGCCCCAAGGTCCACCAGCCGTCATGGTTGCCACTAAATCGAAAGAACGAAGAGCACCAATTACAGTCACGACCACAGCAATAAACGTCGCGGGTCTTAATTGAGGAAGCACCACATACCAGAGCATGCGCCATTTCTTCGCGCCATCCAGTCGCGCCGCTTCTAATTGCTCTGGGTCGAGGTTATTCAACCCCGTTAGATACAAGATCATGCAGTAAGAGATTTGTGGCCATAGACCAGCGGCAATGATTCCGTAGGTCACATAATCTTCGTCAGCGAGTATTGATATGGGCTCAAAACCGAACGCACCCAATACCATATTGAAAAGGCCAAATGAGGGGTCGTAGAACCAAGAAAATACGAGGCCGACCACCACTTGAGAGATAACAAAGGGGAAGAAAAATAAGGATTTAACGACACGAATGCCTTTCACTTGTTGGTTTAAGAAAAGAGCAATCGCCAAGCCACAAGGTGGCGCGAGCATAAAGAAGATCAACCAAAGGAAGTTATTCGTTAACGATGTGTAGAATGCATCGGAATCAAACAGTTCGCGATAGTTCTCAAGCCCCACCCACTCTTTTTCGCCTAACCCATCCCACTCAAAGAAGCTCAGCCAGATACTGTCCAAGATGGGGTAGATAACATAGAGAGAGAAGATAGCGATGGCTGGCGCCAAAAACAGCCAAGGCGACACCTTAGAACTAATGCGCCTTTTCTTTTTCGCCGATGGGATGCGATTTTCTGGGTATATCGTTTTCACAGATTGCTCCATTTCCCGAAATTCCTTGTATTAAAAGCTTCATTTACTATTTGATTAATTTCCACCTAGGTTTCTAAATTTAATCGAGCAACGCAGCATTTATAGTAATTACGTTCAAATATTAGGCTTATTGATAACATCGCGCACAGTTATGTTTTATTTTTGTAAACGTTTCCACAAAAATCAGTATAGATCGCCAAATTTATATGACCACGATCAATAAATCATACGAGGCACCTAACAAATTTCTGATGAAAGCGTATGTTTTAAAGGCAAAGAGATGCAGTCCAACGAAGCAAGGAGAGAGCATGGCTGATATCAGCTTAAAAAAGGTCATCAAACGATATGGTGATGTTCAAACGATCCATGGTGTTGATCTAGAAATAAGTAACGGCGAATTCGTAGTATTCGTTGGGCCGTCTGGTTGCGGTAAATCAACTCTCTTACGCTTAGTTGCTGGCTTAGAAGAGATTACTGAAGGTGAGATCCATATTGGCGATGATCTGGTTAACGATGTCGATCCTGCCGAGCGTGGTGTCGCGATGGTATTCCAGTCCTACGCCCTTTATCCGCATATGACGGTTGAAGAAAACATGGGCTTTGGCCTGAAAATGAACGGTGTTGCTAAAGAAGTCGTCGAGAAACAAGTCACCAGTGCAGCGAAAACGCTTCAACTAGACCCTTTGTTGAAACGTAAACCTAAAGAACTTTCGGGTGGACAACGTCAGCGTGTTGCTATCGGTCGAGCAATTGTTCGTAACCCAAGAGTGTTCTTATTCGACGAACCTTTATCAAACTTAGATGCTGAACTTCGTGTCGATATGCGCTTACAAATCGCCAAATTGCACCAAGATCTGCAAAATACCATGATTTATGTCACGCACGATCAGGTCGAAGCAATGACGCTTGCTGACAAGATCGTAGTACTGAGAGATGGTCGAGTAGAACAAGTCGGTTCACCTCTCGAACTGTATCATTCTCCACAAAATGAGTTTGTGGCCGGCTTTATTGGCTCTCCGAAAATGAACTTCTTACCGTGTGTCGTGAACAGCACCTCAGAAACTCATGCCCAACTGACCGTCAATGGACTTAATAAAATGACTCTGCCATTGCCAAGTGATGGCCTTGCCGAAGGACAAAAATTGACTCTTGGTATTCGACCAGAACATTTGGAGATCAATGGCGAGTCAGATATCACGATTGAGTTCCAGAGCGAAGTGGTAGAACGATTGGGCAACAGTACCTATATGTTTGGCCAATCATGTGGTGTTGATAGCTTCAAGGTTCATCTACCCGGGGATCAAGAAGTCGCACGCTATCAGTCTCTCAATTTAAATTTCGCATCAAAAGATTGCCATCTATTTGATGCTGAAGGTCAGCGTATTAACTAGGCTTTAAAAACGGTAGAGCTAGCTTGATGTCGCTAGCTTTACCGCTTCATTTCAAACTCATTTCTTGTGCCACTTTGAAGTAGTTAAACGCTTCCACTTTCTTCCTCTTTACGTTATGAAACATCTCTCAAAAGTTTCATAACTCACACCTAAATGTTGGCCTCTGAAGGCTTATTCGAACTTTATTTACCCTTAATAGCTATCCGGACATTAATTTGATAGTCGTTTACTCAATAATGGCTAAACTATAGTGCCGCCTCCCCCTTTTTTTGAGAAAACCTAAATGCCTAATGCTGATTCCACCCTAAATAAACGCATGGGAATCGTTGCGCTCACCTGGCCAATTTTTATCGAAGTTCTTCTAAGAACCGCACTTAACACCAGTGATGTATTCATGTTATCGGGGTACTCAGACAAAGCCGTGTCTGCCGTTGGTGTTATCTCTCAGATATCCTTTTTTCTGATCATCGTCTCAACCATGGTCAGCAGTGGTACAGGCATCCTAATCGCACAATACAACGGTGCTTCTCGCACTCAAGAGAGCGCTCACGTGGGCGTGGCGAGCATTATCTTGGCCATTATTACCGGTGTGTTACTCAGTATTATTGCGATTCTTGGTGCTGAATATTTTATTCCGCTCTACCAACTGGAAGCTCAAGTCGAACAGTACGCTCAAGAGTATCTGTTTATCAGTGGTGCTCTCACCTTTAATGTCACGATAGGTGTCGTTCTCACCACGATTCTACGCAGCCATGGCTATTCAAAATCACCGATGGTCATCAACATGATTGCAGGTGTGATCAACATCTTCGGCAACTACTGCGCACTTTATCAACCTTTCGGGTTGCCAGTGTACGGCGTACAAGGGGTTGCAACGGCGACAGTTATTAGCCAAGTGATCGGCTTATTGATCTTAATCGGTGTCGTAAGAAACAAAGGCATTGACCTACCGATGAAACAGTTCAAATCGGTGCCTAAAGCTATCTATCAAAAAATTATGAAGATCGGCTCTATGAATGCTGGAGAAGTACTCTCTTACAACATGGCGCAAATCAGTATTACCTTCTTTGTGGTTCAGATGGGAACGTCTTCGCTGGCCGCGTTTACTTACGCACAAAACATCGCACGTCTCTCTTTTGCCTTTGCCTTAGCCATCGGCCAAGGTAGCCAAATCCAAACGGGTTATTACATAGGTAAAGGTTGGATAGATGAGATAGCCAACCGTGTACAACGATACTTTGTAGTAGGCTTTATCGCCTCTATCACCATTACCTGCGTGGTCTATATTTTCCGATTCGAGATTTTGGATTTATTCACTCAAGACCCAGAGATCATCGCACTGACTGCCGCACTCATCGCAGGCTCGATACTATTAGAAGCTGGTCGCGTGTTTAACCTAATTTTCATTTCTTGCTTAAAAGCCGCAGGCGATATTAAGTTCCCTATCAAAATGGGCATTCTTAGCATGTGGGGCATTGGCGTTGCGATGAGTTATTTACTTGGTGTGCATTGGGGTTATGGCGTATTTGGTGCTTGGATGGCAATCGCGATGGACGAATGGTTCCGCGGATTGATCATGGTTCGTCGCTGGCGAGCGAAGAAATGGACTCGTTTTTCTTTGTGAATTTGTAAGTAGTCAGTAGTCAGTAGTCAGTAGTCAGACAGTAACCAATCATAAAAACAATATGTTAGGCATCTCATTCATTACAATTGAGATGCCTTTAAAGTTATTAGCCTACTATGATCCTTTTACTTATCAAGCTCATTTTAAAAGAACGAATAGCAGGCTCAGTGGAGGTTATGCGGCAGCTTCAAGAGCTTTCTTACGCTTTGCTAATCGGCCAAAAATACCGACTAACATTACAATGCCGCACACACCGTACACCTGCATGATGGTTGGATCATCCGAGACAAAACCAACATCAGAGAACATCACGTAAGCACCCAATACCATGTAGAGAATGATAGCCGAAGCTTCGAAACGGAATGCCCAAGGCGTGACATCAATGTTTTCATTCACAGGCATCACGTAATCATCTTCACGTGGCATAAAGTAGCCAATGATGAACATCAGCGCTGTACATACAACAAACAGAATCGCCAATTGGTGTAAGAAGTGAATAGGTGTTTTGAACACTAACTGCATCGCAGCGTATGAACTTACAAATACCACCAATGCCACTTTAGCCGCTAGAGCTGGCACACGTTTAGAGATGTACCCCACAAACACGATAGTAAAGATTGGCACACTGAAGAATCCCGCTACCATTTGTAGGTATTGGAACAAACCTTCTGGTGCGTACATGATGAATGGTGCGATACATACCGAGATAATCGCGATCACAACGCCAAAGATACGGCCTTTACCCACCAGCTCTTCATCCGTTTTACCTTGGCCAAACAAAGGTTTGTAGACATTCAATGCGAATAGAGTGGTCGAACTGTTAAGCACACCATTAAATGTACTTAGGATGGCACCAAACATAACCGCGACAAAGAAGCCAACCAACGGCTTAGGCAAAACTTCGTTTACCAAGCGCGTGTACATGGTGTCAGGGTTACCGGCATCAGCGCCAAACATGTGGAATGCAATGATGCCTGGAATGATTAGGAACAGCGGAGAGATAACCTTAATCGCACCAGCAAGAATCACCCCTTTCTGACCTTCTTTTAAGTTCTTAGCACCCAACGCTCGCTGGATGATTGATTGATCCGTACCCCAGTAGTAAAGGTTCACAAGTAGAAGACCGGTAAACAAGGTTGAGAACGGTAGTGGATCAGTCTCTGTACCAACCGATTGCAGTTTCTCTGGCGCTGCATAAAGCAGAATATCCAAGCCAGCACCAAAGCTGCCCTCGCCCAACACCATCAAACCAAACACGGGGATCATCATGCCGCCAACAATCAGGCCTACGCCATTAATCGTATCCGCAATCACAACCGCTTTTAGGCCGCCATAAATCGCGTAAAAGAAGCCAAGTAGACCAATCGTCGCCGAAATAAGGGCTATTGAACTAAACTCTGAAATATTTAGCAGAGCTTGAACATCAAAGATCTCTCCCAGAACAACGGCACCGGCATAAAGTGTGGTTGGCAAGATATTGATGACGTACTGGCACAAGAAAAGTAACGTCACAAACTTCTTCACCGACATGTCGTAACGGCTCTCTAAGAAGTCTGGAATCGTCGTTATCCCTTGCTTCAGGTAACGCGGTACCAGCATCAGAGCGATGATGACTAAAGTGACACCTGAGGCCACTTCCCACCCCATGACACTCATATTGTGGGTATAAGCTTGTGCGCTCATGCCAACAAAGCTAGTCGCGCTTAAGTTGGTTAAAATTAGGGAGCTGGCAATCAAACCACCGGTTAAGCTTCTTCCGCCGAGAAAGAAACCGTCTTGTGAGGTGTTCTTGTCATTTTTAACTTTGTTGTAGGTAAACGCGACAACAAAACCAGTAAATAACAAGAATGACAGCAGAACTGTAATAGACATTTTGTTTTCCTTAAGTTTAGTTATTGCGGCAGCAATTCCTCGCTGCCGATTATATTTTTATATTTAGAATTTTATTTGTAGGGGTACTCAGAGTTAGCGCTTCATATCTTTTTCAGATGAACAATCAAGGCTGACTCTGGGTCTAGAATCGGTAAGGTCAATCCAATTTCCTTGAGGTTATCGCCACTCAGGGTCAACGTTTTGTCGAGCCATTGGGGGCGCTGTTTCATCAACTGGAAACTGGTTTTTGGCATGTCCACTAACTTCACTTGATACATCGCGTTGTCTTTCACGCAGCTAATACGAAGTGGCGAAGGCAGAGCATATTCAGGCATCGCTAATTGGCACACGGTGATCAGCATTTCATCGTCATTTTCAACGCCATAAATGTTCTGATTTTTGTCCGAAGGATCCATTCGGAAACTACGGCCAGAATGTAAAACATGACGAAATTGCTTATGCAGTGAAATGTAATGTGAGAATGCTTGTTTCTCTTCCGGTGACTCTTTAACGGGGTCAAGCTCAACACCCATGTGCCCCATAAGTGCGGTTACACCACGCATATTGATGCTGTGACGACGATTTGTTGAGTGGCATTCTGCAGGGCCGATATGCGCGCCCATCACCTCTGGTGGGAAGAAGTAACTCATGCCTTTTTGAATGGCTTGGCGTTCTAAGGCATCATTACAATCCGATGCCCAGAAGCGATGGGTTCGTTTTAGAATTTCAAAATCGATACGGCCGCCGCCCGAAGAACAAGATTCAATTTCGACTTCTGGGTGCGCTCGATTCAACTCATCAACAAGGCGATATAGCGCTTTAGTTTGACCATGCACCGCGGCCTTACCTTGATGACCCGGTTGAACCAACTCTCGGTTCATGTCCCACTTAAGGTAAGTGATGTTGTATCGAGTCAGCAGCGCATTGAGGCGTTCATACAAGTAGTTAAAACACGCTTCATTTTGTAGGTCTAACACGTACTGCCAACGACCAGATGGTTGATGATACCCTTGTAAACCAAGTACCCAATCCGGATGGTTTCGATAAAGATTAGAATCTTGGCTTACCATCTCAGGTTCAACCCAAAGGCCAAACTCCATACCCTGTTGGTTTACATGTTCAATCACAGGTTCTAGGCCATTTGGATATTTCACCTCATCCAAATACCAGTCGCCCAGTGCGGTACGTTCACCATCACGGCCCACAAACCAACCATCATCAATAATGAAACGTTCAACGCCCATCACGCCCGCTTCCGTTGCCATCTTCATGATGTAGTCAGGTTTATGGTCGAAGTAGATCCCCTCCCAAGTATTTAAATGCACAGGGCGAGGCTTATCGGTAGGGAATTGAATAATATTGTCACGAACAAACTGCTGAAAACGCTGAGCAATACCGTTCAAACCAGAATTGCTGTAACAGCCATAGAGCCAAGGTGTTTGGTAAGTACTCTCAGGTTCTAGAATCGATTCACCCGCTAGCAATAACTCTCCTGCTTGTACAAAACGGCGACCATCACTACGAACATCCGCGCGCATTTGGTGGTTACCGCTCCAACCCAAATGAAATCCCCAAACCAAACCATGTTGCTCTGAGAAACCTTGCGTACCGGCAAACATGCCTGGGAAGTTTTCATGTGAAGTACGACCGCGACGGTTTTCTTGCATAAAGCCACCGTGTTCAAAACGCTGACGCTGAGTTTGGAATTCATGACACCAACGACCATGAAACGTCATCAATTCATTGGCGTGGTTTGGCAGTGGCAACGTTGATGACAGCTTATTTAAATAGTATTTACTGTCCCCTTTGTTAGTTACTGTGACGCGCTTTTGAACCACATCAGATTCATAATCCAGTTTGATTTCGACAGTCAATTCAAGCTTAGACACGGTGTCTTCTAGAACAAAAGTGGCGTGCTGATTCTGACCTTCTATATGTTCAGTCTTTACACCTACATGCTCAGCCTTCGTACCTACGTAAGTTGTATTCGCTTCTACGCGGACGGTATTAAAAACGGGTGCCCAATCAAAACCATCACGATGCCCTTCTATTCCCGGCGCATTAAAATGACCGCTACCCAATTCAGGACAAAGAGAAAGCGGCACATCGACATCAAGCCGTGCTTGGGAGATCGGTCTCTCGGTTGATAACAAAAGATCTTCATCAATACTGGCGATCTTTGCCCCCCAGTGAAGAACCTCTGGAGCACGGCCCGATTTGATGATCAAACTGTGGTTTTTACTTGTTAGATGAATAAATTCGCTCATAGCCAATCTCATATTGTTTTCGTAAACATAAACTAAGATTAATAGTGAACTTGAAGATTGAAATTAGTACTAAAATGGCTAAATAACGTGATCTAAAAACACTTATTCGTTGCTGAAACTTGCACAAGATCGACTGTTTCCGGAAACATTTTCAATGTTTTAAAAGACATTTATTTGAGAGTGAGCAGAGTTTAGTTGGGTAAATTTCGGTAGTCTTATTTCACTCTAAAATATTAGATGAGCAGAGCGATGAGTATTACCTTTAAAGACGTAGCAAAACTGGCAGGGGTATCTACCCAGACGGTATCTCGAGTAACCAATGGCTCACAAGATGTCGCGGAAGCCACCCGCAACAAGGTTAACGCCGCTATAAAGCAACTTGGTTATGTACCCAATAAAGGTGCTCAAATGCTCAGTCGAGCCAAGTCCACCAGCGTTGGCTTAGTCACTCTCGATATGGCACTGCATGGCGCAGCAATGATCGCAAATGGCGTGCGAATGCAGGCTCATGATATGAGTTATGGCGTCGCTTTCTCTGTTGTTTCCGAGCCTAATCTCGCGAACACCCGTGAGGCTATTCGTGAACTGATGGCTCAACAGGTCGACAGCATTATTCTGAATGTGCCTTTAGAGAGTGCCGATGCGGAATGGTTAGTGGAACAATATCAGCACCTCAACCTTATCTTCATTGATGTTCCCTCTAACAGCCAAGTGAACTATGTTTGCGGTGATCATGCGGAAGGAGCAAAACTGGCGGCTCAACATCTACTTGAGAGCGGACGAACGGACTTCCTGTTAATCACTGGTCCGAACGAATCCAGCGCCTCAAAGATTCGTCACCAAAGTTGGTTAGCCGCGTTATCAGATGCAGAGAGTAAGGTGCAGTATCAATATCAAGGAAACTGGCAAGCAGAAAGTGGTTATCTTGGCGTTCGAGAAGCTGTCGCTAAACAAGCCGTATTTGATGCCGTGTTGGTGGCGAGTGATCAGATGGCATTAGGGGCTTTACGAGCTCTGCAAGAACTGCAAATTCCAGTCCCTGACAAAGTTGCGGTCGTCGGCTTTGATGGCATCGACGACAGTGCGTTTTTTAATCCACCACTGACCACCATCAAACAGGACTTCACTACGATTGGCCGACAAGCTGTGGTACTTGCAGAGAAGCTCAATGCCAACTCACAAGATGCCTTACTGCAGCACCATATCGAAACGGCATTACTCCCAAGAGAAAGCAGCCAACCGAAGGTAACGGCTCACTATGAAAAACAAGAGATCGAGCAACTGCTAAAAAGGATTCAGACTCTTTTGCCAGAATCGACATAAAAGAAAAAGCGCTAGGGGGAGCTAGCGCTTTAAGACCAACTAAGTCCGTTTAGCCTGGTAGTTTTTTAAGCTATATCATGAGGATATAACCAATTTTTTTACTTAGGTAAATCAAAAAGCCTATTCTTTACGACTGCTTTGAGTCGTAAATTAAGTATAGTCACGTTCTGGTAATTAACCGGATTTTTTTAGGGATAATTTGGACAAACTTAACGACAAATCGCAGCTAATAAATTTACTCACTAATCACAGATGAAATAGCTTTAGCAATCAACTTTCTAAGTAATTTATTTTTATCATCTAGATGCTTTGCCTTGCGGTAGACAAGCTGTATATCAAAATCTGGAACATCAATAGGTGGTTTCACCGCCAGTAAAGTATCTTCGGTATCAATATCATTACGCGCCACGAGCCGAGGAACAATACACAACAACTCTCGACCACGAATTAATCGTTTTACTGTCAAGAAGTTACTTGAAGATATAGCGACTTTTCGACTAAAACCTAGCTCAGCCAATCGAATATCAACACCCGTTTTTAGAGCCCCCGCAGGAGAAACCAATGCATGTTCTACAGACACAAACTGCTCTAAAGACATTGGCTGTTCAATAGATAAAACCGACTGATCGAACAAACAGACATGTTGCTCTGTATACAAATGCTTTGTTCGATAAGGCTTTGCTACCTCGCCAAAACTACCGATCGCGATATCGAGCTTGGCATCTTCAAACACTTGTTGATAGTTGCTTCGATTGACATTGAATAACGTCACTTGAGAATAAGGCGAAGATTGCTTAATCAGATCAAACAACATTGGAGCGAACATCTGCTCTGCATAATCAGTAAGTCCGATCTTCCAAGTGCCTTTATAAGTTGCTACATCAAACGATTTAGACAACAGTACTTCTGACTGAATGGTATTGAGTAAGGCATCGACGGTGCTTGATAATTCAATCGCTCGGTCGGTCGCTTCCATCTTACTACCGACACGCTCAAACAAAGGGTCATCAAACAGCTTTCTCAGTCTTTGTAAGCTATGACTCATCGCTGATTGGCTGACATAACAACGTTCTGCCGCCTTACTAACACTGTTTGTTTTATACAGAGCTTGCAGTGCAATCAATAAGTTAAGGTCAATTCCTTTCCAGTTAAAATCAGCCACAAATCAATCCCATATTATTCATAGTTATAATTAAAACAATTAATTTGAATCATAGTTCAACTCCACCTAAATTACGCTAAACATTTATCTGGAATCGATCATGCTTTCAATTTTTAAAACCTTTTTCTGGCTTGGCTGGATTAGCTTTGGTGGACCAGCGGCACATATTGGCTACTTCCGTAAAACCTTTGTTGAGAAACTGAATTGGTTATCCGACGAAGAGTACGGGCAAATTGTCGCCCTCAGTCAATTTTTACCGGGCCCAGGCTCAAGTCAGGTTGGCTTCGCGGTTGGTTATAAAAAAGGTGGCTTAACCGGTGCGATTGCCGCATTTGTAGGCTTCACCTCCCCTTCTGTCATCCTAATGTTGATATTGGCCTTAGTGAGCAACCAGTTGTTGGAAGCACCGCTTTTCATTTCAATCATCCACGGACTTAAGCTACTCGCGGTCGTGGTTGTGGCTGACGCCACTTTCGGCATGTACAAAAACTTTTGCCAATCAAAGATAGCAACAGCACTGTGTGTGATAACCGCAATTGTTCTACTTTTGATTCCGGGGATCTGGCCTCAGGTATTAGTTCTATTGTTTGCTGCTATGGTTGGCAGTAAGTTCTTAACCTCACACGAATTAAAAACAACACCTTCGACGCACAAGATATCGTTAACACCACTCGTGATTTTCGTTGCTTTACTGGTTGGTCTGCCTCTATTCAGTGCTTACTCTCAAGGCATTGAAGTATTTGGCTTGTTCTACCAAGCAGGCAGCTTGGTATTCGGTGGCGGCCACGTGGTACTTCCGCTGCTACAAAATGGTATTGGCGATCAACTGTCTCAAGATGCCTTCCTAACAGGCTATGCTGCTGCGCAAGCGGTTCCTGGCCCGATGTTTACGTTAGCTACTTACCTCGGTTATGTGTTAATGCCATCGGCACCGATTACAGGGGCACTGCTCGCAACAATTGCAGTGTTCTTACCGGGCTTCTTATTGCTACTGGGCGTACTGAAGAACTGGCAGGCAATTGCGAGTAAGCCTCTAGTAGCTGGGGCGCTTACAGGTGTGAATGCGGCTGTAGTCGGCTTATTACTTGCGGCTCTATACCAACCCATCTTCACAAGTGCAGTGAGTAGCGGCTTAGACTTCGCTCTGATCATTGTTGGTGTTTGGCTCTTGAAGACCGTGAAGATGCCGATTCTAGGTTTAGTTGGGGTATTCATGTTATTTGGTGCCGCTACCGGCCTGTAACATTAAACATTAAGCATTAGAGTAGGAAGCTAACTGCTGCTTCCTACTCTAATGCTTAGAAACAATTTTAATTCCATGAAAATTGAAGAATAAATTACAGTCGATAAGGGGGGCAAAGCTCAACGGCCAAAACGAGTTTTGATTGTCAGGAAGGTAATAGTTTAAAAAGGCAATTAGGTTATTACATGGATTAACATGTTCCCTCGCCATTATGTAATCGTAATTCCACCCCTTTTTTAAACCGTGTTTTCTTGTCGTCATATAACGACCGACCTTCCAAGCAATTCCGGGATCGGTAGGAATCAAAATAGACAGAGTGCCTCCTGGTTTTAACACTCGTAACCACTCTTTGATCACCAAATGAGGCTCGTATAGGTGCTCCAATATATGAGTTGCGATCACGCGATCGAAACTGTTGCTTTCAAAATCTAACTCACAAGCATTAGTTACGTTAAAAATGAGTTTGTCATAAGAATTGATACGACTGAGTTGCTTATCTGCTACTTCGAGTGCTGATGCATCACCATCACTAACAATGTATTCATCGAAGGTGTGTTTAACATGCAATAAGTGTTCACCAGTTCCAGAACCTACCTCTAATACTTTGGGGAAATGCTTATCTTCTCCGAATGGTCTTTCACACGCAATATGACCAGCCCTCATCACATACCCCGTGGTATTGCTCTCATAAACTCGTTCATCGTATTCATCACTGAAACGAGACAAATAATCTAGCCATTCCTTATCTTCATCCTTGCTTATTCTCATACCAGAATCCTATTCCAATGGTTTGTTATTACTGCATCTTAATATAGAAAGAATTCGCATCTCTCGCCGACCTCGTGACACGTTGTCGAGTATCAATCCACAGAAAAAAGACATCACCGCAATTAATGCAATCGAGCTAGACAAAATCGCAGTTGGCACCCTTTCTACCAGCCCGGTATCAACAAAATCTAAAATAACGGGAATCCCCAAGCTCAATGAGATGACACAAAACAACACAGACAATACGCCAAAGAAAAACATCGGCTTCACATCTCTCAATAAGAACAAGATAAAGTTGAGGATCTTCAGACCATCACTCAATGTATTCAATTTGCTAGCTGTTCCTTCCGGCCTAGATTGGTACTGAGTTGAGACTTCTTTAATGGACATATTATGATGTAATGCATGCACGGTGAGTTCGGTTTCAATTTGAAAACCATCACTAAAAATCGGGACTGATTTCACAAACCGGCGACTCATAATCCGATAACCCGAAAAAACATCACTTAATTGGGCGTTAAATCCCCGATTGATAAGTGAGGAGAACATTTTATTGCCGAAGATATGCCCTTTAGGATACGCACCTGAAGAGCGCTCTCGGCTTCCAATAATCATATCGAGCTTTTCATTATTTAATTGCTCGATCAAAGCCGGACATATAGACGCATCGTAAGTGTCATCACCATCTGCCATCACGTAAATATCAGCCTCAACATCAGAGAACATGCGCCTAACGACTTCTCCCTTCCCTTGACGAGACTCATGTCGAACAATAGCACCTGCTTGCATCGCCTCTTCTATCGTGTTGTCAGTTGAATTGTTGTCATACACATAAATAGTAGAATTAGGTAAAGCTTGTTGAAAAGAAATGACCGTTTTTCCGACCGCACCTGCTTCGTTATAGCACGGGAGTAACACGGCAATGGTTTGGTTTTTCATGAACTCCCCCTAACTCTAAAGACTCGGTAACCGCTTTCAATGTTGTCGTGCACAACCTCCAACCAAGTTGGAGTATCTGAGCTGTATAATTTATTGATAAACGCCTCATCTCCCGCCGAACCCTTTAGAATCAATAAATGAGGATCATTGCCAACAACAATAATATCTACGCTTTTATCTATAATCTTCCTTTCAACTAACCCGAGATCTTCCTCTAGCATCACCTCAATAAGAAACCTATTCCCGACAATATTTCGATGATAAGGAGCGGCAATAATGCTGTTATTTGTCTTTGCTAATACAGGAGCACCAGTTTCTATTCCAGAGAGAATGGTTTGTGAGTTGATATCGTTATCTTTTAGTACTTTATAGATATTCAGCGATTCTTTCTCTTCATCAAGAGTAGTTGTAATTTCCTCTGTTGGCGACAAAGCGAGAATGACAAATGCTACAGCTAACGGTGCGCCAGAAAAAATGACTGTAGCTTTTAAGATTGAAGAGCGAATGTAATCTGACAACTGCAGAACAACATATGCTTGAAGAGGAGCAGCTAACACAAAGCACAATCTCATGACCCTAATCTGCCAAAAAATCGCAAGGGCTAGATTAAACAGAAAAATGAGATACAAAATTGTGCAATGGTCGTTTTTATTCTTAAAAAGTGGGTACAACGTGGCTGGAACAACGAGTAAAGCATAATTCTCTATAGAGAAAAAACCGTGACTCGTGATGTATCTAGCGATCGATTTTGCTTCTGTAACTTGGTCAAGCCAATAAAATTTTAGAATCGGAGGGTAATCAATCAACAAAGCACTGCTGAGTGACGGATAAAGCACTCCAACCGGGATTAAAAATAAAATGCCCAGAAAAACGAACAACAAGGCTTTTTGCAACAGCTTCTTACCTTCATTAATGAATCTATGGTAAGTATTAACAAAGAGCCAACCACAAAAGAAAAGAATAATGAGAACAAATGATATTTCGTCGTACTTAAAAGCAAGAAACTCATCGTAAGGCCGGTTTAATAAAACCGCACAAGCGCTAAATAAAGCAGAACTCGCATACAACTTAGAAACATAACTAAACCACTCGTGGCGAACAAGACCGCAATACACGGTGTAAATAGCGAAGAAAAACATAAATAACAATACATTATCTAAACCAGTCCACAACGATAAAGACAGGATAATTGATTGAGCATAAACACGCCATGAGTGATTCATCTGGCGATGATTCACAGGTGTTAAAGCTAAAAATAGGGCTGCAAAGATAAGCTGAATATTATGATGGTCAATAGAACCCGGTAAGAAGTGAATAATTGAAGGGGAGGAGATAGCAAACATCATGCTAATAAAACGATATTTGTCGCCGAATAAATGTTCACTTAAATAAAAGCATGACAATGCAAAAATCAGTAAATAAAGTAATGGAACAATCGATATTGAAATCGTATACGCAACACTATCATCGGCGACTAGTAATAGTGGAAAAGCGACTAGCGATAACATTAGGTCAGGGAAGCGAGACCAATGGATTATAATACCATCAGCGGGATTAAAGTTACTCATCGGTTCAAGATACCAATGACCATTCTTCATCCACTCTTGAAACTGAACAAAACGCATATAATCGTCATTATCATTCAGGTTGAGTATTGAAACGCTTTCCCACTTGTAAATAAATATCGCGATGGCACAAACTAGCCAAATTGCAGAAATAACAACGATATCTTTGTTAAAACTCTCATTTTTAGGCAATATGAATATCCTTTTCATTGAGCCAAAGTCAAATTATTACTATTCCATCTCTCTCACTTCTGCTAACGCTCTGTTTAAGTTTTCATTTGCTACTTTGTAATAAGATGATTTTTTATCGATAGCTTGTTGTAAATATGGAACCGCCTGATCAGGTTTTCCTTGTAAGATCAGGAAATATCCAACATTATTCAACGCTTCCGGTGCATCCATATGCCTCATGAACACGTTGGTTGCCTTCTTAATATCCCCAGAAGCTAAATAAATAAGCGCCAGATTATTCTGAGCTTTTTCATTATTCGGCTCTAACTCTAAAGCTGAACGCGTGTACTGATACGCTTCCTTGTAGTTACCGTACATATAATGAGAGTAGCCCATATTCAACAAAGCTTTGACTGAGCTTTTATCTATCGTCAGTGATTTTTTAAAGTACTCTTGTGCGATCTGATGCTTTCCGTCAACATCTTCCAATACACCAATTCCCATATAAGCTAGCGCTGGAGACATACTATCGACCTTCAAACTGGCCACTTCACTTTGGTTCAATGCTTGGTAGTTTTGGATAGTTTCACTGCTTTTTAAACGAACTTGGTCTGAATTAATCGCTTTAAAGAAATAACTACGTCCTTCATCTGTGCGACGTTGTTTGGTGTATAGAACGCCTAACTGCTCCAACACTTCTGTGTGGGCAGGGTTAAAATCTAGCGCAGCAAGGTAAGCTCTCTCGGCCAACGCATAATTACCGCGAGATGAATGTATTTGGCCAATAGTGAACAGGGTTTTATCGTGAAACTCTTTTTCAGGGAAAGACAAAGAGCGTATGTATTCATACAACGCCAAGTCTATGTTGTTGTCTCGCAGAGCAATGTCACCGCGCATAATTGCTTCTTTCTCATTAAGAGGTGGCTCATCGCTAGTTAAAGTATCGATTGGCTTACCGGAATACAATTCTGCATCAAATTGATTAGTTGGTTCATCAGAAGAAGCACAACCGAATAGCAAAACTGGCAATAAAAGAAGAAGAAACTTATTGTAGAAAATCATAAACTTGCTCCCGGCGCACTTAATGCGTCCATTACAATCAAGAGTCCAGGGCCAAGTGCAACAATGAAAAAGCAAGGCCAAATAAATATCAACATGGGAAATAACATTTTAGTCGGTATTTTCGCCGCGATTTCTTCAGCGGCTTGCTGACGCTTATCTCTAAAGTCTTCGGTATAGTCACGGAGCGTTTGCGCTAAACTTCCGCCCATTCTCGATGCATGAGAAAGCAAAGAAACCAAACCTTCCAATTCGACTAAACCGGTTCGTTCAATAAGCTGCCTAAGCGCATCAGGCATAGTGACGCCAGCTTGGATTTTGGCAAACACAGTCTCTAGTTCATCCGCAAGCTCCGGCTGAGAAATATAGAGTTCTGATGCAACACGTCCAAGAGCTGCATTAAAGCCAAGTCCTGATTCAGTACATACAACAAGAAGATCAAGCGCATCAGGGACGCCGTTTCTGATTTTTTTCTGACGCTCTTTTTGTAGCTTACTTAGAATAATATTAGGTGTGAATGTGCCAAGAAAAACACAGGTCATGATGAGTAAATTATTATAATCTCCGCCCAACGCTATGTAATAAACCATAAAGCCCGCGACGATACCTATCAAGCTAGATAAAACCTTCAACGCATAGAAAACCGATAACGAACTCTTCTCATGGAACCCGGCATGCATCAACTTTTCCGAGTAAGTTTCATTATCTTTTTTATTACCTTTACTTATAAAAGGGCTTAATGATTCTAACGTATTGGAAAAGTCGTATGGTTTTCTGCCAGTCGGTGCCCCGTCTTCTGATATCTGTCTCAGTTTCTTGTCCAAAGGAGAACGAGCTCCTAAAAATAGAAATCCAAGCGTTAGTGTTAACAAGACTGTTGTAAGCAAAATCATCGAATAGATAACCATCTGAGAGCTAACTCCAAAGTCTGCTAACATCTGCTTCCAAACTTCAATATTTAATAATTCCATAGGTTAAATCTCTATGCTGATGATCTTTTTAATCCACAAGGCTCCGATAGCCAAAAGAACAATACCGACACTGACCATCGAGAGACCGCGAGGATCTTTATAGAGTGGCTCTATATACTCGGGGCTAGCGACCCTTAAGGCGAAGAACAAACCAAATGGGGATAACGTTAAGATCCATGCTGATAAACGACTTTCAGCAGAGAGCGTTTTGATTTTTCTTTCCAGTTTAAAACGCGCTCTCAGTACTTCAGATACCTTTTGCAGGTTTTCAGATAAGTTACCCCCAGTCTCTTTTTGCAACATTACGGCACTAGAAAATGCCAACATTGAGACGGTTGGTACTCGTTCTGTCATCTGTAGAATCGCTAAGCGTAAGTCATAACCATAGTTAAGTAGGTTATAGGTATTTTTAAATTCAATACCGATTGGATCTGGAAGTTCTTCGCCAACTTCATTGAATGATTGGACGAGCGGTTGTCCTGCTTGCAATGCGCGTCGAATAATATCTAAAGCCTCAGGAAGTTGTTCCTCAAATCGAGCCATTCGGTAAGTCACTCGATTTTGCACAAATAGATAAGCGATAACCCAAACAAAAATGAACGCCGCGACACTAATGAACCATACTTGGTTCGTCATTATCGATATCAACGTGAGTGACACACCACAAAGAGAAACAATAAGTAAGAACCTGCTTAACGTCACTTTCATACCGGCTAGTTCCAACATTTTTTTCAAGCCAGCGAAGAAAGAAATAACGATGAGCTTACGATCTAGCGGGGACAGCTCTTTGTTATAGTGTTCTTTGAGTAATGACAAACTCTCTGCATCGATATTACGTTGCGTCTCTTTCAAACGTCGAGACAACTCTTTGTGCTTCGCTTTTTTCCCTGCAGCAGGGAGCAACAAAGCTTGAGAGATAAAAAGCACCGCAATGAATAATAGACCTAATGAAACGCTTACATTGTCCATAATCTCTCCTTAACCTTTGGTCTCACTAAAGAGCTCGAAAGGCAGGTCGAGTCCACGTTTGACTAACTGGTCATGGTATTGAGGAACGACCCCCGTTGCCGTGAAATAACCGATAATATTGCCGTCTTCATCAATACCTTTACGCTGAAAACGGAATATTTCCGACATAGTGATCACCTCACCTTCCATGCCGTTGATCTCTTGGATACTCACCATACGACGCTTACCATCTTCTTGGCGTTCCATTTGAACAACAAGGTGGATAGCCGAAGCAATTTGAGCTCGTAAGTTTTTGGTTGATATGTTCCACCCTGCCATCGAGAACATGTTTTCGACACGACTTAAGGCATCACGAGGGGTATTCGCGTGAATGGTCGCAAGAGATCCATCATGACCGGTATTCATCGCTGCTAGCATGTCAACAGCTTCGCTACCACGCACCTCCCCAACCACAATTCGATCAGGTCGCATACGTAAGGTATTTTTAACCAATTCACGCTGGCTGATTTCTCCCTTCCCTTCAAGGTTGGCAGGACGGGTTTCTAGGCGAATGACGTGAGGTTGTTGAAGTTGTAACTCCGCCGAGTCTTCTATGGTAATAATTCGTTGATCTCGCGGAATGAAACCAGAAAAGATATTCAGTGTGGTTGTTTTCCCAGACCCCGTCCCTCCTGAAATCAAAATATTCAGCTCACCTTTCACGGCTGCCTCCACAAACTTAGCCATCTGAGGCGAGACTGAGTCGTAACCAATTAAGTTATCCATAGTCAAACGGTCAACAGCAAAACGACGAATTGAAACAGAAGGGCCATCGAGTGCGAGAGGAGGGATAATCGCATTAACACGGGAACCATCAACTAAGCGGGCATCTACCATAGGTGATGCTTCATCTATACGACGACCAACCTGACTGACGATACGGTCAATAATGTTTCTTAAATGGCGATCATCAAGAAAAGTATAGGGCGTTTTTTCGAGTTTACCCCTTCGCTCAACGTATACACTTTTAGGGCCGTTGACCAATATATCCGACACAGTTTCATCAGCTAATAAGGGCTCCAACGGACCAAGGCCAAAAACTTCATCTTCTATCTGTTTGATGACCCGTTTTCGTCCTTCAGCACTCAATGCATGGCTGCCATCTTCGGCCATTAACTGTACAATTGCTTCGTGTAAATCTAACTTGGCACGCTCTTTCTCCAAGCTCGAAAGCAACCCTAAATCTAGGGTTTCAAGCAGCTGCTTATGAAAGAAGTGTTTGATTGATAATTCTTGCTCCAGTACTTTTCGAGCCTCGTCAATCGCCTTCTCCTTTTCAACGCTCGCTTCAGCATTCCGAGAATGACTAGACATCTCAACATTGGATAAACGTTCAACAGGATTGGCATCTTCTGAATCATGCGAAATCTGTTCTACTTTTTTTTCAAACTCTGGATTTACATTTTTTCGTTTAAAGAACATCACAATCCCTCGTGTTTACTTTTCATCAACGCATTATGAAAACAACTTTTTCAGCCACCCTTTCTCTTCCTGCTCCGGTGGTGAAAGAACATGAGATAAGTCGATGATAGAGCGAGTAATAGAGCTTTTTTTTCTCGACTGAACTAACGGCTGCCCCAAGTTGGCACTCTCTAGCGCGACTTTAAAATCATTTGGCATAAGATGTATGTCGTGGTTGCCCACTGCTTGCTCAATGTCTTTCAACTTAATTGAATGTCGCTTTTCATAACGGTTGAGAATGACCTCTATTGAGTCACTTTGTAAGCCGTACTCAAATTTCAGAGATTTAATTAGTCGGCTTGTGTTTTTTACTGACACTAAGCTCTGTTGCAAAACCAAAAGAACCTTAGTTGCCGGTGAAATGGCAGATGCAAACACATGGTCAAGTCCCCTCGAAAGGTCAATGATCACATAAGGGTAGAAACGACGCAGAATTGGAAGCAATCTGCCAATTTTCTGAGCCTGTTCGAAATCATCAGCGTTATTTTCATGTTTAAAGCTTAGAACATGGAGACCTGATTCGTGTTTATTTACTAACGATCCCAAGGACATTTCATCCAAATCATTAGAACTGTTGATCGCATCAGAAACACTGTAAGTCGGTGCTATGTTCAAGTAGTCGGGAATCACGCCAAATTGAAGATCAATATCGAGTAAAAGAACTTCGTTGGGGTGTTGAGTGGCCATCTCAATGGCAGTATTTAACGCCAAGGTGGTTGCCCCCATCCCTCCTTTGGTATTCAAAAATAAGATAAACTCTCCGTAACTGGAGTTCTCAAGCTTTTCGGAAGCCGTTTTCTTCAATAATGGAAGTAAGTCCGATAGAGTCACATTATGAGACAAAAAATCTGAAGCCCCTAAGCGAAGTGCGATTTTTAATGATCCATTATCGCTTTCATCACCGAGCACAACTAAAGACAAATCCTTGTCCTCTAAAGACAAATCATACCCTTGCAACTCAACCATTTTTTGAGCCCAATTCCCATTAGCTTCAACGAAAATAAGCTCTGGGACATCTGCACTTTTTAGGTATTCTTCACTCATTGCCGCAAGAGAAAACGACGTCACATGAACATTTCGGCATTTTTTTAGTTCTTGACTCATGTGCGAATGAAAGCCGTCAGTACTGTAGACTAACCAAACCTTCAGATTCGTTCTTAAACGCGTCATATCCTTATCGTTTTCATTCGGCGTTATTTTGATCGCTTCCCCCATACATTTATCTCCTTTTAAATAACCGCTTATGGGCATCTATTCCATATGTTAGTGCTAGTTTCAGTTTCAGGCCTCACCACTCCCAGACTTTCTGCTGGTAGTATTGTTTCAAACGCAGGAGCAGCAAGAAATCCATTCTCTCCTAGAAAGCTTAGGTTACTGATTAATTGAATGCCATACCCCGTAGCCCTAGCACGCACAAACTTGATGCTGCCAAAGTTCGCTTCAAAATCAGAAGCAACCTCTCCCCCGCTCGCGTCTAAGTAAGCCACTTCTAAGTTGGCATCAGTAAATCCAACAAGAGGAATATCATCCACTACCATTCCCGCAATATTGTCTCTATCTAGGACGTAACATACCGTCGCTAACCTAGCAGCCTTCCTAGTCGCTTCACTGACCATTTGCAGCGAAAATATATAGGCACCTAACGCTAAAATGAGGAAGAGCAGCAGAAAAATTAATGATGAGACCAGAGTGAACTCAATAATGGCAAGCCCTTTGGTTCGTCTTTTAAGTCTTATCATCACAGCACCCTCATCACTGAAGTCACACTTAATGGAACAGTAAAACTCTCATTAGAAAAAGGGATAGACAAAAAGAGTGGAACATAATCATACGTCACACTAACTCGTACATAACTGTCGCCTGAAGGCGAGGTTACGGTCACATCCGATGTCGTCAATGAAGATAATACAGCTGTTCCTGCGCTGTTCTGACCATAGACCACGACATTCTGAATTTCAGACGTCGGTGCGATGGTTCCACCAATGGTTCCATACACTTCACTAACCGCATAACGAGCGCCATTCTGCACTGACTTCGATATCACATTGTAATGAACAAGAATATTGCCAAGCTCTAGAACTAAGACTAGAAAAAACAATAAGACGGGAGTCGCAATAACCATCTCTACGGCAGCAAACCCCTGTTGAAATTGATTAGATTGCTTCATGATCAAGATTCCCCACTATTGGGGTCCTTATACAGAACAATCTTATAAGTCCCTTCCGTTGTCGACGTTGTACTACCAGATCCACCAGCAACACTGCAAGAGTGGATAAACTCACCAAAAACGGCGGGTGTACCTGAGTTGTTAGTTGGTGCTTTTTGCAACAAGAAAAAGCAGCCAATTTTGTTTACGGTAAAGTCAGTTGCACCACCACTTTTACCTGAGCAATCAACCATAGGAATGGGTAAAATACGACGCCAAGCAACACCATTAGATGCACACCCGGAACCGCCGTTTGCTATACAAGCGTTGGTATCTGACTCATATTGAGCATAAGTATAACTTCCGTCAGAATCGATCTCTCCCGTACCGGCATCAATTGTAATTTCATTGGTAGGTTCTGTGGTTACATAATCTGAAGGGTAATCGGATGCCGATAAACCACCGCCATAATCGCCAAAACGAGTATTCAAACCATCACCTGTGGGGCCAACCGTGCCACCAGGTTTCGTCGTGATATCTTCACCAATTTTGACTGGCTGGTCATAGCTGCCACCTAAACCTTCTTTGACGGTTTTACCACCGGAACCGAAATCCAACAGATGATAATTACCGTTGCCCATTTCTGACAAGCTACTGTCACCCACCTTCAATGCGTGGACCGTTCCGACTTCATATCCAAATACATTAACTATCTCTTCGCCTGTCACATCATGGTAGCCATCTTCAGGATCAATATCGTTATCCGAAGTGCCATCACCAATACAGACGCCGATGGGTACAACATTATTAACTACTTCTTGCCCAGAGCTTGGCCCAGCAACGGCACTTGCCGATACTGCCTTATCAAGGCCAAACATATGAATGAAAAATTCATCCATCTCTAGTGCATCCACGCGAACTCGCACATAAACATCATCACTTGCACCGAACGTCGCCGTGCCAGTAAAATCCTGTGGGTCATTCGAATAATCAATGCTTATAGAAGCGGTCGAGAAATCAATTTCGTGGTTCCCTGTTGAAGCCGCCATGGCATTGAGCGCCGTACCGACCTCCGCGTCTACCGAGTCTTTATCTTTGCTGTTGTCTAATATGGTTGCGGCAGCCAGCGCCGCAGAATCAACTGCATTTTGTAAGCGCGTTTTATTTACAACCATATGGTTTATGTCTACAGCTAGCGCTGAGACCGCTAGAAAAACCAACAAGGCAGCAGTAATCATCACCACAACTAAGCCTTGTTGTTTTTTAGGGCTTTGTGATACTCGATACAACATATGAGTACCTCCAGATTTAGTTAAAATCTTCTAAGATCTGGCTACTACTTCCGGACAGATCGTTTTCACCTTTGCCAACATATCTGTCGTAACCAGTCTGCATCCGCTCCCCTGTACCATCAGGTACTTCGAGTAAATTCTCTTGGGTAGCATTAGGGTTATACGTTTGCTCTGTTTTCACTAGTGCCACCGAATGCCCTAAACGAGCATCGTTCGCACAGCCAACTAATAACATTGCGAGAAAGATCATCATTATTTTAGTCATATCATCCCCTTATAAATCATGCCCAAATGAGCCTTCGCTACCACCATCAGTCGGTGATATATCCTGTGAAGCTTGAGATTGCTCTGAATCAGATTCAGACGGTTCAGCTATGTAAGCGCCTCGGCCTAATAAGTAATATTCCAAATCATTAGGGTCAACAAAAGCATCTGTGGGTAAGGTCACTTTGCTTCTATCAATAGGCTTTGCCAACCTCGGAGTTACTAAGATTACTAATTCAGTTTCTCCAGATATGTACTCTTGGCTGTTAAAAAGTTGGCCTAAAATCGGCACATCTCCAAAACCTGGCATCTTGTTACTGATGTCCCTAACATTCTCACTCAACAACCCCGCAATACCGATAGTTTGTCCGTCGGCTAGCTCCAGTGTTGATGACGCGCTACGTCGAGTAATAGGTGGGATAAAATAAGTCGCATTTGTGGTACCCGGATCAATGGTCAATGAGCTGGTATTGGCTATCTCACTAACATCAACGGCTAGATTTAAATTGATTTTTTTGTCACTGAGTACCGTCGGTATAAACTTAAGCCCTACACCGTATTCTTTGTATTCAATGGTAATGCCATCTTCGTCTGGCACAGGGATAGGAAATTCACCACCCGCTAAAAACTCAGCCTTAGAACCACTTAATGCGGTTAAGTTAGGTTCAGCCAATACCTTAGCGACCCCGTTTTGTTTTGCTACGTCCAGTGCGAAAGTAAACAGAGTATTACTATCAATGAAAGACCCTAAAATGCCGTAGTCCGTCGACGTGGGAATATTGAAGATAGGCGTAGCTCCTAATACTCCGGCAGGTACAGAAGACGCCCCCCAAGAAAAGTCAGAACCACTGGTTTGGAAAAAATGGAAGTTCGCATCAAACTTTCTCACTAAGCTTCTTTGAACCTCGGCAACCGTCACCTCTAACATAACCTGTTGCGCGCCACCTATAGACATCAGGTTAATAACACCTGTCGCTGCAGCTTGTTCACTGCCGCTTTCTTTGGATTCGTCAGCAGCCTGCCCTGATGAATAAGTTTCCGCGATTCGCATCGCCACATTCATTTGTTGCTGGTTACTGACCTGACCACTCAGCAACAAACGGTTCTGCGCGCTGTGCACTTCAATAGTTTCATCAGGAAGAAACTCATACAATTTAGCTTTGAGGCTATTAAGATCATGAGTAACCTCAATATTAATAGACTCGATCAACTGACCTCGTGAATCCCAAGCCATTAGGTTTGTCGCACCTAATTTTTTGCCGATTAAGAACAATTCATTTGATTTTAAAATTACAATATCTAAGACTTCAGGATCACCAAGAGAAACCTTCGCCGCTTTTCCCGACAGCACCACATGCGTAGATTTATGATGTGGAACCGTGACTGTTTTTCCCGTCTGTAACGCCGCAACACTGGCCGTCGAAAAACAAATCAGGCTCAAAACACACGCAATTAATATTTTCATATTTCACCTCAATCCTTGACGCGCACATTAGATGTTTCTGTACCTTTGATAATGGTGACACTTGGTCTAGGCACATATCGACGAACCACTTTTTTCTCAACTTCATGTGGGTTTCTCAAAGTCAGCTGAATGCTGCCTTTGCTTTTAGCCGTGAGAAGTTTCTCGGCCTCTTTCGGCGTCATCTCAAGAGTTACCGCTCGTACAATAATCGGACTGTTTTCTTTCGTTTTAGCTGTTTGGTCTACAGCCAAAACCTTAATATCTTTAAGAACGGTTTGAGTCGCTGCAGAGTTTTTTCCGTAAGAAACGGTATTGAGAATATCAACCTTATTCCCAGGTAATAAGAAACCGGCCACACCAATAACATCATCAACACGTATCGTTACCGCACGTTTATTTTCAGGGATAAGAGCGGCAAGTGTTGACCCTTCTCCTGGTACAGTAAATCGTAACTTGTGAAGCACCTCTCCGGCATAGATAGTATTCGCAACAACCTTGCCAATCAGATCCGCTTTATCCGAATAGTTATTTTCATTAATCCAATCAACTTCCATCAACCGAGTAGTTAAGAACTGATCTTCGATAATGGTTCCGGCTTCAATTTCTTGTGATGCGACAACAACGGGGTGACGCTCAACCGTTTCAACTTCAACGGTTGGCTGAACTTGATCATCCATCCACTGCTTAGCAAAAAATACAGCCGCCAAGCCGAATACTACGGACAGTAAAAACAGTAGGAAAACTTGACTCTTATTCATTATTCTCTTCCTCGTGTCCATCAGAGGTAAAATAGACTTCCCATGCCATGGAAAGAATATCGAATGTAATAACAGGTGGGAGTTGCTCAAACGAAAGAATGTCTTTGCTTATACCAACGAGATCTTTCGGCAAACAAGGGAAAAGTGGTACCTTAAGAAGCGTGTGCATTTGAGACAAACGCTCAAAGAAACCATCTTGAAGCTCTACCTCTTTATCAGCGACGACGCTCATCCATAAAGCTTCATAATCTCGCTGATTCAACGGCTTGAATTCAATTTTATAACCTAAACGACGTAAAAATGCAGGGTCGCTTATTTTCTTGGGATTTAGATTGGTAGAAAAGGCAAGCGTTAGAACAAACGGCATCGTGATTTGCTGGCCATTAGGTAGCGATAAATAATCAAAGGAATATTCCATTGGTACAATCCAACGATTAAGCAAAGCATCGACAGGCATGGGCTGACGACCAAGGTCATCAATGATAAAAATCCCATTATTTGCCATCATTTGTACAGGCGCTAACCAAACACGACTGTTCTCAGAATGATTAACTTCAAGCATATCCATAGTCAGTTCTCCACCCACCTGAATATTCGGCCTTTCACAATTAAGCCAACGCTTGTCGTATTGATCTTTGAGGGAAATACTCTGATCGCTGCCATTACTATCCAACGGTTTATGATGTTGTGCGGAAAATACCTTAATGATATTACCTAATGCATAAACGGCATAAGGAATGAAAACAGACGTATGCAGCGCATTGACAATACGTGAAGCTACAAATGTTTTACCCGTCCCCGCATGCCCATACAGCAACAAGGCACGCCCGGAATTGATTGCTGGCCCCAATACCGAAATCATTTTGTCGACACCATATACATCATTCAGTGCTGCTTCGACATGTGGCCGAGTCACTAGCTCTGCTCTTAGATCCTGCTGCTTGACCACATCACTATATTGAGTAAGTGAAACGGGGGCAGGACCTAAATAAGCATCACGTTTAAAGGCAAGATCAGCTTCTTCAAGTCCTTTCTCAGAAAGGGAATAGCGAACGTGACTATGAGATGCAGATGAGAGAGAAAGGTTAGAGGTTGGTTGAAAAACTTCAATCAATGACTTTGTTCTCAACACAGCCAACGCACTTTCAACAATATGTGTCACAACACACAAATAGTTAGAAAGCTCTAAAACATCCGACTTGGGGTAGGCTGACAGGTGCTTCAACACAAGGTTTTCTATAACAACTTCAGGAACACCCAGCATATCAATAGATGTAGGAACGGCTGGGGCTGAAATTTGAGGCTTCAAAGTTGTTGGAGCAGTACGCCCTATAATATCCATATATTATTCCTCTCCATGAAGCTAACCAACAACAGATTTAAGTAAAGTAGCTATACATCGCCAATCCCATGACAACAGAGGGTGCAAAAGGCATCGTCACCTTATTTGAATACCTAGCGTGCAAACTCGCACTTTCATCTAATACTGGTGCCACTCCACCAAGCACAATCAGCTTATTTTCAAAATAGCCTTTGATGCTAAGACTGTTCGAGTTGGAAAAGTTATATAGCAGGTAGAAAGTCCCGATCACTCCAGAAGAGAGTAAGATAAAATACGACGCATCAAGTAATTGTCCCCACCCGAGATACATCCCCACAATACCTAATAATTTCACATCTCCTGCAGACATAGCTCTTAAAAAATATAAGAGTAATCCAAAACAAAAAAACACCACGAATCCAATGAAGGACATTAAAAAAACATCAAAGGTGTAACTGCGGTTAAACATTGATAAAAAGTACGCAAACAAAAACAGTATCAACATTTTGTTTGGTATACGATGTTTCTCAACATCGTATACCGAAACTGCAATTAGCAATGCCCAAAAAACTGAAGGCTCATTAATCATATATTCTATTTATACACTCGATATAATGCTTTGAAATTTAATCAGTAAGGCTGTTGCCATCCCAGAAAAAACCAATCCAACAGCAAGAACAAGCGAGGCTGCACCAATCACATACTCAACGGTAGTTAACCCCGATTGTCGTTTCCGTCTATTGTCATTCATAACGTCAACCACTAACCAACGTTGGCAACAATAGCGTTCAGTTTAGTTGACAACGTATTTCCCAAACCTGAAAATACAGTTGTTAAACCTAATACTAACAACGCCGCACCGATTACGTACTCGATAACAGTCAACCCTTCTTCATCTTTCATGAATTCTTTACAATTATTCAAAAACTTATCCATGAGAACCTCTCCTTGATTTACGTATCAGGCTTTGTTTACCTGTAAACTAAATCTAGAGGTGAGAGATATATTCGGTTAGGATTTTTTTGCCATTCACTTGCACTTTTTTGTGGTACTTCTAATCTAATTGTTACGTATAGTAATTTAGCTAAATTTAAACCCACATTTAAATATGAAATAGAGTTGGTATTTATATGAAAGTAGTAACACCTTTATTATCAGATAAGGATAGTGACTTTAACGCTGTTATTATCAATAAAATAAGCCACTACTTTCCTATTGAAAACTTTGGACAAGATATATCTATAATCAGTAACTTAGATGTAAGGTTAGTGTTTTTTATATTGAATAAGCCAGATAAACTTCAACTACTTACAATGGCTTTAGCTATTTGCGAGAACCTAAATAAAAGAATAGTTCTTATTTGCTCAGACCCGTTACCTAATATCGTTCGAAATCATAAGAATATATTCTTTATTATCGAAACAAACAGTAAACATCTGACCAGTACATTCGAAGAACTTAAGAGTAAAACACAGCATATCTTCGAGCCTCATTTTGATCTCGACCGAGATACAAACAACAACAATCAATTACCTGCAAAGTTGTTTACCTCTGAAGTCGTTAACTTCGTTATGGACAACATCAACAAAGAAATCAGAGAAACAGAAATCGCAGAAAAGTGTCATTGTTCAACAACCTACTTTTCTAAGAAGTTTCATCTACACTTTGGGGTAAGCTTTAGAGACTTTGTGTGCGATAAACGAATCCTGTTAGCCAAAAAGTTAATCGAAGCCGATACCGAATCAAAAATAGCTGTTATTTCTTACCAATGTGGATACAAGGATGTGTCGTATTTTTCAAGAATCTTTAAGAAAAGGACCGGAGTAACACCCGCAAGTTACAGACGTGCCTGCACGGATAACAGAAAACGCTAATTTTACTCCCTAAAAGAAAAAATCATGGTACATTTAACATGATTTTAACAAAAATAACTTAGCGAAAAACATGGAGTTAGACAATGATTCAGCCTAACGAGTTTAGCCAAGAAAAAGCAACAGCTCTCCCTACACCCAATGACATGATTTTAAAATGGGCAGAAGAACGCCCAGATGAAGTCTATTTAAAACAAATCATCAACCGCCAATTTGTTGAATTTACTTATAAAGAAGTGGCCGACAAAGCACTAAAACTGGCGTCAGCATTAGAAGGATTCGGGGCCCAACCCGGCGATCGAGTCGCTCTCGTTTCAAAAAACTGTGCAGAGTGGTTTATCTGTGATCTTGCCATGATGTTAGGAGATTTTGTCAGCGTCCCAATCTTTCCAACAGCGGGTGCAGACACCATTCAATACTGTATTGAACACAGTGAAAGTAAGATCGTAATTGCAGGTAAGCTTGATGATCCTAAAGCTACTCAAAAAGCACTCGATGATAATCCGAGTCTAATTAGTATCTCGTTACCCTACGATACTGCCGCTAAGTGCCAGCACACTTTTGAGCAACTTATCGAGACACATGAACCCTCAACCAAACGACCTCAGCATCACGATGATAAGCTGATGTCGCTTGTGTATACTTCGGGTACGTCTGGGTTACCGAAAGGCGCAATGCTCACGTATGGTGCCTTTACATGGTCAGTTCAGAGGTTAATCGATCACATTGGTATCCAACCCGGCGATCGCCTGTTTTCTTACCTGCCGCTTGCCCATATAACCGAACGAGTGTACATCTTTGGTTCTTCAGTGATGGGTGGGGTGGTTACTGCTTTCCCTGAATCTTTAGACACATTTATTGATGATGTAAAAATGCATCGTCCAACTTTGTTTATTTCAGTTCCTCGTTTATGGACTCTATTCCAACAACGAATCCAAGATAAGCTTCCACAGAAAAAACTGAACTTCTTACTTAAAATTCCGTTCGTGAATAACCTCATTAAGAAGAAACTGGCTGATGGTCTGGGGTTAGACCAAGCTCGCGTTCTTGGCTGTGGCTCAGCTCCGGTATCACCAGCTCTACTTGCATGGTATGAGAGTGTTGGCCTACACATTACCGAAGCTTGGGGAATGACTGAGTCTTTCGCCTACAGCACGATTAACCACCCGTTTAGAGCAGACAAAATTGGCACTGTAGGTAATGCTGGTCCGGGCATTGAACTCAAAATTGCAGAAGACGAAGAGATTTTAGTTCGAAGCAAAGGCATGTTCTCTGGTTATTACAAAAATGACATTGCAACTCAAGAATCTTTTAACTCAGAAGGTTGGCTTCATACGGGTGATATTGGTGATATTGACAGCGAAGGCTATTTAACGATTCGTGGGCGTAAGAAAGATACCTTTAAAACCGCGAAAGGCAAGTTTGTCGCTCCTGTACCAATCGAAAATAAACTCTTTGAGTACAGTCGTGTCGAAATGATGTGTTTGATAGGCTTAGGCTTACCTGGCCCTATCCTGCTCGTAGTACCGCATGACTTCCCTAATTTTGATCGGGCTCGTTACGAAAGAACAAGCAAACGCGTCATTGAAAAAATGAACGAACAGTTAGCTTCGCATGAGAAGATCAAAGGCGTACTGATGATTAAGGAACCATGGAGCATCGATAATGGTGTTCTTACTCCAACTCTCAAGATAAAGCGACACATCCTTGAGCAGAAATACCATGAAGTCGGTCATAACTGGCCGAAAGATAAATTGGTAGTTTGGGAAGAGTAATCAAAATCGAGAAGGAGCCTGTACGGCTCCTTTTTTGTAAGCTCAACTTATAGGTATTTAGTGTAATCAGCCGCATCATTGCTCCCATAGTCCAGACCGATGTCCTCCCTCATTCGACTGCTCAGCGTTTCCGAACTAATAACTTGTCTCGATTTAGCCGTCTTACTCATCTTGGTTATATCATTAACTTTAAGCATCTGATTAACAAATCTGCCGACCCAACAGGTTATTGTTTTCATTTTCTCTCTCTTGTATTCCTTGTTTATTTGTCGCTATTATGGAAATAACCTGTTCGATAAGCGAACAACCATTGTTAACAAGGACTATAAGCTGAGATTATGGACAATAGACTGCGCCACCTTTCTGGTCTCCGTTATTTTGAAGTTGCAGCACGCTTAAATAGCTACAGTAAAGCTGCTGAAGAACTGTTTGTTAGCCAAGCAGCCGTCAGCCAAAAGATCCGCCAGCTAGAAGAACAGCTTGGATGTAAGCTTTTTATTCGTAAAGGACGCGTAATGGCCTTAACACAAGAAGGACGTACCCTTTTTAAGCATGTCTCGGACGGGTTCGAAGAGGTAATCGTAGGATTAAATAAGATCCAATCAGAGCCCCTTCAAGGCGTTCTTGTTGTTAGCAGCCCTCCTTCATTTGCTTCCCGCTGGCTGCTGCCGAGGCTTTGGAAATTCTCAGTCAAACACCCTGAGATTCCAATTAAGGTGTTAACAGCGTCTGATACCCCAAATTTAAAACATGGTGAGATTGATGTGGCTATTCTACAAGGCGAGGACCTATGTGTTGAGGAAGGCTTGAGTCTTGAGATGCTAATCAACGAACCCATCTATCCTTTTTGTTCACCTGAACTGGCCAACTCTTTAAAGTTCACGTCACCTGAACAATTACTCAAATGTTGGTTAATTCAATTTAATAGCGGATGCTTCCCTTGGGAAGAGTGGTTCAAACAAGCCAACATATCCACTCAAGGCAAAACAATGCAGTGGATGGAAGTGGGTACCTTCGATATGGGGTTAACGACTGTCATGGCTGGACATGGGGTCTGCCTTGCTACAGATAGCTTGGCTGGTGATTTTATCGAACGTAGCCTACTCGTTAAGCCTTTCAATATTGGGATGACACCCGGTGTTCAGGTCAATCTCTGCTTTGATCCTAGCTCTCCAAGAAAAGAGCGAGTGACTGCGTTTACTCATTGGTTACATGAAGAAGTAAACGAGGTATTGGAGAACTAGCTCTGCCTATCAGCTTCTGAAATAAACAGTTCCCCAATAATTAAATACAGAATAGCAACGTAGCTCTTCCACGCCGACAAAGCTATGTTGAGTAAAAGCTACGTTGCCCTGACTCACTCCCAAAACGATTTCTTCAGTTCTTGATCGACTTGATCCTGCGTAATCCCGACATCTATCAATAAATACTCTGGTAACTCAGACAGCTGCTTTCTGGTTCTACGATTCTGAAGATAACGCTCAAAGTTAGAATAGAATTTCTTAACTGATAACGATGACAAAAATGAATGGTTGGTATTTTCGGTTGCTGTGATCGTATTCATAGCCTTTCTCCTGTTGATCTTTCGCTTTGTTATGGTCAATAATCGACCAACAGAGCAACATCGACAAACGATAGATACTGACATTCAGTTAAGGAAAACTAATGTGAGAGAACGAACCCCACCATTTCAAGGGATCTATTACTTTTACACTGCAGCTGAAACTGGCAGTTTTAAACTCGCGGCTGAAAAGCTGTTTGTCACGGCAGCCGCCGTCAGCCAACAAGTTCGCCAACTTGAAGAGTGGTTAGGTGCAGACTTGTTTATTCGCCAGCACCGAAAAATAGTACTCACTCACGAAGGTGAAGTACTTTACTTGCAAGCTAAGAAAGGCTTTGCCCACATTCAAGATGGTGTGAGGCGAATTAACCAAGACCCAAACCCTACTCAACTTTCTATTTCAACCGTGCCATCATTTGCCCAACATTGGTTGGTTCCTAGAATTGGTGACTTTCGCGATCGCCACCCTGACCTATCCATGCTGATTGAACCGACCAATAAGCTAGTCACGTTTGAAGATTCTAATGTCGATGTCTGCGTTCGGTATGGTCACGGTAACTACCCAAATATCGAGTCTCGTTGGTTAATGGACGAGGTGGTTTACCCAGTTTGTCACCCGATTTATCAAGAGAAGCATGGGATCCATGACATTGACGATCTGCATAAAGCTGAATTGATTGAAGATCGATGGCCAGATATGGATTGGAATCTATGGCTAGACATTGTTGGAGCGAAGGCTGGACGCTCATCATTGCAATTTGATGGCTCGCATTTTGTTTTAGAAGGCGCGTTATCCGTTCAAGGTGTAGCACTGGTTAAGCACAGTTTGGTGTATCGGTATTTGCAGGAAAAGAAACTCGTTCGAATCGGTAACATCGCACTTAAGCCCAAATACAATTACTTCCTATGTGCGCCAGCTGGATACTTTCATCGCGAGAAAATCAAACGCTTTGAAGCTTGGATGCAAAGTCAGGTTCAGTTATTTGGAAATAAAGGTCGAGAAGAACTAACTATTATCGAGACAGATTACCAACTTAAATGGTCTGATAATTCATAAAGCGAAACTGGTATACTGAGCTCAAATAAATGGCGAGAACATCTCATGACACAAGAAAATAACCCGCTTCACGGCATAACACTGCAGAAGCTACTGACTGAATTGGTTGAGCATTACGGTTGGGAAGAGTTGAGTTATATGGTGAATATCAACTGCTTTAAAAAAGACCCAAGCATTAAATCTAGCTTAAAGTTTTTGCGTAAAACAGACTGGGCTCGAGTGAAGGTTGAGTCGATTTACATTGAGCTAAAACAGAACTCTTAAGTCTTAGTCTTAGTCTTAGTCTTAGTCTTAGTCTTCCAAGAGTCAGATAACAAAAAGCCCCGCAAGCTTTCACTTGCGGGGCTTTTTTAGTTAATTTAGAAAAGAGCTAATTACTTACCAGCTTCTTTTTCTGCTTTAACTTTAGCGATTACTTCTTCTGCCACGTTCATTGGACATGGAGAGTACTGTGCAAATTCCATAGAGAATTGGCCACGGCCTGAAGTAATTGTACGTAGGTGACCGATGTAACCAAACATTTCTGAAAGTGGTACGTCAGCTTTAATACGAACGCCAGTTACGCCAGCTTGTTGATCTTTGATCATGCCACGACGACGGTTAAGGTCACCGATAACATCACCAACGTGATCTTCTGGAGTAAATACGTCAACGTTCATGATTGGCTCAAGAAGTTGCGCGCCAGCTTTAGGCATAGATTGACGGAATGCACCTTTCGCTGCGATTTCAAATGCGATTGCAGATGAATCGACTGCGTGGAAACCACCATCGTAAAGTTCAACTTCAACGTCTAGCGTAGGGAAGCCAGCTAGTACGCCGTTTTCCATCATGCCACCAAAGCCTTTCTCAACAGCAGGCCAGAATTCTTTAGGTACGTTACCGCCAACAACTTTTGAAGAGAACGTAAAGCCAGAACCAGGTTCGCCAGGCTTGATACGGTAATCGATCTTACCGAATTGACCAGAACCACCAGACTGTTTCTTATGCGTGTAGCTATCTTCAATTGCTTGAGTGATAGTTTCACGGTAAGCAACTTGAGGAGCACCAACTGTTAGGTCAACGCCGTAAGTACGCTTAAGGATATCTACCTTGATGTCTAGGTGAAGCTCACCCATACCTTTCAGGATAGTTTCGCCAGTTTCTTCGTCAGTTTCAACTTGGAAAGATGGATCTTCTGCAACCATTTTACCGATAGCGATACCCATTTTCTCAGAACCGCCTTTATCTTTTGGAGATACAGCGATAGAGATTACTGGAGTTGGGAATACCATTGGCTCAAGCGTTACTTGATCTTTAGGATCACATAGAGTGTGACCTGTTTGCACGTTCTTCATACCAACGATCGCAATGATGTCACCAGCTTGTGCGCTAGTTAGTTCGTTACGGTCATCAGCTTGCATCTCAACCATACGGCCAACACGCTCAGTTTTACCTGTGAATGAGTTAAGAATCGTGTCGCCTTTGTTCAATTTACCAGAGTAAATACGAACGAAAGTTAGAGCACCGAAACGGTCATCCATGATTTTGAATGCAAGCGCTTTAAACGTTTCTTCAGTAGAAACGATAGCGTGGTTGCCAGTTTCTTCGCCGTTCTCGTCCATTAGAGGTTGAGGATCAACTTCAGTTGGAGAAGGTAGGTAATCTACAACAGCGTCAAGAATGATTTGAACACCCTTGTTCTTGAATGCAGAACCACAGTAAGTTGGGAAGAACGCTAGGTCACGAGTACCTTTACGGATACAACGCTTGATGTCTTCGATAGAAGGCTCTTCACCTTCCATGTAAGCTTCCATTAGGTCATCGTCTTGCTCTACAGCAGTTTCGATTAGCTCTTCACGGTATTGCTCTACGTCGTCTACCATGTCCGCAGGAACATCTAGAATTTCGTAGTTTTCAGGAAGACCAGTGTCATCCCAAACGTATGCTTTACGGCTTAGAAGGTCTACAACACCCACGAATTCATCTTCGCGGCCGATTGGTAGAACCATAACTAGAGGAGTTGCACCTAGAACGTTTTTAACTTGATCAACAACGTTGTAGAAATCTGCACCCATACGGTCTAGTTTGTTAACGAAGATCAGACGAGATACTTCTGATTCGTTAGCGTAGCGCCAGTTAGTTTCTGATTGTGGTTCAACACCACCAGAACCACAGAATACACCGATACCGCCATCAAGTACTTTAAGAGAACGGTATACTTCAACTGTGAAGTCAACGTGTCCAGGAGTATCGATAACGTTTAGACGGTGACCGTTCCAGAAACAGCTTACAGCTGCTGATTGGATAGTAATTCCGCGCTCAGCTTCCTGTTCCATGAAGTCAGTAGTTGATTCGCCATCATGTACTTCACCAGTCTTGTGGATCTGACCAGTTAGCTTAAGGATACGCTCAGTGGTAGTTGTTTTACCCGCATCAACGTGCGCGAAAATACCAATGTTTCTGTATTTCGATAAATCTGCCATTGTCTTACTCTGTTAATAGGATATAAAATGCGCGCAGAGTATATCACAATCTGTGAAGACTGATAGCTTTGCATGCATTTGGGACTAAAAAACTTTGCCTTTTTCTAACATATAGAAAAAGGCAATCTGTAGAAACAATCTAAATGATTGTTAAGTTTAGTGCTAACTTAAAGCGAAAATAGCGTTTAAGTTAGACTGAATTTCTGCTGTATAGATTAGCTGAAGTGAGCTCAATTACAACTCATCAAAAGCATTAATTGCTTCTGATAATTTTTTCACACCATGGATCTGCATTCCTGGAATGCCCCCTTTTGGCATGTTAGCCGCCGGAACAATCGCTCTCTTAAAGCCATGTTTAAATGCCTCATTTAAGCGCTCTTGCCCGCTCGGTACAGGTCGAATCTCACCCGCTAGGCCGACTTCGCCAAAAACCACCACATCTTTTGGTAATGCGCGGTCTCTGAAACTAGAAAGTAGTGCCATCACCAACGCGAGATCGGCACTGGTTTCGGTTACTTTAACACCACCGACGACATTCACAAACACATCTTGGTCAGCCATTTGTAAGCCGCCATGTTTATGCAGCACGGCTAATAACAGTGAAAGCCTATTTTGTTCTAGACCAACAGCAACACGACGTGGATTAGCGAGCTGGGAATAGTCCACCAGCGCTTGGATTTCAACGAGAAGTGGACGAGTACCTTCCCACACAACCATGACCGAACTGCCCGAGGTTTCTTCTTCACCGCGAGACAAGAAAATAGCCGATGGGTTGCTGACTTCTTTTAGGCCTTGGCCTGTCATTGCAAATACACCCAACTCATTGACCGCACCAAAACGGTTCTTGTGACTGCGCAGCGTTCTAAAGCGGCTATCCGTTCCGCCATCCAACAACACAGAGCAATCAATAATGTGTTCCAGTACTTTTGGCCCCGCTAATGTGCCGTCTTTAGTTACGTGTCCCACTAAGAACACCGCAACGTTGTTCTGTTTCGCATAGCGCGTTAATGCCGTTGCCGATTCGCGCACCTGCGCCACACTACCTGGCGATGACTGAACATCAGCGACATGCATAACTTGGATTGAGTCGATAACCATGATTTTAGGTTGCTCTTTTTCGGCAATCTGACAGATCTTATCAACATTGGTTTCAGAGAGCATTTTGAGATGTTCTTTCGGTAAACCGAGTCGAGAAGCACGCATCGCGACTTGTTGCAGTGATTCTTCACCAGTGACATAAAGTGTTGGCAACTGAGAAGAGAGCTGACACATGGTCTGCAACAACAGCGTTGATTTACCGGCACCAGGGTTACCACCAATCAGAATCGCAGCGCCAGGTACGACACCACCACCGAGTACGCGGTCGAGTTCTTTGAAACCACTGCTAAAGCGCGGAACTTCTTGCAGGTTAATTTCCGATAATGTCTGAACGCTCGATTCTGTTGCCCCACCCGCGTAACCACCACTGAGTCGTTCATTACGCGCAACTTGAGGTGAAGCCGCCAGCCTAACTTCTGTAATCGTGTTCCAAGCACCACATGCATTGCACTGCCCCTGCCAACGTGGAAAGTCAGCACCACAGTCATTACACACATAAGCTCGCTTTGCCTTAGCCATAAAACCTCAATAATTTGCTTGGTAACTGGAAATGTTGCTATTTTGTGACCCTGTTGACCGTACGCATGAAAATAAAAGTTGCAGTGGGGCCACGAATACCTAAAGATCAAATACAACTTGTCGATAACAATAATGCACCGTCCATTCTAACAAGAAAAGTATGCAGCAATCTGAAATTCTATCTGTAGCAGAACGACTTATCCCGGCCTACCACGCTGAGGACTTTGAATTCCTTCTTTCTCAAATGACAGAAGGCGAATCGCCGTCTCTAAAGCTGCTTGTTAAAATGGAATTGAATCGTATCATGGCTCCGTGCACAAAGAGCATTGATTTACGCGGACGTATTGACACTGAATGTCGTCAATTTACGTTAGATGGTCGTAAACACTGGCTTGATGATATTGCTTTGAACGCGTATCAACGTGGTACTAAAAAGTTTAAAGGCTATACAGAGGGCGCGTGGGAGTTAGTGATGACTCCGCGAACTCAGCCACTTCGTAATATCGTTAAAACCTCGTCTCAACATAATCAAGATCTCACTAACGCTAATAGCCCGTATGAAGCGGAAGCCATTAACCTCGGTTACGACTTAAAGCGTCAAGAAAACAGACTCAAGATTAGCTCACAGGTTGAGATCATCACATCTAAAGGCCAAAGCCTACACGGTGTGACGGTTGATATTTCCCCGTCGGGTGCAAAATTCAAGGTACCGAGCGCTTTTAAGTACAACCTCGGTGAGATCATCAGCGTTAAGTTCACAGAGCTTATCGAAAAGTCGCAAGAAAACGATGTTTACCAAGCGGTCGAATTCCGCGTTCTGGGCATTGATGAGTCTTACGAGAATAACGCAGTCAAATTTTTAAGAACCATCAAGGTAAGCAATAACAATATTGTAGCCCGCTTGCTTGATGAGTCTTTGAATAGCTCAAGCAAGAAAACCAGCCATGAGAATCAAGATAGAATCATTCGAACTCGTACTCGAGGTATCGAACACACCTATCTCAAGCACACCTGTAATCTTCCTCTTTTCTTTAGCGGCAGTGAACTAAAGCTAGCTCTACTTACGGATAACAACCATCCGCTGTGGCAATACTGGCACGATGAGCGAAACCAACAAGCACTGGGTACCCTGTTCAACGAACAACGAATGAACTTGCTGGCTAAACCTGGCGTAAAGGGAACCAGTAACGTTATTTACTCGTTTACTCATGAGCATCAAGACAAGACCTTGTTCTACTCAATGATGCTTCCTGAAGCCTCTCGAGAGCAAAGACAGTTGTTTTGGCACATCGGTGGTAAACGTAAAAGCTGGAAGGCGTTCAAGTTCTCGGTGTTCGAACTTTCAGACACCGAGCGACAAGCCTTAGCCAAGCACTCGGATACGTTAGCTCAAAGCTCAGCACAACTGACGCATTGTGGGATTTTGCAAGAGATTGGCGATCACGAAAGTGCAGCTGACTATCTATTGAGTGAAAAACCGCGCATTCCAAGCAGTGAACTGAACCGCTTCCGTCATCCGCGTTCTGTAGTGGGGAATATTCAAAGTATCTACTTCGACTCTCAAACTCGTCGTAAAGAACCGAGGTATCAATTTAAGTCACCGTTACAGCTCACCTCACAAGATGGCGCTGCGGCTAACGGACATACCTTAGATATCTCAAAACGTGGACTCAGCATTGCTCTTGAGCATCCGATGGTACTCAAGATTAATGATCCGGTATTAGTAAACTTCAATGAACTGCAGCTCTACGACAAAAACCTGCCATTAAGCACCGTGCCTTACCACGTGATTCGAGTCAGCCCGAATGGTCGCAACGTGCAGTTGGTTATCGCCGAGAACACAAAGACAATGCGTACTATCGCCTTTCTCAATGGGCTTATCGATCAAAACCAAAGCAAGTTGATTAAGAAGAAAGAGATACTGCCAACACATTCTCTGCTCGAGTCTCTACACAACATTTTGCTGAGCAAGATGGTCAGCAACCCAATATTCATTGATAAACCGGGCTCAACACTGCGTTGTAAGATCATTGGCGTAAACTTCCCGCTGAATAAACACTTAGCACTGCTCGCTAAGCTTGGTCACAACCAAAAGTTCTCACTCGAACCTATTTTCAAAGGGCACTCTAACTCGCTGTTGGCTGAACCACTGAAAAGAATTGAAGGTGCTGAGCCTAAACACCATGATGTCTATATTGCTGCGGTTAAGTTTGGCGACAAGATCCAATCCGTACACACGAAGTTGGTCAAAGACTTCGCCTCGGCAAAGGAACGCATCTTATTCATCAAGAAAGCTCAGCATTTAGGTGACGTGTATGTACTACGAGTCACTACTGCACCTATTTTTAATCCGCTAACGAGTTTATTCCAGTCTGATTTAGAAGAGCTCTCACGCATCAGCATGCACCAAGCTAAGAAGCTAGAAAATGAGGTCACAGCTTTTATTGGTTATGGTGAGATAGAAGATATTACCGATGAAGTGTTGATTCGATTGGAGCTGACTCGCTAACCTACAGCGGCGTCTTAACTTGAACATGAAATAGAAAAAGCAGGCTGATAGCCTGCTTTTTTGTATCCGTTATACCGTCTTAAATATGACTAAGGCTTCGCTTGCCAGCTGATTTTTTGCTGCTTAGCTAACACACCCGACAAGATGCAAAGTACCCCGCCTAAACCGGCATAACGCACAGCAGTTTGAGCTTGTTGCTCTACTTTTGGTTTCGCATGGTAGGCGATGCCTAAACCTGCAGAACCCATCATAACCAAGTCATTAGCACCATCACCAACGGCAACAGTGTTATGCAGTTCCAATTCGTACTCTTCAGCCAACTCTACCAAGACATCCGCTTTAGTCTGCGCCGAAACAACATCGCCTAAGACTTCACCCGTCAATTTACCATTGATGATTTCAAGCGTGTTTGACTGAGCGTGGTCAAGATCAAGCGTATCTTTCAGATAGTCAGAGAAGTAAGTAAAGCCACCTGAAGCAATTGCCGTCTTCCAACCAAGCTTATTCAGAGTATTCACTAGCTCAACCAAGTCTGGCATGAATGGCAATGATTGACGCACTTGCTCCAAAATAGATTCATCCGCACCTTTCAGTGCGCCTACTCGTTGGCGTAGGCTCTGTTCAAAGTCGAGCTCACCTTGCATTGCTCGCTCTGTGATTTCAGAGACTAACTCCCCCACTCCAGCTAGCTTTGCAATCTCATCGATACATTCAATTTGAATCGCTGTGGAATCCATATCCATTACAATCAAACCTGGCTTAGATAGGTCTGGGACCTCGCTAAGGCAAGCATAATCAAGCTTTAAGGCCTGTAGGATTTCTTCGTGTGCTGGTGTTAGGTTGCCTGACATCAAAGCCACTTCATAATGCCCTACCTTCCACGTATCAAGAATGGTGTTGTAAGTGCCTGTGAAAAAATCGATGTCATCGAATGATTGTGGTGATAGATACTCACCGAATACAATCCAGTTGGCTTTGGCTTTAGCGAGTTGAGAAGCGAAACGAGTCTCGGGGAGTCGAGTTAATAATGTCGTATGCCTTTTTATCGGCAGATATTTCTGAGCGTCCATGTGTATGATTCCTAATTAACTATGCTAAACGTTAACCTATTGCAATTTGAAAACGCAAGTCTCAATATGTCTTAATCATAACATTTGTTTATTTCAGGCTTCGTGAAACATGAATGAATCATTGTTCTCAATACGTAACGCTTTACGAATGCTAGCCCTCATTTTGCTGGCTACTATGTTCGTTGTAACGATTAAAAATACAGTCGTGATCAGTAAAGGTAACGAGAAGATCCAAGCAAAGCAGCTAGAAACGCTGACTAAATTGCTTATCTCTCAGGCATCGCTCTCTGCCAGTAAAGCGATCACACAACAAGACCAAGAGCGACTGCTTGATCTCACCAATCAGCTGTCTCAGGATCGCTTGGTATTCGATACCACGATATACGATGCAGAGGGGATTCGACTGGCTTCGAGTGAAAAAGCACTCTCAGTACGCGAAGTTCTAGGCTTAGATACGCCACTTTCAACAGCAAGTATCGGCAGACAGCAATTAGTTGAACCTATCTACTCTCCAGAGAAAGCGATCATTGGATTCATTCGTGTGACTTTTGAAACGGGTAAGATGACGGCGATTTCTGATCACCATTATCGTAAAAGTGATCGCTACATGATCGGCATGGTGTTGATGGGGTTTGTCAGTGGCGTGCTGTTTGTCATGCTCATTCGTAGAAGAAAAACAAAGTCTGGTGAGAACTTGCTGCTTAAGAATGCAAACTCATAAGCTTTGTCATAGAAACTTGGAAACTTGCGCTCTTGGAAACACGAAATAAAAACCTCGGATTAGGCAAGGTGAATTATTTCGATTGAAATCACATAGCCTTCAGAATCCAAGAAATAGCGCTCAGTAATACATCATTACCAATAAAAAGCCCCGACGCTCAGGCAGCAACGGGGCTTTTTGTTATCTGTTAGCTTATCAAACTATAGAAAAATGATTATTCTTGGTCACCAAGCAGCACAGAGTCTAGTGCGATAACCATCATGTCGTTGAAGGTCGTTTGACGCTCATCTGATGTGGTTTGCTCACCAGTTTTGATGTGATCAGAAACAGTACAAATAGTCAGAGCTTTTGCGCCGTATTCAGCACACACACCATAGATACCTGCAGCTTCCATCTCGACGCCAACAATGCCGTACTTATCCATCACCTCAAACATCTCTGGATCTGGCGTGTAGAACAACTCTGCCGAGAACAGGTTACCCACTTTTACGTCTACACCACGCGCTTTTGCTGCATCTTCTGCCGCACGCACCATTTTGTAATCTGCGATAGCCGCGAAGTCATGACCTTTAAAGCGAATACGGTTCACTTTTGAGTCAGTACACGCGCCCATGCCAATCACCACATCACGCACTTTGATATCTTCACTCACTGCACCACAACTGCCGACACGAATGATCTTTTTCACACCAAAGTCTTTGATCAGCTCAGTCGCGTAAATAGAACAAGATGGAATGCCCATACCGTGCCCCATAACCGAAACCTTACGACCTTTGTAAGTACCCGTGTAACCAAACATATTACGAACATCACACACCTGAACCACTTCTTCTAAGAAGGTTTCAGCGATGTATTTAGCACGTAGCGGATCGCCTGGCATTAGAACTACGTCAGCGAAATCACCCATTTCAGCATTAATATGTGGAGTAGCCATTGAAAATATCCTTAATCTCAAAACAAAAAAGAAGAGAGAAGTTTCCCTCTCTCTTAGTTAACCATTACAGAAAGCTTGTACCGTATCCCATTGGCGATGTGCCAAAGTATGACGCTAAGCTTTGACCGATATCAGCGAAGGTATCACGACAGCCTAGAGAGCCTGCTGGAACCTTGTTACCGTAAACAATCACAGGGATATGTTCACGAGTATGGTCTGAACCCGGCCATGTTGGGTCACAACCGTGGTCTGCAGTTAGGATAAGCACGTCATCTTCTTTCATCATATCGATGATTTCATTGATGCGGCCATCAAAGTACTCAAGCGCAGCTGCGTAACCTGCAACATCACGACGGTGGCCGTATGCTGAGTCGAAATCAACGAAGTTAGTGAACACGATAGTGTTGTCGCCCGCTTCAGTGATCGCTTCTTTGGTTGCTTCAAATAGCGCTGGAATACCTGTTGCTTTGGTTTTCTGAGTGATACCACAACCTGCGTAGATGTCAGAGATTTTACCGATTGAGTGAACGTTGCCGCCCTTCTCATCAACCAATTTCTGAAGTACCGTCGCCGCTGGTGGCTCAACAGAAAGGTCACGACGGTTACCAGTACGTTCGAATTGACCTTTACCAGCACCAATAAACGGACGAGCGATAACACGACCAATGTTGTAGTCAGCTAGCTCTTCACGAGCAATTTGACAAAGATCTAATAGGTTTTGTAGACCGAATGTCTCTTCATGACATGCGATCTGGAAAACAGAGTCTGCAGAAGTGTAGAAGATTGGCAGGCCAGTCTTCATGTGTTCTCCACCTAGATTGTCTAGGATTTCTGTACCCGATGAGTGGCAGTTACCTAAGAAGTCAGATAGACCAGCACGCTCAAGGATGCGATCAGTCAGTTCTTTTGGAAAGCTGTTCTCTTTGTCGGTGAAGTAGCCCCAGTCAAACAATACCGGTACACCTGCGATCTCCCAGTGACCTGATGGCGTGTCTTTACCAGAAGACAGCTCAGCAGCATGACCGTAAGCGCCAATGATCTCAGCGTCTGCGTCCATACCTGGAGCAAAGCGACCTGTCGACTCTTTGTGAGCCATAGCTAAACCAAGCTTAGACAGGTTTGGCAGCGTTAGTGGACCTTTACGATCCGCGTTGTCTGCAAGGCCTTGATCACAATGGTCAGCAATGTGACCCATTGTATCCGAACCTACATCGCCGAATGTGTCAGCATCCGCTGTTTCACCGATACCGAATGAATCTAAAACTAAAATAAATGCTCTTTTCATTTTCTTCACCAACTTATTGCTCTTTGCACCAGAACTCTGTTTATCGGTATACACGAGGTATACCGATACCTGTTATTTACACGTCTTCAGAACGAATCTGACGGTAAACATCTGGCGTTGCTGTATATTCTCCGCCCACAGTGATTGCATTTTGTAATGCCGTCGCAGCTTCTTGCCACTGTTGTTCATTGCGAGCATGAATCATTGCTAATGGTTTATCGTCGCTTGCTACTTCGCCAAGGCGAATGAAGCTATCAAAACCGACTGCGTAATCAATGCTGTCTGTTGCTACGCGGCGACCACCGCCCATACCAACGACAGCCATACCAATTGCACGCGTATCCATCGCTGATACTACACCGCTTTCGAGTGCGTACACTGGTTTAACAATTTCTGCTTTTTCTAGATAGTTATCGTAGTTCGTTACGAAATCCACTGGACCACCAAGGCCCGCTACCATCTTACCGAAGCACTCTGCTGCTTTACCGTTATCCAGTACTGCCATCAGTTTTTCACGCGCTTCATCTGAATCTTTTGCTAGGTTACCCAGCACCAACATTTCCGCACACGACGCTAGCGTTATTTCCAACAAACGTGGATTACGGTATTCGCCTGTTAGGAATTGAACCGCTTCACGGACTTCAACTGCGTTACCCGCTGAAGAAGCCAGAACTTGGTTCATGTCCGTTAGGATTGCTGTTGTTTTAGTGCCTGCACCGTTTGCTACTGCAACGATAGATTTTGCTAACTCTTCAGATGCTTCATACGTTGGCATGAATGCGCCTGAACCGACTTTTACGTCCATTACTAGAGAATCAAGACCAGCGGCCAGTTTCTTAGATAGGATTGAAGCGGTGATCAGTGAGATGTTGTCTACTGTTGCTGTGATATCACGAGTCGCATAAACACGCTTATCAGCCGGTGCTAGATCGCCGGTTTGGCCGATGATCGCCACGCCAGCTTCTTTGGTTACGGCACCAAACACATCGTTGGTTGGTGTAATGTTGTAACCAGGGATAGATTCTAGCTTGTCTAGCGTACCGCCAGTGTGGCCTAAACCACGACCAGAGATCATTGGAACGAAACCGCCACATGCAGCCACCATAGGGCCAAGCATCAAAGAAGTTACGTCGCCAACACCACCAGTAGAGTGTTTATCAACGATTGGGCCATCAAAGTTCATGTGGCTCCAGTCAATCACCATGCCTGAATCACGCATTGCACACGTTAGTGCGATACGTTCTGGCATCGTCATTTCATTAAAAAAGATAGCCATTGCGAATGCGGCAATTTGGCCTTCAGAAACCGTGTTTTTAGCGACACCTTGGATGAAAAAGTTAATTTCTTCTGTGGTCAGTACTTCGTTATCACGTTTTCTGCGAATAATTTCTTGAGGTAGATACATTAGTGCCTCCCAAACTCTAGTGAGTATGGTGTGTAGGGAAAGAGGTAATATGGAGTGACTTAACGCCACTCCATCAAACAGACTTAATTTTTATATACCCGAATGGGTAAATTAGTATGCTGCTGGATCAGCAGTCTGGTCTGTCACTTCTAATGTATTAAGAAGGTTAGTCAGTAGGCTTGAAGCACCAAAACGGTAGTGCATGTTGTCTGCCCACTCAGCGCCTAGTAGCTCATCAGCCATTGCTAGGTAAGCTTGAGCATCTTCAGCTGTACGTACGCCACCAGCTGGTTTGAAACCAACAGTTTTAGCCACGCCCATGTCACGAATAACTTCAAGCATCATGCGCGCGAACTCAGGAGTCGCGTTTACTGGCACTTTACCTGTTGAAGTTTTGATGAAGTCTGCACCTGCTTCGATACAGATCTGAGAAGCTTTTTTGATCAGTGCTTCTTCTTTTAGCTCACCAGTTTCGATGATCACTTTAAGCGTGATGTCACCACAAGCGGCTTTACATTGCTTAACTAGCTCAAAGCCAACTTCTTCGTTGCCAGCAATAAGAGCACGGTATGGGAATACTACGTCAACTTCGTCTGCGCCGTACGCTACCGCTGCTTTCGTTTCTGCAACAGCAATTTCGATGTCGTCATTACCATGAGGGAAGTTAGTTACAGTCGCGATGCGTACTTCTGGAGTACCTTGCTCACGCAACGCCTTCTTAGCGGCTGGGATGAAGCGAGGGTAAATACAGATTGCAGCGGTGTTACCAACTGCAGTCTTCGCGTCATGACAAAGCGCCACTACTTTTTCAGTAGTATCGTCATCATTTAGCGTCGTTAGGTCCATAAGTTTAAGTGCACGTAGAGCTGCTGCTTTTAAATCGCTCATTTCTATCTCCGATCAATATATTCAAATAGTTAACTACTTCGCCACCCATCCAGTATAGATGGATATTTTAGTAATGCTCAGTAGTCACAAATGAACGGACTTGGTTCCCTGAAGACTTGATAACTTTCGCTATCAATTGCAATCCTTGTCACCGCACAGTACCAGTTTGGTCTATGGCACAACAAATCAGTCATGTTGTGTCTAACATCTATAGCGTATCGCTAAGTTTGGCTTAATCCCAGAAGAATAACCTTTAGATAAATCCAAGCAGTTACTTTCTTGCCAACAAGAGACATCCTGTCCCTTAAGCTTATACATTATAGGTATCCATCAATAAATTGTAGTGCTCCTTAGAACGCAAACGGTTTGTATCTCAAAAAAACATTCTAGACCCATTTTCGACTCCAAGCATTCACTCATGCTAATGCTCAAAATCACTAGGCCCAAAAACAAAAAAGCCCCGCAGCAATTTCTTGCTACGGGGCGATATTATTATGGCGTCTATATATCGATTTCTAACTGATTAGAAAGACAGGAAGAAGCCAGCAATTGTTGCTGCCATCAGGTTAGATAGAGTACCAGCCACAACCGCTTTAACACCCATACGTGCGATGTCGTGACGACGGTTTGGAGCAATACCACCTAGACCACCTAGAAGAATCGCAATTGAAGAAAGGTTTGCGAAACCACATAGAGCGAACGAGATAATTGCTTGAGTCTTAACAGACATTACTTGACCAGTCGCTTCAACGATTTGAGCGTTGTCACCGATGTATGGTACGAAGTTTAGGTATGCAACGAATTCGTTAACAACTGTCTTCTGACCAATGAAAGAACCAGCAATAGTTGCTTCTTCCCATGGAACACCAATGATGAATGCTAACGGTGCAAAGATCCAACCTAGAAGAAGTTCTAGAGTTAGGTTTTCCATACCGAACCAACCACCGATGCCACCTAGGATACCGTTGATAAGAGCGATTAGACCGATGAATGCTAGTAGCATTGCACCAACGTTAAGTGCTAGTTGTAGACCAACTGAAGCACCGCCAGCAGCTGCATCGATAACGTTAGCAGGCTTGTCGTCGCCACCGTCGATGTCTGAACCTAGGTTCTCGTCAACTTCATCAGTTTCAGGCTTGATGATTTTAGCGAATAGTAGACCACCAGGTGCTGCCATGAATGACGCTGCTACAAGGTACTCTAGAGGAACACCCATAGATGCGTAACCCGCTAGTACACCACCAGCAACAGATGCTAAACCACCACACATTACTGCGAATAGTTCAGAGTTAGTCATTTTAGGAACAAATGGACGAACTACTAAAGGTGCTTCAGTTTGACCAACGAAAATATTTGCTGCTGCAGACATTGACTCGGCGCGAGAAGTACCTAGAGCTTTCTGAAGACCACCACCAAGAACCTTGATTACAACTTGCATCGCACCAATGTAGTAAAGTACAGAGATAAGAGCAGAGAAGAAGATTAGTGTTGGTAGAACTTGGAATGCAAAGATGAAACCGATACCGTCAACTGAGAAGTTAACAAGGCTACCAAATAGGAAGCCAGTACCATCTTTACCGTAGTCGATCACGTTTGCTACACCAGCAGAGAAACCTGCAAGTAGATCACGACCCCAAGGGATGTAAAGTACGAATGCACCAAGTGCGAATTGGATAGCGAAAGCGCCACCCACTGTTCTGATATTAATTGCTTTGCGGTTGTCGGATAGTAGTACTGCGATTGCAATCAGTGCAACCATTCCGACGAGGCTCATAAACAGGCTCATAGTTTATGACTTCCTTATTAGTTATTTATTGGCGTGTTACAAAATGGGGCTATAAAGCGGAGGCAATTATACTCATGCGACCACTAATAAAGTAATGCCGTCCTCACACTTTCGTACAAGATTCATGTACCATTCACACGCAAATGTGAACCAAATCACAAGCTCAGTGCAATTTACGCAAACGATAAACAAAAACCTTCGATTTTATTCACATATACCGAATGCTCGATGGCTATTTTGCCAAATTTGCGCTGCAACCGATTGCTTTGGCTCTTTTCTAAGCAAAAATAGTTCATTTAAGATCGTAACTAAATGTTTGGAATGATTAACATTTCCTTGGTTTCCATACATGGGCATATCCGGTGCATCCGTTTCTAATACCAGGCATTCAAGAGGCAGTTTTGCGATGGTTGTGCGTGTTTTTTGTGCTCTGGGGTAAGTGATTGTTCCACCGACACCAATATAGAAACCGAGCTTGATCCACGCCAAAGCTTGCTGTTCACTCCCTGAAAAACCGTGAATCACCCCACCAAAAGTGAACTTGTGCTGCTTTAATAGTTCAATGAGTCGGTTATAAGACTTCCTCTCATGGATGATCAAAGGCAGCTCAAATGCCTTCGCAAGCTCCATTTGTTGGATGAAAAAGCGTTCTTGTTTCTCCCGCTCGACATCGACAAAAAAGTCGAGACCACACTCTCCTATCGCAACGCATTGACGGCTTTTTGATGAGAGTAATTGGCGAAGATCTGAGAATTGCTCGCCATTGGCTTGATCTAAAAAGTAAGGGTGAAAACCTAAGGCGTAGTAAACATTGGGGTAAGATTTGGCGATTTTATCGAGCTTCCTCCAGTTACTTTGGCCAATAGAAGGAATAAGAATCTTCTCGACTTGAGCTTGTTTCGCTTCTTTAAGATAGCTATCAATACTTTGATCAGGTGTAGCTCCCTGATCAATTACAATATTTTGCTCAAACGCCTCAAAATCCGCATGGCAATGAGTATCAAACAGCGGAAAGTCACTTATTCGCTGTGTCATCTTCCCTACTCTCTATTTGTTGTTCTTGAGGATCACGGCGATACACCACGCAACTGCGCTTGTTTTCAGGTGTTAAACCAAGCTCCTCGAACCACTTATCGTATTTCTTAATCCAAGCTTTTATCCAACTGAACATACTTACCTCAAGTCTTGCCTCAACATTCAAAAATAACAAATAAAACAAATAAAACAAAGCATCAAAACAACACATACAAATTACACTAAAGCTCAAAATACAACCTAAAAACCTTAAAATCATAAATTACATTTATATATCAACACTAGCTGGCTATATTGTTGAAAATCTCACCACAGCGAATAATAAACGCACTTGCCAAGGAGGCATTGATAGCAAGACGCTCCATTCAATAACGAGATCCTACTTTATGAAAGCATCACTCTTAGCCATTTCAATTTCTAGCGTATTAGCTGCACCTGTTTTTGCTTCTGCACTTCAAATTGACGTAGAACTAGCAAACCAACAAACACTTCAACTTATTGACGGCCAGATGAACGCTATCGATGCTTCTGTTCAGTATAAATTAAACGAACAATATGCCAATGCCACTCCAGGCACGACGGCTACAGTCGATGACGTAACTTACGAGAAACAATCTAACGGTACTTGGGCTGCAGTTGGTGCGGCTTCGGCAACACTGGTAGCAGGGCTTTTGAGCACGTCGTCTAGTTCCAATAGCGACAATGGTGTGGATTATCTTCCACAACACCCAGACGTTGATGTTGACGCTACACCACGTTGGTCTCCTGAATTCGGTGAAGACCGTCCCGAGATGGAAGAGCGTGACCTGACAGTTAAGATCATTAACGGCGAAATCCACGTTATCGACGAAAACACCAGCGAATGGGTCGGAACAGTTCAACGCAAAGATGGTGAGATCATTTTCCGTGGCAACGGAGACTTCGAAAAAACTCTAGTAAAAATTGAAGGTGACCTAGAAGCTAACGGCAGTGCAGCCATCGTTAAAGGTAATGGCGAATGGTTAGCAACTGTTGAGCGTGTGGACAGTGGTTTTGAAATCACGGGAAGCAATGGAACTATTGTCGTTGATAGCTTGCGTCCTAGCCTACCTGCGTCTCCTGAACATCCGGACATGGACTATGATGATACTCCACGTTGGTCTCCTGAATTCGGTGAAGACCGTCCCGAGATGGAAGAGCGTGATCTGACAGTTAAGATCATTAACGGCGAAGTACACATCATCGACGAAAACAGTAGCGAGTGGGTAGGTACTGTTCAACGCAAAGACGGTGAGATCATTTTCCGTGGCAACGGAGACTTCGAAAAAACTCTAGTAAAAGTTGAAGGTGACCTAGAAGCTAACGGCAGTGCAGCCATCGTTAAAGGTAATGGCGAATGGTTAGCAACTGTTGAGCGTGTGGACAGTGGTTTTGAAATCACGGGAAGCAATGGAACTATTGTCGTTGATAGCTTGCGTCCTAGCCTACCTGCGTCTCCTGAACATCCGGACATGGACTTTGATGATACTCCACGTTGGTCTCCTGAATTCGGTGAAGACCGCCCCGAGATGGAAGAGCGTGACCTGACAGTTAAGATCATTAACGGCGAAATCCACATTATCGACGAAAACACCAGTGAATGGGTAGGTACTGTCCAACGCAAAGATGGCGAGATCATTTTCCGTGGCAACGGAGACTTCGAAAAAACTCTAGTAAAAGTTGAAGGTGACCTAGAAGCTAACGGCAGTGCAGCCTTAGTTAAAGGTAATGGCGACTGGTTAGCGACAGTTGAACGAGTTGACAACGGTTTTGAGATAACTAGTGGCAAAGGAACTATTGTAATTGATAGCCCTCGCCCTACTCTCCCAGCCTCTCCAGAGCACCCAGATATGGACTTTGATGATACACCTCGTTGGTCTCCAGATTTCGGTGAAGACCGTCCCGAGATGGAAGAGCGTGACCTGACAGTTAAGACCATTAACGGCGAAATCCACATCATCGACGAAAACACCAGCGAATGGGTAGGTACTGTCCAACGCAAAGATGGCGAGCTCGTATTTATTGGCAACGGAGACTTTGAAAAAACGCTACTTCGTGTGGAAGGCGATGTTACTTCTGACCAATTCTCTTTAGTAAAAGGCAACGGTCAATGGGTTGCGACTGTTTCAAAAATAGATGATGGTGTACGTATTCAAACAAAGAATCACGACCATGTGTTTGATGGTTCAAACATCGACCGTAGCAAACTTCAATCTATCGACCCAACCAAGCTACAGAAAGCTAAATCAGCAATTCAACAGCGTTTACGCAGCTAATAGTTAGCCTGATTTAACCCGCTCACCCGATAATAGTTACTCCTATTATCGGGTGTTCTACTCACTAGCTAAGGAAAGCGATTCGGAATTTGAATATGAAACGCCTTCTATTAATACTTGCTTCAACCTTCCCTTTTTACTCATCTGCAAATGACACCCTTATTGAATCTATTGAGCGTTTTACTGATATTTTTTCCGTCAGCTTATCTCAAAATCCAGACAACGAGAAAACAGTTGCCACTCTTGATATAAATTATCAAATCAATGATAAGTTGCGTGTTTTTGGAGAAGTTGATACTCAAGAATACTGGCAAGCCGGTGTTGGCTACTCTTTCTGGCAAGGCGATACGTACTACACTGAAAATACGGTAAAAGTCAGTGAGCATGAAATCACAACGGGAATCTTTGCCGCGAAGCTAATCCATGAACAATGGACATTAATCGGAGATCTTAATTACAACTACATGGATAGAGATTTCGATGCTTGTCTTCCAAACTTATGCGTGGAATATAGAGCCTCTGATACATTCGATTATAGCGCTGGCGCTCTGTGGAGCCCGATTCAATATGCTGATTTTCTTTACAAATTCAACCAAGAAATCGGATTCAAAAAAGATACCCAAGACTTTTACATTAAAGATGGTACCGCTATAGGGCCTGGATATATCAGAAATGAAACTAGAACCAACATCCACTATCACGAGGTAGCTATATTCCTTAACTTGAAGTATGTAAAACCGTCCGTGACCTACACGATATACCCTGAAAATAAAAACTATGTGGAATTCGGTTTAGCCTTCGATTTCTAACTATTTAATAAGTGTTTAAGCTCATTTCGCAACTCTTGATGCTGCCCATTAGTTTGATACTTCTTGTGATAGAAAAACTCAAACTCCACCGGGCGCATCGCAAATGGAGGTTCATGAATTTGTAAACCGATGGTTTTAGCCAAATGGATCATGCTAACCGGAACCGCAGCAATATAGTCAGTTCCTTTTACTGCTAAGATCAAGTTAGTTAGATTTCGAACTTCAATTGCCACATCACGTGTGAAGCTCTTTTCGGAAAGAAAGTCGACTATTTGAGTATCTTGACGAAGTAACTTTAAGGTTACATGCCGTGCTGCAAGAAACTCATCCATGGAAATCTGCTCACCAAACTGACTAACCTCGGGATCGCTCATCAATAACAGTCTATCTGTTGTCGCAAATTCAGAAGATAAGCTAGCTTGTTTCGGTAAACCGGTATCTACCACTAAATCGACTCTATTTAACCGGATATCTTCAACGACGTTATCAACGGAAATTGGTGATTCGACTAATTGGACACCATGAAGCATTGGCATTTTATGTAATAAGTTAGCTGGCATATAAACAGTAAAATCACGCTTTCTTGATACTGCACCTTCCATCAACTCTAAAGCATCAGATAATTGACCAGCCAATTTGTGAGCCATTGAGGTTGGCTCTATTGATCGCCCTACTCTTACGAACAACGCATAGCCAACAACCGCTTCAAACCTCTTGATTGCAGCACTGACCGCAGGTTGAGTTAGCTCTAACGATTCGGCAGCTTTGGTTATCGATCTTTGTTGATATACAGAGAGGAATGGCTTTACTAAATTGAGATCAAACACGCTTTACTCCATCAAAACGGTGTACTCTTAGTGTAACAAAAAAGCCGAATGCTAGAAGCAATTCGGCTTTATTATTATCCAACAGTGTTATGTGGAACTGTCGCTATTAGTGCTCGCGCGTCGCTCGGAACTGAACGTCAGGGAAACGTTCAGAAGCTAGGTTCAAGTTCACCATTGTAGGTGCGATGTAAGACAGGTTATCACCACCATCTAACGCTAGGTTAGCTTGGTTCTTACGTTTGAACTCTTCTAGTTTCTTCACGTCATCACATTCAACCCAGCGAGCTGTTGCAACGTTAACACCTTCGTAGATAGCTTCTACGTTGTATTCCGCTTTCAAGCGCGCTACAACCACGTCGAACTGAAGTACACCAACCGCACCAACGATCAGGTCGTTGTTCTGCATAGGACGGAATACTTGTACTGCGCCCTCTTCAGAAAGCTGAACCAAACCTTTTAGAAGTTGCTTCTGCTTTAGTGGATCGCGTAGACGAATACGACGGAATAGCTCAGGCGCGAAGTTTGGAATACCAGCGAACTTCAAGCTTTCGCCTTGAGTAAAGGTATCACCAATCTGGATTGTGCCATGGTTATGCAAGCCAATGATGTCACCAGCATACGCTTTTTCAGCTCGCGCACGGTCGCCCGCCATGAAAGTTACCGCATCCGAAATACTTACGTTCTTGCCAGTACGAACATGATTCATCTTCATACCTTGGTTGTAAGTACCCGAAACGATACGCATAAATGCGATACGGTCACGGTGCTTTGGATCCATGTTTGCTTGGATCTTAAAGACGAAGCCAGAGAACTTCTCTTCTGTCGCTTCAACATCACGCTCGTTAGCTTGACGAGTTTGAGGACCCGGAGCCCACTTAGTCAAACCATCTAGCATGTGGTCAACACCAAAGTTACCCAATGCTGTACCGAAGTAAACAGGCGTTAGTTCACCAGCAAGGAACAAATCGAGATCAAACTCAGGACATGCGCCAATAACCAATTCAAGCTCTTCACGAACACTGCTCGCCAGATCTTCGCCAACAGCTTCGTCTAGTTCAGGGTTATCTAAACCTTTAATGATGCGAACTTCTTGGATCTCATGGCCGTGGCCAGATTCATACAAGATCGTTTCATCACGATGAATGTGATAAACACCTTTAAACTCTTTACCACAACCGATTGGCCATGAGATTGGAGCACAAGCCATACCTAGCTCGCTTTCCACTTCATCAAGCACTTCCATTGGGTCACGAACGTCACGGTCAAGTTTGTTCATAAACGTTACGATTGGAGTATCACGTAGACGCGTTACTTCCATCAGTTTACGAGTACGATCCTCGACACCTTTCGCAGCATCGATAACCATCAAACAAGAGTCAACCGCTGTTAGTGTACGGTACGTATCTTCCGAGAAATCTTCGTGTCCTGGAGTATCGAGTAGGTTTACTAGGCAATCATTGTATGGGAATTGCATTACCGACGTGGTTACCGAAATACCACGTTCTTTTTCCATCTCCATCCAGTCAGATTTAGCGTGCTGGTTAGAGCCACGACCTTTTACGGTACCCGCTTTTTGAATTGCGTTTCCGAATAAAAGAACTTTTTCAGTAATCGTGGTTTTACCCGCATCCGGGTGAGAGATAATTGCAAACGTTCTACGTTTGCTCACTTCTTGTTGGAAAGACATAGTCGCCCTTTGCTGATCTAAAGCGTAAAAAGGGCAAGTAGATAATACTTGCCCTTGAATTCTGTGTGCGGATTATACAGAAAGCGAGTCACTTTCTAAAGGGTCAGTTTACACCCTATTTTGTGGCTAATTCTGTGGTTAGTTACCTAGTCGGCTAAAAGACGTAACACGCCCTAACTAAACGACATAAAAAGATAGCTCATAATGATCGCATCTTCGTTGCCTTGCTTGGTTGGGTAATAGTTACGGCGGCGGTCGACTTCATTAAAGCCAGCCTTCTCGTAAAGATTAAAAGCATTCACATTACTTTCGCGAACTTCCAACCAAGCACTTTCCGCGTCAGCTTGTTCACACATATCGAGAAAGTGCTCAACCAAAGCCTTGCCGTAACCTTTACCTTGCTGCTTAGGGTCAACCGCTATCGTCAGCAAAGTAACCTCACCGACAATGTTCTGAGCATAGAAATAGCCGACAACCTTTCCATCGACTTCTAAAACACGGTGGCTGCCTCCACGACTATTAAGATCACGGATCATATTTTCAGACCAAGGATGAGAATGCGCGGTCTGCTCAATTTGCCAAATTGCGTCTAGGTGTTGTTCTGAAGTGGGTAAAAGTTGATTAGTCATAAGCACAAATTTGTTGCCATAAGTCGCGGCGATGTTGGTTATTACCGTTAATGTCAGACAGTAATGGAGATTGAAGTGTTTTTGCCTTCAGTTCATGGGCAGATTCGCAACCAGCAAACCATACCCATTCAACCGAACCTAAATCCACAGCAGACAAGTGTTGTGGTTGAAGGTGTAAAGCCTGAGATAAGTCGAGCTTGATACTTTTAAGTACGCGTTCAAACATCACGGCGAGATCTTCCTGAGGTTTTTCAGGCGAAACCAGTAGCAACTTACAGTCGCTCGATAGTGGAATCAATTCAGATTCGTAGCCAACCAAACGCTCTGGGTGACTAAGCTCCCATTGGCTGATGTCCATCTCTTGCAGGTATTGTGCGTGTGTTTGTGACATATCTAGCGGTGTAACCTTAGGTTTGTTGGTATTGCTCTTCTTAGAGCGAACTGAAAAGGAGCTCATTGGGGCTGATACTAACAAAAAATAAAGGAGCATCAAGCTCCTTTATTTAGACTAAATCAGTTTGTATCGGATTACATGGTAAATCAGCTTATAAGTCGTTGAACTCTGGGCTGTAAGCAATCTCACCAGAATGCCCAGCAAACACACCCTCTACCAACTCAATCGCTTGGAAAGCACCTTCAGGTACATCCCAAACACAACTCAGGCCAAACTCGCTCGCAGCCTTAAAACCAAAGCGGCCGTAGTAAGCAGGATCACCAAGCACAACACAGGCTGGGTAACCGAAATCTACCAATGTAGAAAATGCGTCTTCAACCAGTGATTTGGCAATACCCTGATTGCGGTACTCTTCTTTCACTGCAAGAGGCGCAAGTCCCTGCCAGTTATGATCGTCACCATGGAGAGTGATAGGGCTAAACATCAGGTGACCAACCACCTCGCCCTCATCAGAACAAGCCACCAGCGATAGCGTTAAATGGCTATTCTCACGCAAACTCATAACCAAATTAGCTTCTGCATCTGTTTCAAAAACAGATTTCAATAAACGATCAATGACAAGTATATCTGCCGGTGCTTCAGTTCGAATAAGCATTCATTACCTCACTTTGTGTATCTGGGGATTGTACTCCCTTCTGCACAAAATCAGCTAATTGATTTAACAAAGTTTTCATAGGAGTCGGCAATACGTCTAAATCTACGCTATCCATCAAGTTTTTGACTTCTAAACCAAGCTCGGTATCGCCCTCAATAGACAGTCTACGTTGAAAGAAAAGCGTATCTGGGTCTTCTTTACGCCCGGCAATCAGCACAAGATCGTTAAGGTTTCCGCTAAAGCTTACATCTTCAACAACCTCGTTATCAGCTACAACTAGTTGCTCATTTTGATAGCTAATACACCAACTTAACCCCATATCTTTTATTGAGACTTTAAGCCACTTGTCTTCTAAGAATTCAAAGTCACCGTCCTCTAAAGCTTCCTTAAAGACATTCTTAAGCGCCTCCAATAAGGCTCTTTTTTGTACTGTTTTAGGCAATAACTGGACTGGAGATCGCAAAATTGATGCGGCATTTTGAACTAGTTGAGTGCGAATCTTGTTTATCACGTGACTTATCCGTAACTTTGTCAATAATATGGAATGCATCATAGATGATGTTGAAATCTCAGTTACTGTTATGTATCAAATTAACTTCGGTTTGATACTCGACCTTTAATATCCTGAAAATCACAGTTATAGTAACTCAGGTCATGAGAATTACAGCGGATCGCTGCACTCACAGGTAAATATCGATAGCCACACAAAAAGTAATAAATATTTATCGATAGTGAATATTCAAGCTCTTGGAGAATTGGTAGTACTTTGATGCCTCCCCAGCAACTACAACATTGGTTTACCCAGCTAACAGCAAACAGTCCGTTCTTTTTTGCGGTACTTGACGCCCAACATAACTATTTTATGGTTAATGAGCGTTACTGCGATATTGCTGGTTTGAGTAAAACCGAGCTTGCTGGCATGAATGACCGCCAAACATTAGGTGAGCAATTCTACCAACATCTTAAGCCTTACTATGAGCGTGCATTCAATGGCGAAACGATTGAGGCCGAAGTCACTCTCAACGAAACTGACCTCGATACCAGCCTTCATTTCAGCCTATCTCCGCTGACGAATGGCAACAAAACCGACTACATTGTCTTTCATGCCTTCGACACATCAGAAAACCAAGTACTTGCTCGTTCTTTAGAAGAATCCGAAGCGAAATTCCACAAGCTATCTCACCTACTCCCTGACGGATTACTGTTAGTTGAAAGTGACTACATCTTGTCATCAAACCCAGCAGCAGCACGCTTGCTCGGCTTTAACTCCACCACCGAGTTAATTGGCGAAGAGTTGGGACGATTATTCATCGATGAACAAACCAAAACAGTCTTCAATAATAACCTCAGTTCTATTATTTCTGAGTCTGGTTTGGTTTGCTTAACGGGTGCCCGATGCGGCTTTGAACGTAAAGTTCAACTCAACATCGACTCCACCACTATTCTTGGAAGTAACACTCAGCTTGTGCTTATCCAAGATGCACAAGAGACCACAAAGCAGTATACGCCAGCAAACAGTGAAGATGCCTACATCGATGCACTGACCAAGCTCTACAACCGAGTTGGGTTCACCAAACGTCTTGAGCAGTTCATTCAAAACGATACGCCAGTTGTGATGCTCTACTTAGATATTGATAACTTTAAGAATATCAATGATTCACTAGGTCATCACATTGGCGATAAAGTGATTAAAGAGGTTGCTTCACGCCTAAAACGTTTACTGCCTCGTCAGGCCGTTATTGGTCATTTAGGCGGGGATGAGTTTGGTATTATCCTGCCAGAACCTGAACATCAGCGAACACCTGAAATGCTCGCTGAAAAGATCATTTCCCTGATCAATCAACCCTTCGATCTTCACCACTTTAGTAAGCGCTTAGCCTGCTCGATTGGCAGCGTGAACTTTCCTCAAGATGGCACCGATGCTCGTATCTTGCTGCAAAATGCAGACACCGCAATGTATGAAGCGAAAGATCGTGGACGTAACCGCCTGATCAAGTTCAACGAACAGATGAACAAAGAAGCGCGTATGCGATTGTGGTTGGAGATAGAGCTACAAAAAGCACTGCAACAGAATGGACTTGAGGTTTGGTATCAACCTAAGGTCAACGCGCGTGATTTCACCATCAACGGTGCAGAAGCTTTAGTGCGCTGGAAGCACCCAGTAGAAGGCTACATCAGCCCTGCCGCATTTATCCCTGTAGCGGAACGAGCTGGCCTTATTGAACAACTTGGCCGAGTGGTGATGCGTGAAGTATTTGCCACGGTTAAGCGTTGGAAGATGCAAGGTATCTTGCCAGGTAGAGTGGCTATCAACTTGTCTCCAGAGCAATTTGGTAACCCGAAACTGATTGATTACGTTGAAAAGTTACTTCGTTCAACAGAGCTTGACCCTAGTGCTATTACGTTTGAGCTGACAGAAAGCGCGGTGATGAGTGATAGTGAACACACACTTCAAATGCTTAACGCTATAAAGAAACTCGGCTTTGCTTTATCTATCGATGATTTTGGTACGGGCTACTCTTCTCTGTCTTATTTGGCTCGATTCCCAATTGATGAGCTTAAGATTGACCGTGCTTTCATCTCTGATATCGATACGCTACCAAAGCAAATCACTGTGATTGAAAACATCATCAACCTGGGTAAATCTCTCGATTTAACTGTAGTGGCAGAAGGCGTCGAAACCAGTGAACAAGCGACCCTGCTTTCTAACCTCAACTGCAGTTCAATCCAAGGCTTCCACTTCTATCGCCCACAACCGAAACAAGACGTCGAAGAGCTGTTTGCCCAAAATCGTCGCCATAAGAACTAGTACACGATTCAACTATCCCCCAGTCAAAAGCCACGCCAAAGAACAAAAGCCTTACTAGTCAGTACCCCAAACGGAGTAAAAGCAGATTTATCCATCTAAACCTGCCTTACATCAATTCCGTCATTCATAATTCTTCATAAAATACTCGCTTCAATTTCATTCTACTGGTAGTGAGCAAATGGAACTCTTATGCCCAGCGGGTAACTTACCTGCTTTGAAAACAGCTATTGATTGTGGTGCGGATGCTGTCTATATCGGATTCAAAGACGATACCAATGCCCGACACTTTGCAGGCCTTAACTTTGCGGGTAAAAAGCTCGATCGTGCTGTGCAATATGTGCATGACCGCAACAAGAAAATTCACGTTGCCTTAAATACTTTTGCTCACCCAAATGGCTTCGAACGCTGGACAAATGCCGTAGACAACGCCGCAGCACTAGGTGTTGATGCGCTGATCATTGCTGATATCGCAGTACTTGAGTACGCAGCAAACAAATATCCAGAACTAGAATTGCATCTATCGGTTCAAGCTTCTGCGACCAATGCGGCTGCAATCGACTTCTACCACAAGAACTTCAATGTAAAGCGTGTGGTATTGCCTCGCGTATTGTCGATTCATCAGGTCAAACAGCTTTCTCGTAATATCACTTCTGACGTTGACCTTGAAGTATTCGCTTTTGGTAGTCTATGCATCATGGCGGAAGGTCGTTGTTACCTCTCTTCATATATGACCGGCGAATCACCCAATACCGTTGGTGCTTGTTCTCCAGCAAAATACGTTCGCTGGCAAGAAACAGAAACAGGTCTAGAGTCACGCTTGAATGAGATTCTTATCGACAAGTACGTAACTGGCGAAAACGCGGGCTACCCAACACTGTGTAAGGGTCGTTTTGAGGCGGATATCGATGGCGAGCGTAAGCGCTACCATGCACTTGAAGAGCCAACTAGCCTCAACACGCTGTCTATGCTGCCTGAGCTATTTGCTGCCAACGTTGCCTCAGTGAAAATTGAAGGCCGCCAACGTAGCCCGGCTTATGTTGAACAAGTGACTCGTACGTGGCGTGCGGCCATTGATCGCTACTTAGCGAATCCAGAACAATACCAAGTGGAACAAGCTTGGAATGCGACACTGGCGAATGTATCTGAAGGCACACAAACCACCCTTGGTGCTTACCACCGTAAATGGCAATAGCGCCAAATGGAGAACTCAATGAAATACGCATTAGGCCCTCTACTTTACTTTTGGCCAAAACAAGACGTTGAAAGCTTCTATGAGCAAGCAAAGTCTAGCTCTGCCGACATCATCTACCTTGGTGAAGCGGTGTGTTCAAAACGCCGTGAGATGAAAGCCAAACACTGGATGGACATTGCCAAAGAGCTGTCGGCTTCCGGTAAGCAAGTCGTGCTATCGACGATGGCGTTGTTGGAAGCGCCAAGCGAAGTCAACATCATGAAGAAGTACATCGACAATGGTGACTTTGCGATTGAAGCCAACGACGTATCTGCCATTCAATTAGCCAGCGAAAGCAAAGTACCGTTCGTGGTTGGCCCTGCAGTTAACACCTACAATGCACGCACTCTGAACCTGTTTTTGAAGCAAGGTATGACGCGCTGGTGCATGCCTGTTGAGCTTTCTCGTGAATGGCTGAGCAACGTCATGACACAATGCGAAGAGCTTAATATCCGTAATAAGTTCGAAGTAGAAGTATTTAGCCACGGCTACCTACCACTTGCTTACTCAGCACGATGCTTTACCGCTCGCGCAGAAAACAAAGCCAAAGACGATTGCGAAACCTGCTGCATCAAATACCCTACCGGCCTACAAGTCGATAGCCAAGAAGGCCAGTCTGTCTTTAACCTTAACGGTATTCAAACTCAATCAGGTTACTGTTACAACCTAGTCAATGATCTACCTAGCATGCATGACTTGGTTGATGTGGTTCGTTTAAGCCCATTGGGCATCGATACCTTCTCTGAGATCAACAACTTCAAAGCCAATGAGCATGGCCAAAAACCAATGACCATTGAAAGCCGCCAATGCAACGGTTACTGGCACCAACTTGCAGGTTTAGACGTTAAGAACATCTAACTCCTCATTGAATCAATCAGTAACAGATACAAAAAAGGTCTAGCATTCGCTAGACCTTTTATCATTCAGTTTAAGAAAAGCGACCTATGCCGTCGCGGTTTCCAGCGGCGCAACATCGAGCTTCTTTACGTCTTTGTAGAGCATGATCATAACAACTACGCTTAACGCGATATTGGACAATGGATAGGCAATCCAAATCCCCGGCACACCGTACAATTTAGGCATGATGTACAAGAAAGGTAATTGGATAAGCATATTACCTATCGTCACAAACATCGCCTTGCTGCCTTTGTTCACCGCCTGATAGTAAGCACCCGCTACCACCAAGAAGCCATCAAGCGCCAGTGCAAACATGTGCAGTCGGATACCCAACACTGTGTACTCGACTAGCTGTGGTTCATCCGAACTAAACACAGAAACGAACTCACGTGGGAATGCGTTCAGCAGCAATACAAACGCGACACCGATCAATACCGAACTCACCATCGCAATCTTAAGTAACTTACGAATGTTTGCTTGATTACGCGCACCATGGTTGTAGCTTACTAATGGCTGCATGCCGTTGGCGATACCTTCCGCTGTGAGATAATAAACCGTCACTATGTAGCCCAAAATAGCGTAAGCACCAATCATCAGCTGATCGCCATATTGAGAGAACAAGGCATTGTGCAGCGCCACCATCATCGAACCATAAGCGTACATAAAGAAGCTCGAGGTACCAATGGCGAAGATGTCAGGAATCACCGATAACTTCAGTCTCAGTTCACTCCAACGTAAACGTAAGTTTGCTCGACGTGAGAAAAAGTAAGCCAACCCCAAACCCGTTACCACAAACTGAGCAATTGCGGTTGCCAATGCAGCACCCTTCAATTCCCAACCAAGCTGCGCGATAAATAGGTAATCCAATACAATGTTAATCACCGCACCGACAATCATCAGTATGGTGGCCAAGTTAGGACTGTCATCGTTACGCAGTAAAAACGGCATCGCGATAGAGCCTAAAGTGAAGACACTAGCGCCAATCAGAATATGTAAGTATTGCAGGCCTAGTTCATACACTCGCCCTTCAGCACCCTGCCAAAGCAAGAAGTTATCGGCAAACAGAAACAACAATCCAGAAACAATGGGTGTTATCGCCAACAGCAAGGTTAGGCCGGTTGCTAAGATCTGCTTAGCACCTTTCGTGTCTTTTTCGCCTTGACGGATCGAGACAAGCGCCCCCGTCCCCACTCCCACGAGCATACCAATACCGAGGATCGCCCCAATAACAGGCCACGCAACGTTAATGCCCGCAAGTCCATCGGCCCCCACATAACGGCCAATGAAAATACCATCCACCACTTGGTAAAGGCCATTAACTAACATGGCCGCTACGGTAGGTATTGTGTATCGCCAGAATTGACGACTAATTGAGTTACTCATTTCTTACTCTACTTTCTTCAGTGAGTCGCATACCAATGGGATATGACTCGTAAAACTAGTTAACAAGACTAACTAAATATCTAAATTATTTATTTCAAAGCCTTGTTTAATAATAGGTTCAGCTGGTGGGATTCTTGCTCAGACAAGCGACTTTCCAGTATCTGTGCCATGACCTGATAGATTTTACTTTCTTCTTCCAAACCGACTTCAGCTTTTTGGGTCAAAATCACCAGCTTAGATCTCGCATCTTCAAGAGACGCTTTGCGCTCAACTAGACCTTTTCTTTCTAGCCTTTGAACCATAGTCGTCGCAGAAGGTTTTGTCACCTGCATCTCAATAGCAAGGTCTGTTAGTCGAATAGGCTCTAACGATGCTTGAATGACCTTCAAATAATCGTACTCATTGAAGCTCAACTGGCAGATAGGATCTTCATTAACTTGAGTTCGCCATATCTTAGAAGCAAAGCGTTCAATTTTTTCTAGATTTTGGTCCAGCATAGATTTCCAACCACAGAATTTGCATTTAGTTAGCAAGGCTAACTATTTTAGTGTTGTTTAAATAAAAAGCAATCAAAAACAAGACCCCCGTTTATAAAAAAGGAGCATAAAAAAGGGCCATAAAAAAACCGCTGATAGGCAGCGGCTTTTCGGAATCAAAATGTATCGCTTACTTAGCGTTAGCTTCTTCTTCGGCCTCAGCCAACTTAACTTGTGCTAAATGCTCGGCTTTAAGCGTAGTGAAGATACGACTTAACTCTAAAAAAGAGTAACGGTGTTCTACGTATTCATACACGTTAAAAGAAACTGCTAACTTGTACAAAGAGATCGCATTCGCGTAATCACCATTCATGTGGTGACGCTTAGCAAGGTAGAAGTACGTTTCCGTCAGACGTTGAGCTAGGAGCGTATTGTCACGAGTCCCGGTTAGGATAGCTTTGAATGCCTGCTCTTCGGTAATATCGTCAAGCATGATCGCAACTAATACCCAGCCCCACTGTTCGTCACGGCTCTCGTAACGCTTTTGAAGATCAAGCTTTGCTTGTTCTGGCGTGAGTTCATGCTGAATGATGTAAAGCCACAGAGCGCGAAACGGATCGCTAGGATCATCAGCGTAGTGCTTCATCATCTCTTCGTTAGCTAAATCATAACGCTCGCCATAGTAGAGAGCGATAGAGCGATTTCTTTCTGCATATGAGTTTGCAGGATCAAGCTCTAACGTAGAATCAAAAGATTCATAAGCGGCATCAAACTCCCCTACCTGCGTAAAGTAAACACCCAAAAGATTGAAGATATCAGGTTGAGCGGGGTTCAATGAAAGAGACTGATTGAAATCAAGACGCGCTAAATCGCGCAGGCCAACGCTGTCGTAATAATTACCACGCTCGAACAACATTTTAGCTCGAACTTCATCGTTCAAATCTGGGCGTTGTAATAGCTGACTAAGACGCGCTATTTGCACTTCTTGCTGAACACTTGGTTGAAGCGGCACAGCCATTGGTGGATAAACCCAACGTGAGGTGTTATCTGATGTTGTCGCACAACCAGTTAGTACAAGCAGTAAACACATACTCGCGGTTTGAAACCATTTCACAAATAATTACTCCTGTTATGACCGCAATAAAAAAGGGGAGCGATATGCTCCCCTTTATAACATGCTTTTTTACCAATGGGTTAGAAATCACTAAAAAGCGATAGTCCCATTAATAGGCTAAGAATTACTCAGCAGCAGGTGCTTCGCCTTCAGCTGGCGTTTCAACTGCTTCTTTCATGCTCAGACGTACACGGCCTTGACGGTCAATTTCAAGAACCTTAACTGGTACTTCTTGACCTTCAGTTAGGTAGTCAGACACTTTCTCAACACGCTTATCAGCGATTTGAGAGATGTGTACTAGACCATCTTTACCTGGAAGGATAGTAACGAATGCACCGAAGTCAGCTAGACGAGCAACTTTACCTTGGTAAATGCGGCCAACTTCAACTTCAGCAGTGATCTCTTCGATACGGCGGATAGCTTCTTGAGCAGCTGCGCCTTCAGTAGCAGCAATCTTGATTGTGCCATCGTCTTCGATTTCGATTGTAGTTCCCGTTTCTTCACAAAGAGCACGGATAACTGCACCGCCTTTACCGATAACATCTTTGATCTTATCAGAGCTGATTTTCATTGTGTGGATACGTGGAGCGAATTCAGAGATGTCTTCACGAGCACCAGAGATAGCTTCATCCATTACAGAAAGGATGTGCTTACGTGCACCTTGCGCTTGGTTAAGAGCAATTTGCATGATCTCTTTAGTGATACCTTCGATCTTGATGTCCATTTGAAGTGCAGTGATACCAGCGTTAGTACCTGCTACTTTAAAGTCCATGTCACCTAGGTGATCTTCGTCGCCAAGGATGTCAGAAAGAACAACGAAATCGTCGCCTTCTTTAACAAGACCCATTGCGATACCCGCAACAGAAGCTTTGATTGGAACACCAGCATCCATAAGCGCTAGAGATGTACCACATACAGAAGCCATTGAAGAAGAACCGTTAGATTCAGTGATTTCCGATACAACACGAACTGTGTATGGGAATTCGTCAACAGAAGGCATTACTGCTTGGATACCACGTTTAGCAAGCTTACCGTGACCAATTTCACGACGCTTAGGAGAACCAACGAAACCAGTCTCACCAACACAGTATGGAGGGAAGTTGTAGTGTAGAAGGAAGTTGTCTTTCTTCTCACCCATTAAGCTGTCGATGATTTGTGCATCACGTTGTGTACCAAGCGTTGCAGTAACAAGTGCTTGAGTTTCACCACGAGTGAATAGAGAAGAACCGTGTGTACGTGGAAGAACACCAGTACGTACGTCTAGCGCACGAACCATGTCTTTTTCACGGCCATCGATACGTGGGTTGCCAGCAATGATGCGGCTACGTACTACGTTTTTCTCTAGAGAACCAAGCATGCCGCGGATTTCGCGCTCATCTAGGTTTTCGTCTTGTGCAATTAGAGCTTCAACAGTGTCGTTCTTGATTGCGCCAACTTGCTCGTAACGAGCCATTTTCTCAGTGATCTGGTACGCGTCAGATAGACGAGTTTCAGCTTGCTCAGCAACTTTAGCTTTAAGCTCAGTGTTAACTGCTGGCGCTTCCCAGTTCCAAGATGGAGTTGCAACTTCAGCTGCAAATTCGTTGATCGCTTTGATTACAACTTGTTGTTGGTCGTGACCATAAACAACAGCTGAAAGCATTTCTTCTTCAGATAGGTTATCTGCTTCAGATTCAACCATAAGTACTGCGCCTTCTGTACCAGACACAACTAGGTCTAGTTTAGAGTTTTCAAGCTCAGTATTTGATGGGTTAAGAACAAGTTCGCCGTCGATGTGACCAACACGTGCAGCACCGATAGGACCATTGAATGGAGCACCAGAGATAGCAAGCGCAGCAGACGTTGCGATCATAGTGATCATGTCTGGGTTTACGTCAGGGTTGATAGAAACAACCGTAGCGATAACTTGAACTTCGTTTTTAAACGCACTTGGGAAAAGTGGACGAATTGGACGGTCAATCAGACGAGCTGTTAGCGTTTCGCCTTCAGAAGGACGACCTTCACGCTTGAAGAAACCACCAGGGATTTTACCCGCAGCGTATGTACGCTCTTGGTAGTTAACTGTTAGAGGGAAGAAATCTTGGCCTGCAACAGCTTCTTTCTTAGCAACAACAGAAACGAATACTGATGTATCGTCCATAGTCGCCATTACAGCAGCAGTAGCTTGACGTGCCATTACGCCCGTTTCTAGAGTAACGGTGTGGTTACCGTACTGGAACGATTTTACAACTGGTTTTTCAAACATTGTATATCCTTAGCTCTAAAGTCATGACTTTAGATTAAGTGAAGATTGACTCAAGATATTACCAATCGCGACTAGTGAAAAGAGACTTGGGAATGATGCTTCTTTGTATGAGTTCATACGCCGAATTAAGACCAAATCCGCCTTTGAATAGTCGCGACCTATTGGCCGACATCTGTGACTGTAACGTCTTGAGAGGTTGATTGCCCAGCGTTGAAAACGCATAGGCGGGCGTAGTATAAACTATTTTTATTAGGAGAGATATTTCCTATCAGAAAAAGCCAGATGATATTCTGTGCATCCGGCCAAACATTTTCTTACAGGCACAAAAAAAGGAGCATAAATGCTCCTTTTCTTCAAACTGTCTTTGCAGACATCGCTATTAGCGACGTAGGCCTAGACGCTTGATTAGGTCTTGGTAACGAGTAAGGTTTTTGCCTTTCAAGTAATCAAGAAGCTTACGACGGCTAGAAACCATACGTAATAGACCACGACGGCTGTGGTGATCGTGTTTGTGCGCTTTGAAGTGACCTTGTAGGTGGTTGATAGAAGCAGTAAGTAGTGCTACTTGTACTTCTGGTGAACCTGTGTCGCCTTCAGATTGTGCGTATTCTGCAACGATTGCTGCTTTAGTTTCTGCATTCAGAGACATAAATCTCTCCTGATAAGAGTAAGTTTATATTTGTAGCAGCCAATCTCTGATTCAGCCGCTACGCGAGCCGAGGATTATAGGGAAGTTTACGAGTTGGTGCAATAACAATCGAACTGATGGAAAACGAAAAAAGCGAACCATTAAAATTAAGGGCTCGCTTTCTATATTATTTACTCGTCTTTCACGACTCAGCGCTAATATCTGACTCGATTTAAACGTTACGCTTGTGGCTCTTCATCTCTGAAAACAACCAAACGTTTCGGTGCAACTCGGCCATCTTCAGCAATTTGAGCAACCCCAACAAACAGCTTCTCTTCACCGCTTGTCATGCGAACGGTACCTTCAGCAGGAGCGCCTGCGACTTGAACGGGCATACCGTGCTGAACAAGATCAGTCAGTTCCGCATTCAAGTTAACTTCAGGTAAGTCTTCTACAGCGGTGTCCATTGGCATTAACAATGGATCAAGCAACTCTTTAGGTGCAATCTCTTGCGCTTGTGCTTGCTCTAGAATTTCGTTCAGCTGTTCCAAGGTAACCATGCGTTCATACGGGTACTTTGCAACACCAGTACGACGAAGCATTGTCACGTGAGCACCACAACCTAGCATTTCACCAAGATCGTCGGTAATTGTGCGGATGTAAGTACCTTTAGAACAATGTACTTCCATCTCAACTTCATCACCTTCAAAGCGAAGTAGCTCAATAGAATACACAGTGATCTTGCGAGACTCACGAGGCACTTCGATACCTGCACGTGCATATTCATACAAAGGCTTACCTTGATACTTCAATGCTGAGAACATTGATGGAATCTGGTCGGTTTCACCTTTGAAGCTTGCAATGCAGCGTTCAAGTTGCTCTTGAGTAACGTTGATTTCACGCGTTTCAACCACTTCACCATCAGAATCTGAGGTGTTGGTACGCTCACCAAGCTTCGCGACAACAACGTAGCGCTTATCAGAATCTAGAAGAAACTGAGAGAACTTCGTTGCTTCACCAAGACAAATTGGCAGCATGCCAGTCGCAAGAGGATCCAGAGCACCGGTGTGCCCTGCCTTCTCTGCAAAGTAAATACGCTTTACTTTTTGCAGTGCGTCATTAGATGAAATGCCTGTTGGCTTATCTAATAGAATTACCCCATTTATAGGGCGACCTTTACGACGGCGAGCCATTACTCTTCATCCTTAGACTGAGTTTCGTCAGTGCGGCCAGATTCTTCTTGCTTACGCTTGTCATCGTTCAGTACTTCACTTACTAGGTTAGACATACGCATGCCTTCTACCAATGTGTTGTCGTAAGTAAAACGAACTTCAGGTGTTAGACGGTGACGAATACGCTTGCCAAGAGCCATACGAACTGGCACTTCATGCTCTTTAAGAGCAGCAAGACATGATTCAGGTGTTTGCTCACCGATACATAGGAAAGTCACGAACACTTTTGCGTATGCAAGGTCACGAGACACTTCGACATCTGAAATAGTTACCATACCAATGCGTGAGTCACGAACTTCACGTTGGAGGATAAGTGCGAGCTCTTTTTGAAGCTGCTGAGACACACGTTGTGTGCGGCTAAATTCTTTTGACATTTTCTTTTCTCACTTAGAAAGATGGGGGGCTTGGTAATTACCAGCCCCCCATGGTGTATTCAACAACCGATTACTTATTACCTTTACAGGTAATGTTAGTAACCTTAGTCAATATGTCGAGTCGTACTGACTGATTAGTCTAGAGTACGTTTAACTTCAACAATTTCGAATACTTCGATCTGGTCACCAACGCGAACGTCGTTGTAGTTCTTAACGCCGATACCACACTCGTAACCATTTTTAACTTCTTGAACGTCATCTTTAAAGCGACGAAGTGACTCTAGTTCACCTTCGTAGATAACAACGTTTTCGCGAAGTACGCGGATTGGGCTGCTACGCTTAATCGTACCTTCAGTAACGATACAACCAGCGATTGCACCAAGTTTAGGCGACTTAAATACGTCACGAACTTGAGCAAGACCAATGATCTCTTGACGGAATTCAGGAGCAAGCATACCGCCCATCGCCTGTTTCACTTCGTCGATCAGTTGGTAAATGATTGAGTAGTAACGTAGATCTAGGTTTTCATTCTGAACAGTACCACGCGCAGTTGCGTCAGCACGAACGTTGAAACCAAGGATGATAGCGTTAGAAGCGGCTGCAAGAGTTGCATCAGTTTCCGTAATACCACCAACACCAGAACCTACGATGTTAACTTTAACTTCGTCAGTTGACAGTTTCAGTAGAGAGTCAGCAATTGCTTCTACAGAACCTTGAACGTCAGCTTTAAGTACAACGTTAAGTTCAGCAACTTCACCAGCCGTCATATTCGCGAACATGTTCTCTAGTTTCGCTTTTTGTTGGCGAGCTAGTTTAACATCACGGAATTTACCTTGACGGTAGTTCGCAACTTCACGCGCTTTACGCTCATCGCGTACAACCGTTGCTTCATCACCTGAAGCAGGAACGCCAGAAAGACCTAGAATTTCTACAGGGATAGATGGACCTGCAGTTTCGATGTCTTTACCGTTTTCATCACGCATTGCACGAACACGGCCGTACTCTTGACCACAAAGAACGATGTCGCCTTTGTTTAGAGTACCAGACTGTACTAGTACTGTTGCAACTGGACCGCGACCTTTATCAAGACGAGATTCAACAACAACACCAGATGCCATGCCTTCTTTAACCGCTGTAAGCTCAAGAACTTCAGACTGAAGAAGGATAGCTTCTAGAAGACCATCGATGTTTGTACCTTGTTTTGCAGAGATGTGAACGAAGATGTTCTCACCGCCCCATTCTTCAGGGATAACGTCGTATTGAGCTAGCTCATTCTTAACGTTGTCTGGGTTTGCACCCTCTTTGTCGATCTTGTTCACAGCAACAATCAGAGGAACACCTGCCGCTTTCGCGTGCTGGATAGCTTCGATTGTTTGTGGCATTACGCCATCATCAGCGGCAACAACAAGTACAACGATATCTGTCGCTTGAGCACCACGAGCACGCATAGCTGTAAACGCCGCGTGTCCAGGAGTGTCAAGGAACGTGATCATGCCGTTGTCAGTATCTACGTGGTAAGCACCAATGTGCTGTGTGATACCGCCAGCTTCGCCAGACGCAACGTGTGCTTTACGAATGTAATCAAGTGTAGAAGTTTTACCGTGGTCAACGTGACCCATGATAGTAACAACAGGAGCACGACCTTCTGCGACAGCATCGCTATCACGGTCAGCTAGCACTGCTTCTTCTAGTTCGTTTTCTTTACGTAGGATAACCTTGTGGCCCATTTCTTCAGCAACAAGTTGTGCTGTTTCTTGGTCGATCACTTGGTTGATAGTCGCCATAGCGCCCATCTTCATCATTACTTTGATAACTTCAGTTGCTTTAACTGACATTTTGCTAGCCAGTTCAGAAACAACGATAGTTTCGCCAATAGCAACATCAGATTTAGCAACAGTTGCTGACTTATCGAAGCCTTGCTGCATTGAAGTTGGTTTAGCAAGCTTACCTTTACCGCCACGACCACGTTGGTTACGACCACCACGGTTGTTGCCAGGTTGAGCTGCTGGAGCAGGTTTCTTCTTGCGACGACGAGGAGCTTTCTCATCTTTTTTATCAGCCGCATCTTCTGCTTCACGAGCATAAGTAGAAGTAGTCACATGGTAATCCGCAGATTTCTCTTGCTCTTTCTTCTTCTTCTCTTCTTCAGACCAACGTTCTTGGTTTTCTTCTGCTAACTTACGAGCTTCCTCAACAAGCTTAGCTGCTTCAGCTTCGGCTTTACGAGTTGCTTCTTGCTCTTGACGAGTTTTAAGTTCATCCGCTTCTTTTTTCGCTTGTGCGTTAGCGTCTGCATTTTTTGAATTCATGTCTTTTTTAGCCTTTTCAGCTTGTGCGCGTTGAGCCTTCTCTTCAGAATCACGTTTTGCATCCGCTTCACGTGTTACTTTTTCTTCGGCTTCGCGCTGTGCTTTCTCTGCAGCATCACGTTTCGCTTGCTCTTCAGCATCGCGTTGTGCTTTCTCTTCCACTTCACGATTAGCTACTTCCTCAGCTTCACGTTTCGCTTCATCTTCAATAGTGCTGCGCTTCACGTAAGTACGCTTTTTACGTACCTCTACTTGAACATCCTTACTCTTACCGCCTCCAGCGGCAACACTTAGCGTGCTGCGGGTCTTGCGTTGAAGAGTTAAACGAGTCGGTTCTGTTTCGCCTGAAGTATCGCCATGCTCCTTTTTAAGGTGCGTTAGCAATGTTTGCTTCTCTGAATCAGTCACTTGATCCGACCCTGCTTTCTTCATTCCTGCATCAGCAAGTTGTTCAATTAAGCGGTCAACTGGCGTACCAATCTCTTCACTCAGTGCTTTAACTGTTAATTGTGTCATACCGCTTTCTCTCCTTGCTGAATTATTCTTCGTCGCCGAACCAACAGATGTTACGCGCAGCCATAATCAGCTCGCCTGCTCGCTCTGCAGTTAGGTCTTCGATGCCTTCTAGTTCATCAACGCCTTGGTCAGCTAGGTCTTCCAATGTCGCAACGCCTTTTGCTGCTAGCTTGTAAGCCATTTCACGCTCAAGACCTTCAAGTGCAAGTAAGTCTTCAGCAGGCTCAACACCGTCGAAAGTCTCTTCTTTCGCTAGCGCTAGAGTAGTCAGTGCGTCTTTCGCGCGGTTACGTAGTTCTTCAACGATACCTTCGTCTAGACCGTCTACTTCAAGAAGCTCGTTCACTGGAACGTATGCCACTTCTTCAAGTGTAGAGAAGCCTTCTTCAACAAGCATTTGAGCAAAGTCTTCTTCAATGTCTAGGTGCTTCATGAAGTTTTCAATAGAAGCAACTGCTTCTTCTTGGTGCTTCTTCTCTAGATCAGCAACAGTCATTACATTCAGTTCCCAACCCGTTAGTTGAGAAGCTAGACGTACGTTTTGACCGCTACGGCCAATCGCTTGTGCCAGGTTATCGGCTTCAACAGCGATGTCCATAGAGTGTGCATCTTCATCAACGATGATTGAAGCAACATCAGCAGGTGCCATTGCGTTAATAACGAACTGAGCTGGGTTATCGTCCCAAAGAACGATATCGATACGCTCACCGCCAAGATCATTAGAAACAGCTTGTACACGTGCACCACGCATACCAACACACGCACCAACAGGGTCAATACGTTTGTCGTTTGTTTTCACAGCGATTTTAGCACGAGAACCAGCGTCACGTGCAGCACCTTTAAGTTCAATTAGCTCTTCACCAATCTCAGGCACTTCAACGCGGAATAGTTCAGCTAGCATTTCTGGCTTCGAACGAGTAACGAAAAGCTGGAAACCGCGAGCTTCTGGTTTAACTGCGTAAAGAAGACCACGAACACGGTCACCTGGACGGAAGTTTTCACGAGGAAGTTGGTCGTCACGAAGGATTACCGCTTCAGCGTTGTTACCTAGATCTAGAATAACTGTGTCACGGTTAACTTTTTTAACTGCGCCAGTTACGAGCTCGCCTTCGTTGTCAATAAACTGTTCAACGATTTGAGCACGTTCTGCTTCACGTACTTTCTGTACGATAACTTGCTTAGCCGTTTGAGTCGTAATACGGTCAAACGTTACTGATTCGATATCATCTTCAATGAAACCGCCAAGTTCGATCTCTGGATCATCGTACTTTGCAGCTTCAATAGAGATTTCTTTTGTTGGGAATTCAACTTCCTCAACAGCTTCCCAACGGCGGAAAGTTTCGAAATTACCCGTTTTACGGTCAATTTCTACACGAACTTCAATTTCTAATTCGCTTTTCTTTTTTGTTGCCGTTGCAAGCGCGATTTCAAGCGCTTCAAAAATACGCTCACGAGGAACTGCTTTCTCATTTGAAACAGCTTCTACTACCGCCAAAATTTCTTTGTTCATTAATCTAGCCTCTTAAGCTCTTCTCTCTAGGAGAACTAAAATTTAGGGATCAGGTTAGCTTTCGCAATATTGCTCAGGACGAATTCTTCTTCTTGTCCTTCAACCAATACTTTCACTGTCTCGCCTTCGATAGATTGGATATCACCTTTCCATTTACGACGGTTGCCGACAGCCATTTTCAAAACGATGCTTACCTCGTGACCAATAAATTGTTGGTAATGCTCTGCTTTGAACAGTGGTCTCTCTAAACCTGGTGAAGACACTTCAAGGTTATAAGCCACTGAAATTGGATCTTCAACGTCCATTACGGCACTTACTTGGTGACTAACCTCAGAGCAATCATCTACATTGATACCATTTGGTGAATCGATGTAAATACGTAGCGTTGAGTGCTCACCAGCACGAATAAATTCTAATCCAACTAACTCATAACCTGATGCTGCTACTGGAGCGTCAAGCATTTCAGTAAGTTGTCTCTCTAAACCAGTCATTTAACCACTCCAGAAACAAAAAAAGGGCTCAAAGCCCAATTTAAATTCCAAGCAAACATTATCATCTAAAGGCATTTACAAATGCTTAGATAACAAAAAACCCCGTATAAGCCGGGGTTTTTGTTGCTGGACCCTTATATGTTAAGTGTCATCACATTCGATATCACACTTAACTCACAGTGAGGTTCACACTGTGCAAACTTGCTACCAATACAAGCTATATAATAGCATTGAAATTGGTTGCGGGAGCCGGATTTGAACCGACGACCTTCGGGTTATGAGCCCGACGAGCTACCAAACTGCTCCATCCCGCGTCCGACTTGTGAGCATTATACGCCCAACAAGATGTTTTACAAGTTTGTAAACATGGTGCCGAGAGAGGGACTCGAACCCTCACACCCTAAGGCACTAGCACCTCATGCTAGCGTGTCTACCAATTTCACCATCTCGGCATCAAATCTTTGCAGCTTATTGTGGAATTTCGTCGCCTTGCGTCGGAACTTCACTCACTGCATCTTCAGCTTGCTGAATTACCTGACCTTGAGTCGGGTCAATCCATTGTGACTCAGTTTTATGTGTAGACATATTACCAAGCACTAAGCTAAGGATAAAAAATGTAGTTGCAAAAACTGCAGTCATTCGGGTAAGGAAATTTCCTGAGCCACCAGCACCAAACACAGTGTTTGAAGCGCCAGCACCGAAAGAGGCTCCCATATCTGCGCCTTTACCTTGTTGAATCAACACTAGGCCAATTACACCAAGCGCTGCCAACAGGTAAATCACAAGTAGAACTGTAAACATTTTTCCACCTATGTTCCTAATTGTTGAGCCAGCGCCGTTCAAAAAACTATTTTTAAGAACAAGGCTAGCGACCTCCTAACTGAAGGCCGAGCAATACTAGCGAATGCGACGATGGCTGACAAGGGGAATTTGCTAAAAAATAAGCCTTTACCAAGTGAATGGTTAAAAAAAGGTCAAAAGCGACACAAAACTCATTTACGTCTCTTTTGACCGTGATATCTCATAACCGTGATATCTTTTGACCGTGATATAAGTCAATCACTTCTAATCACAGGCGCTATTCGTTTCGCCGGTTAAGTAAAAGGTTAAATTAGCAGTTTGCTTTTACTGCATCAGCGATCTTAAGCGCTGAAGATTGAACAAGCTCAGCATCTTCGCCTTCAACCATGACACGCAGTAGTGGCTCGGTACCAGACTTGCGTAATAGCACACGACCTTTCTCGCCAAGCTCTGCTTCTACTTCAACAACCGCTGCTTTTACCGCTTCGGCTTCTAGTGGGTTTGAATCTCCGCTGAAACGAACGTTTTCTAGAACTTGAGGGTATAACGTCATGCCCTGAGACAGCTCATTCAGTGTCATTTCGCTATCAACAACTGAAGCCAACACTTGCAGAGCAGCAACGATAGCGTCACCTGTCGTCACTTTATCTAATAGGATAACGTGACCCGAATTTTCTGCACCGATCTTCCAGCCTTTAGCAAGAAGTTGCTCCATGACGTAACGGTCACCAACAGCGGCACGTACAAATGGAATACCTAATTGCTTAAGGCCATTTTCCATACCAAGGTTCGTCATTAGCGTACCAACAACGCCACCTTTCAACTCACCACGACGCAACGCATCACGAGCAATGATGTAAGCGATTTGGTCACCATCAACCTTATTACCTAGCTCATCAACCATGATGATGCGGTCACCGTCACCATCAAAGCCTAGGCCTAGAGCTGCTTTTTCTTCAAGTACTTTAGCTTGCAGAGCACGCACATCTGTCGCACCCACTTCGTGATTGATGTTAGTACCATTTGGCTCAACACCCATTGCAATCACTTCAGCGCCCAACTCTTTAAATACCGCTGGCGCAATGTGGTAAGTCGCACCATGTGCGCAATCCACCACAATTTTCATGCCCGCTAACGTCATTTTGTGTGGGAATGTACTTTTACAAAATTCAATATAACGGCCAGCTGCATCATTTAAGCGTACAGCTTTACCCAATGCAGAAGATTCCACGCACTCGATATCTTTATCTAGTTCAGCTTCGATAGCCAACTCAATGTCATCCGACAATTTGGTGCCTTCAGAAGAGAAGAACTTAATGCCGTTGTCATAGAAAGGGTTATGCGATGCAGAGATAACGATACCAGCTTCAGCACGGAAAGTTTGTGTTAAGTAAGCTACAGCAGGTGTTGGCATTGGGCCAGTAAACGTAGCCTGAAGACCCGCAGCAGCAAGGCCAGCTTCTAACGCAGACTCAAGCATATAGCCAGAGATACGAGTATCTTTACCAATGATCACTTTCTTGGTGCCCTGCTTCGCAAGAACACGACCTGCAGCCCAACCAAGCTTCAGAACAAAATCAGGTGTAATCGGGTATTGGCCAACTTTGCCACGTACACCATCTGTGCCGAAGTAACGTCTTTTATCAGACATATTGATTTTCCTTAATTATTATTAGTGATTGTTATTCATCACTTCGATTATCTTCATCGCTTCCAATGTATCTTCAACATCGTGAACGCGAATAATTTGTGCGCCTTTCATTGCAGCGATAGTCGCGCAAGTGACACTGGCTACCATACAATCTGCTGGGGCCTTGTCCAGTAGCTTAAAGATCATCGATTTTCTCGACATCCCAGCTAAAACTGGCAACCCAAGCGTATGAAATTTTTCAAGGTGCGCTAATAGTTGGTAATTGTGTTCAATGGTTTTACCAAAACCAAAACCAGGGTCCAGAATCAGCTGTTCTTTTGAGATTCCTACAGCCTCACAAGCTTCCACTCTTTCTTGTAGGAATGCTTCAACATCCATTAGAACATCGTCGTAAACTGGGCTAGCTTGCATGGTTCTTGGTTGGCCTTTCATGTGCATCAAGCAAACAGGAACATTAGCCTCAGCGGCAGCTTGTAGGGCACCTGGCTCTTGTAAAGCGCGTACATCATTGATCAAATCAGCACCCGCTTCAACAGCTTGGCGCATCACTTCCGCTTTGCTGGTATCAATAGAAATCCAAACATCAAACTTGGCACGAATCGCTTTAATTGCAGGAATAACTCGAGCGAGCTCTTCCTCTAAGGAAACGTCCGGTGCTCCAGGACGAGTCGATTCACCACCAATATCAATAATGCTAACGCCGGCTTGAATCATTCGTTCAGCTTGCAGCAATGCATTGTCTAATGAGTTGAATTTTCCGCCATCAGAGAAAGAATCAGGCGTGACATTGAGGATACCCATTACATGTGGGCGATCTAAAACGAGCGTTTTATTATTTGCTTTTAATATCATGAAAGGCAGGTCTTAAAGAGTAAAAAACACCTTGGGCTATAAACAGAAAAACCCTGAGCGTACTCAGGGTTTTAATTTATAGCTTAGCGATTAAGAATCTTTGTTTTGAGTATCATCTGATTCAGATTTAACGTCTTCAACTTTCGATTCTTCTGGGTCGGCTTTAGCTTGTTCTTCTGATTTAGCTTCAGTTTCAGGCTTGGCTTCTTCCTTTGCAGGTTCTGCTTTTGCTTGATCACCCCAACCAGCAGGCTCGCGAATCTCGTCTTTACGTTCCATCAAGTCATCAATCTGACCTGCATCAATCGTTTCAAACTTCATCAACGCATCTTTCATCGAGTGCATGAGATCCATGTTCTCTTCAAGAATCTGCTTCGCACGAGCATAGTTACGGTCGATAAGAATACGAATTTCTTCATCGATAAGTCGAGTTGTATCGTCAGAAACATGTTTCGCTTGGCTCATGCCACGACCTAGGAAAACTTCGCCTTCTTCTTCAGCATATAGAAGAGGGCCTAGTTTTTCAGAGAAGCCCCACTGCGTTACCATCTTGCGAGCAATATCAGTTGCACGTTCGATATCGTTAGACGCACCAGTCGAAACCTTATCTTTACCGTAGATAAGTTCTTCAGCAAGACGACCACCGTACAAGCTAGAGATCATTGACTCTAGGTGTTGGCGAGACATGCTTACGCGATCTTGCTCAGGTAGATACATAGTCACACCAAGTGCACGACCACGTGGAATGATTGACACCTTGTACACTGGATCGTGTTCAGGTACCAAACGACCAACAATTGCGTGGCCTGCTTCGTGGTAAGCTGTTGACTCTTTCACTTCTTCAGACATCACCATTGAACGGCGCTCTGCACCCATCATGATCTTATCTTTCGCAAGTTCAAACTCAACCATCGATACATTGCGCTTGTTACCACGAGCTGCAAATAGCGCCGCCTCGTTCACAAGGTTCGCAAGATCTGCACCAGAGAAACCTGGAGTACCACGAGCAATCAGAGATGGTTCAACATCACCTGATAGTGGAACTTTGCGCATGTGCACTTTAAGAATCTGTTCACGACCACGTACATCAGGTAGACCAACCACAACTTGACGGTCAAAACGACCAGGACGAAGTAATGCAGGGTCTAGCACGTCGGGACGGTTAGTCGCAGCGATAACAATAATACCTTCGTTACCTTCGAAACCATCCATCTCAACCAGCATTTGGTTAAGTGTTTGCTCACGTTCATCGTGACCACCACCAACACCAGCGCCACGTTGACGACCTACAGCATCGATTTCATCGATAAAGATGATACAAGGTGCTGCTTTCTTCGCTTGCTCGAACATGTCACGCACACGAGATGCACCAACACCAACAAACATTTCAACGAAATCAGAACCTGAGATAGTAAAGAACGGTACTTTCGCTTCACCAGCAATTGCTTTTGCAAGCAATGTCTTACCAGTACCAGGAGGACCGACCAACAGGATACCTGTCGGGATCTTACCACCCAGTTTTTGGAAGCGACTTGGGTCACGAAGGTAATCCACAAGCTCTTTCACGTCTTCTTTTGCTTCGTCACAACCAGCAACATCAGCAAACATCGTTTTGATTTGTTCTTCGCTCATCATTCGAGCTTTACTCTTACCGAAAGACATCGCGCCTTTACCGCCGCCGCCGCCTTGCATTTGACGCATGAAGAAAATCCACACACCAATCAGTAAGATCATTGGGAACCAAGAGATGAAGATAGTGCCAAGCAGGCTCTGCTCTTCAGGTGGTGTACCCTGAACTTTTACGTTTTGATTAATTAAGTCATCAAGTAGCTTTTGATCATAAACAGGCATGTAAGTTACATACTTAGAACCACCGCCACGACGTGTGAAAGTAATTTCGCTGTTATTGAACTGTGCGTCTTGAATCTGGCCTTGGCCAACTTCCTGTACAAACGTGGTGTAATCTACTGCTCTGCCGTTACTTTCCCCAGGGCCAAAGCTCTGGAAGACCGACATCAACACAACCGCGATAACAAGCCACAGAATTAAATTTTTTGCCATGTCACTCAAGGTGTAAGCCTCTCGATAACTAATTGTAATTAAAGGTAGGGTACTACAGTTTGTAACCTGTAGCCATGTTGTTAACTCTCACTCTTGGAAGAGAATCGTTAACCTTTGTAACCAGTTGCTACGATAAACACTTCACGAGATCGAGCTCGAGAAGAGTCGGGTTTTCTCACTTTGACTGTTTTAAACATCTCACGGACGTCCTTAACATATTGGTCAAACCCTTCGCCTTGGAATACTTTTACAACAAAACTACCATTGGTAGCTAGAACTTGTCGACACATATCCAAAGCTAATTCAACTAAATACATAGCTCTCGGCTGATCCACAGAATTGTTGCCTGCTATATTAGGTGCCATATCAGACATCACGACATCAACCATGTTTGGTTGTATACGTTCCAACAAGGCATCTAGCACAGCTTCTTCGCGGAAATCACCTTGTAAAAAGCTCACTCCAGCGATCGGATCCATAGGTAGCAAGTCACAAGCAATGATTTGACCGTTGTCTCCGATAATCTTAGCAGCATATTGAGACCAACCGCCAGGCGCTGCGCCCAAATCCACAATGGTCATCCCAGGAGTCAGCAATTTATCTTTCGTTTGAATCTCTTCCATTTTGAAATAAGCACGCGAACGATAGCCTCTTTTTCTTGCTTCATTTGCATACTTGTCGTCGAAGTGTTCCTTCAACCAACGGCCTGAACTGGCCGAGTGTTTCTGTTTGCTCATTGGATACCTAAATTGGAGGAAAGTACTAATTGCTGAATAAATTATAGTCTTCAGCTTTAGATGGCGTTAAAATAGGTTTTTTCAACCCTAATACTAAATAAAATTGGCCGCGTAATGAACCTAAGTACCAAACAAAAGCAGCATCTAAAGGGCCTAGCTCACAGTTTAAAACCTGTAGTGCTAATGGGCGCAAATGGACTTACTGAAGCTGTTCTAGCGGAAATCGAATTAGCTCTAGACCACCACGAACTGATCAAGATTAAAGTTGCATCAGAAGACCGTGAGACTAAGCAACTGATTATCGATGCAATTGTACGTGAATCTAAAGCTGAGAAAGTACAGACTATCGGTAAAGTTCTAGTACTGTTCCGTCAGTCAGAAGCACGTAAAATCGAGATTCCACGCAAATAAGCTAGTTTGACATCAAGCTAGCTCCACAATAAGAAAGCCACTGTGCTTATCTTTTAGTGTAGCGTGAGAAACGAAAAAGGTCGCATTAGCGACCTTTTTACTTATTAAAACCAAAGTAAATTCAATTAGATGTATTCTACTTTGTCTATTTCGAAATCTTTATCGCCGCCAGGTGTAGAGATAATAACCTCGTCACCTTCCATCTTACCAATAAGGCCACGAGCGATCGGTGATTTCACCGAAATGCGGCCAGTTTTGATTTCAGCTTCATCTTCAGAAACGATTTGGTAACGGAACTCTTCATCAGTATCTACGTCAATCAAAGTAACCGTAGTACCAAAGATAACCTTGCCTGTGTTATCCATTTGAGTTACGTCGATGATCTGAGCTAGCGATAGCTTGTATTCGATATCTCGAATTTGAGCTTCACAGATACCCTGCTCTTCACGAGCGGCGTGGTACTCTGCATTCTCTTTCAAGTCACCGAGTTCACGTGCTTCACCAATAGCTGCTGAAATAATAGGACGTAGCTTAAGTAGGCGATCTAATTCGTCACGTAGCTGCTGAGCGCCACGCACTGTCATTGGAACCTTTTCCATTTTTTACCTCTATGCCAAAGCTTTCTTTGGCCAACATAAATACACCCAACGCATTTATTGGGTGATAGAAACAAAACGATTTGGCTTAGTGTAAACAAACTTTATGGCTAAATCACCTTTATTCCACTTTGCGTTATAAAAGCTTTATCTAGGTCTAAATTACAGACATCACAAAAATGAATAATAACTCCCTCATCAATAAGCAGAGAGTTAAATACCTAAAAAAACAAAAAACAAACAAAATAAACACAGATCACACTTTTATAAAAAACACTTTAAAACATATACTTAAACAACAAGAGATATAATAAAACAGTGTTCATTTTTTAGTTTTATATCATTTTACTAACTGACTATGGAACTTTAGAGGTAAAAAGTAACCCATGGATTGCACTGGCATTTTTCAGACTTCTGTTCTAATCATGATTATGAAGCCTGATTAATACAGGCAATACACAAAAGGGTTCAAATCCTTGATAAAACTTCTATGGACAGTAATTAGGAAATAATAACATGAACAAGACTATGATCGCGCTTGCTGTATCTGCTGCAGCTCTTGCTACTAACGCAGTGGCAGCGGACGGTAAACAAGCTGGTGGTATTGACGGTACTTCTGTATACAGCTCAAACGGCACTTCTCTAGAGATCGGTGGTCGTGCGGAAGCTCGTCTATCTCTAAAAGATGGCAAAGCACAAGACAACACTCGAGTACGTCTTAACTTCCTAGGTAAAGTTGAAATCCAAGACGGCCTATACGGCGTTGGTTTCTACGAAGCAGAATACAACGCAAACGACTACGAAGGCGATGCTGATTCTATCGATCACCGTTACACATACGCTGGTATCGGCGGTACATTCGGTGAAGTAACTTACGGTAAAAACGACGGTGCGCTAGGCGTAATCACTGACTTTACCGATATCATGTCTTACCACGGTAACTCAGCGGCATACAAAATTGCAGCGGCTGACCGTACAGACAACATGCTTTCTTACAAAGGTGAATTCCAAGACCTAGCAGTTAAAGCAAGCTACCGTTTTGCAGATCGTACAGATTCAACAACTGACACTGGTTTCGATGACAACAACGAAGATGGCTACTCTCTATCTGGTATCTACGCAATCGGCGATTCTGGCGTTAAGCTAGGTGCAGGTTACGCTGATCAAGCAGAGCAAAACGAATACATGCTAGCGGCATCTTTCCGTACTGAAGCTCTATACTTTGCTGGTGTATTCACAGACGGTGAACTATCGAAAGACAACGGCGACTACACTGGCTACGAATTCGCAACTGCTTACACGCTAGACAAAGCTGCATTCACGCTAACGTACAACAACGCAGAAACAGATGGTGATACATCAGCTGATAACGTTGCTGTAGATGCGACTTACTACTTCAAGCCTAACTTCCGTACTTACATCTCGTACAACTTCAACCTAATCAGTGAAGGCGACAAGTTCGGTACAGCTGATACTGTAGTTAACCGTGGTGCAACTAAAGCACAAGCTGAAGACGAGCTAGCTATTGGTCTACGTTACGACTTCTAATTCTGATTATCTAATTGATTAATTAGTTAATTGAGAATCAAAACGCCCGCTATCTAGCGGGCGTTTTTTATATCTGTATACTGAAAACATCAGCCATCCAAGAAATCTTCTATGCGCCTTCTATCCACTCTACTTCTATGTGGCTTATCACTTGGTAGTGACTCACTTGCCGCTTTCGCCTACGACCCTTTAAATAAACTGCCTGATGGCAGTAGCACAAGTTTAATATTGGAATCCCTAAGTGGCGATTCAAATGAAATGAGCATCAACAGTGATGGCTTTTATCCACCTGCCAGCACTTTAAAACTGGTCACAGCTTTAGCAGCCAAGTTGGAATTGGGGGATGACTTTCAATACTCGACCAGCATAGCTCGCTCTAATAAAGATGTTGTGATCTCATTCAGCGGTGACCCAACGCTACAACGAGAACACCTAAAAAACCTTTTAGCTCAATACGCTAAGTCGCAATCTAAAACCATCAAAGGCAACTTATACCTCGATAACTCAACTTTTACGGGTTATCAACGAGCTGTTGGTTGGCCTTGGGATATACTAGGCGTTTGTTACAGCGCACCTTCTAGTGCAATGACCTTAGACAGCAACTGCGCACAAGCCTCTATTTATACGAAAGATAACGGCAGCACTCGTGTCTATATTCCCGCTCACTATCCGATAGACGTGACAACCACCGCAGCCACCGTAACTCGCTCAGGGCAAAAAGCCACACAATGCGACTTAGAGCTCATTACTACTCCAGACAACGCTTACAAGCTGTCAGGTTGCTTAGTTGAGCGTAAGAAACCACTGCCGCTCAAGTTTGCGATTCAAAATCCAGAGCTTTATACCTCTCAAGTCGTGACCTCGCTTCTTAAAGAGCTGAAAATCCAAGTTAAAGGCGATGTGATTGTTGGTAAAAAAGATAAATCAGGCAAGACCACATTAGTCGCTAGTCACAACTCAGAGAAACTTCCTGAACTGCTCGATACCATGCTAAAGAAATCAGATAACCTGATAGCGGACAACCTGACTAAAACACTGGGTGCAACGTTTTATGTCCAGCCTGGTAGTTTCAATAACGGCACCGAAGCGATAAAACAGATATTACTGACCAAGGCCAACATTGACCTAAACAAAGCACAGTTGGTTGATGGTTCAGGGTTATCGAGGAATAATCGCATGACCTCGCAAACTATGGCTCAGGTTCTGCGTTACATCTGGGATAACGACAAACAGCTCAACCTGATTGAGGCTATGCCTACATCTGGCACTGATGGAACGCTCAAGTACCGTCAGAGTATGAGAAAAGCACCAATCCAAGGTAATATTATTGCGAAAAGTGGGTCTTTGTTCGGTAGCTACAATATGGCAGGTTTTGGTTTAGATAAAGCGGGCAATCCAAACTCTCTGTTTGTGCAGTTTGTGCGTGATTATTTCCCGGAAGAGCAAGATCCAGACAAACCTGTAGAAGCACCAATCACCCAGTTTGAACGTGCTTTCTACAAAGATGTGGTCGAGTTCAGTCAAATACAGAGTCAATCTCAATAGCGGCTTACTTGTAAAAGGCTGTTAATTAAACAATAAAAAATGGCGCTGAAGATCGTATGATCTTCAGCGCCATTTTTGTTTCTAAGATGTTTTTCTTCGAAAGTGCTTTTTGTTTCCAGTATCTTTATTTAAAGGCGTTAAGCAATGCCCAAGAATGAATTCACTACCGTGAAGTAAATCCACATCCCCGAAATGTCGACTACTGAAGCCAAAACAGGGCTCACCAGCACCGCAGGATCTAACTTGAATAACCGAGCAATAATCGGCAATCCAGCGCCAAGCACGGTTGATATTGTCACTTGAATAAACAGAGCGACAGCAATCGCGTAAGCAATCATATTAATGTCGTAACCACCCGTTGATTGGTTGTCACTGAACAGTAAGATGCGGCCTATCATCACCAAGGCAATCGCAAGCGCCAAGCAGATAGCAACTCTAAATTCTTTCCACAGAACGTTCGCCCATTGGCGCTTCTTCAACTCTCCTGTGGCTAAGGCCCTGATGACCAAAGTCGCGGCTTGTGTTCCGGTGTTACCACCAGCAGCAGCAATTACAGGCATGTAAATTGCCAAAAGTACCAACTGACTGAGAATGTCTTCATACTGAGCAATGATAAGCCCAGAGACAATACCCAGCAGTGCTAATGCAATAATCCAACCGATACGCTGCCTAACATGGCTAAACACTCCAGTTGAAAGGTAACCTTGTTGAGGCTCAACCTCTGAGTAGATCAGCCCTAGTTGGTGAGCTAGATGTCGAGAGCGCTTCTCAAAGCCCTGCTCTTCTAGCTCACTAAGTAAAGTCTGAATAATACTGAGAGAGCATTGCCCAAGTACTAACACCGCATCTTCAAGTGGCATTCGGTTTAAAAGGTTAATTTGTTGCTCACGTCCATACTGTTGAAATGCATTCGATACAGCTTGGATGTCTTGCTCTGTGTACAAAGCTTCGATAGATAAAAAAGTGTTGTTCATTACCGTCATGGCGAATCTCCCGATTGGCAAAGGTAACGACCATCAAAACAAATAGCATAAGTTTATAGATTTATAGATTTATAGATTTATAGATTTATAGATTTATAGATTTATAGATTTATGCGCACCAAAAGCTGAAAGCTACTGGTGTGTCTACTTGTTAGAATCTAGTGTGTGGAAAAGAATGAGGGGGAAAAACAAAGATACCCTACCCGAACGGCAGGACAATAGATCAATACCGAGACGGGTTATTCTTCTCCATTCAAACTAGGAGGATGGTCGGTATTGTTCATAAAAATCTCCAGAATTACTGTCAATATGACAGCGCGCATAGTGTAGCAATGCACGTTCAAAAACTTCGTCAACTTTGTGTCAATAAAAAAGGCATCCGTGGATGCCTTTTGTTCAATTATTGATGTGCGTTATTACTTAATAGTAATACGAGCAAACTTACGCTTACCTACTTGGTAAACTGCAGTACCAGCTTCAGGTACGAACTTGCTGTCTTCAATCTTCTCGCCTTCAAGCTTAGCAGCGCCTTGCTTGATCATACGCATCGCATCAGAAGTAGAGTTTACAAGACCCGCTTCTTTTAGAACGTTAGCAATCGGTAGGCCGGCTTCGAATTCAAATTCAGGCATCTCATCAGGAACTTGGTTTTTAGCAAAACGGTTAACGAACTCTTGCTCAGCCGCTTCAGCATCCGCTTCACTGTGGAAACGAGCAATGATCTCTTTCGCTAGAAGTACTTTAACATCACGAGGGTTTTTGCCCGCCTCAACGCCAGCTTTCAGTTCCGCAACTTCTTCAAGTGGACGGAAAGACAGTAGCTCGTAGTAGCTCCACATTAGATCGTCAGAGATAGACATGATCTTACCAAACATCTCGCTTGGTGCTTCGCTAATACCGATGTAGTTGTGCGCAGACTTAGACATCTTCTTAACGCCGTCTAGACCTACAAGTAATGGCATCATCAGTACCGCTTGTGGTTTTTGACCTGCTGCTTTTTGCAGTTCACGACCCATTAGAAGGTTAAACTTCTGGTCAGTACCACCAAGCTCGACATCACTCTCTAGTGCAACAGAGTCGTGACCTTGTAGAAGTGGGTACATGAATTCATGGATTGCGATCGGTTGACCACCAGCGTAACGCTTTTTAAAATCATCACGCTCAAGCATACGAGCAACAGTTTGGTTAGAAGCAAGACGAATCATGCCTTCAGCGCCAAGCTCAGATAGCCACTCAGAGTTGAAACGAATTTGTGTTTTCGCAGGGTCTAGAATCTTGAATACTTGCTCTTTGTAAGTTTCAGCATTCTTCAATACGTCTTCACGGCTTAGCGGTGGACGCGTTGAGTTCTTACCTGATGGATCACCAACCATTGCAGTGAAATCACCAATAAGGAATGTCACTTCATGACCAAGCTCTTGGAAAGCACGAAGCTTGTTAAAGATAACCGTATGGCCTAGGTGGATATCTGGAGCAGTTGGATCGGCACCCAGCTTAATGCGTAAAGGACGACCTTCTTTTAATTTAGCAATCAGTTCGTCTTCTGGAATCAGTTCTTCTACGCCACGTTTGATCTCGGCTAGTGCAGCTTCAATACTCGCCATTCTTGTTCACTCCCACAGATTTGGCAAAAATATAATAATTAGACATCTTACTTGAATAGCGATGTATTTTGAAACCAGTTACACTATTCCGTCGTCGATTTTCATAATATTTACAGAACGAACCGGAACATGTTGTCTATTTTTGCACGCCTTCCTATTTTGCACCGGGCTTTTATCGCATTTTTTAGTGCCGTAATTTTCGTCGCGATCTTCTTACTCCCCGATGTCAGCAGTTTGCGTGACGATACGGGCGCTTTAGTGGTGGGGAAACATTACCCACTGACTATCAATGCATCCGCGCTTGTTAGCTCAAGTGACGCACCGCCGACGGCAGTGCTTAATTGGGAGAAATACACCGTTCGTTCTGGCGAAAGCACCTCTGTCTTATTTGAACGTATTGGCCTCTCATACCGCTTGCTGATCACGCTACTCAATACCAATAATGATATTAAGAAGCAGCTGTCTAACCTAAGACCTGGCGATGTATTGCAGTTTGGTTTTGATGAAAACAACGACCTTATTCAGTTAAAACGACAACTTAGTGCGTTTGAAAGCTTCAAGATCACGAAGTCTGGCGATTCTTTCTCATCAAGTTTCGACAAAAAAGAAGTGGCCTACCAGTACAACTATGCCGAAGCCAACATCACTTCTAACTTCTGGAATGCAGGGGTCAATGCAGGCCTAACTGCAAACCAAATTATGGAACTGGCGGGTATATTCGGTTGGGATATCGACTTTGCGTTAGATATTCGCAACAACGACAGCTTCAAAATCTTGTACCAAGAGAAAGTGGTTGAAGGCGAAGTTGTTGGTCGCGGTAAGATCATGGCGGCCGTATTCAAAAACCAAGGTGATTCATTTACCGCGGTATTAGATGATAAGAGTGGCAACTATTTCGATGAGAACGGTCGCGCAATGAAGAAAGCCTTCCTGCGCTCACCGATTGATTTCCGTCGTGTGACATCGAACTTTAACCCTAACAGAAAACACCCAGTAACAGGCAAGGTTCGAGCTCACCGAGGCACCGACTATGCAGCTCCTGTTGGCACGCCGATATGGGCAGCCGGTGACGGTATTGTCCAGAAGTCTGGTTATAACCAATTTAACGGTAATTACGTGTTCATTCGACACAGCAACACCTACATCACCAAGTACCTACACATGAAACGACGTATGGTGAAAACTGGTCAGCGCGTAAAACAAGGCCAAACCATTGGTACTTTGGGCGGTACAGGCCGTGTGACTGGCCCGCACTTACATTATGAATTCTTGGTTAATGGCGTACATAAAAATGCGCGTACCGTGAAATTACCGCAATCTAAGTCGTTAACAGGTAAAGCAAAAGCAACATTTATTGCGAACTCAGAAGTTCGATTGAGTAACCTAGAGCGATACGGCCAGTTACTAGCAACTAATTAGACTAATAGCCATATAAACCAACGAAAAGAGCGCCCACCAAGGCGCTCTTTTTATTTCCGTCGAACTAGGACTTATCTTTAACCGTCGTTGCTTGGGAGCACATCGGGCTTCTTATCTCGCCCTAGCATCAGCAAACAAGGCGTCAGCACCAAGGTAAGTACTGTCGCAAACGCCAAACCTCCAGCAATGGCTGTAGCAAGTTGCGACCACCATTGGGTACTCGGGGCACCAAACTCTATTTTCTGGTTAATCAGATCGATGTTCATTTCTAACACCATCGGCATCAAGCCTAAAATGGTGGTAACCGTAGTAAGCATTACTGGTCTTAAACGCTGAACACCCGTCCTGAGAATCGCATCTCGCTTGTCCAAGCCGCGTTTTATCAGTTGGTTATAGGTATCAATCAGCACAATATTGTTGTTTACCACAATTCCTGCCAGCGCTATTACTCCAATACCGGACATCACAATGCCAAACGGACGCTGGAAGATAAGCAAACCAACAAACACACCAACCGTTGAAAACAGCACCGCACTAAGAATCAAAAACGCTTGATAGAAGCTATTGAACTGAGTAATCAAAATCAACGCCATCACCGCCAATGCAACTAAGAAAGCACTTTGTAAGAAGGCTGACGAGTTTTCTTGTTCTTCATTTTGACCACGAATACGAAACTCGACACTACTTGGTAAGCCTAACTCACTTAACGCTTGCTCAATCTTTGGCAGTTCGAGTGCAAGATTATAACCCTCTTCCATATCCGCCATGATGTTCACGACACGCTTACCATCAAGGCGCTTTATCGTGTCCTGCTTATGGTCTGGCACAATCTGAGCAAAGTTAGTGATCGGCACCAAGCCTGCTGGTGTTTTAACTCTTAGTTGGTCAAAGCGTCCAATATCTCTTTTATCGCTTGGATAGCGCACCAAGATATCGACCTCTTCTGAAGAATCATCAGGGAGGTAATCGCCAATCTTTAGCCCGTTAGTGACGAATTGAACCGTATTACCCACCAAGGTCGCATCAGCCGAAAAACGCGCAGCATCATCTCTGCGAATATCCACTTTCCAATCGATGCCATCTTTACTCGCGGTATCACTTATATTGGTCAGCGCCTGATTGCCATCCGCCCAGTTTCTTACAACTTTTGCAGCCTGATTAAGCTGCTCTGGTGTTCTTGCCGACAGCTCAATCACTAAGTCATTCTCAACCGGAGGCCCTGCATCTGGAAACTTATATTCAATCTCGACCCCTGCGTATTGATCGGTGTGCACCTTTAATTCTTCAATGATCGCCTTAACACTCCGACGGTATTGCCAATCCACAGGGGTAATCGATATCAAACCAATCTGATCGTCCCCACCCGTTCGCGTGTAAACGGTATCGAACTCATCATGATTTAGCATCATCTGCTCAATATCACGCATGATGACATCTTTCTCTTGGATGGATAGATCACCATGAGAACGAACTTTGACGTTAAAGAATGGCGGATCAACTTCTGGGAAGAACTCTGCACCTAGCCCCGCTTTTGAATATGTAAAACCAACCGCAACCGCAAGTAATATCGCACTGAAAAGAATCTTAAAGGGGTGCTTAATCGCAATCGACAACGTGTGGTAGTACGCTTTGGTTAAGCCTGTCGCTTGTGAAAAGTCGCCATTATGCAGTGCCACCATTCGAGCTTGGCTTTTGGGCGATACATATTGAGGTTTACCAATCAAACCACCGAGTACAGGCACAAACAACAACGCCATAATCAATGAAGCGGTTAAGGTTGCAATCAACGTTAATGGCAAGAACTTCATGAATTCGCCCGTCACATCCGGCCAAAACAGTAACGGAGCAAATGCCGCCAACGTTGTCGCAGTAGACGCTGTTATCGGCCATGCCATACGCTTAGCGGCATCCCGGTAAGCGGCTTTACGTCCTTCACCTTCTTGCATTCGCCTGTCGGCAAACTCGGTAACCACAATTGCGCCATCGACCAACATACCAACCGCCATGATCAACGAGAACAGCACCACGATGTTGACGGTTAGACCAAACACAGACAACACCAACAACCCCGTGAGGAATGATCCAGGAATTGAAATTCCGACCAATAGCGCGGTTCGAACACCAAGAATGGCGATGATCACGATCACCACTAAAATGATGGCGGATAAGATATTGTTTTGCAGATCGTTGAGCATGATCTTCACATCTTTAGATTCATCCCAAGTGTATTTGACCAAAAGGTTATTTGGCCACTCAGCTTGCTGCTGAGCACCTGCCATTACTGCCTTGACTAGCTCAACGGTTTCAATGATGTTTTCACCCGCTCGCTTCTTTATATCCAAGACAACCGCGGATTTACCATCTAAACGGGCAAAGCTTTCAGGATCTCGAAACGCTCGGCGAACCGTAGCCACATCGCCAAAAGTGACCACCTGTTTACCATCCACTTTAATTGGTAGCTCAAGCACATCTTTTAGAGAGTTAAACACCGAAGGGACTTTGACCGAGAAACGTCCGTAACCCGTATCAACAAAACCGGCCGCCACAACTCGGTTATTCAAAGCAATCAGATTATAGATGTCCGCTTGATCTAGGCTGTAACTCTCCATCAATAATGGATCAACGATGATTTCTACTATGTCATCGCGATCGCCTGCAATATCGACCTCTAGAATTTGGCGATAGCTTTCGAGTTTATCTCCGAGCTCTCGAGCGATTTGTACTATGGTGCGCTCAGGCACGGTACCAAACAGAACCACTGACAACACAGGCTGCTCAGAAGCAAGCGTCACCTCATTCACGGTTGGCTCATCGCTGTCTTCTGGCAATTTGGGCTTAGCCAGATCAACGGCATCGCGAACATCAGCCATTGCTTTGGTGAGGTCAACACCGACATTAAATTCCAACACAACAGAGGCATGGCCTTCTGCTGCCGTTGCCGTCATTTCTTTTACGCCTTCAATAGACCTAAGCTCTTGTTCTATTGGTCGAACTAATAAACGTTCGGCATCAGTAGGAGAGATACCTTGATGCCCTACAGAAACATAGATAATAGGAATCGTGATGTCAGGGCTCGATTCCTTAGGGATCGTAATATAAGTCGCAGCACCCGCGACAAGGATTAACGCTAAAAGGGAGAGCATTGTTCGAGCACGAGACAAGGCTGCATCAATAATTGAATACATCGGCTATCTCCTACTCAGCAATTACATTAGAGAGTTCAGCGCCTTGCTCAACAGCAATCACCGAATCACCATCACGTACAAACCCTTGGCCTACTGTAATGATATCGACGCGTTGTCCAAGTCCTGTGAGCCAAACTCCATCTTGCTCTGCCTTTACTAGCTGAATGCCTACAAATTTCACGGTTGCTGAGTCATCGACTGAAACCAAAGTTTTGACCCCAAGGTTACCTGCCTCATCCAGTGCCAGCATGGCAGGTGTAATCTTGATTGCATCTCTTGTTTCTAGGTTGAGTGTTACTTCTGCACTGACACCTGCAGGTAATAGGCCTTTGGAGTTATCGATTTCAATCTCTATTGGGAAGGTATTAGTAGCAGCAGAAGAGATTCGAGAAACATAGCGTAAGCGGCCTTCCGCTTCTTCTCGCCCTAACAAGCGAACCAAAGCAGATTGATTGACTAACAAGTGTTGGATATGACGCTCACTGACATCGGCCTCAATAACCAAAGGATCGAGGTCAATCACGCCTGCGACCGGATCGCCAACCCCAACAAAGTCACCAAGCTCCACCATCAAATGTTGAACCACACCCGAAAAAGGCGAAGTAATCACAGTATTCTTTAAAGCCAGTTCCGCATTGCGCTTCATGGCCTTTGCTTCCGTTAATGAAGCCTCAGCGGTGGTATAAGCTATCTCACCTTGCAGCCCTCTTTTCTTCAAAGATTGCGCCGCTTTGAATTCTTTCTGCTTCAAGCGATATAACGCAGATGCTCGCTCTAGTTGAATCTCTAAATCACCTTTATCTATCTGGGCAATGGCTTGTCCAAATTTAACCGCATCGCCCTTCACAACGTTCAATCTAACAACCTTGCCCGCAACTTCTGCTCCCAAACGAGCATGCCTATCGGGCGCCGTTCGACCATAGAGATCAATCGTTTTAAAGGTCGGTGATGAAGTAAATGTTTGAAAGGAAACCTTAGCCAACGGAATTTCTGTCGCTTTTTTTTCAGGTGACTCTTCCGCTTGCCCCACTCCTAAACCAAGCCAAATCGACAACAGTACAACTAGAATCAGAGAAACCAACCACGGCTGCTTCAGTTTCTGAAAAAGTGGAGAGTTAGAAAATAGAGTGGGCATAGCAAATCCTTTTGTCCGATGTTATTAAGGCGCGCTAATTAGCTTAACACTGTCATATGCAACATCCTGATGCACTGCGGTAACCTTAACAGACCCACACCCAACGAAATTGGACTCTATCGACAGTTTAAAAAATATGGCGTTTACTATAAGTCAGGCAGATGAAATTAAGATTACACATTCCCAACTTAAATACCTCTTAGTGTGTATGGCTAGAACAGGTCGAATTACTGTCTGTTTTATATGATGTATTTCTTAAAAACAAAAACGCCGAGCATGAGCTCAGCGTTTAAAATATTTCTAATGTAGCTCTCAGTTCAAGCTACCTTTCAGTTCACGTTAGACGCTAAATGATGCACCACAGCCACATGTTGTTGTCGCGTTCGGGTTGTTCACAAAGAAACGTGCGCCTTCTAGGCCTTCAGTGTAATCAACCATGCCGCCCATTAAGTACTGTAGGCTCATTGGGTCAACAACCAGCGTAACACCGCTGTTTACAATAGTAGTGTCGCCATCATTTACTTTTTCATCAAATGTGAAGCCGTATTGGAAACCACTACAACCGCCACCTGTAATGTATACACGCAGTTTTAGTTCTGGGTTTTCTTCTTCAGCAATTAGCGTTTGTACGCGTGTAGCTGCTGCATCAGAAAAAGACAATGGGATATTTACTTCGCTCACGACAACCTCTCTTACCTGTGTCAAAAACAACATGATACAAATCTAATTCGAGACCATAGTTGTTGAGTATTTTCTTATATTCTAGTGATTATCTAATACCTGACTGAAACGTTCAAGTATTCACCACAGGATCGTTCCTTTTACTGTCGTAAACTCGCCCATATCTGACAATTAAAACGTGTAACCACACAAAACAACCAGATTCGGGGGATTATATCGGCGAAAGCATTCCTAGTTGGATTCTGGATAGGTACAATGCGTGCCAATTGGTCCGACAGTCAAAAGAGGATATATCAATGACCAAATCAGCAGAACTGTATCAAAAGGCACAGCAAACTATTCCAGGTGGCGTTAACTCTCCAGTGCGCGCTTTTAACGGTGTAGGTGGTTCTCCAATCTTCGTTGATAGAGCTGACGGCCCACTTCTTTTTGATGCTGATGGGAAAGCATATATCGATTACGTTGGTTCTTGGGGCCCAATGATCCTTGGTCACAACCACGCAGTTATCCGTGAAGCTGTCATTGATGCAGCGCAACGCGGCCTTAGCTTCGGTGCTCCAACCGAAACTGAAATCAAAATGGCTGAACTTGTCTCTGAGATGGTTCCATCAATGGAACAGCTACGTATGGTGAGCTCAGGTACAGAAGCAACAATGAGTGCGATTCGTCTTGCTCGTGGCTTTACTGGTCGTGACAAAATTCTTAAGTTTGAAGGCTGTTACCACGGTCACGCAGACAGCCTACTGGTAAAAGCAGGTTCTGGTGCACTGACTTTAGGTCAACCAAGCTCTCCTGGCGTACCAGCTGATTTTGCGAAACTAACGCTAACAGCAACCTTCAACAATCTAGATTCAGTACGTGAAATCTTCGCAGCAAACAAAGGCGAGATCGCTTGTATCATCGTTGAGCCTGTAGCGGGTAACATGAACTGCATCCCTCCAGTCGAAGGCTTCCACGAAGGTCTACGTGAAATCTGTGACCAAGAAGGTGCGTTGCTAATCTTTGATGAAGTAATGACAGGTTTCCGCGTTGCTGAAGGTTGCGCTCAGGCTTACTACAACATCAAGCCAGACCTAACGTGTCTTGGTAAAGTGATTGGCGGCGGCATGCCTGTGGGTGCTTTCGGTGGTCGTAAAGACGTGATGCAATACATCGCACCAACTGGCCCTGTTTACCAAGCGGGTACGCTTTCAGGTAACCCTGTTGCTATGGCAGCTGGTTACGCTTGTTTGAACCTTCTAAGAGAAGAAGGCAACGAAAAGCGTCTAGCTTCAAAAACTAAGCAGTTGGCAAAAGGCTTCAAGCAACTTGCTGACAAGCACGGCATCCCGATGCTAGTTCATCAAGTTGGCGGTATGTTTGGTTTCTTCTTCACAGACCAAGAAACAGTAACCTGCTACGAAGATGTAACTAAGTGTGATGTAGAACGCTTCAAGCGCTTCTTCCACCTAATGCTAGATCACGGTGTTTACCTTGCACCTTCAGCATTCGAAGCAAGCTTTACTTCTCTTGCTCATGGTTCAAAAGAACTGGATGCAACACTAGAAGCTGCTGACCGCTCTCTTGCGATCATTGCTGCTGAAAGCAAATAGTCGAAAGCACTTTATAAGTCGCTAACCGATTGAATTTAGGGCTGCATTAGATGCAGCCCTTTTTTATACATCACGTTCATTAGCCACAAATATGACAGCTTATTTAGCCGTCGATTAAGGTCAAAGCTGAACCAAAAGCGACTAACGTTCCCAGAAAAGAAAAACCAACAACATCAAGGTGCCAAGGAACATTCTGAACCAAGGGATCTCTTTTTTTGTTTGCTGTTCTTCATCTTGGCATTTCTTATCTTTATTACAGCATCCCATTATCAAAACTCCTCATTGCTAACTCTCTGTTTTGCAGCCATTATAAACTCAGAACGCAAATATAGAGACCATTAACGTGTCAGAAAAACTCAAAATCAATACCAGCCACTGGGTGATCATCATCGCCCTACTTGCGGCGGCTTATGCTTGTTACTTGCTTATAGAGCCGTACGTCAACTCAATCGTGATGGCCTTTATCATTTCACTATTGATGTTCCCAATCCATGAGTGGCTTGAAAAAAAGCTCCCGAATAAAGAAAATATCGTCTCTCTGCTGTCTTGTGTGATTCTGACTTTCATTATTGTTATCCCTTTATTGGCAGTATTCGCAGCAATTGTTCAGCAAGGTTCTCTGTTCTCTCAGAACACCTACCAATGGGTGACCCACGGCGGTATTCAGACTCTTTTTGCACACCCATTAGTGGTCAAAGCGCTGTCATTTGTGAATAACTACTTGCCTTTCGACAACATTGAGCCTCAAGCCATCGCACAGAAAGTCGGTGAATTTGCGACCAGCTTTGGCTCAAAACTGGTTGGTATCAGTGCAAAAATCCTTGGTGATGCGACCAATTTCTTGATGGATTTCTTCTTGATGCTGTTTGTTCTGTTCTTCTTATTAAGAGATCACGACAAAATCATCAGCGTTGTTCGTCATATTTTGCCTTTATCTCGTAGCCAAGAAGACAAATTGCTAACCGAGATTGAGCAAGTATCGAAATCAGCTGTAATGGGTTCATTCTTAACCGCAATAGCACAAGGTTTTGCGGGCGGTTTAGGTATGTGGATTGCCGGTTTCCCAGGCCTATTCTGGGGCACCATGATGGGCTTTGCCTCTTTCATCCCAGTTGTGGGGACCGCTCTAATCTGGATCCCTGCGGCGACCTACTTGTTCCTAACAGGCGATACAACGTGGGCTATTTTCCTAACGGTTTACTGTGTAGCGATTGTTGGTTCGATTGATAATCTGCTTCGTCCGTTGCTGATGCAAGGCAGTGCAGGCATGAATACCTTGATGATCTTCTTCTCACTGTTAGGTGGTATTCAATTGTTTGGCCTAATTGGTCTTATCTACGGCCCGCTAATCTTTGCGATTACCATTGTCCTATTCAACATCTACGATGAAGAGTTTAAAGACTTTTTAAACCAGCAAGACAAGAGTTAACGAACTTGACGTCAACTTGATTGGCGAACCCGTATTAAACACTTCAAGCTTTGGGCGGATTATGCGAAAATCCGCCCTCATTTTTTGCTAACGATTCAATAGAGTGTCCTATGTCAGCTTATATTGCCCCAAGCCAGATTGCTCAACGCCAACTCGCCTACTTTGAAGGCAAACATGTTTTAGTTGCAGGTGAGGCAGAAGACTTATTCCCTGTTGAATTAGCGAAACATTGTGAATCAGTCACCGTGTTTACCTCTAATTACAGCTACTACCGTCAATTAGAAGGCTGCAACACCATCCAACGTTTTTATGGTGCGGAGTTTACCGAAGAAACCAAAGCCGACTTAGTGATGCTGTACTGGCCAAAGGCTAAAGCAGAAGCGGAATTTCTGTTGGCGATGTTATTTGCCAAGCTAGGTAAAGATACCGAAATCGTTGTGGTTGGTGAGAACCGTTCAGGCGTGAAAAGCATCGAGAAGATGTTTGCTCCTTACGGTAAAGTCGTGAAATATGATTCGGCACGTCGTTGCTCTTTCTACTGGGGTCAATGCTTCGAGCAACCACAAGCCTTCAATCTGCAAGACTGGTTTAAAACCTATACGGTTAACATTGATGAGCAGTCACTGACGGTAAAAAGCCTTCCAGGTGTGTTTAGTCACGGCCAATTTGATGTAGGTAGCCAACTGCTACTTGATACTCTGCCAAAGCTGAAAGGTAAGGTACTGGATTTCGGTTGTGGTGCAGGTGTATTAGGCGCGGTAATGGCATCTCGCAACCCTGATATCGAGCTGGAAATGTGTGATATTAGCGCTTTCGCAGTAGCGTCGAGTCAAGCCACCTTGCAAGCGAATGGTTTGACAGGTCATGTGTTTGCTTCAGATGTCTATTCTGACACGTCAAAAGACTACCAATTCATCATCAGTAATCCACCATTCCATTCTGGTTTGGATACAAGCTACAGCGCGACTGAGACCTTACTTGCTCAGGCTCCTAAGCATTTGAAGCGTTCTGGCGAGATGATTATTGTTGCGAACAGTTTCTTAAAATACGTTCCAATTATTGAACAAGCGTTTGGAAAATGCGCGACTCTAAATAAGACCACTAAATTCGCGATCTACCACGCAAACAAATAGCCTATCTAGCACAGCGCAGGGTCATTATCTGCGCTGTCTGTTCATATTTTTGTCAAAACTCTATAAAAATGAGCTTTTGCACACGCTTTAAATACCACTTACTTGTCAAAGTAAAAAAACTCGTTAATTTCGTTAAATTGGAACCCGTTAATTCTATTCTCTGTACTTGTTTTCACCCCTTTTAGCAGTACATCAAAGGAAAGTAGTACCCAATTTATGTTTAGATTCTATCGTAAGCAGAAGTTTAAGCGCCTTCAAAATACCCTAATGCTGGCATTTCTTGTCCTCAGTATTACCCCAGTGACACTTATCGCGATATTTTTCCTCCAGTCGCACAGTCAGGATCTTCAGGAACAAAGTACTTCGCACCTTGTTTCGGTCCGTGATACTAAGCAACAGCAAATTGTCGATTACCTACAAGCTCAAGAGTCCCAAGTCATGGGCTTTGTTCGCTCAGAACTTGCCAATGCCAGTGGCGGGCGATTCTATGGTTTAATCAATGCATTCCAACGCTTAGGGTTAGATATTGACGAAGCACGCAGTAATGCGCAGCAGCGTTACATTCAAGGCTCTGGCGATCAAATCAAGACATCGATTCTTCCAGAATCTAGTAGCTTTATTGGCAGCGAACGTTATCGACTGCTTCACAAGCGCTACCATAACTCATATCAGGAATTGCTTAAGCGTTCAGACTTTGATGACATTCTATTAGTCGACATTAACGGTAACGTCGCTTACTCAATCTTTAAGCGTGATGATTACGGCACTAACTTGCTAACAGGTAAGTACAAAGATTCAAACCTAGGCGTTACCTTTCAACGCTTAGCAAAAGACGTAAAAGACAAACGTAAATCCAACGAGGACTATACGCCGGTTATCGTTTCTGACTTTAAAGATGAGAACGGTAAGCAGACGGCTTGGTTAGGTGCACCTATTGTTCAACAAGGCTACCTGCACAGTTACGCCATGTTTAGGCTGCCAATCAATGGGATTACTAAGCTGATTGCGGATCTCAACAAGAGTTCAAATATTCAAACACTGCTTGTGGGTGATGATCACCTGCCACGCAGCCTCGCCCATTCGCAAGAGTCGATTAATTTAAGCTTAGACGTTGTCGACAAAGCATTGGCTGGCGAAACAGCCGTTGGTACGTTCAACAACACTCAAGATCAAGCGATCATCGCAGCATATACCCCAATTGAGCTGAAATACGCAACATGGGCTCTTGTCGTAGAGCTGCCAGAAAAAGAGGCGTTTGCCCGTATTCATCAGTTAGAGAAGATCTTCGTGATCGTGATGCTAACGGCGATCATTCTTGTGTTTGTTGCATCGCATTATCTGTCCAATTTCATCACTTCCCCTCTCCTCAAGCTCACATGGGCTGCCGAGAAAGTCTCTGCTGGTGATCTTGATGAAACCATGATCAATACCGAACGCAAAGATGAGATAGGTCGACTCGCGGTTAGCTTCGAAAGAATGCAGCGATCGATCCGTGAAAAAATGCAACTCATCAAGAGCCAAAACGGTGAGCTTGAGGACAACCTTAAGACCATTCAAAAGCAAAACGAAGAGTTACAACTGGCGAACAAACTTAAAGATGAATTCTTAGCCACCACCTCACATGAATTGAGAACGCCATTGCATGGCATGGTTGGTATCGCTGAAGCGCTAATATCTGGTGCTAACGGCCCTATTCCTGCCAACCAGAAGTACCAATTGGATATCATCATCAATAGTGGTCAGAGGTTGGCTACACTGGTTGATGACCTGCTTGATTATCACAAGATGCGCTATGGCAGCTTGGATATTAAGAAGTCTGCTGTTGATTTATCTGCTGCCACCAGCTTAGTGCTTGAGTTATCTCATCACCTGTTAGGCAACAAACCGATCCGTATTATTAACCAAGTGCCAAGTGACTTAGGTTTAGTCTCATCTGATCCACAACGCCTTGAACAAGTAATGTATAACTTGGTCGGCAATGCTATCAAGTACACATCCGAAGGTAAGATTGTTATCTCAGCGAGTGTTATCGACGACAATATTCGAGTTCAAGTTGTCGATACCGGCCAAGGTATCCCAGCAGAGTACCTAGAACACATCTTTGAACCACTGATTCAAGCAGGACAAGACTCAAGTAACTATCGCCAAGGTGCTGGACTTGGATTGTCCATTAGTCGTCAGCTGATTGAGCTAATGGGTGGCTCACTGTACGTAAGTAGCCAACCTATGCTTGGCACTACATTCAGCTTTACATTACCTTTAGCTACTCAAGACGAATTGGATAGTTACAATGAATCAGGGAGCTACTCACACTTCCAAGCGCCTGATTTGATTGATAACACTCAGCAAGAAAACAGCGCTATCAGTGAAGACCCGAATGGCCCGTTGTTAGTAATTGCTGATGATGAGCCGGTAAACCTACGCGTGCTAGACAGCTTCTTGAAATTGGAAGGTTATCGAGTTCGCACCGCATGTGACGGCCCAGAAACGATTGAACTGATTGAGAAAGAGAAACCAGAATTACTTCTGCTCGACATTATGATGCCAGGTATGAGCGGCTATCAGGTTTGTGAAGCACTGCGTAAGCAATACGATCATGCACAATTGCCAATCATCATGCTCACAGCTCTTAATCAAGCAGAAGACCGTGTTCGTGGCTTTGAAGCAGGTGCCAACGATTACTTGTCCAAGCCGTTTAACAAACAGGAACTGGCGGCTCGAATCACAGCGCACTTATCGGCAAGTAAGGCTGAACAAAGACGCCTTGAGAATGACCAGCTGCAACTGGAGCTCAAACACCGAGCTATGGTTGAAGCGAACTTACTAGAAACTCAAGGACGCTTGCTAGAACAATTAGAGTCAGCACCAGAAGCCATCATCTGTATTCGAGAAGACCAACGCATTCGCTTTGCCAACGAAGCGGCTGCTAAGCTGTTTAGACGCGGGCAAGAACAACTCAAGCGCTCAATGGCCGACGAGATCATCGCGCCTAAATACCTGAAGGTGGAACAAGCTCACTACTGTGGTGATATTGATATCTATATAGACGACACACGTCAGCGCATTCCAAGTGATATCCTTAAGCTACCTGAAGGCTCAGGGCTCGACACCATGTATATCTTCAATGTCGGTGGTGGAGTTAACTCAAACCGAGTCAATAACCTTGAAACAGCGGTTGAGGCACTTTCAAGCTACGCCTTTGAAGGTGACAAAGATAAGCTTCAACAACTGAAGGAGCTTGGCGGTGAATTTACTCGCCTTGCAGATAAGGCAACCGGTGAAGGTAAAAACAAACAAGAGCTGATGCGTGAAGTACTAGTCGATGTCATGACCAATGCCATTATCTACTGGGAGTCTGTTACTGGGGAGACCAAGTTTGCTTTCGCAGAAAAGAGTGGCTTATGGCGAGTCTACTTAGACCGCAGTACCCTACAAACTAGAACGCTAGACAAATACCTACGAGTAGAAACTCTACCGAAAACACCTCGCTGGCGAACGGTACTGAGCTCTATCGAATTCATACTTGAGCACTGTAAAGAACAAACACCAGAAAGAACTCATATCGAGATGCTAAGAGATAAACTGCAGAAACTACTGACCAGCTAACCCTGAAGAAATATCACGATACTGTAAATAATGGAGCCCACCTAGCGTGGGCTTTTTTATGAGTATCATTCACGAACAAAGCACAATAACGTCTATTCAGATACACTTATTTCACTGTATTAAACAAGCAAAGTGACACGTTACTCAAGCTTAAACAATCATCAGTTCAATCACTCTTTGGAAGCTTTTTCTTGGCTGAATTTCACATTCCTCTGACTCTTTGTTGCAGTTTGAGAAGCGAGTCACAACAGAACGGCAGATTTAATTTTCTAGGGAAATTTAACGTAAAATCGGCAAGTGACCAAGATCTACAATTACACCATTCCAGGCTAAGGCTTTATAGTAAAAAGCCTATACAGTTAGTAACCACTTACAATTAACCAACACAGCAAAACCAAATGCGAGTCACATCACCTTAACAATTACGCACAAAAAACCATCAAAGCACCCCATTTTGACGTTAATGACGTGGGATTGTGTCTTTTTAACGTTTTTGACGGGAAACGAGTTTGATTAATTCATCGATAAGGTGTTTTCTTACTCCTGCCAAAGGCCTACAGGCCACTCTTACCACTTCTCAGAATCAACGATAAATCTGGAGCAATGAAGAAGAGGTAGGCCTTTAACTAGAGTGTGTATCTACTAAACAATTTAGCGACAGATAACATTCAATCCATTAGTGAAATGAAAGCAAATAGTAAGGAACAGCTATGCTTGCCAATATAAAAAAAACAGCAATAGCAACAGCAATTATTGCAACTGCTACAACAGGTTTTGCATCAGTAGCAACAGCTGCAGAACGCAGTGAGTTGACTATTCACCCGAAAGAGTACACTACATTCGTACGTAACTTTAACCCGTACCTTGGTGCTACCAACCTACATACTACAACCGACTTCCTTTATGAGCCGCTAGTAGTATTTAACGAAATGCACGGTAACACTCCAGTGTTCCGTCTAGCTGAAAACTTCACAATGTCAGATGATCTGATGAGCGTAGTTTTCGACATTCGTAAGGGTGTTAAATGGTCTGACGGAGAAACTTTCTCTGCTGATGATGTTGTTTTTTCTTTCAACCTTGTAAAAGAGAAACCAGAGCTTGACCAATCTGGCATCAACTCTTGGGTAACTTCTGTAGAAAAACTGAACGACTACCAAGTTAAGTTCAGCCTAACAGAAGCTAACTCGAACGTACCTTACGAGATTGCTAAAGTACCAGTAGTACCTAAGCACATCTGGAAAGACGTGAAAGATCCATCAACGTTTACCAATGAGAACCCAGTAGGTTCTGGTCCGTTTACAGAAATCGATACGTTTACAGCTCAGCTATACATCCAGTGTGCTAACCCGAACTACTGGGATGCAGACAACCTAGATGTTGACTGTCTACGTGTTCCACAAATTGCGAACAACGACCAGTTCCTAGGTAAAGTTGTAAACAGTGAAATGGACTGGACGTCTTCTTTCGTTCCAGATATCGATCGTACATACGCTGCAGCTAGCCCTAAACACCACTACTGGTACCCGCCAGCAGGTACACAGGCATTCATCGTTAACTTCAAGCACCCAGATGCTGCGAAGCATGAAGCATTGAGCAACGTTGAATTCCGTCGTGCTTTCTCTATGGCTCTTGACCGTCAAACTATCATCGATATCGCATTCTACGGTGGCGGTACTGTGAACGATTTCGCATCGGGTCTTGGCTACGCATTTGAAGCTTGGTCTGATGAAAAAACTCACGACAAGTACAAGGGCTTCAACACTTACAACGCTGAAGGCGCGAAGAAGCTTCTTGCTGACGCTGGCTTCAAAGATGTAAACAAAGATGGTTTTGTTGACACTCCATCAGGCAAGTCTTTCGAACTAATGATTCAATCGCCAAACGGCTGGACTGACTTCAACAACACAGTTCAACTAGCGGTAGAACAGCTAAACGAAATCGGTATTAAAGCGAAAGCTCGTACACCTGACTTCTCTGTTTACAACCAAGCAATGCTTGAAGGTACATACGACGTAGCATACACAAACTACTTCCACGGTGCGGATCCATACACGTACTGGAACAGTGCTTACAACTCATCACTTCAATCTGGTGATGGTATGCCTCGTTTCGCGATGCACTTCTACCAAAACGACAAGCTAGATGGTCTTCTAAACAGCTTCTACAAAACAGCTGACAAGAACGAGCAGCTAGATATTGCACACGGTATCCAGCAAATCATCGCTGCAGACCAAGTGACAATCCCAGTGATGTCTGGTGCTTACATGTACCAATACAACACGACTCGCTTCACTGGTTGGTGGAACGAAGAAAATCCAAAAGGCCGTCCAAACATTTGGGCTGGTATTCCAGAGCGTCTACTTCATGTACTGGACCTAAAACCAGTTAAATAAGTAATCGTTCAATCTTTGCGGCGTAACTTCTTACGCCGCTTATAAAAATCCCCACACTATCAATTGAAAGTATGGCGCTAGTCGTCAGGGGATTTTTCGTTCCAAATTTCGCTAGGAGCGACCTGAATCCAGAAACAGGGAAACAATCTGGGTGAGTAAGGTGTGAGTTATGGGTTATTTTTTAAGACGTTTGTCATTTTATTTTGTCGCGCTATTAGTTGCAGCGACGTTAAACTTTATTATTCCAAGAGCAATGCCTGGTGACCCAGTTACCATGATGTTTGCGAACGCTTCTGTTCAAGTTACTCCTGAGCGTATTGCGGCAATGAAAGAACTATTAGGCTTCGTTGATGGCGGCTTACTGGTTCAATACGGCGCATACATGAAGAACATTCTAAGCTGGGAGCTTGGTACATCAATTCAATTCTACCCACTTTCAGTAAATACACTGTTAGGTGGCGCATTCGGTTGGTCGCTATTCTTAGCAGGCACTGCCGTTATTCTTTCTTTCTCGATTGGCTCAATCCTAGGTATTTTTGCAGCGTGGAAACGTGGCAGTAAATACGATGCCTTTGTTACTCCAGGGATGCTTATTCTACAAGCCGTTCCTCAAGTTGTTATTGCCATGCTTGCGCTATTTACCTTCGCAATTGGTTTGAAGTGGTTCCCAACTGGCTACGCCTATACCGCTGGTACGATACCTGACTGGACAAGTTGGGCATTCATCAAAGACGTTGCTTACCACGCTTTCTTACCTCTGGTATGTGCTTCGGTTGTTCAAATTGGCGGCTTCCTAGTAAACATGCGTAACAACATGATCAACCTACTCGCAGAAGACTACATCACCATGGCGAAAGGCAAAGGCCTTAGCGAAAACCGAGTGGTATTCAATTACGCAGCTCGTAACGCGATGCTGCCAAGTGTGACGGCGCTTTCGATGTCTCTAGGTATGGCAATCGGCGGTCAGTTAATTATCGAAATCATCTTTAACTACCCAGGTCTTGGTAGCGTACTTTTCAACGCAATTAACGCTCGTGACTACCAAGTATTGCAAGGCCAACTGCTTATCATGACGCTATTCATGCTGTTCTTTAACCTAGTTGCAGACATGCTTTACGTTGTTCTTGACCCTCGTCTTCGTAAGGGTGGTAAATAATCATGAAAGACATTCTAAAACTCATTTGGCGCAATCCGATGGCCCTAACCGGTGTCATTATCCTAAGTATTTTTATTCTTGGTGCTATTGCGGCTCCATTGATCACCAAACATGTACCAGACAAGCGTACAGGTAACCCACACGAGTACCCTGGCTTCGTCGTAAAGTCTGCACAAACGAACCCTGACGGCTGGGTTGCTCAAAACCTAGCAGACGACCGTCGCACACTTATCATGTCTAAGAAGGCAGACCACGTACTAGGGACAACTCGTATGGGGCGTGACGTTTGGTCACAAGTGGTATACGGCGCACGTGTATCTCTGGCTGTAGGTTTTGGTGCGGGCCTTACCGTATGTTTACTAGCAACGGTTATCGGTGTTTCCGCGGGCTACTTTGGCGGCCGTGTCGATGACATTTTGACAGCCGCAATGAACATCATGCTGGTTATTCCTCAATACCCATTACTGTTCGTAGTTGCAGCCTTTATCGGTGAGGCTGGGCCACTCACCATAACCTTAGTTATCGGCTTTATGTCCTGGGCTTGGGGCGCGCGTGTTGTTCGTTCCCAAACGTTAGCACTGCGTGAAAAAGAGTTTGTAAAAGCCGCTGAAGTTTTGGGTGAATCTTCATTCCGTATCATCTTCGTAGAGATTCTTCCAAACCTTATCTCTATCGTTGGCGCGAGCTTCATCGGTTCGGTGATGTACGCAATCATGATGGAAGCTACGATTTCGTTCCTAGGTCTTGGTGACCCGAACACAATCAGCTGGGGCATCATGCTTTACAACGTTCAAACCTCTTCATCAATGCTGATTGGCGCTTGGTGGGAACTGTTGGCTCCTTGTATCGCATTGACACTACTTGTAACTGGCCTCGCTCTACTTAACTTCGCGGTCGATGAAATTGCCAACCCGCAACTGCGTTCTCACAAAGGCATGAAGCGTTGGAAAAAACTAGCGGCTCAAGATAAAGAAGAACGTGAACCAGAACTACCACCACAAAATGCACTTTGGAGCGGAGATAAATAATCATGTCTGAACCACTAATTTCAATCCGTAACTTATGCGTGGATTACATCACAGAGTCTGGCGATGTTCGCGCGTGTAATAACGTAAGTTTTGACATCGCTCCGGGTGAAGTCTTCGGCTTAGCTGGTGAATCTGGCTGTGGTAAATCAACCGTTGCTTTCTCTCTTATGCGTCTTCATAAGCCGCCCGCTTACATCAGTGGTGGTGAAGTCATCTTCAATGGTGAGAACATCCTTGAATACAGTGACGAACGTATGCAAGCGTTCCGATGGAGCGAGATGTCGATGGTATTCCAGAGTGCAATGAACGCACTCAATCCTGTACTTCCAATGGAAGAACAGTTCTGTGATGTGATTATGCATCACACCAACATGACTCGTGAACAAGCTAAGCAACGTGCTGAAGGTCTACTTGAAATTGTCGATATTCACCCGAGCCGATTGAGTGACTACCCTCACCAATTCTCTGGCGGCATGCGTCAACGCTTAGTTATTGCTATCGCTTTAGCATTGAATCCAAAGCTGATCATTATGGATGAGCCAACGACCGCGCTTGATGTGGTTGTTCAACGCGAAATTCTACAAAAGATCTATGCACTAAAAGAAGAGTTTGGTTTCTCAATTCTGTTCATCACCCATGACTTGTCATTGATGGTCGAGTTCTCTGACCGTATCGGCATCATGTACTCAGGTGAGCTTATCGAGGTCGCGAACTCTCAAGATATTCTAGAAAACCCTTACCACCCTTACACCAAAGGGTTGGGTAGTTCTTTCCCTCCACTAACAGGGCCAAAGACAAAACTAGCGGGTATTCCGGGCAACCCTCTGAACCTCTTAGAGATTCCTGAAGGGTGTCGTTTCCAAGCTCGATGTGACCGTGTACATGAAGCTTGTACTAAGGTGCCAACCAAGCTGCGCTCTATCGACCCGGGACACTTGTCTAACTGCCACCTGTACGGTGACCCAATAGTACAAAGAAAGCTATAGCTTGCACGCTGAATCAGCGTGGATAACGAATAAGGCGGCTCGACCGTCGAAAAGCAAGCAAAGCGAACAAGGATTCTGGAGACAATTATGAGCAAAGATTTCGGTCAATTATTGGTAGAAGGCAAGAATGTCGTAAAAGACTTCCCAATAAGCAGTACCACCATTCAAACCCCAATGATGCGTGCGATTAACGACGTGTCATTCAAGATGTACAAAAGCCGTGGCCTAGCGGTAGTTGGTGAGTCTGGTTCAGGCAAATCAACAACAGCAAAAATGATCGCAAAAATGTACGCGCCTTCGGGCGGTACGATCGAATACAAAGGTCGCGATATCCAAGAGATCTCAAGCAGAAAAGATCTCATGCACTACCGTGAAGGTGTGCAGATGGTATGGCAAGACCCGTTTGGTTCACTGAACCCAACACACAATATCTTCCACCACATCGCTCGCCCTTTGTTGATCCACAAAAAAGTATCTCCGGGCAACAAGAAAGAGTTACAGGAACGTGTATACGATCTTCTAGAGCAAGTGGGGTTAGTACCACCGCAAGCGACGGCAGAAAAGTACCCTCACCAACTCTCAGGTGGCCAGCGTCAACGTGTCAACCTTGCACGTAACATCGCGGTAGGTGCGGAAGTGGTTCTCGCCGATGAGCCAACCTCAATGCTTGATGTATCGATTCGAGCAGGTGTCTTGAACCTAATGGAAGAGATGAAATTTGAGAAGCAAATGTCTCTACTTTACATCACTCACGACATCGCAACGGCTCGTTACATCGCTGAAGATCTTTCCGTAATGTACGTTGGACACATGGTGGAATGGGGCGATACCGATGACGTTATTGCTAACCCTCAACACCCTTACACTCAGCTATTGGTTTCGGCAGTTCCAGATCCTAAGAAATCGATCCACGACCAACTAGCAGGTAACAAAGGGGAGATCCCACTTTGGACACCAGTATCAGCAGGTTGCCCATTTGCAGGCCGTTGTACTCACGCGATGGACAAGTGTAAAGAACAGCTGCCTGGGGTTACACAGTTAGCTGATAACCACTTTGTACGTTGTTACCTACACGAAAGCTAAGCAATAAAACCAAGTTAGGGTCTGCGGGCCCTAACTATTTATGTCCAAAAAATTCAAGTACCTAGCCAATAGAAACTAGGACTGTCGGAGAATATTGATGCTGTTATTGACCAACCATATTGGCTATGAATCCACAGGCCCAAAGCAAGCTATCTTACAAACAAAGAAAGCTCGTCTATCGAGCACTACGGCTTTACTCGTCTGTGCAGACAATCATATGACTGTCGGAAATTTTGATGTGGCTAAACAAGGCTACGTAGCCAATTGGCATCAAGGGCAATTCTTCACCATCGATTTCAGTTCATTCGCTGAACCTGGTCGCTACTACGTGCGCTTTGACAATCTGCGTTCAGAAGTCTTCGAGATTGGTAGCAACCTATTAATGAACCACACGTTTTCTGATGTGCTTCATTACTTTAAGTCTCAACGTTGCGGCGGTACTTTCGACAAGAAAGATCAACAGGCACAAATTCTGGGCACTGACAGATACGTCAATGTCCATGGCGGTTGGTACGACGCATCGGGTGACGTAAGCAAGTACTTTAGCCACCTATCTTATGGCAATTACCTCAACCCACAACAAATTCCAATGGTCGTTTGGAACATGCTAAAAAGCGTACGCTTGACTAGCCATAACCCAGACTTCCCAAAATTCTCCATGACTCGTCTAACGGAAGAGGCTCTGTTCGGTACCGACTTTTTAGTGCGTATGCAAGACGCAGACGGATACTTCTATATGACGGTATTCGACAAATGGAGCAAAGATATCAATCAGCGCGACATATGCGGTTATGCCACTCAAGAGGGTCATAAATCAACGGACTTACAGGCGGGCTTCCGACAAGGTGCAGGCGTTGCTATTGCAGCACTGGCTGCTGCATCTGAGCTTGAAACCTCTGGTAGTTACTCTAGCCAAACCTATCTTGATACAGCTGTGAAAGGCTATTGGCATCTTAAAGAACACAACCTTCAATACCTAAACGATGGCGAAGAGAACATCATCGATGAGTATTGTGCCCTACTCGCTGCCAATGAGTTGTACCGAGTGACACAAGATTCTCAATATCTATCAGAAGCAAGAACTTGGGCGACTCGTTTAATCTCTCGCCAACAGTCAGATAATTCATTTGAACACTTCTGGTCTGCAAATTCTGATGGCTCTCGCCCATACTTTCATGCAGCAGAAGCTGGCCTTCCTGTGATTGCGCTATGCGAATACATCGCCAACGAAACCAATGCTGAATTAAAAGAACAGGCTCGTACAGCTGTTGAGCAAGCTTGCCAGTTCGAAATCAACATTACCGACAAAGTCATCAACCCATTTGGCTACCCAAGACAATACGTTAAGTCTGTCGATGGTGATAAGCGTGATGCCTTCTTCGTCGCTCAACAGAACGAAACTGGTTACTGGTGGCAAGGTGAAAATGCTCGCCTTGGTTCACTCGCCACCATGGCGTACTTAGTTCAACCACACATTAAGGATGTAGACCTTCAGAAGCGCCTAATTCAACTTTCGCAAAACAGCCTTGATTGGATTTTAGGTCTCAACCCATACCATATGTGTATGCTCGATGGTCACGGCCATAACAACCCAGATTACCTACCACAGCTTGGTTTCTTCAATGCAAAAGGTGGTGTCTGCAACGGCATCACGGCTGGTTTCGAAGACGAGCAAGACATCGCATTCAACCCACCAGCACAGAAAGACGACATGCTTCAAAACTGGCGCTGGGGTGAACAATGGATCCCTCACGGCGCTTGGTTCCTATTGGCAACGGCTTCGCAATTCAACTTCCTAGCACAAAGTAAGGAGCAATAATCATGACTCTTTACTACGTAGGTATTGATGGAGGCGGTACATCTTGTCGAGCTCGAATTCGAGATGCCCAGGGCAAACTGATTGGTGAAGCGAAAAGTGGCAGTGCCAACATCCTATTGGGCGTGGATGTTGCGATGAACTCTATTGTTGATGCCATCACAAAAGCGGCACAACAAGGGCAACTCAACTCAGACCATTTTTCAAATATGCATGTTGGCCTAGCACTGGCTGGCGCTGAGCAAAAATCAGCATGGTTCGACTTCATGGCTCAACCACAGCCTTTCGCAAGCGTGGCGCTAAATACCGACGCTTATGGAGCTTGTATTGGTGCTCACAACGGCCAAAACGGCGCAATCATGATTGGTGGTACGGGTTCTTGTGGAATCTACCTAAAAGACGGTGAGCAACATGTGGTTGGCGGTCGTGAATTCCCGATTTCAGATCAAGGCGGCGGCGCAGTGATGGGCTTACGTTTGATTCAACAAGTCTTGCTTGCAGAAGACGGTATTCGCAGTAAAACCCCACTGACTCTACATGTCATGAATCACTTTAATAATGATGTGGATGCCATTGTGGAGTGGTCGAAAGGCGCGATTCCAAAGGATTACGGTCAATTCTCGCCAGTGATTTTTCAACTCGCTAACGAAGGCGATGAACTGGCTATCGAGATGCTCAAGCAAACCGCGGCTGATATCGAAATGTTTGTCTTGGCACTTCATCGAAAAGGCGCTGACAAGGTGTGCTTAATGGGAAGTATCGCTGAGCGTATTCTCAACTGGCTATCACCACCAGTACAACAATGGATAGTTAAACCTCAATTCGACGCTATTGAAGGCGCATTGATGTTTGCCGGGAAACCACAACACAACTTGTATCAACAGGCTTAGCAGGGAAGTTATATGAATTATCGCATCGACTTAGCTGTTCTTTCTGAACAAAAAAATAACTGCCGATTTGGCCTTACGGTACATAACTTAAGTGATCTTGACGTACAAGATTGGTCACTGCATTTTGCCTTTGACCGATTCATCCTTCCTGAGAGTTTATCGCAAGGTGAACTGACTCAAGTTGGAAGCTATTGCTCGTTCAAACCAAGTTCGCCAGTGTTAAAGGCCAATAACCATTACTACCTTGAATTCAGTATTCAAAGTGCACCATTTCGTTTCTATTCGGATGGCTTGAATGATGCCTTTATCCAATCACATCATGATGGAGAAACATCGGTACTGCCTGTCGCGATATCACCCATTGTACTGGCTTCGCCATACCGTGAACGCAATCAAATTCCTGAAGTAAGCGCAGCTGAAGTGGCATTGATTCCTCAGCCGAATCAGATCGAATTTCAGCAAGGTAGTTTCGCGCTAAGTAGATTCGCGCTAAATAACGACTGCAGAATTGAGGTTCAATCTCACCTTGCTGATAAGGCGGTATCTTGGCTGCAACAAGAATTGCTTTCTACCTTTGAACTATCTCTTTCGAACGCGCTTTCAACTGAACTTTCAAAAGACGAAAGTTGCGACATTCTATTTCGCAGCAACCCGACGTTAGACGAAGCCGAGTACAAGCTCACCGTCACGGCACAACAAATAATGGTTGAATCAGGTAGCCAATCGGGCTTCACACACGCTGTAGCAAGCTTAATTCAATTGGTACAACAACTGGATGCCGAGAACTTCTCTGTGCCATGTTGCAAAATCGCCGATCAGCCTCGTTTCAAATACCGAGGCATGATGTTGGACTGCGCTCGTCACTTCCACTCGGTAGAGCAAGTGAAGCGCTTAATCAATCAACTGGCGCACTACAAGTTCAACGTTTTTCATTGGCATCTAACTGACGATGAAGGTTGGAGAATTGAGATTAAGAGCCTACCTCAGCTTACTGAAATCGGCGCTTGGCGTGGTCCTGATCATGCACTAGAACCGCAATACACCCACATTGCTGACAATTATGGCGGCTTCTACACGCAACAACAGATTCGTGAAGTGATTGAATATGCTGAGCAGCGCAGTATCACGGTTATTCCTGAAATCGATATCCCAGGACACTGTCGCGCCGCGATCAAATCACTGCCAGACATGCTAGTTGAGCAAGCAGACACCACACAATACAAGAGCATTCAGCACTACAACGACAACGTGCTAAATCCAGGTTTACCGGGTACTTACCAATTCCTAGATGCCGTTATTGAAGAAGTGGCAGAGCTTTTCCCTAGCAAATTGATCCACATGGGCGCAGATGAAGTGCCACCAGGAGTGTGGAGCAACAGCCCTGCTGCTCAAGCTCTGATGAAAGAGCATCAATATAAAGACAGTAAAGACTTGCAAGGTCACCTATTCCGTTATGCCGAGAACAAACTCAAGCAACTTGGCAAGCGCATGGTGGGCTGGGAAGAAGCGCAACACGGCGACAAAGTCAGTAAAGAGACCATCATCTACTCGTGGCTCAGTGAAGAAGCGGCAGTGAATTGCGCTCGCCAAGGCTTTGATGTGGTGCTGCAACCGGCACAATTTACCTATCTCGACATGACCCAAGATTATGCACCGGAAGAACCGGGCGTAGATTGGGCTGCCGTAATCCCATTAGAACAAGCTTATACCTACGAAGCGCTTGCTGAAATATCCGACACCGACCCAATTCGTAAGCGGATCCGCGGAATTCAGTGTGCTCTATGGTGTGAGATCGTCACCAATCAAAAGCGTATGGATTACATGGTATTCCCAAGAATTAGCGCTTTAGCTGAAGGATGTTGGACACATAAAAACAACCGAAACTGGCTAGATTACTTGTCTCGCCTAAAGGGTCACCTGCCATTACTCGACAGACTCAATGTTGACTATCGCAACCCTTGGAAAGCTCAATAAAACAAAACCAAAGCACACTCACACCGAGTGTCAGCTTAACCCTGATTAAGGTGTTCAGTCAGATAAGACTCAGCATCACTATTTAAAAATTAGCTGCATAGATGCAGTTTGTTAAAAAGGAAATGACAATGAAATACGGCTATTTCGATAACGACAATCGCGAATACGTCATCACTCGCCCTGATGTACCAGCACCATGGACCAACTACCTAGGTACTGAAAAGTTTTGTACCGTGATTTCGCACAATGCGGGCGGTTACTCGTTCTACAATTCTCCGGAATACAACCGTGTTACTAAGTTCCGTCCAAACGGTACATTCGACCGTCCAGGACACTATGTTTATCTGCGTGATGATGAGACAGGTGATTACTGGTCTATCTCTTGGCAGCCAGTGGCAAAAAGCCTAGATGAAGCGAACTACGAAGTTCGTCACGGCCTGTCATACTCAAAATTCAAGTGTGAATACAGTGGCATTACAGCAACCAAAACGTTATTCGTACCTAAGGGCGAAGATGCGGAAGTTTGGGACGTCGTGCTGAAGAACAACACTGACAAGCCAAGAACCATCAGCACTTTCTCATTTGTTGAGTTCTCTTTCAGTCATATTCAATCAGATAACCAGAACCATCAGATGTCTTTGTACTCTGCGGGTACGTCTTACCAAGAAGGTGTGTTGGAATACGACCTGTACTACAACACCAACGACTTTGAAGGCTTCTACTACCTAGCATCAACCTTCTCGCCAGACAGCTACGATGGTCAGCGTGACAACTTCCTTGGCATGTACCGTGACGAAGCAAACCCAATCGCGGTTGAAAATGGCAAGTGTTCTAACAGCGCTCAAACCTGTTACAACCACTGTGGTTCTCTGCATAAGCAATTTACAATTCAACCGGGTGAAGAGGTTCGCTTTGCGTACGTACTAGGTATCGGCAAAGGCAACGGTGAGCGCCTACGTGAGAAGTACCAAGACACAGCCAACGTAGATGCGGCTTTCCAAGGTATCAAAGATCACTGGGATGAACGCTGCAACAAGTTCCAAGTTAAGTCTCCAAACGAAGGCTTAGACACCATGATCAACACGTGGACGCTTTACCAAGCGGAAACCTGTGTGGTTTGGTCGCGCTTTGCATCCTTCATTGAAGTCGGCGGTCGTACTGGCCTTGGTTACCGTGACACCGCGCAAGACGCGATCTCAGTGCCTCATGCCAACCCACAAATGACCAAGAAACGTATTATCGACCTGCTTCGTGGCCAAGTGAAAGCGGGCTACGGGCTACACTTGTTCGATCCTGACTGGTTCGATCCAGAGAAAGCCGACGTTGAGCCTTCAAAATCACCAACGGTTGTTCCAACGCCTTCAGACGACGACAAGATCCACGGCATTGACGATACCTGTTCTGATGATCACTTGTGGATCGTTCCGACCATCATCAAATACGTGATGGAAACCGGTGAACATGACTTCTTTGACGAAGTAATTCCATACGCAGACGGTGGCGAAGCGACCGTTTACGAACACATGAAAGCGGCACTGAACTTCTCTGCTGAGTACGTAGGGCAAACCGGTATCTGTAAAGGTCTACGTGCTGACTGGAATGACTGTTTGAACCTAGGTGGCGGTGAATCTTCAATGGTTTCATTCCTACACTTCTGGGCTCTACAAGAATTTTTAGACCTGGCTAAGTTCCGTAATAACGATGTTGATGTCGCTAAATACACAGAAATGGCAGCTAACGTTCGCGAAGCGTGTGAAACACACCTTTGGGATGACGAGGGTGGCTGGTACATCCGAGGTCTAACTAAAAATGGCGATAAGATTGGTACCGCACAACAAACTGAAGGTCGAGTTCACCTTGAGTCAAACACACTAGCGGTTCTATCTGGTGCGGTATCTCAAGAGCGTGGCGAGAAAGCGATGGACGCAGTTGATGAGAACCTGTTCTCTGAATACGGCTTACACCTAAACTCTCCATCATTTGCTACACCAAATGACGATATCGGCTTTGTGACTCGCGTTTACCAAGGCGTTAAAGAGAACGGCGCTATCTTCTCTCACCCGAACCCATGGGCATGGGTAGCCGAAGCGAAACTAGGTCGTGGTGACCGTGCGATGAAATTCTACGACGCACTAAATCCATACAACCAAAACGACATGATTGAAACACGCTACGCAGAACCATACTCGTACGTGCAGTTCATCATGGGTAAAGACCACCAAGACCACGGCCGTGCAAACCACCCTTGGTTAACAGGTACCTCGGGTTGGGCTTACTTTGCGGTAACCAACTTCATTCTTGGTGTTCGCACAGGCTTTGAAGGCTTAACCGTCGATCCTTGTATCCCAACTGATTGGCCAGAATTCGAGGTAACTCGTCAATGGCGCGGTGCGACTTACAACATCACAGTGCAAAACCCGAATGCAGTAAGTAAGGGCGTTGCCTCTATCACGATTAACGGTGAGCAGATTGAAGGCGCAATCCCAGTACAAGCAGAAGGCAGCGTGAACGAAGTTATCGTTGTACTCGGCTAATCACTTAATTTGATGAACAGCTCCTATCTCAAGTCTTTACTGGCTTAAGATAGTGAGACTAAAAGGATTTTCTAATGATTAAATTTGGTACTGGCGGCTGGCGCGCGTTTATTGGTGAAGAGTTCACTAGAGAAAACGTTCGCTTAGTGGCACAAGCACTCTCTAACATCATCAATAATGAAGATGCAGCAAAGAACGGCTTCGTTATCGGTTACGACCGCCGCTTCCTTTCAGATAAAGCCGCGTGCTGGTTTGCTGAAGTATTGGCAGCCAACAACATCAAAGTGAGCTTTATCGACAAGTTCGTTCCGACTCCTATCGTGATGTTCCAAGCGAAAGAGATGGGATGTGTCTACTCAGCCTGTATTACTGCTTCTCACAACCCAGCAGACTATAACGGTATAAAGATCTTCATTGAAGGTGGCCGTGATGCAGACGAGATCATCACAGAAAAGATCGAACAACAAATTTCGAACCTAACCAGTGAGGATGTCGTCAGAGTCGATTTTGAACAAGCATTGAACGACAAAGAAATTGAAATCATCAATCCGATGAACGCCTTTGTTGACTCGATCATTAATGCTATTGATATTGAATCGATTAAACAAGCCAACCTAAAAGTTCTGATCGATCCAATGTTCGGTGTAGCGAAAAACGCACTGCAAACCGTGTTAATCAGCGCTCGCTGTGATGTCGACGTGATCAACGATGGTAAGAACCCAGATTTCGGTGGTCTCATGCCATCTCCTAATGCAGCTACGCTCTACCGCTTGAAGCATTTGGTAGCAGCAGAAGGCTATGACATTGGTATTGGTACCGATGGCGATGCCGACCGTTTAGGCATCATCGATGAGAAAGGTCACTTCATTCACCCTAACGAAGTGTTACTGCTTCTTTACTACTACTTATTGGAATACAAAGGCTGGAAAGGCTCTGTCGTGCGTAACATCGCCACCACACATCTGCTCGACAAAGTAGCGGCAGACCATGGTGAGAAGAGCTTTGAGGTTCCTGTAGGCTTTAAGCATATCAGCTCTCAAATGGAAGCCGATGATTCACTAATTGGCGGTGAAAGCTCTGGCGGTTTAACTATTCGAGGTCACATCAAAGGTAAGGATGGCGTGTTCGCATCGAGCTTACTGGTTGAGATGATCAGTGTGACAGGTAAGAAACTCTCTGAGCTGCTTGATGAAATCTACTCTAAGTATGGCTATGCGTATACGGCAGAAGGCGATTGCAAGTTTAAACCTTCAGAGAAGGAAGCGCTCTACACCAAGATCTACGTCGAAAAACAACTGCCTGAATTTGAATACGAAATTGAAAAAGTCAGCTATGAAGATGGTGCCAAGGTGTACTTCAAGAATGGCGGCTGGGTGATTGCTCGTTTCTCAGGAACTGAGCCATTGCTACGAATCTTCGCTGAAATGGAAGATAAAGACACTGCAGAACATGTTCTTCAAAAAGTGAAAGACTTCCTCTCTCTATAGGCTTATAGAGCGCAGCAGTCTTGTATGGGACTTAACAAATCACTGCCTTGTTAACCCCTATAGATGAAGAACTTTTGCCCAGTACTTTCGATTAAAGTGCTGGGCTTTTTTATGGTTCATCACGAATTATCGGTACTATGAGTTGTACCTAATTAGAAAGCCAATACGCCTTTGGTATCCACTTTTACGTTGACCGGCATACCAACTTCAAGCGCTTCTGACGAGGTTGCCAATAGCTTTTGACCATGTGCTTCAATAACATAACGACAGTGGTCGCCCATAAATTGCTGTTCTAGCACTGAAATAGCACTGTCTTGTTCGTAACTAGCTTGGATATGCTGTGGTCTTAAAAGAAGCTCACACGCACTGCCAAATTCAATCTCCGTTTGTGGTTTAGCTTCAACCACACCTAAGCTGGTTTCAAACTCCAGCTCTGAAATACGCTGTGCATTGAGGTAACTGCCGCCGCCCAAAAAGTCTGCAACAAACTTACTCGAAGGGTGGAAATAAAGCTCCGATGCCGAACCATACTGTTCAATCACACCATGGTTCATTACTGCCATCTTGTCTGCAAACGCGAACGCCTCTTCACGACTGTGAGTCACAAAAATAGCCGTCACACCCTGCTTCTTAAATATTTTACGAATCTGAGAGATCAACTCATGGCGAACCTGAGTATCGATATTTGAGAAAGGTTCATCCAATAACAATAAATCTGGCTTGTATGCTAAAGAACGAGCAATCGCTACGCGCTGCTGTTGACCACCAGAAAGTTGATGTGGGTATCGGTCACCGAATTCATCTAAATGAACCAGCTCCAACATCTCTTGGACTTTCTCTTTCTTTTGCTGATCAGAGAGATCTTTAAGGCCAAAACCAACATTCTGGTTTACCGTCAGGTGCGGAAACAGGGCGTAATCTTGGAAAATCATACCGATGTTTCGTTGCTCTGGTGGCAACCAATTATCACCATCATCAATGGTTTGACAGTTCAAGCTCATGATTCCGCTACTTAATGGAAGCAGCCCTGCAACCGCCTTAAGCAAAGTCGTTTTTCCGCAGCCACTGGCACCAAGAAGACAAACGATTTCACCATGCTCAACTTCTAACGAGAGCGATTCCAAGATGGTTTGCGACTCATATTTACAAGTCAGATCTTTAATTGATAATGCACAACTCATTAGTGTTTCTGCTCCAAAGAACGGTTGACGATGATCAGAGGAATTAAACCCACCAACACCAATAATACAGCAGGCATTGCCGCCAACTCTAGGTGCTCATCTGAGGCATAGTTATAAACATAGGTCGCCAATGTTTCGAAGTTGAAAGGACGTAACAGCAATGCCGCATTTAGCTCTTTCATTGATTCGATAAACACCAGTAAACCTGCGATCAACGCGCCGCGTTTAATCAAAGGTAAATGAACACGACGTAACATCTGGTTGGTATTACAACCCATGGTTTTAGAAGCCATATCCAATGAAGGAGATACTTTACTCAAGCTACTTTCGATACTGCCGATCGCCACTGCCGAAAAACGCACGACCATTGCAAAGATAAGCGCAAACATGGAACCAGAGAAGATCAAACCAGGTCGCCCCCACTCCATCACTTTAGCGATGTCATTGACCAAGTGATCCATAAACAACACGGGTACCATCACGCCAATCGCTAACACGGTGCCTGGAACGGCATAGCCCATCGAAGCAATACGCATGTAAGACTGATTTTTCTTACTTGGGCTAACACGTTGATTAAAATTCACAATCATCGCAATGATTACGCCAATAATCGCCGCGACTACTGACACATAAAGGCTGTTAACCGCATACTCTCTGAATTCAGGCGTCCAGCTTTGCGCAAAGTATTTGTAGGCATAGATCATCAACTGACCGAGAGGAAACAAGAATGCAACGCACACTAATCCCCAACACCAGAACAGTGCCAACCATTTTTTCCAACCGGACAAGTCGTAGCGAAAGTCTTCACGACTGCTGAATTGATTCTGGAACAGTTTCTGTTTACGACGGCTATAGCGCTCTGAACTCAACAGTAGGATCACGATAACCAGCATAATTGCCGATATTTTCGCTGCAGCCGTTAAACTTGAGTAACCTAACCAGGTATCGTAAACCGCTGTCGTTAAGGTATTGACTGCAAAGTAACTCACGGTACCAAAGTCACCGATGGTTTCCATTGCGACAAGCGATAGACCTACCGCCATAGAAGGACGAACAAGCGGTAAAGAAATACGACGAAAGCTTTCCCAAGGTGAACATTTTAGCAACCGAGCGGATTGCAATAAGGAGACGTTTTGCTCCATAAAGGCCGCGCGGCACAACAAGTAAACATACGGGTAAAGAACGAGGGACAGAACAATAATGGCACCCGATAAGGTTCTAATATCCGGGAACCAATACTCACCGGGTCCCCACCCAGTCAGATCTCGCAGTAGCACTTGAACAGGGCCTGCAAAGTCGAACCAATCGGTAAAGATATACCCGACAATATAGCCTGGCATAGCTAATGGCAGTACCAGTGCCCACTGTAAAACACGCTCACCCGGCACACGGCACATGGCCATAATCCAAGCAGACGGAATACCAAAAACTAAAGACAGGAACATGGTTCCTATGACTAAAACCACCGTATTGTAAGCATAGGTGGGCATCACTGTGGACATCAGATGAGAAAATAGCTCATCTGTTTCTCCAACAGCCGTCGTAAAAATCGCTAAGATCGGTAAAACCAGCAATACTGCAATAATGCCGCTACTGGTGTTCCATAAATAATTCTTTTCTTTCATCGCCTAACTACAACGAGGCTTAATGAAACACAAATGCATTTGCAAATACATCTCATATCCTTTTAATGGTGGGGTTATTTATACCCATATACTGTAACGACTTCAAGGTGAGATGCTAATAACTCAAGGGATCAACGACGAGCTTTGTATCAAAAAGTGATTTTCCAAAAACAAACAACCCCAAGTGACCGAAAATGGCGACTTGAGGTTGTCATTTTACTTGGGCCGAAGCCTACAGTAATAAATTAAAGATCGAACTTAACTTCATCTAATAACTTGATTGCTGCTGCGTGGTGGTCAGCGATCTGGTCTAGAGAAATTGTATCAGCTTTGAATTCACCCCATGAAGCAACAAGCTCAGAAGGTTTAACGTCTGCTTTCACTGGGTACTCGTAGTTCACTTCTGCGTACATGCTTTGTGCTGTGTTACCAGATAGGAATTCCATTAGCTTAACGGCATTCTCTTCATTTGGAGAGTATTTAGCCATTGCCATACCAGAGATATTCACGTGAGTACCTGTTGTCTCTTGGTTAGGGAAGTTAATGTAAACAGCATCAGCCCAAGCTTTTTGCTCTTTATCGTTAACCATCTTACCTAGGTAGTAGCTGTTGCCAAGAGCAACATCACATAGACCTTCTTTAATCGCTTTAACTTGTGCGCGATCGTTACCTTGAGGCTTACGTGCTAGGTTTGCTTTTACGCCTTCGAGCCACTCTTTCGTTTCAGCTTCACCTTTGTGAGCGATCATCGAAGATACTAGAGAAACATTGTATGGGTGCTTACCGCTACGAGTACAGATTTTGCCTTTAAATTCAGGCTTAGTTAGATCTTCGTAAGTAAACTCTTCACCTAGACGACCAACACGATCACGTGAAGAATAAACGCTACGTGTACGAGTTGTTAGAGCAAACCACTCGTTAGCAGTATCTTGGTACTGAGCAGGGATGTTCTTTTCAAGTACATCACTTTCAACAGATTGAACTAGACCTTGTTTAGTGAGTTCAGATAAACGACTGATATCGACAGTTAATACAACGTCAGCTGGGCTATACTCACCCTCTTGAGCTAACTTCTCTGCTAAACCTTTTTTAGCAAACTTAACGTTTACTTTAATGCCAGTCTCTTTCGTGAATTCCTTGAACATAGGCTCAACTAGGAAAGGTTGACGGTAAGAGTATACGTTCACTTCTTCCGCAGCCATTGCTGTCGGGGCAATCACACTACACGCTAGAGCTGAAAGTGTTAGCAGTTTTTTCATTGTAAAATCCTTTATATCGAAATGATAATCTATATCAGTTGCGTTATTATATTCATCAGTAACATAATTACAATGATGTCCGACAAAAAATTCGTCTGCTCAGCACCATCAAGCTCGCACTTTTGTAACAATGTATTTCAGAGGGTATTCATATCATCTCCTATCCAAAATACTCGCTCACTCTTGAGAGATCATTGTTGCTTAGACATAAATAACAAGAAACCCCATAACCAATGGTTATGGGGTTTCTTAAACTAGCTTACTCTTTATCTACATTAAGCTTTATTCTTTGATTACTTTACTGATACAAATTCAGGGTAAGCGCCAACACCACAATCATGCATGTCCATGCCTTCCAATTCTTCATCTTCGGTTACACGGATACCAATTGTTGCTTTAAGCACTGCCCATACCGCTAGGCTAGCTCCGAACACCCATGCAAAGATTACTGCTGCACCCAATAGTTGAGCACCAAACGTTGCATCCGCGTTGCTTAGAGGCACAGCCATTAGACCGAAGAAGCCACATACACCGTGAACTGAGATAGCACCCACTGGATCATCAATCTTCACTTTATCTAGAGCAATGATGCTGAATACAACCAAGGCACCAGATACCGAACCAATCGCTACAGAAAATAAAGGTGATGGTGATAAAGGGTCTGCAGTGATTGCTACTAGGCCAGCTAACGCACCGTTAAGAATCATTGTTAAGTCAGCTTTACCCCAAGTTGTTTTACATACTAGTAATGCTGCGATTGCGCCTGCTGCTGCTGCTGCGTTGGTGTTAAGGAAGATCTGACCAACCGCTGTCGCGTTTTCAAAGTCTGAAACCATTAGCTGAGAACCGCCGTTGAAGCCGAACCAACCAAACCATAAGATGAATGTACCTAATGTTGCTAACGGCATGTTTGAACCAGGGATTGGGTAAATTTCACCATTTTTACCGTATTTACCTCGACGAGCACCGAGTAACAATACGCCAGCAAGCGCAGCCGAAGCACCAGCCATATGCACGATACCTGAACCTGCGAAATCACTGAAGCCTGCTTCTGATAGGAAGCCACCACCCCAAGTCCAGTAACCTTCCATTGGGTAAATAAACGCTGTTAGAACCACAGAGAAGATAAGGAATGACCAAAGCTTCATACGCTCAGCCACTGCGCCCGAAACGACCGACATTGCCGTTGCAACGAACACAACTTGGAAGAAGAAGTCAGATTCTAGTGAATGGTCTGCGCCTTCACCTTGAGTGCCAATTAAAGTACCAAATGAAGGTAACCAACCACCTTCACCGTTATCTACGTACATAATGTTGTAGCCAACCACTAAGAAAGTCGTACAAGCAATAGCGTATAAACAGATGTTCTTAGTTAAAATTTCTGTGGTGTTCTTTGAACGAACTAGGCCAGCTTCAAGCATTGCGAAGCCTGCTGCCATCCACATGACCAACGCACCTGAAATGAGGAAGAAAAAAGTGTCTAGTGCGTAACGTAGTTCCATTACTGTTGTCGTAAGTTCCATATTAAAGTCTCCAGTCCTTGTAATTCTTTAAAGTGCTTCAGCATCCATTTCACCAGTACGAATACGTACGGCTTGGCTTAGGTCATACACAAAAATTTTGCCATCACCGATTTTTCCGGTATGTGCTGCTTGGCTAATCGCTTCAACAACTCGGTCAACGTTTTCAGCTTGGGTAGCAATCTCTAGCTTCACTTTTGGTAGGAAATCCACTTGGTACTCCGCACCACGATACAATTCAGTGTGTCCCTTCTGACGACCAAAACCTTTCACTTCAGAAACTGTCATACCTTCAATACCCACATCAGAGAGCGCTTCGCGTACATCGTCTAATTTGAATGGCTTAACAATGGCATTTATTAATTTCATATTCGTTCCTTAAATTCTTCACTTAATCCGTTAATTCTCTTATTACAATCCAAGTAGCGTGCCAAAATGTTAAGTTATTGATTTTAAATAATATGTAAATGATAAGGTCATAAAAACGAAAAAGGCCGCACCAATATGGTGCGGCCTTTTCACTATCTTAATGCGTTGCGCTATTGTTGCTCCAGTTTTGGGCAACCAAGCCTTCAAAGCTCTAAATGACTCAAGAATAGGGGCTAACTAGCGAGTAGAAAGTTAGACCTTAATAGCCTAAAAAGTCCATCCAGCGTTCGATAAGTCGCTCGAAATCATCGATTCCACAGCTTGCTTGGCTTTCACAGTTATAGAAGTCGAATTCACTGCCCTCTTCCATCTCTTGCTCATGCGCTAACACGTTTTCCTGAATCGTTACGTCATCTTCATTGATAGCAAGGCTGATCTCTTTGCCAAGCAGCGTCACTTCATTACTCAGATCCTGTCGAGATTGTTCAATCAACGCCATCACATGATCCAGTTTCTGCTTATCTTTCCCGATCTCTTCTTGAAGCCAGCGGCCAACAATCTCATGACCCATGCTGCACTTTACATAGTACTCGCCCATTAAAGTGTTTCTTGTAAATTCGAATTCCATAAGGCTCCAAAGTTCTAATAAAAAGAAGGTTCAATAAATAGGTAGTAGCAAAAATGAGGCGAGAGTATATAGCTAAGTCTACGAGAGATCGAGTGTGTTTAATGCTGCACTAAACCACCAAGAACAAATCACCAAGAACAAACCACCAGCAACGCGCATAAACAAAAACGCCCTCTCACAAAGAGAAGGCGTTGTATTAGCAGCGAGTGCTTTACTGCAGCGCAGTAGGCACTTTATCGCAATCCATTAACCGCTTACGCAGGCTCTTGGAAGATAACCGTGTCTGCTTTTTCCGTGTACTGACCCATTTTATGGAAATTCAGGTAACGGTATGTATCTGCAGCGGTTGCATTAATCTTCTCAGCGTACGCTAAGTACTCTTCTTTAGTTGGGATACGACCAAGAATCGCACCAACAGCAGAAAGCTCAGCAGAAGCTAGATAAACGTTCGCACCATTACCCAAACGGTTCGGGAAGTTACGAGTAGACGTCGACATAACCGTCGAAGCATCAGCAACACGAGCTTGGTTACCCATGCATAATGAACAACCCGGAGTTTCAATACGAACCCCAGCACGACCGAAGATGCCGTAGTAGCCTTCTTCTGTCAGTTGGTCTTTATCCATCTTCGTTGGCGGAGCAACCCATAGGCGAGTATTTAGTGAGCCGTTAAACTCTTCTAACATCTTACCTGCAGCGCGGAAGTGACCGATGTTGGTCATACAAGAACCGATAAACACTTCTTGAATCTCAGTGCCTTGAACGTCAGAAAGAAGACGAGCATCATCTGGATCGTTTGGTGCACATAGGATTGGCTGATCGATGTCAGCAAGGTCAATCTCGATAACATGAGCGTATTCAGCATCTGAATCAGCAGCAAGCAACTCAGGGTTCGCTAGCCACTCTTCCATTGCCGTAATACGACGCTCAATAGTACGAACATCACCGTAACCTTCAGCAATCATCCACTTAAGCATAACGACGTTCGAGTTCAGGTACTCTTCGATAGACTCTTGAGAAAGCTTAACAGTACAACCAGCCGCAGAACGCTCCGCAGATGCATCTGAAAGTTCAAATGCTTGCTCAACAGACAGGTGGTCAACACCTTCAATTTCTAGTACACGACCAGAGAATTCATTGATCTTACCGGCTTTTTCAACAGTCAGTAGGCCTTGCTTGATACCGTAAAGAGGAATTGCATGTACAAGGTCACGTAGCGTGATACCCGGCTGCATTTCGCCTTTAAAGCGAACCAAGATTGATTCTGGCATATCAAGAGGCATAACACCTGTTGCTGCAGCAAATGCTACTAAGCCAGAACCTGCAGGGAACGAGATACCTAGAGGGAAACGAGTATGTGAGTCACCACCGGTACCTACAGTATCAGGCAGAAGCATACGGTTTAGCCATGAGTGGATAACACCATCACCCGGACGAAGTGAAACACCCGCACGGTTCATGATGAAATCAGGCAGTGTATGGTGAGTGTTTACATCAACTGGTTTCGGGTATGCAGATGTGTGACAGAAAGACTGCATCACAAGATCCGCAGAGAAACCAAGACAAGCTAGATCTTTCAGCTCATCACGTGTCATAGGACCCGTAGTATCTTGAGAGCCTACTGTTGTCATTTTAGGTTCGCAGTACTGACCCGCACGCACACCTTCAACGCCACACGCTTTACCTACCATCTTCTGAGCTAACGTGTAGCCTTTATCAGAAGCAGAAGGATCGATTGGTTTAGCAAACAGATCGGTTTCAGCTAGGCCTAGAGCATCACGAGCACGGCCCGTTAAGCCACGACCAATGATCAGTGGAATACGACCACCAGCACGTACTTCATCTAGAAGTACTTTGCCTAGCTCAAAGCTTGAGATATCTGCACCGTCTTTACGAACAACACCTTCATAAGGATAGATATCAATCACATCACCCATGTTCATGTCTTGTACGTTCAGCTCAATTGGTAGCGCGCCTGAGTCTTCCATTGTGTTGTAGAAGATCGGAGCAATTTTACCACCAAGACAAACACCGCCAGTACGCTTGTTCGGTACGAATGGGATATCTTCACCCATGAACCAAAGTACTGAGTTTGTCGCTGATTTACGTGAAGAACCAGTACCAACAACATCACCAACGTAAGCCAGTGGAATGCCGTCTTTTTGCATTTCTTCAATTTGAGTAATTGGACCAACGTTACCCTGCTCATCAGGAGTAATACCATCACGTTCCATCTTCAGCATCGCTTTTGCGTGTACTGGGATATCAGGACGTGACCATGCATCTGGCGCTGGAGATAAGTCATCGGTGTTCGTTTCACCAGTGACTTTAAATACTTTAACGGTAATTTTTTCCGCTACTTTGTCTTTAGCTGTAAACCACTCAGCATCAGCCCAAGATTGAAGCACTTGTTGTGCTGAAGCATTACCTGCTTTTGCTTTTTCTTCTACATCGTAGAATGCGTCAAACATCAGTAGAGTATGAGAAAGCGCTTTAACAGCGATAGGAGCAAGCTCTGCATCATCCAGCAAAGAAACTAGAGATTCGATGTTGTAACCACCTTGCATTGTGCCAAGTAGTTGTGCAGCTTTTGCTTTGCTTACTAGTGGAGATTCAACTTCACCTTTAGTGATAGCCGTTAGGAAGCCCGCTTTAACGTAAGCAGCTTCATCTACACCTGGTGGAATTCGGTTTTCTAGTAGGTCAAGAAGGTATTCTTCTTCACCTTGAGGTGGGTTCTTTAGAAGTTCAACTAGGCCAGCGACTTGCTCAGCATCTAGTGGTCTTGGAACAACTCCCTCGGCAGCACGTTCTTCGACGTGTTTACGGTAGGCTTCAAGCACGACTTTTTTCCTCTCATTGCGGTTCACTTCTTATCTTCATAATTATTAGTAAAATAAAGAAGTGAACATCCTTGGAAACTTGGCTCTCCATTGCCATTTTTGTCATTCAATTTGTATTGATGAGCGGCATCATAGAGGCCAAACTGTGGGCGGTAGAATAGCAAATTTAACGTTAAATTAAAATCTTATCATTTTGACCAACATAGCAAGTTAAGACGAAAGTCCTACGATTTTTGCCTATTTAGTCGGAAAAAGAGCTATCCCACGCATGTTTATTTGTAAGACGTTCCGATAATTAAGTAGACCGAGTCGTAATTATCTTCGGTTCTACCATAAGCCAAAATAATCGGCCCTAATGGGGAGTCGACTCCGGCAAAGACCGAACCAGCGGTGAACATTGGCGCTTCGTCAATGTTCAAATCATTATTCGACCATACACCACCATGCTCAATGGACGCACCCACGTAGAACGGTGACTTAAACAAGCCAAAATCATTTTCAAACCATTTATAGCGATAAATTAAACTGCCATATGCCAAGTTTTGCCCAATAAGACTATTTCTTGGTATTCCCGATAAATTTAAGAAGCCTCCAAGCTCCTTTGGATCAATAGGGAATACGGAATTTTTACTCTCTACCATACCAAAATCGAACTTTGCGACTAAAGTATGCTTTTCAATACTCTGCGCAGCCATGACATTAGCTGAAATCTCATAAACCGTATCGCTTTCAGAGTTAAATTCAGAATCAGCAAGAGAAGAGTCATTATCGAAATCATCATGGGAAACGAGATACTCCAGATCAACGAAATACCCTTTGGTTGGCAAACTGAAGTTATCTAAAGTATCCAATCGATAACTCATAAACCCACCAATACGTGTATATCCACCGCTACCTAAAGACGGTAACGAGGCTACCTCAACATCACCATCGGTGTATCGAGCCCCCACTTTAAATTCTTGCCACAATGTTGGCTGGTAACCTAATGCCAGTTCACCAATATACTCTTGATAAGTCATTGGTAAGTAGTCTTTAGTTACGTCAAGAGTGGGCTCTTCGATATCGTCAATATTGGCGGGTAAGTTTCTCTTCTGATTGCTATAAACAAGTGATGCCGATGTAAATAACTTCTGGCTTGAGAAAAAAGGAGAATATAACTCAGCCTCAATGAGCTTATCAGTGCCCATTTCTACATTCGTTCTTAACTCTGCGCCATGCGAGTTAATATCCGTAAAATTAGCCGACATACCAATTGAATATTGGCTCTCGGTTGCAAAGTCATCTTCAAGATAAAATCGAAAGTTGAGGTAATTAGGACCCCATGATTTTTCATTTACATCTACCTGCAGTTGATCTTCACCGTCTACATTTCCAAATTCATAGGTGACCAATTCAAAACGATCGAGCGCATAGAGATCTTTAACCTGAGATTCAATTTCGCTGGTTTTAAGGATTTTGCCAGAATCGAGGTTCAAACGATTGGCAATCAACTTATCTGAATAGTGGGTGTTATTATTGATAACGACCTTATCCACCACCGTTTTATCACCATGCTTGAGCTGCTTTCGAGCTTTCTGTTTATCATCAATATAGTGTTGGTAGTCCGCATTCGAGAGCGACAACTTAGAGAGCTGATCCGTATACTGCCTTGTTGCTTCGTATCCTGCATGATAAGCCGTCGGCATTTTATCGAACTCTGTGGTCTCCATTTGCCCAACATCAGGACGTAGGAAAAAATCATCGTCTGTTAACGTAGCGGCTTGCTCTTGAGTACTGCGTTGAACAAGGTAATTAGAGAGTTGGTCTGCTGCGGCTAAAAAGTTAGTAAAGTCTTCTTTGCTTTTGTAGTTAGTACTGATATCAACGGCAATAACGATGTCGGCTCCCATTGCTCGAGCAACATCCACTGGCATGTTATTGGTGACACCACCATCAACCAGCATTCGTCCATCAACCTCATAAGGAGGAAGCGCGCCGGGTACCGACATACTCGCCATCATCGCATCAACAAGATGACCATGGTCGATGACCACTTCTTCAAGATCGATAATGTCGGTTGCAACAGAGCGATATGGAATCGCGAGGTTGTCGAAAGAATCGAGTGGAGATAAGTTACCTGTGGTCTCACGCAGAATACGCAACATATTCTGGCCTTGAACCACACCTTTTCTGGCTTTGATTTCACCCCAACCTAAACCGAGGTCGGTATTCAGTTGATAACGGTCTTCATACTCTTTGTCACGCACACGCCGATCACTACGGTTAACGCGATCGCGATAGCCACGATTCCAATCCACCGTATAAATAAAGCTCTCGATCTCATCTGCGCTCATCCCTGTCGCATAAAGACCACCAACGTAAGCGCCCATACTGGTACCGGTAATGTAATCAACCGGAATTTGCATCTCTTCTAAGGCTTTAAGCACACCAATGTGAGCCGCTCCTTTGGCTCCTCCACCAGCAAGCACGACAGCAACGGTTGGCCTTTTATGAGCTTGTCCAGCTTGCTGAGATTGTTCCACCGGTGTCACAGTAGATGCAAGCAGCTGAAAACTGATCACAGTACCGACAATGCCTAAGCCGCTCACTATCCAACGAGAAATCATTATTTAAACTATCCTTGTCATTCTTTTCTTTTACGACCTTACCATTGAAAAAGCTTTTTTAGCCACTGTTTTGGTTGACTTTCACAACCCTTTTTAATGTTTCCATTCTCATCCCAAACCGGCAGTTTAACCTTACCGTCACAGTCAAACTCTAAAGCCCCTTCAGAAGTCCGAGTAAAACTTGCCGTCGTAATGCCATTCGGCCAAGGCAACAATAACTGCTCTGGAGTTCGATGTTTCAAGTAATCGGCATAGACACGTAACGCACCACTAGAGCCCGTAAGTTTAGTCGGCTTATTATCATCGCGTCCTAGCCAGATGGTAGTGACTTCACGACCATCAACACCCACGAACCAACTGTCTCGGCTGTCATTACTGGTACCCGTTTTACCGGCTAATCCTGCCCATGCAAACTGGCCTTGTAGGAAACGTCCAGTACCTTCCGACACACCACGTTTCATGGCATAAGTTGTCAACCAAGCTGCTTGCTGGTCAACGCTTTGTGATACACGAGGGATCGACTGATATAAAACCTCACCATCGTTATCAACAACTGAACGAAGCGCAGACAAAGGTGCTATACGGCCAGAGTTGGTAATCGTTTGGTACATCTGCGCTACCTGAAATGGGGTCAATGAGAATGAACCCAAAAACATCGATGGCACTGGGCGAATTTCGTTTTTATCGACACCCAGTTTTCCAATCGTATCCGACACGCTATCAATACCTAACTGCATGCCCAAGCGAACCGTTGGTACATTGTAAGACTTAGAAAGCGCCACATACAAAGGCACCTCTCCGCGAAACTTGCGATCGAAGTTTCTTGGGCTCCATACGCTGCCTTTACTGCCTTTCAAGCTTAGTGGAGTATCCATCAAGGTTGTCGCCAATGTGTACTTCTGGGGTTGCTCTAATGCGGTTAAGTAGATTGCTGGTTTAACCAAAGAACCAATAGGACGACTCGCATTCAAGGCTCGATTGAAACCATCGTAGCCAGTGCGTTTACCACCGACCATCGCACGAATTTCACCAGTATTTCTATCCACTGCAATAGCAGCAGCCTCTAGCTTGTTACCTGCAGTTTTAGATAAATCAGGCACCTTACGAGCAATCGATGTCTCTAGCTTGTCTTGAGAAACAGGATCCAGAGAGGTAAATACTCGAATACCTTTCTGTGCTTCAAATCGATCACCGACATATCTCTTAAGCTCAATATTGACTTGCTGGAAGTAAGCGGGCTGACGGCTCGCAATGCGTGGGTTATCTTGAATATCCAAGTCTCGGCTTGCGGCTTCTTCGTACTGTTTCGGCGTCAATATGTCTTGTTGCATCAGCAAACGTAGAACCAAATCTCGTCGAGTCTTAGCTCGCTCAGGGTAACGAACCGGGTTGTAATACGAAGGTCCTTTGACCATACCGACCAGCAGTGCTAGTTGGTCGATTCGGAGTTCTTGAATCGGTTGCCCGAAATACAAGCGAGATGCTAACCCAAAGCCATGAATCGCTTGCCCACCATTTTGCCCAAGATAAACCTCGTTTAAGTAGGCTTCTAAGATGCGGTCTTTGCTGTAACGATGATCCAAGATAAGTGCAATATAGGCTTCGCGAACCTTACGCCATAATGTGCGCTCACTAGATAAGAACAGGTTTTTTGCCAACTGTTGCGTCAACGTACTACCACCTTGTACGGTTCGCCCTGCTTTTACATTGACCACCATCGCACGAGCGATTGCCAGTGGCGATACCCCATCGTGCTGATAGAAATTTCGGTCTTCGGTTGCCAGCAATGCATCAACCATCACCTCTGGGAACTGATTACGTTTTAAGAACAGACGCTGCTCATCGCTACTTTTTTCAAGCATGCCAAGCATTTTCGGTTCAACACGCAGATACCCCATGTCGCCTTTCTTCTCTAGCGACTGAATACGAGTTAACTCGTTGCCATTGAAATGCAGCATCACATGGCGATCCGATTCTGGTCCATCGACAAACTCGAACGGGCGACGAATCATTTCAATCTTGGTTGAGGAAGAAGAGTATTCGCCAGGGTGACGAGGAGCGTTCACCTTACGATAATTGAGTACATCCAGCTCATTCTTAACCTGTACCAAACTTACCTGAGTTCCCGGAGACAGGTCCAGCACTCGCGCATAAACCACGGTTGGCAAATCAAACAACTGACCTTCAAAACGCTGCTTGACCACGGAATCAAGATAAATACCGACGAACAACAGCAATGCAGCAAGTGCCAAGCCTGCTTTCCAAGAAATGCCCCACAGGATCTTCAACCAACCTCTCTTGCCAGACGGCTTAGCTTTAGGTTTAGTCTTTTTCGCTGCTGCTCTTGGCTTTCTAGGCTTGGCTTTGGTCGCTGGTGACTTCTTTGCTGGCGCTTTTTTAGGTGGTGCCTTTTTGGGCGTTAACATTTTGGTCATCATCGATTCAACTGTCGTTTAGTTTTAGTGGTTGCTACATGGTTAGCAGGGTCATCTGGCCAAGGATGTTTTGGGTAACGGCCTTTCATTTCTTTTTGTACTTCTTTGTACGCGCCAGCCCAAAAGCCAGCTAAATCTTGAGTAATTTGTAGTGGTCGCTGAGCTGGAGAAAGTAGCTCAAGCACCACTTTTTTACGCCCTTGCGCGATCAATGGCGAGTCTCGTTCACCAAAGACTTCCTGCATTCGTACTGAGATCACTGGCTCAGACTGATACTGGTAGCGAATTGCTTTTTTACTGCCCGTCGGCATCAGATAGTCGGTAGGCAGCCATTGTTCAACTTCTTGATTCAACGGCCAACCAAGGTATGCCGACAGTGCTTGTTCAATCGATACATTCGACAGCCCTTTGGCAGACTTAATGCCATTTAAATACGGCGATAGCCACTCATCAAGATGTTCAACTAAACTCGCGTCATCCATCGCTGGCCAATCATGCTCAGGCATCCAAAGCTCAGCACAGCGTACACGCTCAACTAACTGCTTAGCCGAAGATGTCCAATGTAAGCGATCCAATCCGCATCGAGCGATATAATTGAGCAGCGCTTGGCTCGCCTGATTCGCATCTGGTTCTGGTAAAGCTTTGGTGCTGATAATCAACTTGCCCAGAGACACTCGCTGCTCTGCCACTAAGCGGCCACGTTTCTCATCCCAATCGGCGTAATCTGAACGCACAAACAGTTTTGGGAATTCAGCTTCTAGCTGCGAAATATCAACGGCAGTGGCTAAGAAAATCTGACTGGCTCGCCCTGTGCTACGCATCAAATCAATCACTACGATATAGTCATTGTTCGCCAATGGGTCATCGTCACGAACTTCAGCCCCGTGGCCATTCGCAAGAAGGAAAGCACTGCTGGTTGAGCTTCTCACTTGTGCAATTCGGTCTGGGAAGGCAAAACAAAGCACTAATGGTAGCAATGATTCGTCAACTTGTGACAAATCCAGGTGATGATTAAGTTTACCTGCGAGACTTTTCGCTCGCTGCATCACAACGCTATTTTTTGAGTGTTTTCTTTGCTTCAGTCGATGCAACGAATGCTGCATATCTGTCACATTGCGCTCTGTCTCTTCCAGTAAAGCGGCAGCAACAATCGAGATGTTCAGTAGTTCTTGGCTGCTTTGCTGCGCTTTAACCAACATACTGGCGATGCGAGGTTCAAGTCCTAAGCGTTGAGCCTGTTTTCCTAGTGCCGTAAATTGACCATTACCGTCTAACAGTTCCAGGTTTTGTAAGAGTTGCTTGGCTTGTTCTGTTGAAGCTTTCGGTGGAATGTCTAACCATTGCAATTCATCAGCACTTGCGGCTCCCCATTGTGTCAATTCAGACACCAACGAAGACAAATCAGAATGAAGAATCTCAGGTTCTGGCACAGCAGGTTGCTGCATCAACTGTGTTTCGCTGTACAAACGAACACACAGGCCCTCTTCAATTCGCCCAGCACGACCTGCTCTTTGTTCAGCAGAAGACTGCGAGATTTTCACTTGCTCAAGCTTAGTAATACCGGTTTTCAGATCGAACTTCGCCACACGTTCAAGCCCGGAATCGACCACCAGTCGAATACCTTCAATGGTCAAAGAAGTCTCAGCAATATTGGTCGCTAACACCACCTTTCGACGCCCTTTCTCTGATGGCGCGATCGCTTTCTGCTGTTGAGGAAAACTGAGTTGTCCATACAGAGGACACACATCGATATCGCTGGCGAGTTGTTCCAGTTGAGATTCGACTTGCTTAATCGCCGAGACACCCGGCAAGAAAGCCAAAAGTGAGCCTGACTGTTTCTCCATCAGAGAACGAATCACGCTGGCCATCTTAGGGGCTAAATATTCATTCGAGCCTAATGGCTGATAACGGAAGTCGACCGGGAAAGTTCGCCCTTGTGATTCAACATACTTGGCATCAGGCAACAAAGATTGCAAAGCTTGTTGATCTAACGTCGCCGACATTACAATCACTTTTAGATCATCACGCAGTGCTTCTTGGATCTCTAAGCTAAAGGCCAGCGCGGTATCTGCATGGATACTGCGCTCATGAAACTCATCAAAGATCACCATATCAACCCCAGTCAATTCAGGGTCGGTTTGGATCATTCTCGTCATAATCCCTTCGGTTACGATTTCCAAGCGAGTCGCACTGCTGGTTTTAGATTCACCACGAACTCTAAAACCTATGCTCTCTCCCACTTTTTCTCCCAATTGGCTGGCTAAGTAAGTTGCGATATTCCTTGCCGCCAAACGCCTCGGCTCAAGCATAATGATTTTGCCTTGAACTGCGTTGGTCTTAACTAACTGTAATGGGAAGAATGTTGACTTACCCGCACCGGGAGCAGCCTTTAGAATAAGTTGAGTGTGTGTTTCTATGCCAGCGAGCAGATCTGGCATCACAGCTTCTATGGGCAGTTGTGGCAATGGGAGAACCTTGTGGTGTAATGTTGGCAACATTGTACATAAAAACCTACCTGTCTAAATAAGTAATATGCACTTCAATCCTCCATTAGAGCCAGCGACTCTTATTAAACGCTATAAACGTTTTCTCACTGACATCCAACTTCCAGACGGCAGCGAACGTACTATTCATTGCGCTAACACTGGAGCAATGACGGGATGTGCGACCCCTGGCAATACGGTGTGGTACTCAACATCCGATAATGCAAAAAGAAAATACCCAAACAGCTGGGAGATCTCAGAAACAGACAAAGGTCACCGTATTTGTGTAAATACTGCGCGAGCAAACCAGTTGGCAGTGGAAGCAATTGAAAATAATACTATAGTTGAACTCTTAGGCTATAACGCGTTACGAACCGAAGTGAAATATGGCAGTGAGAATAGTCGAATTGATATTCTGCTTGAAGATAACGAAAAGCCGCCTTGCTATATCGAAGTAAAAAGCGTCACTTTGCTCGACGAACAACAAACGTCCACGAAGCAACAAATATCAACTAAACAACAAGCGTCAACCAAAGGGCAAGGCTTTTTCCCTGATGCGGTCACCACCAGAGGCCAGAAACATCTGCGTGAACTCACAGAAATGGTCGAATCTGGAAATAGAGCCGTACTTTTATTCACTGTTTTGCATTCAGGTATTGAAAAAGTGTCTGCGGCACACCATATAGACGCCAAATATTCGTTATTACTAAAACAAGCACAAGACGCTGGTGTTGAAGTGCTTTGCTATAAAGCAGAGCTCAGCAGTACTCAAATACAACTAAAACAAGCTGTTGAATTTATCAATAGCTAAGCAAAAATGCTGAACTATTCACATTGATTGCAAGTTTGAGCAAGAGTATTTGCCACCATTCGTTCTTTCTGCTATAGATACCCGCCTTAAAATTAGCTGCTTTGCAGTTGACTAGGTGTAAATAGGAGATGCTGTATGCCAGAATCTAAGAAAAAAGCGCTAGGCATCCTAGCCATCGCAGGTGTTGAACCGTACCAAGCAAAACCAGGTGAAGAATACATGTCACCTGAGCAAACGGAACATTTTACAAAAATTTTAGCAGCTTGGCGCAACCAGCTCAGGGAAGAAGTTGATCGTACTGTGCACCACATGCAGGACGAAGCAGCAAATTTCCCAGACCCAGTTGACCGTGCTTCTCAAGAAGAAGAATTCAGCCTAGAGTTACGTAACCGTGACCGTGAGCGCCGTCTTATCAAGAAAATTGAGAAGACACTAGACAAGATCGAAGAAGACGATTTCGGCTTCTGTGACTCTTGCGGTGTCGAGATTGGCATTCGTCGTCTTGAAGCTCGTCCAACTGCTGACCTTTGTATTGACTGTAAAACACTTGCAGAGATCAAAGAGAAACAGATGCAAGGTTAATTCTTGCGGATGTAAAGAAAGGGAGCTTTGGCTCCCTTTTTTGTTTGTTATCCAAGCTGGATATTTCAAGATTTTGATAGCAAATCAACAGCTTTAGCTTGTTTTTACGTATTAATACGATGACTAAACGAACCAAAGCAATAGATAAACGTCTTAAGAATCGGCTACTGCGGTACCATCAAGATTAGGTTTTTCACTTATGAATTATATCGGGCGCTTTGCACCATCACCGTCAGGTCCTCTTCATTTTGGATCACTGGTTGCTGCTCTTGGTAGCTACTTTCAAGCGAAATCGAACCAAGGACAATGGTTAGTTCGCATGGAAGACCTCGATCCACCAAGAGAAATGGCCGGCGCTGCAGACCTCATTCTTAAGACGCTTGAGGCTTACCACCTATTTTGGGATGACGAAGTCGTTTATCAAAGCCAACGTCATGGCTTGTATCAAGCTCAAATCGATCAATGGGTCGCTGACAATCAAGCCTACTACTGCCAATGCACACGCAAGCAGATAAAGTCTCTGGGTGGGTTTTATAATGGTCACTGCCGAAACGCAGGTTTGATTGATTCAGGCGAACAAGCCGTGCGCTTGTGCATGGACTTTCCAGTCGAGTCTTTTGACGATGTTCGTCACGGTACGATTCAAATCCCTAAAGCATTGGCTGAAGAAGATTTTATTATCAAACGCAGAGATGGATTGTTTGCCTATAACTTGGCGGTTGTCCTTGATGACATCGAGCAAGGGGTAACAGAAGTCGTAAGAGGCGCTGACCTGATAGAGCCTACAGGTCGACAAATCAGTTTGTATAAGACACTCAAGCAAAAAACCGTGAGTTACTTGCACTTACCATTGGCAACCGATGGCTTGGGGAATAAACTGTCAAAACAGAACCATGCCACCGCGATCGATCTCGACAACCCAAAACCAACGCTGCTCGACGCTATGCGATTCTTAGGTTTTGGTATCCCGCATGCCCTCTGTGAGGCTTCAATGGATGAGATTTTGTTATGGGGAACTCAGCAATGGAACGTCAGCCAGTTACCTGATAGTTTACAAAAAGAGCACAGCGATTAGCTCAAAACTAACGGTAAATAGCAAAAACGACACATAAAAATGCCATAACCAACTGCAGTGGTTAAGCAGACGATGTTCTCAAATGGCTCGCGCTAAGCTATCATTAGCCGCAATTAAACTCTGCACTACCACTTTGGACTAAGAGAAAAACAAAGTTGGCGATACCTACTTTGTTCTAAACTAATGAATACAAACGACAATACCCCAAGCGAACAACGCGGATTCCACGAATTAGCTCTGAATATATATACTCGTCAAGAGCACAATATTTCACGCAAGCAGATCAGCGACAACGCACTAAAAGTGCTATATCGCCTGAATGGTGCGGGTTTTGACGCATTTCTAGTCGGTGGTGGTGTTCGCGATATCTTATTAGGCTCACAGCCAAAAGATTTTGATATTGCGACCAACGCAACACCAGAACAAATCAAAAACCTCTTCAGAAACTGTCGCCTTATCGGTCGCCGTTTCCGCTTAGCACATATCATGTTTGGTCGTGACATCATTGAAGTGGCAACTTTCCGTGGCCACCACCAAGAGCCATCGAAAAACGTTTCTGCGCAATCTGATGAAGGCATGTTGCTACGCGATAACGTGTACGGCAATGTTGATGAAGATGCAGAGCGTCGTGACTTCACTATTAATGCGATGTACTACAACATTGCAGACTACAGCATTCACGATTACGCGGGTGGTGTGGAAGATTTAGAAGACAAGCTGATCCGCTTAATTGGCGATCCAGAAACTCGCTACCGTGAAGACCCGGTACGTATGCTTCGCGCAATGCGTTTCGCCGCTAAACTGGATTTCGATATTGAAGAAGACACAGCAGACCCTATCGAAGAGCTGGCACACCTGCTAAAAGATATCCCAGCAGCGCGCCTTTACGAAGAGTCTCTGAAATTACTTCAATCAGGTCACGGTTTAGAAACCTATCACCTAATGCGTGAATACAACCTGTTCCAACAGATGTTCCCTGCAATTGCAGAGCACTTCACTGAAGGTTACGACTCTCATACAGAGCAGATGCTTGACTTAGTACTCGACTCAACCGACCTTCGCATAGAAGATGGCAAGCGAGTAAACCCTGCATTTATGTTTGCAGCGATTCTTTGGTACCCAATGAACAAGCTCGCAGACAAGCTTGTCGCTGAACAGGGTATGGCGCATTACGATGCGATCATGGAAGCGAGCAACATCATTCTTGACCAGCAAGTTAAGTCTATTGCTATTCCTCGTCGTCACACGGCGACCGTTCGTGAAGTTTGGCAACTGCAATTGCGACTGCCTCGTCGTAACGGTAAACGTGCCGTTCGTCTTATGGAACTGAATAAGTTCCGTGCTGGTTACGACTTCCTAGAAATGCGTGGCGAGATTGAGGGTGGCGAAACCAAAGAACTAGCAAAATGGTGGGAGCGTTATCAGACCGCAGGCCGCAACATGCGTCAAGCGATGGCTAACGACGTTGCAGCACCATCAAAATCTGGCCATCGTCGCCGTAAGACTTACCGAAATAAAAAGAGTAAGCAGTCCGAATGATAACGGCTTATATTGCGGTCGGCAGCAACCTTGCCGACCCAGTTAGCCAAGCAAACTTGGCTATCGAAACGCTAAAAAGCCTACCGCGATCAACGTTTGTTGCGACCTCTCAGCTATATAGTAGCACTCCAATGGGGCCGAAAAACCAACCTGACTACATCAACGCGGTAGTAGCAATCCAAACCGAATTAACGCCAATTGAACTACTTGATTGCACTCAAAAGATCGAGCTAGAACAAGGGCGCGTCCGTAAAGACGAGCGTTGGGGGCCAAGAACCTTGGATCTCGACATTGTGTTATACGGCAATGAGGTGATCGATTCAGAGCGCTTAATCGTTCCTCATTACGGAATGAAAGAACGAGAGTTTGTACTTTACCCGCTTGCTGAAATCGCACCAAGTTTACAACTCCCTGATGGGACTGAGCTGACAGAACTACTCAAAATAGTTGATAAGAACGGGCTCAATGTTTGGCAACAATAGCCAAGCGCATTAAGGAAAACCAATGAAAAAAGTAACCATTAACGACCTGATCAAATGCAAAAGTGAAGGCCGTAAATTCGCGACGTCGACAGCTTATGATGCGAGCTTTGCTCAGTTATTCGAAAGCCAAGAAATGCCAGTTCTACTTGTCGGTGACTCACTGGGTATGGTTCTACAAGGCCATAACGACACATTACCAGTAACCGTTGAAGACATTGCTTACCATACTCGCTCAGTGCGTGCAGGGAGCCCAAACTGTCTTCTTATGGCTGACATGCCTTTCATGAGCTACGCAACGCCAGAGCAAGCCTGTGAGAGCGCAGCAACATTGATGCGTGCTGGTGCGAACATGGTAAAAATCGAAGGCGGAAGCTGGTTGGTTGATACTGTGAAGATGCTAACAGAGCGTGCAGTACCAGTATGTGCACACTTAGGCTTAACGCCTCAGTCTGTGAACATTTTTGGTGGTTACAAAGTACAAGGTCGTGACGACGAGCAAGCCGACAAAATGGTTGCTGACGCTCTAGCACTACAAAACGCAGGTGCTCAAATCGTTCTCCTTGAATGTGTACCCGCTTCATTGGCAAAACGAATTACAGAAGCTTGTGACGTACCCGTTATCGGTATCGGCGCAGGTAATGTTACCGATGGTCAGATCCTGGTTATGCATGACATGTTCGGTATTTCTGCGAACTACATGCCGAAATTCTCTAAGAATTTCCTAGCTGAAACAGGTGATATGCGTAAAGCCGTCGCTCTATACAAAGAAGAAGTAGAGAGCGCACGTTTCCCTGATGATGCTCATACAATCGCTTAGGAGTAACTATGCAAACTTTTGCTGAAATAGCGGCTCTTCGTGAGCAGATTAAACAGTTTAAGCGTGATGGACGTACGGTTGCTTTTGTCCCGACAATGGGAAACCTGCATGAAGGTCACCTGACTCTGGTCAAGAAAGCTCGTGAACTGGCGGACATTGTTGTGGTAAGCATCTTTGTTAACCCGATGCAGTTTGATCGTACCGATGACTTGAACAACTACCCTCGTACGTTAGAAGCTGATTTAAGTAAGTTAACAGCCGAAGGTGTTGAGCTCGTGTTTACACCGACACCAGAAGTCATGTACCCAGATGGATTAGATAAACAGACGTTTGTTGAAGTTCCAGGCATATCTCACATGCTTGAAGGCGCGTCTCGTCCAGGTCACTTCCGCGGCGTATCAACGATTGTCACTAAATTGTTTAATATCGTTCAGCCAAACTTTGCATGCTTCGGTGAGAAAGACTTTCAGCAACTTGCTGTTATTCGCCAGATGACAACAGATTTAGCGTTAGACATTGAAGTTGTCGGCGTAGCGACCGTTCGTGAAATGGATGGCTTGGCAATGAGCTCTCGCAATAGCAACCTAACGATTGACGAGCGTCAACGAGCTCCTGTTTCTAGCGCGTACTATGCGTTGGGTCAGCAGCGCAATTCGTGGCGGTCGTGATGACTACGCATCTGTTATTGAAGATGCGACAGACCAGCTACGCGCAGCTGACTTACAACCAGATGAGATCTTTATCTGTGATGCGAAAACGCTGCAAGCGATCACATCAGAAACGACTCAAGCTGTGATTCTGATGTCAGCTTTCCTAGGTAAGACGCGTCTTATCGATAACCAAGTTCTAGATTTGGTTACGGAAACAAAAGAAGAATTAAAAGAAGAAACGGCTGAATAGTCGGCTTCTGCTTTTAACGCAAAACAAGAACACCAAACGAAAAACATAAAAAAAGGTCGATGTTATATCGACCTTTTTCTTTACCTGTTACTTAGATTAACCAAAGGTTAGCTGCGTAAGCCAATCCCCTTAGTCACTAGGTAGTGTGCAACGCCATACAGCGCTACGATAAACACACCCAATACACCAAACGACGTTACAATACCCACATCAGACACTCCCAAGAAGCCATATCTGAACGCATTAACCATGTACACAATTGGGTTCAGTTTCGACACACCTTGCCAAAATTCAGGTAATAAACTAATCGAGTAAAACACACCACCAAGGTACGTCAGCGGCGTTAAGATAAAGGTCGGGATAATAGAGATATCGTCAAACGTGCGTGCAAATACAGCGTTGATTAAGCCACCCAGAGCGAACACAACCGACGTTAGAAATACTGTCGCAATAATCACGCCCCAATGGTCAACTTGCAGGTCGACAAAGAAAAGCGATACGAATGTGACTATGGTACCCACTAACAAGCCACGCACCACACCGCCCATTACGAAACCAGCAATAATCACGTAGTTAGGAACTGGCGCGACAAGCAACTCTTCAATGTTCTTCTGGAATTTGGCACTAAAAAACGACGAAGCAACGTTGGAGTATGAGTTAGTGATCACCGACATCATGATCAGGCCGGGAACAATGTATTCCATGTAGCTAAAGCCGTTCATTTCACCAATACGCGCACCAATAAGGTTGCCAAATATGATGAAATACAGCGTCATGGTAATCGCTGGCGGGACAAGCGTTTGCACCCAGATACGAGTAAAGCGATTGATCTCTTTGGTCAACAAGCTACAGAAAGCGGTCCAATATAGGCTGTACATATTATTTACTCCCCTCACGGACAATACTCACAAATAGCTCTTCTAAACGGTTTGCTTTGTTACGCATAGAAAGGACTTTCACCTGCTGTTCACTCAATTGAGCAAAGATGGTATTCAAACCTAGGTTCTTGTCGATTTCGATTTCTAGCGAACCATTAACCATCACTTGGCTATTCACACCTTCAAGTTTAGGTTCAGTCACGCCCTCTTCAAGATCAAGAATAAAGGTCTCTGCACTCAACTTACCCAGCAGCGACTTCATTGTTGTATTCTCGATCAGCTCACCACGGTTGATAATACCAATGTTACGACACAGCATTTCCGCTTCTTCTAGGTAGTGTGTAGTCAAGATAATGGTAATACCCTGCTTCTCATTGATCTCTTTCAGGAACCCCCACATTGAACGGCGCAATTCAATATCAACGCCCGCCGTTGGCTCATCAAGAATCAACAAATGAGGCTCATGCATCAGTGCACGTGCGATCATCAAACGACGCTTCATACCACCAGACAAGTTACGTGCACGTTCGCTACGCTTTTCCCACAAATCGAGCTGAGATAAGTATTTTTTCGCTCGCTCTTTCGCCAGTGCTTTTGGCACACCGTAATAACCCGCTTGTTGCAGCACGATCTGCTCAACGGTTTCGAACGGGTTAAAGTTAAACTCTTGCGGCACTAGACCTAAGTTCTGTTTCGCCAACTCCAGATCGGTATCAATGTCGTAGCCGAACACTTTAACCTTGCCTGAAGTTTTGTTAACCAGTGAAGAGATAACACCAATGGTGGTTGATTTACCTGCGCCATTTGGACCAAGCAGAGCGTAAAAATCGCCTTTTTCTACTTGTAAACTAACGCCTTTAAGAGCCTCAAAGCCCCCTGCATAAGTTTTTCTTAATTGCTCAATTTCTAATGCATACATAGAGATAGACTGCCATTTGCTATAGATAAGATGTTGATGACCGAGCTTGAGGAAGAGAGTAATGCTTAAAACGAGCTAGCAGAAAACTAACCCAAACTTGTTTACTCGGCCATTTTGCAAACAAGTCTATCGTTGATTAACGATTAATACAAATACCGAGTGAGGGTTTCTTTCGAAAGCGAACAAGAATATTAGCTACGTAAAGACCAGTTCAGAGTTCAGTAAACATAAAAATGCCGTTAAGTTAATAACTTAACGGCATTAATACCAATACTAGATTTGGCGTCTATAACTAATTCATGTCAGATTATTGCTGAAAATTAAACTGACTCAAATTGATGTTCATCTCTATCAACATAGCTTGTTGCAGCTGTCAGAGCTTCATACCTGAATCGGTAAGTGTTAGATTCCGGCACAAGATCAAGCACGTGGAATTTCTCTAGCTGCTGACGAGTATTCTCATTCGGACACAGCAAGTACACTTCACACTGCGCATCCAACGCATCTTTAATCGCATTTTCTAGTGCAAGCCCAACCGTCACATCAATCATCGGCACATCTGTTAGATCTAGAATCATCGCTTCGTAATCAGAGATACTAGAGTGCTGGCGTGAAATCGCCTTTGAAACACTGAAGATCATCGGTCCAGAAAGGTAAAAGAACAGCACTTTACCATTAGCACTATCCAGTAGCTGACGTTCGCTATCGGTCAATGGGATATCATCTTCATCATCACCATCACTGATCGCCTTAACTTGTCTGGCTTGCTCTCGGCTCAATCTTTCAATAATCAGGATGTTCGATATAAAGACACCAAGACCAACAGCAATAATCAAGTCCACGAATACAGTCAACAGCATCACGCCGTACATTACACCCATGCCGGCATAACTCACCTTGTGTGCTCGCTGGATAAAGCTCCAGTCAAGAATATTGAAACCAACATACATCGCAATGCCAGCCAATACCGCCATAGGGATCGGTTCGGTTAAGCCACCAGCAACCAATACCACCAATGCCAAAACTAAGGCTCGAATAACACCAGAAAGTGGAGAACGAGCACCCACCTGAATATTGGTTACGGTACCCATGGTTGCGCCCGCACCAGGTAGCGCACCAAACAGACCAGAGATCATATTCGCGATGCCTTGGCCACGAAGTTCTTTATCTGAATCATGTTCTTTACGAGTCAGTGAATCTCCGATAACCGCAGTCAGAAGCGTATCAATGCAACCCAACGTACCCAGCACCAAGGCGTCGATAACCATGGTCGTAAATTGTTCAGAACTGATTGTCGGAATAACGAGAGAGGGCAAACCCGCGGGGATCTCACCGATACGGCGGATAGAGTCGGTATCAAAAATAATGACGGATAAAAGGGTGACAGCAACCAAAGCAACCAGTTGAGCGGGCACATACTTACGATATTTAGCCGGAAAACCAAACAAAATACCGAGTGTTAATGCCCCTAAAAACAGTTCGCTTATTTTCAGATGGGCTAACGTATCAGGCAATGCGGAAAGCGTGCCCATCACCCCGCCAGATGGAGCCGCATGTCCTAACAATGGTGATAGCTGCAAGATAATCAGAATAACGCCGATACCCGACATAAACCCAGAAATCACGCTATATGGCATCAAAGTAACGTATTTTCCGAGCTTTAAGGTGCCAAGTAATATCTGAAAAGCACCCGCCATCATGACCACGGTAAAGGTCATTGCCATTCCGGTTTCAGGGTACTTAGCCACCATGCTCGTCATCACAGCCGTCATGATCACCGTCATTGGTCCGGTAGGTTCTGATATCAGACTGCTCGAACCGCCAAACAACGCCGCAAATAGACCGACCATGATAGCGCCCCAAAGGCCAGCTTCCGCGCCCGCACCAGACGCAACACCAAATGCCAACGCTAAAGGCAATGAGATGATGGCTGTGGTGACACCGCCAAACATGTCTCCTTTGAGACTGATATCCGCAAAACGACTTCCAAACAAAACACACCTTCCTGATGATGAAAATGACAAACCTTATCACTTTAACAAATGAGTTAATCAGACAGAAAGTGTTAATTCAATCACATTATTCATGACTTATAACCAGATGGTAGTTTCTGTGCTAAGTTAATGATCTTAACGACTAGAACACGTCAGATGAGTACGTGTTGACGCAGTTTTTACGGGATTGAATTTGTAACATTGTGTATAGTTACAATTCTTAATGAAGGGATGTAAGACGCAAAATGCCAGAGATTAAACAGCTTTTTGAAAACAACTCTAAATGGTCTGAAGAAATTCGCTCTCAAAGACCTGAGTATTTTACAACGCTTGAAGAAGGGCAAAGCCCTGGCTTTCTATGGATTGGCTGCTCTGATAGCCGAGTACCGGCCGAGCGTCTCACTGGTTTGTATTCTGGCGAACTGTTTGTTCATCGAAATGTAGCAAACCAAGTGGTTCATACCGATCTCAACTGCTTATCCGTTGTGCAATACGCCGTTGACGTGCTCAAAGTTAAACACATTATTGTATGCGGTCACTATGGCTGTGGTGGTGTTAATGCAGCGATTGATAACCCTAAACTTGGCCTTATCAACAACTGGCTACTCCACATTCGCGATAACTACCTTAAGTACCGTAAGCAAATTGAATCTCTACCCCGTGAACAATGGGGTGACAAGTTGTGCGAAATTAACGTTGCTGAGCAAGTCTATAACCTTGGTAACTCAACCATCATGCAAACCGCATGGGAACGTGGACAAGATATTGAAATCCACGGTGTAGTTTATGGTATTGGTAACGGCAAGCTACAAGATCTTGGCGTTCGTTGTTCAAGTAATGACACGTTAGAAAATAGTCACTTAGAAGCGCTTGAAAAAATCCTATCGTCTCCCACTCTTGGTTAACCTTTAACGTCTAACCCGTTGATATAAGAAAAAATAGATATAAGAAAGGCTCGCATTGTGCGAGCCTTTTTTGTTTTTCTTCACAGAGCAGTGATTACTCTTGAGGTACTACTTTACCGATGTACGGTAGGTGACGATATTTTTGTGCGTAGTCGATACCAACACCAACAACGAACTCATCAGGAATCTCAAAACCAATCCACTTTGTATCGACAATCACTTCGCGGCGAGAAGGCTTGTCTAATAACGTACAGATTTCGATAGATTTAGGGCCACGTAGGCTCAAAATCTCTTTCACTTTAGTCAGTGTGTTACCTGTATCGATAATGTCTTCTACAAGCAGAACATCTTTACCTTGGATATCATCATCAAGGTCTTTCAAAATACGAACGTCACGTGAGCTTTCCATGCCGTTGCCGTAGCTAGACGCGGTCATGAAATCAACTTGGTGAGTTAAATCGATAGCACGAGCAAGATCCGCCATAAAGACAAAAGATCCACGTAATAAGCCAACTAAAACGAGATCTTCACTGCCTTTGTAGTGCTCCGTGATCTGCTTGCCTAATACGTTCACTCGATCCTGAACTTCTTGCTCAGAGATCATGACTTCAACTGTATGCTTCATACTGCTCTCATTTTATTTGGTGATTGCGACGAATGTTGACAATTTCGTCAGTTGTGTCGCTCAATTTTGTGAGTAAGTCTAGCACTGCTCAAATACCCACACCACCTTATGGTTCTAATTTACTGTGAGATTCTCAATTAAATGTGCGCTGATGCTCTATCCAATACTCGCTTCCTTTCACATCAATCCTGATCACGCTTTATGGATCTAGTTTGATGTAACTGCCTATAAAACAAGCTCAAAGGATTGACCATTCGCATATGCACCATTACACTCATCTTGGCTTAAATAATAATAAAATCATTAATATAAAAATTTCGTTGGCAAGGAAAATAAAATGGACTCAATATCTAAGAGACCTAGAACTAGGCTTTCACCTTTAAAAAGAAAACTTCAATTGATGGAAATCGCTCTTGAAGTATTCTCTCGCCGCGGTATTGGTCGTGGTGGACACGCTGATATTGCAGACATCGCTCAGGTGTCTGTAGCAACGGTATTTAATTACTTCCCTACCCGTGAAGATCTGGTTGATGAAGTGCTTAATCATGTTGTACGCCAATTCTCTAACTTCCTTTCAGACAATATCGATCTGGATATTCACGCAAAACAAAACCTACATAATATTGCGACTGAAATGGTGACGTTAGTGGCTCACGATAGCCATTGGTTGAACGTATGGTTTGAATGGAGCGCTTCGACTCGTGATGAAGTATGGCCTCTATTCGTAACCACCAACCGCACTAACCAAATGTTAGTACAAAACATGTTTAGTAAAGCGATCGAACGCGGCGAAGTTTGCGACGATCACGACCCTAAACATCTAGCGAACCTATTCCACGGCATTTGCTACTCACTGTTCATTCAAGCGAAACGTGTAGAAACGCCAGAAGAGCTTTCAAGCTTAACGGATAGTTACTTGAACATGCTGTGCATTTATAAGTAGATTCGAGATAAATGATTTAAGGGTTGGCCTAATCGGTCAACCCTTTTTTTGTAGAATGGAATGGCTCTTCGCATCCCGAAGCGCAGCGTACTCGCATCTCGGAGTGAAACGTTCCTATTCCTTACTTCAGATATAAAAAAACCGCTGACGAATCAGCGGCTTTTAAAAACATTAGCGAGTCGTTAAGAAAGAATTACTTCTTCTTTTTTACTGCTTTTTTGTTTGGAAGGTCAGTGATTGAACCTTCGAATACTTCCGCAGCTAGACCAACAGACTCGTGTAGAGTTGGGTGAGCGTGGATAGTCAGTGCGATATCTTCTGCATCACAACCCATTTCGATTGCTAGGCCGATTTCGCCAAGAAGTTCACCACCGTTAGTACCAACAACAGCACCACCGATTACGCGATGAGTATCTTTATCGAAGATCATCTTAGTCATACCGTCAGCACAGTCTGAAGCGATTGCACGACCAGAAGCAGCCCAAGGGAAAGTAGCAACTTCGTAGTTCAGGCCTTCCGCTTTCGCTTCTTTCTCAGTCTTACCTACCCAAGCAACTTCTGGCTCAGTGTACGCAATTGATGGGATTACTTTAGGATCGAAGTAGTGCTTCTTACCAGAGATAACTTCAGCAGCTACGTGACCTTCATGCACACCTTTGTGAGCAAGCATTGGTTGACCAACAACGTCACCGATCGCGTGGATGTGAGGAACGTTAGTACGCATTTGCTTATCAACATTGATGAAACCACGCTCATCAACTTCGATACCCGCTTTTTCAGCGTCGATAAGTGCACCGTTTGGAACACGACCGATAGCAACAAGAACAGCATCGTAGCGCTCAGCTTCAGCTGGTGCTTTTTTGCCTTCCATTGAAACGTAGATACCGTCTTCTTTCGCTTCAACAGCAGTCACTTTAGTTTCAAGCATTAGCTTGAACTTGTTCTTGATGCGTTTAGTGAAGACTTTAACGATGTCTTTATCCGCAGCAGGGATAACTTGATCGAACATCTCAACAACTTCAACTTTAGAACCTAGAGAGTGATAAACCGTACCCATCTCAAGACCGATGATACCGCCGCCCATGATAAGCAGTTTTTCTGGTACTTCGTTTAGTTCTAGTGCATCCGTAGAATCCCAAATACGTGGGTCTTCATGTGGGATGAACGGAAGTTTGATTGGGCGAGAACCCGCTGCAATGATTGCATTATCAAAGTTAATTGTTGTCGTTTCTTCGCCAACAACTTCGATGCTGTTAGGACCAGTAAACTTACCGAAACCGTTAACAACAGTAACATTACGCATCTTAGCCATACCGCCAAGACCGCCAGTCAGTTGATCAACTACTTTGTCTTTCCAGATACGAACTTTGTTGATGTCCGTTTGTGGCTCGCCGAATACAACGCCGTGCTCTGCCATCGCTTTTGCTTCTTCAATTACTTTAGATACGTGAAGAAGTGCTTTTGATGGAATACAACCAACGTTTAGACATACACCACCAAGAGTGCTGTAACGTTCAACTAGTACTGTTTCTAGACCTAAATCCGCACAACGGAATGCCGCTGAGTAGCCAGCAGGACCTGAACCAAGTACAACAACTTGGGCTTTAATTTCTTTGCTCATTGTGACCTCTTGTAGTCATTATCCCTAACAGGCTGAGTAGATGTTCTTAAAATTATTGGGCTTTCAAACAGGAAACATTTTACAGAGATGTTAACAGTGTGAAAGTAGCTTTAAGTTAGCCTGTGAGCTAGACAACAATTCCCCCGCAGTTTATGAGAAATGCCGGAAACTGTTCTCTAAAAATAGTCTTTATATAAAGAATTAAGGTGACCCGAAAGTCACCTTAATAATTACTTTCTCAATTACAGTACTAGACGACGAATGTCAGATAGTGCGCTGTTTAGGAAAGTAATGAAGCGTGCACCTTCAGCACCATCGATCACGCGGTGATCGTATGATAGAGACAGTGGAAGCTGTAGACGTGGTTGGAACTCTTTACCATTCCAAACTGGCTTAATCTCAGACTTAGATACACCTAGGATACCTACTTCTGGCGCATTTACGATTGGTGTAAATGCAGTACCGCCAATACCACCAAGGCTAGAGATTGTGAAACAACCGCCTTGCATGTCTGCCGCTGTTAGCTTACCAGAACGAGCTTTCTTAGAAACAACCATTAGTTCTTCAGATAGCTCGTAAATACCTTTCTTGTTCACGTCTTTGAAAACAGGAACAACTAGGCCGTTTGGTGTATCAACTGCGATACCCACGTTTACGTACTTCTTAAGAATGATGCTTTCGCCATCGTCAGAAAGAGACGAGTTGAATGCAGGGAATGCTTCTAGCGCTTTAGCAACAGCTTTCATGATGAACACAAGTGGAGTGATCTTCATGCCAGTGTCTTTCTTCGCTTCGATTGCGTTCTGTTCTTTACGGAATGCTTCTAGCTCAGTGATGTCTGCGTTGTCCCACTGTGTAACGTGCGGGATCATTACCCAGTTACGGTGCAGGTTAGCGCCAGAGATCTTCTTAATCTTAGAAAGCTTCTGAACTTCAGTTTCGCCGAACTTGCTGAAGTCAACTTTTGGCCATGGTAGTAGACCAAGAGCAGAACCGTCGCCGCCTTTGCCAGATGCCGCAGCACCAGACTCTAGACGCTTAAGTGCATCTTTAACGTAAGACTGAACGTCTTCTTTAAGGATACGGCTCTTACGACCAGTACCTTTAACCTTAGAAAGGTTAACGCCAAATTCGCGAGCAAGACGACGAACAACTGGAGAAGCGTGCGCGTAGTCACCGTTCTCTTGGAAGTCGCCAGCTGCTGGAGCTACTGCTTTAGGTGCAGGTGCTGCTGCCGGAGCTGCTGCTTGTGCTGGAGCCGCTACTGCTACTGGAGCTGCGCCTTCAACAACGAAAGTCATGATTGAAGAGCCTGTTGACACTTTGTCACCAGCTGCAATCTTGATCTCTTTTACTGTACCAGCGAATGGTGCAGGCACTTCCATTGAAGCTTTGTCGCCTTCAACAGTAATTAGAGATTGCTCTTCTTCTACTGTATCGCCAACCGCTACCATGATTTCAGTAACTTCTACTTCGTCGCCACCGATATCAGGAACGTTTACTTCTTTCTCAGCAGATGCTGCTGGAGCAGCTGCAACTGGTGCCGCCGCTGGAGCAGGAGCTGCTGCAACTGGTGCGCCAGAACCTGCCACTTCAAATACCATTACTAGAGAACCAGTAGATACTGAATCACCAGAAGCGATCTTGATTTCTTTAACGATACCAGCGAATGGTGCAGGTACTTCCATTGAAGCCTTGTCACCTTCAACAGTAAGAAGAGATTGCTCTTCTTCTACTGCGTCACCGATAGCTACCATGATTTCAGTTACTTCAACTTCATCACCGCCGATATCAGGAACGTGAACTTCTTTAAGCTCAGCTGCTGCAGGAGCAGCTGCAACTGGTGCCGCCGCTTCAACTGCTGGAGCAGCCGGTGCTGCTGCAGCACCTTCCGCTTCGAAGATCATGATAAGAGAACCAGTAGAAACAGAATCACCTTCTGAAATCTTGATTTCTTTAACGATACCCGCTTGAGACGCAGGAACTTCCATTGAAGCTTTGTCGCCTTCAACAGTGATCAGTGACTGCTCTTCTTCAACCTTGTCGCCAACGTTTACAAGAATCTCAGTTACTTCAACCTCGTCAGCACCGATGTCTGGTACATTAATTTCGATTGTCATTGTATTTACCTACCTTAATGCCAGTCTTATGCGTATTGCGGGTTAGTTTTTTCAGTGTCGATATCGAACTTAGCAATTGCTTGTGCAACTACAGACTTCTCGATATCACCACGTTTAGCCAGTTCAGTTAGAGCTGCAACTACGATGTAGCCAGCGTTAACTTCGAAGTGACGACGTAGGTTTGCACGGCTGTCAGAGCGGCCGAAACCATCTGTACCAAGTACTTTGTAAGACTCAGTTGGCATGTACGCACGTACTTGCTCAGCGTAGTTCTTCATGTAGTCAGTCACTGCGATTGCAGGTTCTTTACCAAGAACAGTCGTGATGTACGGTACTTTCTCTTCAGCTTCTGGGTGAAGCATGTTGTCACGCTCTACCGCTTGGCCGTCACGAGTTAGTTCGTTGAACGACGTTACAGAGAATACGTCAGAGGCTACGCCGTACTCTTCGCTTAGAATTTCAGCCGCTTTACGCGCTTCGTTCATGATAGTACCAGAGCTCATTAGTTGAACTTTGCCCTTAGCACCAGCGTGAGATTCAAGCTTGTAGATACCCTTACGAATGCCTTCTTCAGCGCCTTCTGGCATTGCTGGCATTGCGTAGTTCTCGTTCATTACTGTTAGGTAGTAGTAAACGTTCTCTTGGTTCTCACCGTACATGCGACGGATACCGTCTTGCATGATAACCGCTAGCTCGTAAGCAAACGTTGGGTCGTAAGAGATACAGTTAGGGATCGTGTTCGCTTGAATGTGCGAGTGACCATCTTCGTGCTGTAGACCTTCACCATTCAGTGTTGTACGACCTGCAGTAGCACCTAGTAGGAAGCCACGAGCTTGTTGGTCGCCTGCTAACCAAGCCATGTCGCCAATACGTTGGAAACCGAACATTGAGTAGTAGATGTAGAACGGGATCATCGGTAGATCGTTTGTGCTGTATGAAGTTGCTGCAGCAACCCATGAAGCCATAGAACCTAGTTCGTTGATACCTTCTTGAAGAACTTGACCAGACGTTGCTTCTTTGTAGTAAGAAACGATGCCTTTATCTTCAGGTGTGTATTCTTGACCGTGTGGGTTGTAGATACCAACCTGACGGAATAGACCTTCCATACCGAATGTACGAGCTTCATCACAGATGATAGGAACAATGTTCTTACCAATGTTCTTATCTTTAAGAAGGATGTTTAGCGTACGTACATAAGCCATAGTTGTAGAGATATCACGCTTCTGCTCACCTAGTAGAGGAGCGAATGCGTCTAGCTCAGGAACCTTGAACTCTTGAGTAAACTTAGGAAGACGTGCAGGCGTGTAACCGTGAAGAGCGTTACGACGAGCGTGCATGTATTCGTACTCAGGCGTACCTTCTTCTAGTTTCAGGTAAGGAAGCTCTGTGATTTTCTCATCAGAAAGAATGTCTTCTAGACCTAGACGATCACGTAGGTGTTGAACATGAGTCATGTCCATTTTCTTAACACCGTGTGCAATGTTCTTACCTTCAGCTGCATCACCCATGCCGTAACCTTTAACAGTCTTAGCTAGGATTACAGTTGGCTTACCGTTTGTCTCTTTTGCATTGTTGAATGCAGCAAACAGTTTAGAAGAATCGTGGCCACCACGCTTAAGAGCGAAGATTTCGTCATCAGTCATGTCTGCAACTAGTGCAGCTGTTTCTGGGTACTTACCAAAGAAGTGCTCACGTACGTATGCGCCATCTTTAGATTTGAATGTCTGGTAGTCACCATCGATAGTTTCATTCATCAGTTGAAGAAGCTTACCTGTCGTGTCTTTAGCCAGTAGTGAATCCCAGTTGCTACCCCAGATAACTTTAACAACGTTCCAACCTGCGCCTTTAAATAGGCCTTCAAGTTCTTGGATGATGCTACCGTTACCCATTACAGGGCCGTCTAGACGCTGTAGGTTACAGTTGATTAGGAAACATAGGTTGTCTAGCTTCTCACGCGCAGCGAAAGAGATAGCACCACGTGATTCTGGCTCATCCATCTCACCGTCACCTAGGAACGCGTATACGCGTTGCGCTGACGTTTCTTTCAGGCCACGGCCATCAAGGTACTTAAGGAAGCGCGCTTGGTAGATCGCAGAGATCGGACCAAGACCCATAGATACAGTAGGGAACTGCCAGAACTCAGGCATCAGTTTCGGGTGCGGGTAAGAAGGGATACCTTTACCATCAACTTCTTGACGGAAGTTATCTAGCTGTTCTTCAGTTAGACGACCTTCAACGAATGCACGAGAGTAGATACCTGGAGAGATGTGACCTTGGTAGTAAACTAGATCGCCACCGTCCGTCTCATTTGGAGCACGGAAGAAGTGGTTGAAACATACTTCGTAGAACGCTGCAGCTGACTGGTAAGAAGCCATGTGACCACCAAGGTCTAGGTCTTTCTTAGAAGCACGCAATACAATCATGATTGCGTTCCAGCGAATAATCGAACGAATACGACGCTCAAGAGTTACGTCACCAGGGTAAGCTGGCTCTTGTGCTGCTGGAATTGTGTTGATGTAGTTTGTGTTGATGCCTGTAGCCATATCAACACCATCTAAACGCGCTTTATCTAGAACTTGTTCTAGTAAATACTGTGCACGTTCTACACCTTCTTCACGTACTACTGACTCAAGAGCTTCTAACCAATCTTGAGTTTCCAGAGCATCAACGTCATGCTTCATGTCAGACATGGCGATCTATCCTTTTTGTTAGTTGGATTCTACTAAACACGTAAAAAGCCGAAGTATTACGGCTATTTACCCTGTTGAATTCGACGTAAAGAACGTTCGCGGCGCGATTCTTCTTTGGTCAAATCCAGCAATGTTTCTTCGATGTAAGCTAAATGAGAATGTGACATTTCACGTGCCTGTTCTGGCTGCCCTGAAACGATCGCATCTACAATGTTAGCTCGATGTATACTCACTTTCTCCACAACGTCTTTACGACGATGCAACAGCTTTAAATTTTCTAAGACGTTTTGTTCGAGTAACGGAGCCAAACTACGAACAATGTGCAATAACACCACATTGTGCGCTGCCTCTGTTAAAGCAATAAGAAAAGCCATCACCGCTGCAGATTCGGCTTCAATATCACCTTTATCTTGCGCACCATGAATCTTATCTTGGCATGCTTGAATTCGAGCAAAGTCTTCATCAGTACCACGCAATGCCGCGAAGTAAGCCGAAATCCCTTCCATCGCATGACGCGATTCCAACAAGTCTAGTTGGGTTTCAGAATGGGACGACAACAAATTAAGCAAAGGATCTGAAAAGCTTTTCCAGATATTTTCGCTAACAAACGTACCTCCACCTTGACGGCGAGTAAGCAAGCGTTTTGCTTCTAAACGTTGTATCGCTTCTCGGATTGAAGGACGAGACACATCGAACTGTTTCGCTAGTTCGCGCTCAGGCGGCAACTGCTGCCCTGGAGCCAGTGTTCCTTCCACTATCAACCTTTCTAACTCTTGTTCGATAACGTCCGAGAGTTTTGGCTGACGAATCCTTTGATAAGCCATAGTTTGTTGTTCTTCTTTTTCTTCGCTGACAATTGGTAATACCAATTTTAAGTTGGGCAGAAATTAACATAATTAAAACGCCACTGTCCAGTGCAAAATTGACCTGCATCATAGAACACAGCATGAATTAACCATGATTTAACAAATGAAATTTAAAACAGCAACTAAATTGGTCTTACCATTTACAGGGGTAATACTTTTGGGGAGGTTTCGTGCTAGAAAGTTTCAGGATAAAAATGAATTGTTTCAGAAAGATTAGTGCCACTTGTTTAAAAATCAAACCAAGCGCACATTTAGGATGGAAATTCTGTTCATAAGTTTTAATAAATTAGCGTTTGATAAGCTCGTCACACTCTCGATTTATTGATGCTCTCCTCTCCACCACTTTCTTTACATAGCAACAACAAAAATTCACAAGTCATTATGCCAGGCGTTGACTATTCAGCGCCTAACAGCAGTAAGGCTATCTAAAGTTGAGGCTTAGCCCTTGAGCTTTTCTTTAAATTTCTGCCAGTCGAAAACCAAGCCAGGATCGGTTTTGCGCAGAGGCGCAATATATTGGTGGCCTGTGATTCGTTCAGTGGTAATTTGAGGGAAACTCGATACCAGTGTTTCCGTTAATTGGGTAAGCGCTTGATACTGCTGCTCGGTGTAAGCCACAAAGTCACTACCTTCCAGTTCAATACCAATCGAGTAATCATTACACCTTTCACGGCCGGCAAAGCTGGACTGGCCAGCGTGCCAAGCTCTATCAAGGAACGAAACAAACTGCACAACCTCACCATCACGACGAATCAAGCAGTGTGCAGAAACACCCATTTGGTGAATCACTTGAAAAAACGGGTGTTCTTCTGGGTCAAGTTTGCCCGTAAAAAACTGTTCGATGTAAGGCCCACCAAATTTCCCCGGAGGTAAACTAATGTTGTGAACCACCAGCAGAGAGATATCGTCGACGCTAGGTCTAACATCAAAATACGGGGAAGGAACATGCCGAGCGTTGTCATACCATCCGTTGAAGCTGATCGTCATCTTGGTCTCACTTTCTTTTCTGCTAGCACAATAAGATTGTGACCTTACCCATAGAGCAGTCACGCTAGCCTCTTTAATTTGAAGTTAAGCAAGAGTATCATTCCATTCCCACTCCCTTTCAAGATTAGATTTGCGATGAAAAACACACATAACAGCCACCAACGCCTTGATTACTTAAAAGAGCAACTGCCTCTCGAGATCACTCGCTCAGTGGCTGAGACCATCAAAGAAGATCTAGGCGGAACGTTAGATCCAGCGGCTGATATTACGGCAAGTCTAATCCCAGCAGACGCAATCAACAGCGCGACCATCATTACCCGTGAGCACGGTGTGTTCTGTGGTAAAGCTTGGGCTGATGAAGTGTTTAAGCAATTGGGCGGTGAGGTGACTATCGAGTGGAACGTAGAAGATGGCGACAAGGTTGAACCAAACCAAACGCTTTGTAGCTTAACTGGCCCAGCACGTGCGCTATTAACCGGTGAGCGTAATGCAATGAACTTCATTCAAACGCTATCTGGCTGTGCGACAACAACAGCGATCTACGCAGATAAAGTTAAGCACACAGAATGCCGCCTGTTAGACACTCGCAAAACAATTCCTGGCCTTCGCAGCGCACTAAAATACGCTGTCGCTTGTGGTGGCGGTTTCAACCACCGTATCGGTGTTTTCGATGCCTACCTAATTAAAGAAAACCACATCATCGCCTGTGGTGGTATTGAAAAAGCTATCTCGACAGCAAAAGAGCTTAACCCGGGTAAAGCTGTGGAAGTTGAAACGGAAAGCCTAGAAGAGCTAGAGCAAGCGATCAGCGCTGGCGCAGACATCATCATGCTAGACAACTTCACCACAGACATGATGCGTGAAGCCGTGAAAATCAACGCTGGCCGCGCAGCATTAGAAAACTCAGGTAACGTCACTCTCGACACTATCGCAGAGTTCGCTGAAACGGGTGTTGATTACATCTCTGTTGGTGCACTGACTAAGCATCTAAAAGCGATGGACCTATCCATGAGATTTAAAGCGTAATCAACTGAATAATAAATATATTTCCGTCAAAGGCATTGTTGATAACAGTGCCTTTTTTATTACCTAAATTATCAATATTTCAATCACTTATTTAAGTTGGTCGCATAATTTTGCGCGCCATATGAAACACCACACTAATAAACACGAAACCACTCGCGGCCAAACCTGAACACCATTCCACTTCCCCATCTCGACTTCTATTCTTTCCATCAACCAGTGCTTGCGCTGAAACAAACTAAATAATGGAATAGAACAATGAATAACAAAAATAAAAGAACAAATCAGAAAGGTTTTACGTTAATTGAATTGATGATTGTGGTGGCGATTATTGGGATCTTATCGGCATTTGCTGTGCCTGCTTATCAAGATTACACAAAAAAAGCGACTCTATCTGAATTTCCAAAAGCCGCCGCTGCTGTAAAAATGGCTGTTGAATTGTGTGCTCATGAAAGTGCTTCCGATGCTGCGACATTTAAAACTAGCTGTATCTCTAACAATAATGGCGTCCCGAATGTGCTAACACTTAACAACATGGAAATTAAAGCTATCGGTGGGAGCGCTTCTGGTGCTGTCGATGTTCGCATAAAAGCATCGGCAACCAAAGGACCTATAAAAACTGGCGAGACCTATGTTATGACAGCAACTTATGCTGCTGTAGGTATTACTTGGGCAACTAAATGTTACACCGATGCCGCACTTGCTAATACACAAGATACTTATTGCCCATAATGCTAACCAACCTTCCAACCGTTCTACGTCAGGCTGATCTACTTAGCCTAACTCAAGAACAGGCCGTTGCGGAACATGTGCAAGTTTCAGGTGTTTCTACACCTGAAGCTTTACTCGTTCTTGATTTCTTCACCGGCGATTCCTTAGCAAACAATATCAAAACCATCTTCGGCTTACCGTTAGTGCAACTAGCCAGTACTGACTACGAAACCTTGTGTGAGCAATTGGGGCTTCGTGAGCTGATCACCAAATATCGAGCAATCCCGATTTCAGTTTCTAGTTCTACTCTTACGCTCGCCTCGGCTGATCCGACCGACTTACAAGCTGAAGACGACTTTCGATTCGCGACAGGATTGCAGATTGAATTGGTTGTCGCTAATTACTCTGAATTAGAAGGCGCAATACGAAAGCTGTATGGCCGTTCTATTTCCGGGCAAGATTCCAAGCGCAAAGAGATAACCCAAGATGAGCTAGCCAACCTTGTTGAGATATCTGACGACGAGATAACGTCCATTGAAGACCTCAGCCAAGACGACTCCCCGGTTAGCCGCTTTATCAACCAGATACTAGTCGATGCGGTACGTAAAGGCGCTTCTGATATCCACTTCGAACCTTACGAAGAGCACTATCGTGTACGACTGCGCTGTGATGGTATTCTTGTTGAGATACAGCAGCCCGCTTCTCACTTAAGTCGTCGTCTATCGGCGCGCTTGAAGATCCTCGCCAAACTTGATATCGCTGAACGGCGCTTGCCTCAAGATGGTCGTATTAAATTACGTTTAAATGACGAACTGGCGATTGATATGCGGGTATCGACGCTGCCAACATTATGGGGAGAAAAGATCGTTCTGCGTCTCTTAGACAGCAGCGCTGCCAATCTCGATATCGATAAGCTCGGTTACAGCGAGGATCAAAAAGCACTCTACCTTAATGCATTGAAACGCCCGCAAGGGATGATCTTAATGACCGGGCCAACCGGCAGTGGCAAAACCGTCTCTCTCTATACTGGCCTTCGAGTGCTCAACACCACTGAACGCAACATCTCAACAGCCGAAGATCCTGTGGAGATTAACCTGTGTGGCATCAATCAGGTACAAGTGACGCCTAAGATCGGCTTTGGATTTGCTGAGGCGCTGCGATCATTTTTACGACAAGATCCTGATGTGGTGATGGTTGGAGAGATCCGCGACTTGGAAACCGCAGAGATCGCGATCAAAGCCTCACAAACAGGCCACTTAGTGCTTTCGACACTGCACACCAATTCTGCAGCAGAAACCGTGACTCGCCTCTCTCATATGGGGATAGAACCTTTTAACCTCGCTTCATCATTAAGCCTGATTATCGCCCAACGACTGGCAAGACGATTGTGCAATCACTGTAAAGCCGCTGACGACTCTCCGGACATATTTCTGCGTCACTCTATCCCTAACAATCAAACGATCTACAAAGCCAATCCACAAGGATGCAATGAGTGTAATCAGGGATACTCGGGGCGAGTCGGTATCTATGAAGTCATGCCTTTTAGCGACCAATTGAAAAATAGCCTGATAGACAAGCCGAACGCGTTAGCCATTGAAAACTTGGCACGCCGAGAAGGCATGAGAACTTTACAAGAATCAGGGCTAGATAAACTGCTTGAAGGCACCACCAGCTATCAAGAGCTACAACGTGTTCTATACCTATAATTCACGGAGCGAAAATGAGTAGTAAAAGCAAACAATCACAACTAAAAAACTACCATTGGAAGGGAATCAATAGTTCAGGCAAGAAAGTATCAGGGCAGAGCTTAGCGCTCACCGAATTAGAAGTGCGAGAGAAGCTCAAAGAACAGCACATTCAGATTAAGAAAATCAAAAAGAAAAGCATCTCAGCAATCACTCGTTTAACCCATCGAGTCAAAGCCAAAGATATCACTATTTTGACTCGCCAACTGGCTACCATGTTGGCTACTGGTGTGCCCATCGTACAAGCCATCAAGCTAGTGTCAGACAATCACCGCAAAGCAGAAATGAAATCGATTTTATCGCACATCTGCAAAGGTGTAGAAGCCGGCACGCCAATCTCAAAAGCGATGCGAACCGCAAGCCGCCACTTTGATGACCTCTATACCGACTTGGTCGCGACAGGCGAACTCTCCGGCAACCTTGCACAAGTATTTGAACGCTTGGCGACCTATCGAGAAAAGAGCGAGCAACTAAAATCCAAGGTTATAAAGGCGCTCATCTACCCAGCAATGGTTGTAGCGGTCGCCCTTACCGTTTCCTATTTAATGCTGACCATGGTCATCCCTGAATTTGAATCGATGTTTTCTGGTTTCGGAGCAGACTTACCTTGGTTCACCCAGCAAGTGCTTTATCTTTCCCATTGGATGCAGGCTTATAGTTTCTATAGTGCCATCGGTGTTGGTTTATTAATTCTGTCTTTTCAGCAGCTGCGTCAGCGATCTTACTCGATTCGACTTTCAACCAGTCGTCTTGGTTTACGCTTCCCTATCTTGGGTGCTGTCATCACTAAGGCATCAATTGCAAAGTTCAGCCGAACGCTATCAACCAGTTTTAGTTCTGGGATTCCTATCTTAACCAGCCTTAAAACAACGGCTAAAACGGCGGGTAATCTACATTATGAATCGGCCATCATCGAGGTTCACCGTGAGACTGCTGCTGGCATGCCGATGTACATTGCAATGCGCAATACCAATGCCTTCCCGGAGATGGTTTTGCAGATGGTGATGATTGGTGAAGAGTCCGGAAATCTTGATGATATGCTCAATAAAGTCGCTTCCATTTACGAGTTCGAAGTAGACAACACCGTCGATAACCTAGGCAAGATTCTAGAGCCACTGATCATCGTATTTTTAGGCACCGTAGTTGGTGGACTTGTTGTCGCGATGTACTTACCGATCTTTAATCTTATGAGTGTGTTAGGATAGTTAAAAGCAACTAAACACCCATGAGCAGCCAACCTCTGCTCACCTTGATTAAGTGGTAAAGGACACTATGGAAGTATTTCACTACTATCCTTGGCTATTCCCCGTATTAGCTTTCATTTTTAGCCTTCTTATCGGCAGCTTCCTCAACGTAGTCATACACCGTTTACCGATAATGATGGAACGAGAGTGGCAACAAGAGTGCTCGGAGTATTTCTCTCAATATAAAATTCCAGCACCAGAGGGAAAGTTCAATCTCAGTATCCCTCGTTCTACCTGCCCGAAATGTAAAACCCAATTAAGAATCATCGACAATATTCCAGTATTAAGTTGGTTGTTCTTAAAGGGCAAGTGCCATAGCTGTGCTAACCCAATCAGCGCTCGTTATCCATTGGTCGAACTGCTTACGGCGATACTTTGTACCGTAGTCGCGAGCCACTTTGGTTTCAGTTACTACGCCATCGCTCTGATTTTTTTCACGTTTGCCTTGATTACCGCAACCTTTATCGATCTCGATACTATGCTGTTGCCTGATCAAATTACCTTGCCTTTAGTGTGGTCTGGTATCGCGTTAGCTCTGTTTAATATCAGCCCTGTATCGCTTCAAAATTCAGTGATTGGCGCAATGGCAGGCTACCTAGCACTTTGGTCGGTTTATTGGCTGTTCAAGCTGTTAACAGGCAAAGAAGGCATGGGTTACGGCGACTTCAAACTTCTGGCTGCACTTGGCGCGTGGCTTGGCTGGCAGCACCTACCAATGATCATTCTTTTGTCGTCGCTGGTCGGTTTAGTTTTCGGATTGATTCAACTTCGCTTGAAACAACAAGGCATAGATAAAGCCTTTCCATTTGGACCTTACCTTGCAATTGCGGGTTGGGTGAGTTTGATGTGGGGTAACGACATCATGGGTTGGTATTTCACTTCTGTACTAGGAATTTAACCATGGCAATCATTATCGGATTAAGCGGTGGTATCGCCAGTGGAAAAACCACCGTTGCTAACCTCTTCAATGAGCATTTTAATATTGATATTGTCGATGCTGATATCGTTGCACGCGAAGTCGTCGCAGTAGGTAGTGACGGCTTAAAGCAGATTACCGACCATTTTGGTGAGGCTATCTTACTTGAAGATGGAGCACTCAACCGAAGTAAGCTGCGTGAGTTAATCTTCTCGGATCCCACAGAGAAACAATGGCTCAATGACCTGCTTCATCCCATGATCCGTAACAAAATTGACAGTGACCTGTCTAAAGTCACATCCCCTTATGGTTTATTAGTCGCACCGCTATTGGTTGAAAACCAAATGCAAAGCATGGCCGATCGCGTATTAATCGTTGATGTGCCAACAGAAGTGCAAATAGAGCGTACGATGAGTCGTGATAATGTTTCTAAGGAACAGGTTGCATCAATTTTAAAATCACAGGCTTCAAGAGAACAACGCTTAGCAGTTGCAGATGACGTGATTAAAAACCATACTAAAAACCAAGAACTTTTGCCTCAAATCACAGATTTACATCAAAAGTATCTGGCAATCAGTACTGTAGATGGGTCAGAATAGAATAATGTTGAATGAAGGTTTGCTCGATGATCACCCACAAATTTGAACATCCTCTAAATGAGAAAACACGCATCTACTTAAGAGTTGAATCACTCTTGAGGCAGCTGCACTTGTCTTCTACATTTTCCGATGCTCAACAGTATCAACTCTTTTTCCGTTCCATCTTTGATCTGATTGAAATCTTTGAACAGATCCAACTCAAGAGTGAACTCGCAAAAGATATTGAGAAGCAGCGTGTAACCTACAAAAGCTGGTTAGATGTTGAAGGTGTCGATCAAGAGATGCTGACTTCATTACTCAACGATATTAGCAACATCTATCGTGAACTGATGCAGGCGGAGCGTTTTGGGCAGTCACTTAAAGAAGATCGCTTCTTGAGTGCTATACGTCAACGCTTTAACTTACCAGGTGGCTCATGCTGCTTTGATTTACCCGCACTGCACTATTGGCTGCATCTTCCTCTCGATAAGAGAATGCGAGATGCCAAAGCTTGGATGGATAGCCTACAGCCTTTGTATGAAGCGCTAACACTATGGTTAAAGCTCACTAGAGAGACTGGTCACTTTAAAGAGCAAATTGCTCGCGCTGGCTTCTTCCAGAGCGATGCTGATGAAGCGAATATCCTTCGCCTTTCTATTCCAATGCAATACGGTGCCTACCCGATGATCTCCGGGCATAAAAACCGTTTTGCCGTTAAGTTCATGAGCTTTGAAACAGGACAAGCCTGTACTCAAGACATCGAATTTGAATTGGCTGTCTGCAGCTAATTAATTTCCTTTTATAGTTTGGCTTGAGCCTTCACTCGAGCCTAAACTCTTTCTTACAATACCCTCTAATTAAGAATCACTATGTCGAAAAAAATCACCATCGTTAAATGCCCTCAATGTAATGCCGACGTTGAATGGGGCGAACAAAGCCCACACCGCCCGTTTTGCAGTAAGCAATGTCAGATGATTGATTTCGGTGAATGGGCAGACGAAGAGAACAGCATTGCTGGCGCACCAGACATGTCAGATAGCGATGGTTGGTCGGAAGACCCGCACTAAGCGAGTAACGAGTAACGAGTAACGAGTAACGAGTAACGAGTAACGAGTAACGAGTAACGAGTAACGAGTAACGAGTAAATTTTGAAGGGTTGGCGTTTTACGTCAATCCTTTTTTATTGCCTATAGCTTGGTACGAATAGAGATTCCCTACACCTTCCTTCGTCAGTCTAGGGAATGACGGTTAAATGTGAGTTTCGTTTTAGTCCGTCATCCTCAAGTGCGAGGAACGAGCAAATTGAGGCTCTTCTTCCTACTCAGCTCTAAATAGCAGACACAAAAAAGCGGAGCCAAATGGCTCCGCTTTTATCGATAGAATGCAAAAAGAATTACTTCTTAGTAAGCTTCTCTTTAATACGAGCTGACTTACCAGAACGCTCACGTAGGTAGTACAACTTGGCACGACGTACTGCACCACGGCGTTTAACTTCGATGCTATCAACCATTGGAGAGTGAGTTTGGAACGCACGCTCTACGCCTTCACCGTTCGAGATCTTACGAACTGTGAATGCAGAGTGTAGACCACGGTTACGAATAGCGATTACAACGCCTTCGAAAGCCTGTAGACGCTCACGGTCACCTTCTTTTACCTTAACCTGAACTACAACAGTGTCACCTGGTGCGAACTTAGGAAGGTCTGATTTTAGTTGCTCTTCTTCAAGAGCCTTGATGATGTTGCTCATTTGTATAAATTCCTAGAATAAACTGATACTAAATTTAATAGGTTACTGCTTGCTTTTCTTTAAGAGCGTTGCTCTTTAATGAATTCAGCCAGTAATTGTTCCTGTTCGTCAGTCAGAGCTAGGTTTTCCAGGAGCTCTGGTCTTCTTAGCCAAGTTCGGCCCAACGATTGTTTTAATCGCCAGCGACGAATGTCCTTATGGTTTCCAGACTTGAGTACCGATGGTACATCTTTATCGTCTAGCACCTCAGGGCGCGTATAATGGGGACAATCTAGCAAACCATTTGCAAAAGAATCTTCTTCTGCTGAAGCGAAATCTCCAAGTACACCCGGAACAAACCGAGAGACTGAATCAATCAACGTCATGGCTGGCAGTTCGCCACCCGTCATCACAAAATCTCCAATCGACCATTCTTCGTCGACTTCAGATTGAATAATGCGCTCATCTACCCCTTCATAGCGACCACAAATAAGAAGCAAGTTCTCGTTTGTTGCCAACTCTTCAACACCTTTCTGGTCGAGTTTACGACCTTGAGGTGAAAGATAGATTACTTTCGTCTTTCCCGGTGCTGCTTGCTTGGCAGTTTGGATAGCATCGCGCAAAGGCTGAACCATCATTAACATGCCAGGACCACCACCGTAAGGTCTATCATCAACAGTGCGATGTTTATCATGAGTGAAATCGCGAGGATTCCATGTCTCAATAGATAAAAGACCTTTTTTAACCGCTTGACCTGTTACTCCAAAATCAGTAACAGAACGGAACATTTCAGGAAACAGGCTAATAATGCCAACCCACATGTGTTCTCTCGCTCTGTAATTTGGAGTTAGAATCCAGGATCCCAGTCAACTTCGATCCGGCGAGCTTCGCGATCAACTTTCTTGATCACTTGCTCTTCAAGGTACGGTACTAACCGTTCCTTTTGGCCAAAAGCATCTTTAAGATTTGCTTTAATTACTAGAACATCGTTCGAGCCAGTTTCTAATAGGTCAGTGACCTCACCAAGGTCGTAACCTTTAGTGGTAAAAACTTGCATACCGAACAATTCGCGCCAGTAGAATTCATCTTCTGACAATTCAGGTAACGAAGCAGGGTCAATAGCAATTTCAAAGTTAGTCATCAGTTGCGCGTCTTCACGAACATCTAATCCCGCTAGCTTACATACATAACCTTGGCCATGACGTTTCCAGCTCTCAACTTTGTACTCAACCCACTTACCCTTTTGGTTTAAATACCAAGGGCTGTAATCAAATATGCTTTCAGCATTGTCTGTGTAGGAGAACACTTTAAGCCAGCCACGAATACCATAGGTAGACCCAAGTTTACCCATGACAATTCTATTATTTTGCTCGCTCATCGTTTCTTTACCCTTCATCGACATAAGCTATTTCTCTTTAAAAAAGAATTAAGCCGCTTTTTGAGCGTCTTTAACTAGCTTAGCTACACGATCAGATAGAGATGCGCCTTGACCAACCCAGTGGTTAACACGATCTAGGTCTAGACGTAGACCTTCTTCTTGACCTTGAGCAGTAGGGTTAAAGAAACCTACTTTCTCGATGAAACGGCCAGTTACAGAGTTACGGCTATCCGCAACTACGATTTGATAAAATGGGCGCTTCTTTGCACCGTGACGTGCCAAACGAATGGTTACCATGTCGTCCTCTTTGCTTTCTTAATAAAATAATTAACCCCAAGTATAAGTAAATAGCTTGGGGTCTCGTGCCAAATTAAAGCCCCGGAATTTTACTCTTATTCCGGTGCAATGCAAGGGCTTTAGCTATTTTTTCACCAACATAGCAACCGGACACTTTCTGTGACACGGCTAACACTATGAAAAGTAACGTAGCTAAAGCTTACATTTGTAGATTATCGACCAAACGGGTTAAAACCACCACCCATTCCGCCCATACCTCCACCGCCGCCCATCATGCCTTGCATGTTGCGCATCATGCCTTTCATTCCACCTTTCTGCATTTTCTTCATCATCTTCTGCATTTGAGTGAACTGTTTAAGCATACGGTTTACATCTTGTACCTGCGTACCAGAACCTGCAGCAATGCGCTTTTTGCGTGAGCCTTTGATTAGGTCTGGACGCTGGCGTTCTTTCATTGTCATAGAGTTGATGATCGCTTCCATTTGCTTGAACATCTTGTCATCAACTTTATCTTTAACGTTGTCTGGTAGCTGAGACATACCTGGAAGCTTATCCATCATGCCCATCATGCCGCCCATGTTTTTCATCTGACCAAGCTGCTCACGGAAGTCTTCAAGGTCAAAGCCTTTCTTCTCTTTGAACTTCTTAGCCAGTTTCTCTGCTTTCTCGGTATCAACGTTTTTCTGTAGGTCTTCAATAAGAGACAGTACGTCGCCCATACCTAAGATACGAGAAGCAACACGATCTGGGTGGAATGGTTCTAGTGCGTCAGTCTTTTCACCAACACCTAAGAATTTAATCGGCTTGCCAGTGATATGACGAACAGACAGTGCAGCACCACCTCGCGCATCACCATCAACTTTCGTCAAGATAACACCGGTTAGTGGGAGCGTATCACCAAAAGCTTTTGCTGTGTTCGCAGCATCTTGACCAGTCATTGCATCAACAACGAACAGAGTCTCTACTGGTTTAATTGCAGTATGAAGCTCTTTGATCTCGCCCATCATCTCTTCATCGATAGCCAAACGACCAGCAGTATCGACAATTAGCACGTCGTAGAATTTCTTCTTCGCATGATCGATTGCAGCGTTTGCAATATCAAGAGGCTTTTGATCAGCTGAAGATGGGAAGAAGTCGACGCCAACATCGCTTGCTAACGTTTCAAGCTGTTTGATCGCCGCTGGACGGTAAACGTCGGCAGACACAACCAAAACTTTCTTCTTGTCACGCTCAGTCAGGAGCTTAGATAGCTTACCTACCGATGTGGTTTTACCCGCACCTTGTAGACCAGCCATTAAAATAACGGCTGGCGGCTGCGCTGCTAGGTCAAGAGCCTCGTTAGACTCACCCATCACCGCTTCAAGTTCAGCTTGAACGATCTTAATGAATTCTTGACCAGGTGTTAGAGATTTAGAAACCTCAACACCCACTGCGCCTTCTTTTACGCGCTTAACAAAATCGCGGACAACTGGCAGTGCAACGTCGGCTTCAAGTAGCGCCATACGTACTTCACGCAGCGTCTCTTTTATATTGTCTTCGGTCAGACGACCTTTACCGCTGATGTTCTTCAGCGTTTTGGATAGACGATCCGTTAAATTATCAAACATAGTTTTCTCTTCGCTCAAAACTGCGACTATTACTGTGAGTATACATTAGCGCGGATTAGAGTCATACCCGTTGTAGAGCGTTAATCATCCACGCTTGTGATGTGAGACATTATTCACTTGGAATTGAATGAGGTTCACCATAGCCCCAAAGAGCGATGCGAGGTATAATTCGCCAATTAGTAATCATTTAAATGGATACCATGGACAGTCTTATTGCGATCGCAGCGGCCTTTCTTTATACAATGGCGATTTCCACGATCATTCCAGGTCTCGTGCACCAAACAGGAATCCGCGTAAAAACGGTGTTTATCAGCGCATTACTTGCTCTAGCTTTCCATGCTTGGTTGCTTGGCGATTTAATTTTTAATGCCAGTGGCCAAAACCTCAGTATCTTGAACGTTGCTTCATTGATCAGTTTAATCATCTCTTTGGTCATGAGCGGTGCGATGCTCAAAACCCGATTGTGGTTCATCTTGCCAGTTGTTTATAGCTTCGCTGCTCTAAATCTAATGGCTGCCACTTTTCTTTCAAGCACGTTCATTAAACATCTAGAGAATGACCCAAAGCTGCTACTGCACATCTCTTTGGCTTTGTTCTCATACGCGACGTTGACTATCGGTGCGCTATACGCCCTACAACTTGCGTGGCTAGATCACAAACTTAAAAAGAAAAAAGCGTTAGTGATAAACCCTAACCTACCTCCTTTAATGATGGTGGAAAGACAACTTTTCAAGATCATTCTGATCGGTAATGGCTTATTAACAGGTACTTTATTGACTGGCCTTATCTTCGTACAAGATATGTTTGCTCAAGGAAAAGCACACAAGGCTGTATTGTCTTTTATTGCTTGGGTTATCTACTCTATCCTTCTATGGGGTCACTATCAAAAAGGTTGGCGTGGACAAAAAGTCACTTGGTTCGCACTTGCCGGTGCCAGCATGCTCACATTAGCCTACTTCGGTAGCCGCTTCGTTCAGGAAATCATCCTGAATTAGTCTGTAAAATGAAGGCAAGGTCTCACACACCTTGCCTTTAAAATATTGAGTCCGTTAGATTCAATTGACATCTCGACCATGTTCGGTCATAAATTAATCAAGATACACAAATAGGAAAAGAATAGTTTTGGACGACATATCAACGGGTATCTTATTTGCGCTACTCGCGTGTCTCATTGTAATTTCTGGTTATTTCTCAGGTTCCGAAACGGGCATGATGTCCTTGAACCGCTACCGTTTAAAGCACTTGGCCAATACGGGTCATAAAGGTGCCAAACGCGTAGAAAAACTTCTGAACCGCCCAGACAGATTGATCGGCCTTATTCTCATCGGCAACAATCTCGTCAACATTCTTGCGTCTGCGATCGCGACTATTCTTGGTATGCGCATCTACGGGGATATCGGCGTAGCGATTGCTACCGGTGTCCTGACTCTCGTGATCCTCGTGTTTGCCGAAGTAACCCCAAAAACCATCGCTTCTCTGTTTCCAGAGCGTGTCTCTTACGCCAGTAGTATCCTTTTGATGATACTGATGAAGGTACTGTCACCATTGGTGATATTGGTGAACTTCATTACCAACGGTTTTATTCGTATCTTAGGTGTCAAAGCCCGCCACGATGCGACCGACCACTTAAGCTCTGAAGAGCTGAGAACCGTGGTAAATGAAGCGGGAAGCCTGATACCTCAACGCCACCAAGATATGTTGGTGTCTATTTTAGATTTAGAACACGTGACCGTGAACGACATCATGGTGCCTCGAAATGAAATCACTGGCATCGACATCAATGATGACTGGAAATCTATCGTTCGCCAATTAACTCACTCCCCTCATGGGCGTATTGTGTTATATCGTGACCAGATAGATGAAGTGGTTGGCATGCTTAGGTTACGAGAAGCTTACCGCTTGATGCTTGAAAAGAACGAATTCAATAAAGAGACATTGCTGCGTGCAGCGGATGAGATCTACTTTATTCCTGAAGCGACACCACTCAATATTCAACTACTTAAGTTTCAGCGCAATAAACAGCGCATCGGTTTGATTGTGGATGAGTATGGCGATATCAACGGCTTGGTTACCCTTGAAGATATTCTAGAAGAAATAGTTGGTGAGTTTACGACCTCCATTGCACCAAGCTTATCTGAAGAGATCACACCGCAAAGCGATGGCAGCTTCTTGATTGAAGGCAGCGCCAATATCCGTGACATAAACAAAGGCTTGCAGTGGACACTACCTACAAATGGCCCAAGAACACTTAATGGTTTAATACTGGAACACCTTGAAGACATTCCTGAGAGTCACCTGAGTGTTCAGGTTGCGAGTCATCCAATGGAAATTGTTGAACTCGAAGAGAACCGTATCAAGCTCGTTCGCGTGTTCCCGCAGATCGTTAACGGATAAAAGTGGTTTGCTGGACTGGGATAACTAAGTGAGTAGTCACAAGCTCACATGCGACAACTGCCTAGATCTAAAATATGTCTCGTCCTAAAACACGTTGACGAAAAAGGCCCGGTTCATTGAACCGGGCCTTTTAGTATCTAACTCGCTCTGTCTCTAGAGTGAAATGTATCTAGAGTGAAGCGTATTCAAGGTGAACTAACAATGACTAGTCGATCTTAAGCTCTTGCAGCATAGACTCTGGCAATGCCAGTTCATCATTTTTGTTTACAGAGATACCAGCAGCAATGATCGCGTTGGCGATATCTTTCGCTTCATCCAAAGAGTGCATTGCCGCAGTACCACATTGGTATTCGTTCAGTTCAGGGATCTTATTTTGATTCTCAACTTTCAGCACATCTTGCATTGCAGCCAACCAACCGTCTGCCACTTGCTGCTCTGAAGGCGTACCAATTAGGCTCATGTAGAAACCAGTACGACAACCCATCGGTGAAATATCGATGATCTCCACATCCGAACCGTTCAATTGATTACGCATAAATCCTGCGTATAGGTGCTCTAGAGTATGGATACCTTTCTCAGATAGAATGTCTTTGTTTGGCGCAGTAAAACGCAGGTCAAACACAGTGATGGTATCCCCTTTTGGGGTTTGCATTGTTTTAGCTACACGAACTGCAGGTGCGTTCATGCGCGTGTGATCAACAGTGAAACTATCTAATAAAGGCATTGCTCTTCTCCGTGACGGTTGGCTTTAGAAAAACCAACTTCTATTGTCTTCTAGTTCTTTACGACACTGTTTAAGCTGCCATCCATAATCTTTTGCTTGCTGTTCGACTTTGCGCGCCACCTTAATCAATGATGGTTTGCTATTGTATGACTTGCGCTTATAACCACCACGACCTTCATGATAAGCCAAATACTGGTTATACGGATCCCATAGTGAAATACCAAGCTGACGACGCGTCTCGCTGGTGTACCAACCGATGAACATCAATGCATCATCAAAGTTGGTTCTTGAGCCACCGTTATTCGTCGCCTTTTGGAAGTCTTCCCAAGCAGGGTCTTGAGCTTGTGCATAACCGTAGGCACTACTCACGCGTCCCCACGGAATAAAGCCAAGAATGTAATCTTTAGGCGGGCGCGCATCATGACGATAGCTACTCTCTTGTTTCACAAAAGCCATCGCTACGTTGATCGGCGTGCCCCACTCTTCTTGCATATCGAGAGCATCTTCATACCACGACGGGTGTTCTCTGAAGATGCTACACAAGTTATCTTGCTGCTTTGGCGGTGGCGTGGCACATCCAACCAATAGGCTAGAGACAACACCAACAGTCACTACTGGCAACCATTTTCCACTTACGCGTTTAGGCTGGCCTAATAAGGTTTGCTTCCTTTCCACCAAAGTCTCGCTATGCTTTTAAATACGAAAAATAATCCGTTAAGAAGCTGTCAAAATCTTGAGTGCTTGCTTCTTCACTTTGTTGCTGAGCAATAACAGAGCGTTGAACTTCCGCTTCCATCAACTCAGCTGAGTAAACTTTATATTGGTGTGCTTTGTGTTGCTGAGCGTACGTTTTTCCTAACGCACAACCCACTTTACCCAAGCCACCTAATTTTTTGGTCTCTTCTAGCAACTGGCCAGAAATGGTCAGCTCTGGGTTATCGATCCAAGTTTCAAGCGTATCGCACGTTTCTTGGTATGCACGACCACCTTGCTCAGCATCCATCAACTCAGCGATAACACGAAGATCTTTGAATACGCGTTTAGCCCAATCTTGCAGAGACAGTCTCTCGCCATCACAACCAATCTTGAGTTCTAAACCAACCTGACGACCTTCTAAGATCACCTTGTTCCAGTTATCGCGCCAGCATTCAAGTTCGCAGTTATCCATCTCAGCAGAGTCAGATAGAACACTCCAAGTTAAGAATAGATCGAGGAAGCGAACTTGTTGCTCATTGATACCAATTGAGCTGAATGGGTTTACGTCCAAAGAACGAACCTCGATGTACTCAACACCAGCACGAGCCAGTGCTTCCGATGGTTTTTCACCACTTTTCGCCACGCGCTTAGGGCGAATTGGCGCATAAAGCTCGTTCTCGATTTGAAGAACGTTACTATTCAATTGACGGTATTCACCATCAACCTTAGTGCCAATCTCAGCAAACTCTTCTGATGGCGTGCGAATCGCTTGGTTCAAACCTTCAAGGTACTGGTCTAGGCTGTTGAAGCCAATCTTTAATACGCTTTGAGCACTATTGGTGTAGCCAAGATCACTCAGGCGAAGTGCCGTTGCTTTTGGCAGATACAGTGTCTCGCCAATCTTTTCAAAAGGTAACTTTGTCTCTCTTCCTTTGATGAAAGAAGGACATAGTGCAGGTGAAGCACCGAAGAAATATGGGATTAACCAACCAAAACGGTAATAATTACGAATCAAACCAAAGTACGCATCTGACTTAGCTTCACAGCGCGCTTCTTCTGTTTGCTCTCCAAACAGGCTATCCCAAAAACTATCCGGGAAAGAGAAGTTGAAGTGAACACCTGAAATAATCTGCATCAGGCTACCGTAACGACGTTTTAGGCCTTCACGATATAGCGTCTTCATTTTGCCGTTGTTAGAGGTGCCGTATTGCGCTAGCTGAATGTAATCTTCACTGCCTACGTAACAAGGCATAGAAAGCGGCCACATCTTTTCGCCATCTAACTTGGTTTGTGTGAAATGGTGGATATCAGACAACTGATTCAAAAGCGTCGGAACGTCGTTAGAAACAGGCGTAATAAACTCCAGTAGCGACTCAGAAAAATCGGTCGTTACCCATCCGTTCATCAACGCAGATCCCAAAGCCTTTGGGTGCGGCCCAGTCGCAAGATGCCCATCTTCCGTGTAGCGTAACGTTTCCCTTTCAACACCACGACCAAATTGAGAGAAGGTCTTAGGGTTGGTTGCAACTTGCTTTAGTCGCGCAGCAAAATCAGTCAAAATTCAGTTCACTTATCTTATATCGTTCTGATTAGAACTATCATAAATTAGGTCGGAGGAGAAAAATAGAGTCTTTTCCCTCCCCCTTTAATGTGTACTCTAACGAATGATTTCAAGCTCTTCTATTGGAATATCTAACTTTTCTAGTTGAGGACGAAGCGAAGCCGCGTCACCAACAACAATTATTTGATAATCATTCGGGTCAAACCATTTCTTAGATAGCTCGTTTAAGGTCTCTTTTGAAACCGTTTCAACTATCTGATTACGCTGTTGTAGGTAATCTTCATCAAGGCTCAATGCAACAATATTACTCAACAATCCAGCCTTTTGACTTGGCGTTTCGTATTTAAGTGCATCTTGTTGACCGACGGCAAGGCGCATAAATTTCACCTCTTCGTCAGTTAATCCACTCTGACTAAATTCATTTAGCTCGGCGATAAACTCTTGAATCGATGGAACCGTCGCATTTGCTCTTACTTGGGCGCTAAAAACCACGGCACCAGTTTCTCGAGTACTTGCAAAATAACCGCTAGCACCGTAAGTGTACGCTTTGTCTTCACGTAAGTTTTGGTTAATGCGGCTATTGAAGTTACCGGCTAAGTTAAAGTTGGCTAGCTGGCTCAAATACAACTCACCAGTCGCGTCGAAAGGTAAACCTTTACGCACTAAACGAACAATACTTTGCGGCGCACCCGGTTTATCAACTAAATACAGATGCTGTCCTGAAAGCTCTTTGATGATCTGAGGACGCGTTAGTGGTGCCGCATCGCCTTGCCATTGTTCGAAGAATTGAAGCTGCTTGCTGACCTCTTTCTTCGAGATGTCGCCTACAATAACAATATTAGCCCCCTCAGGAGTATAGTGCTGACTGTAAAACAGTTTTACATCGTCTAAGGTTAACGATTCTAAAGAGGCCTTAGTACCATCACTCGCTCGACCAAAGATGCTGTTGCCAAACAAAACTTCACGTGTGGCTTGAGAAGCCATCCAGCTTGGTTGTTGATGCTGATAAACAACACCTTCAAGCATCTGCTTCTTCACGCGTTCGAAGTCTTGCTCATCAAACTTAGGCTCAAACAAAACCTCTTGTACGATCGCTAAGGTTTGAGGCAGGTTTTTCTCTAGCGTTGAAACCGAGATATCCGTGGTATAACTACCTGCGCCAATGCTAACGCTACTGCCAAGCTTATCTAAGGTCGCCTGTAGTTCTTCAACCGTTCGTTTAGTCGACCCCTCTTCCATCATCGAAGCCGTTAGGTTCGCTAAGCCTTCTTGCCCTTTACGAACATAGCGTTCGCCTGCAGGCAGTTGAATTTGCAGCTGTACTGTTGGCGTTTCACTGGTCACGGTACCAATCAAATCAGTGCCGTTTGCAAAATGCATGCGGTACAACTCAGGCATGGTCGCTTCAACACCAAAGTTCACTTCTGGCATCACACTGCGATCAAATGTGTTTGGCGCCTTTCTGAAATCCAGTTGGTCTTCCGTTACCTTACTGTATTCAGGAAGGGTACGTGCAGGTGTGGTAAAGGTAGCCTCACGAACCGCTAAGTCGAGTTTTTTCTTCGGAACCACACTCAAGGTAACCTTGTGCTTGCCTTCGATGAAATCTTGGTATGCCTTGCTTACGCTTTCTGGAGTAACCGCTCGAATTTGATCGAGTTGTGATTCAATACGATCCGGCTGACCATAGAAGGTTTGGTTAGACGCGAGCTGTGAAACCTTGCCTTTAACACTTTGCAGTTCAAAAACTGCATCCGCTTCTGCCATACCAGTGATCTGATCTAAACGCTCTTGTTCAACGCCCTCTTTCGAGAATTGATCTAAGGTATCCATCAGCTCTTTGTTTAGAACCGTCAAATCGCCTTTTTCACCTGAATTGCCCATCGCATAAACATACATGGTACAAGCCAATTCAGCACAATCATGGAATGAACCTGCACTCACCGCTTTTTGCGTCTTAACCAAGTTTTGATATAGGTAACTGTTGGTACCAGAACCTAAAACGTTAGACAGTGTATTTAACGAAGCTTGTGTTTCTTCACCACGATATGTCGTTGGCCAACCGACCAGTACCATCGGCTGACGAATATTATCTTTTAAGGTGATGTACTTGTCTTCAGTCAGCACTGCAGGTTGTTTCTCAGCGGCCTTAACTTCAGGGCCTTGAGGGATAGGGCCAAAGTACTTGTTAACCCACTCTAGCGTGTCATCAACGTCGATATCACCACCGATCGTTAACACGGCATTGTTTGGGCCATACCAACGTAAGAAAAATGCCTTAAGGTCATTCACATCAACACGGTCTAGATCTTCCACATAACCGATTGGTTGCCATGAGTAAGGGTGACCTTCAGGGTAAAGCGCTTCACCCATGCGTTCCCACATCAAGCCATAAGGACGGTTTTCATAACTTTGCGCACGTTCGTTTTTAACCGTGCCTCTTTGAACTTCGAATTTCTTCTGAGAAACCGCATCCAATAAGAAACCCATTCGGTCTGATTCTAACCACAACATTTTCTCAAGTTGGTTAGATGGAACGGTTTCAAAGTAGTTAGTACGGTCACGGTTAGTCGTGCCGTTTAACGAGCCACCAGCCTCGGTAATGATCTTAAAGTGCTGTTGGTCACCGACATTCTCTGAACCTTGAAACATCATGTGTTCGAAGAAATGAGCAAAGCCTGACTTACCAATCTGCTCACGTGCAGAACCTACGTGATAAGTGACATCAACATGCACCAACGGATCGGAATCATCAGGAGAAAGAATAACGGTCAAGCCATTTTCAAGCTGATATTTCGCATACGGAATCACGACTTTATCTTTAGAAGGCTTAACTTCTTCTAACAAGGTGACCCCTTCCGGAAGCGAAGAAAAGAAGGGTGTTGAGCTAGGTACATTGTAAGAACAGCCAGCGATGGCGATAAGAGAAAATGTACCAAGTAAAACCTTTTTCATAGGTTCTCCTTAGAAAAAACCGAAGTAGATAGCAGCAAGTAAGCTGTAGCGAGCGGCTTTGCCAATCGCTATCAAAATAACGCTAGGGATAAATTTCATTCTTAGCCAACCCGCCGCGAGACACAAAGGGTCACCAATAACGGGCAACCAACTGAATAACAGTGTCCAGTAACCATAACGGCTCAGCCAAGCCATAGCCTTATGACCATGCTTTTCAGATTGAGTTCGATTGGGCAACCACAAACCAATCCAATAATTAGTCAGGCCACCTAAGGTGTTACCGAGTGTCGCTATTAGAATAATCGACGATGTTGAGAATTGATCTAGGCTCAATGCTGCAACAAGGCTGGCTTCTGAACCGCCGGGCAATAACGTGGCACTTAAGAAGCCACTGATGAAGAGTACCCAAAGCGCCGAGTCAGAGAACCACAGCGCTATGTTTTCAAAAAGGGAATTAAAGAACTCTAGCACTGCCTATCAACCTTCTTGCATTTTAAGTAGTACCTTGCCTCTGGTGTGTCCGGTTTCAACCTGCAGATGCGCCGACTGCGCTTCATCTAACTGGTAGATACCTTGAATTTCTGTTTTGAGCAATCCGACACTGACCATGTACAACATAGTGTCCATTTGCTCTGGGTTTGGTTCAACCAGCATGCCTGATGCAGTAAAGCCTAATAATGTTGCTTTTTCGCAGATCAATTCAGCAGATAAAGTTGGGACTGTCACCACTCTTGCGCCATCTTTTAGGCACTTCAACGCATCGAGAGCGGTATCGCCACCAACCAAATCAATCAGCACATCGACATCAGAGACTCTTTCCGATGCTGGCGCAAATTTATAGTTAATCGCATGAGCGCCTAACGTTGCTAAGTAATCAAGATTCGCTTCACTACAAGTTGTGTAAACCTCGGCTTTCGCTGCCACGGCGATTTGAACCGCTAGATGACCAACGCCGCCTGCGCCCGCCAAGATAAGTACGCGATCGCCCTCTTTCACTTCAGCTTTGTTGAGCGCTTGGGCTGCTGTTTGACTGGCTAATGGTAATGCCGCAGCCGCTTCTAGAGTCACCGAATCAGGAACCATGCTTAATGCCGCTTCTGGGACACACACATATTGGCTGTAACCGCCACCTTGCAGTGGGAAACCAATAAAGCCTGCCACGTTGTCGCCAACCGTAAAGCGCTCAGCCTGCTCCCCTAGGGTGACAATTTGCCCTGAAATGTCATAACCAGGAACCCAAGGCAGGTTATCTTTGTTCTGTGCTGCAGCCCAACCTAGACCAGCACGGGTTTTAACATCAATCGGATTAATGCCCGAAAAGGAAACTTTAACCACGACTTCTCCAGCCTTAGGCTCAGGAATAGCACGGGGTTGAATACTGAGGTTTTCGACACCGCCGAATTGAGTAATCGCTATCTGTTTATTTTCCATTTCCACATTTCCTTGATTGATAAAAGCCCTAATGAGCAAGCACCCTAATTGATAAAAAGAAAGGGATGCGAAAGCATCCCTTTGACTATAAACCATTTAATAAGGCTAAGTTAACCGCTCATTCGTAAATTGACGACCAATTAACGTAACGATACGTGACCTAGGAACCTACTAGCCCACTAGAGCTAATAGAATACCCGCCGCAACCGCACTACCAAGTACACCTGCCACGTTCGGGCCCATCGCATGCATCAACAAGAAGTTTTGAGGGTTTGCCTCAAGACCAACCTTGTTTACAACACGAGCCGCCATCGGAACCGCTGATACACCGGCCGCGCCAATCAATGGGTTGATGTCTTCTTTAGAGAAGCGATTAAGCAACTTCGCCATTAACACGCCACCCGCCGTACCAATACTGAACGCCACCGCACCTAAACCTAAAATACCCAGCGTCTCTAAGTTCAAGAACGTGTCCGCTTGAAGCTTAGAACCAACACCTAGGCCTAGGAAAATAGTTACGACGTTAATCAGTTCGTTTTGAGCTGTTTTTGAAAGGCGATCAACCACACCCGCTTCACGCATTAAGTTACCCAAGCAGAACATACCTACTAGAGGTGTTGCTGAAGGTAGGAACAGAATCGTCATCAGTAGTACAGCAAGCGGGAAAAGGATCTTCTCGGCTTTACCAACGTGACGTAACTGCGCCATCTTAATCTTGCGTTCTTCCGGCGTCGTTAGCGCTTTCATGATAGGTGGCTGAATAATAGGAACTAAAGCCATGTAGCTGTAAGCCGCAACTGCAATGGCACCTAGTAGGTCAGGAGATAACTTACTCGCCAAGAAGATCGCGGTTGGGCCATCGGCACCACCAATGATCGCAATTGACGAAGCATCTGCCATTGAGAATTCCATACCTGGAACATAGTTCAGCAAGATCGCACCAAATAGCGTTGCGAAGATACCAAACTGAGCCGCAGCCCCTAGCCATAACGTTTTAGGGTTAGCAATCAACGCACCGAAGTCCGTCATTGCACCAACACCCATAAAGATCAGCAGTGGGAAAATACCCGTTTCAATACCAATGTAGTAAACGTAGTAAAGCAAACCACCGGGATCAGTAAACCCAGCATTTGGAATATTTGCTAATACAGCACCAAAACCAATCGGTAATAAAAGTAGCGGTTCAAATCCTTTACGAATTGCCAAAAACAACAATAAGCAACCGACCAGCATCATACAAATCTGGCCGAACTCAAAGTTAGCAATCCCTGTTTCAGACCATAAGGTCATCAATCCTTCCATGGTACTCCCTTACGCTAAGCTTAGTAGTGGAGCGCCTACAGTAACTGCATCGCCTTCTTTAACATTCAATTCCTGAACGATACCACCACGAGCAGCACGAACTTCCGTTTCCATCTTCATCGCTTCCAAGATCAGTAGCACATCGCCTTCAGCCACTTCAACACCTGGCTGAACGATAACTTTGAAGATGTTGCCTGCTAATGGAGCTGGAACTGCTTCTGCATCAGAAGCCGCTGCAGGTGCAGCTTGAGCCCCTTGTGCTGGCTTAGCTGATGGACATACTGATGTGAGTTCGCCTTGTGGCCCGACTTCAACATCATAAACTTGACCATCAACCTTCACGCTGTAGCTTTCAATGCTACCAGCAACAGGCTGTGGTGCCGCAACAGGAGCTGCCGTTTCTGCAGTTGGTGCAGGTTCAAATGCTTCAGGGTTACGACGGTTCTTAAGGAACTTAAGGCCGACTTGTGGGAAAAGTGCGTATGTCAGTACATCATCAACGGTATCTTCAGCGAGTGAAATGCCATCTGATTTCGCTTTTTCTAAAAGGTCTGTCGTTAACGTATCCATTTCAGACTTAAGTAAATCAGCAGGACGACACGTGATTGGCTCTGCACCATCTAACACTTTCGCTTGCAGTTCAGCATCAACCTCAGCAGGCGCTTGACCATATTCACCTTTCAGTAGACCCGCAGTCTCTTTAGTGATGCTCTTGTAGCGCTCACCCGTTAGAACGTTGATAACCGCTTGAGTACCAACAATCTGAGAAGTAGGTGTTACCAAAGGAATGTAACCCAGCTCTTTACGTACACGAGGGATCTCTTCGAGCACTTCGTCCATACGATCGGCTGCGCCTTGCTCTTTAAGCTGACCTTCCATGTTGGTTAACATGCCGCCAGGAACCTGAGCAATCAAGATACGTGAATCAACACCTTTTAGCTGACCTTCCCATTTCGCGTACTTTTTACGTACATCACGGAAGTAAGCCGCGATGGGTTCGATCTGATCAAGCTTAAGCTTGGTATCACGCTCTGTACCTTCTAACATCGCAACAACCGTTTCAGTTGGCGTGTGACCGTAAGTACAGCTCATTGAAGAAATAGCGGTGTCTAGAATATCGATACCCGCTTCAACGGCTTTAACCGCTGTTGCTGTCGATAGACCGGTTGTCGCGTGGCTATGCAACGCTAGAGGAACGTCACACGATGCTTTGATACGTGTAATCAGCTCTTCCGCTTCATACGGCTTTAATAAACCTGACATATCTTTGATACATAGTGAGTGACAACCTAGGTCCTCTAGGCGTTTAGCTAAATCAACCCAAGTATCTGAGTTGTGAACCGGACTGGTTGTGTAAGACAACGTACCTTGAGCGTGACCACCAACATCAATCGTTGCTTTCACTGCTGTTTCAAAGTTACGTACGTCATTCATCGCATCAAAAATACGGAATACGTCCATGCCGTTCTTATGGGCACGTTCAACAAATTTCTCTACTACATCATCCGCATAGTGACGGTAACCCAATAAATTTTGACCACGCAGTAGCATCTGCATTGGTGTGTTTGGCATCGCTTTTTTCAGCTCACGCAAACGCTCCCACGGATCTTCTCCTAGAAAACGAATACACGAATCAAACGTTGCGCCGCCCCAAGTCTCTAAAGACCAGTAACCGACTTTATCCAGTTCTGCCGCAATTGGCAGCATATCTTCGATACGCATACGAGTAGCAAATAGTGACTGGTGCGCGTCACGAAGTACCACATCTGTGATAGCTAGTGGTTTAGACATGCTCATAAACTCCTTTTTAATCCTTTAAATGCTACTTAGCAGTAGACGCACGGTATTGATGAACCGCGGCCGAAATTGCTGCCACTACCTGTGGACTAACAGCTGAAGGGTTTGATTGTGATTTTTTAATTTTTTTAGGTGCTGCGATCGGCTCTGGTACTTCTTCTGGTACCAGTTTTGACATCAACCGAACGAGGTAAACTAGAATAGTTAGGAAAATAAAGACAACGGACATCCCCGTTATCATTAGAGTCGCCGCATCTCCTAGCAGGCTTCCAATATTAGTCATGTTGCTTCCTTTCTTCGTCATCCTGACATACGTGCAGGATTTCAGCGAATAGTGATCCCGACCCATGGATTATCTCGATTGGTAAAAGTTTGTCAATTTTGTTTAAGGTTCTGTTACGGATAACGCACACATAAGGTTAATTATTCGCCTATCAGATCACATAAATCTGTCAAATACGTCATTTATAGATATTTAAACTGTGACTTAAACGGGGCTTTTCTTAGAAATGATATGAGAAAGGTGGAATAACAAAGAAGCAATCAAGAATTACTTTAAATACAACAAGTTAAATAACGACAAAATTTAACATTATCGCAACAAATTTACAGCAGACATAAAAAAAGCCTCGTATAAACGAGGCTTTCTTTAATAAGGTGGTGCGCCCTGGAGGATTCGAACCTCCGACCGCCTGGTTCGTAGCCAGGTACTCTATCCAGCTGAGCTAAGGGCGCAACGGTTTCGATATTAAATTGTTAGTTAAGGCAATAAAGCAGTTAAGACTATAAAGCAAAACTAAACATTCAACATCAGGATTAGTGAAAACCCTAAATAGTGGTGCGCCCTGGAGGATTCGAACCTCCGACCGCCTGGTTCGTAGCCAGGTACTCTATCCAGCTGAGCTAAGGGCGCAACGGTTTCGATATTAAGCTTTAGCTAAGGCAATAAAGCAAAACTAAACGTTCAACATCAGGGTTAATAAAAACCCTAAATAGTGGTGCGCCCTGGAGGATTCGAACCTCCGACCGCCTGGTTCGTAGCCAGGTACTCTATCCAGCTGAGCTAAGGGCGCAACGATTTCGATATTAAGCTGTTAGTTAAAGCAATAAAGCAGTTAAGGCAATAAAGCAAAACTAAACGTTCAACATCAGGATTAGTGAAAACCCTAAAAGTGGTGCGCCCTGGAGGATTCGAACCTCCGACCGCCTGGTTCGTAGCCAGGTACTCTATCCAGCTGAGCTAAGGGCGCAACGGTTTCGATATTAAGCTGTTAGTTAAAGCAATAAAGCAGTTAAGGCAATAAAGCAAAACTAAACGTTCAACATCAGGATTAATGAAAACCCTAAATAGTGGTGCGCCCTGGAGGATTCGAACCTCCGACCGCCTGGTTCGTAGCCAGGTACTCTATCCAGCTGAGCTAAGGGCGCAACGGTTTCGACACTGAGCTTTTAGCTAAGGCAATAAAGCAAAACTAAACGTTCAACATCAGGATTAATGAAAACCCTAAATAGTGGTGCGCCCTGGAGGATTCGAACCTCCGACCGCCTGGTTCGTAGCCAGGTACTCTATCCAGCTGAGCTAAGGGCGCAACGGTTTCGACACTGAGCTTTTAGCTAAGGCAATAAAGCAAAACTAAACGTTCAACATCAGGATTAATGAAAACCCTAAATAGTGGTGCGCCCTGGAGGATTCGAACCTCCGACCGCCTGGTTCGTAGCCAGGTACTCTATCCAGCTGAGCTAAGGGCGCACGGTATCTTCAAGCGAAGAAGTTGTGAAATATATCACATTCTTGTTTCTACGAAACAAAAAAAAGGCCATAGGCCTGTAATGAATGGCGGTGAGGGAGGGATTCGAACCCTCGATGCGGCTACAAACCACATACTCCCTTAGCAGGGGAGCGCCTTCGGCCACTCGGCCACCTCACCAAATTCATTATTCTTATCCATTACTTATTAACAAAGTAATCTAAAGAATGGTGCGCCCTGGAGGATTCGAACCTCCGACCGCCTGGTTCGTAGCCAGGTACTCTATCCAGCTGAGCTAAGGGCGCACATTGTTACTTCTGTGTTTGCTTGCAAATTCAAACGTGCAAGAAATGGCGGTGAGGGAGGGATTCGAACCCTCGATGCGGCTATAAACCACATACTCCCTTAGCAGGGGAGCGCCTTCGGCCTCTCGGCCACCTCACCGTCTTGCGGAGGCACATATTACGTTTTACCGAAAATATGTCAAACACTTTATTGAAAAAAACCGGACAAAAACATTCAACCGTTTGCAATTTAATCAAAGCGCTTGCAAATTGAACTTATAACATCCAATTAGCGCTTTTTCCCTTAAAAATTAAGGTGAAAGATTGGCAATAATTAACAGCGGAAAACAATTATCTAATTTATCTCGCAGCAAGTGTCACTGCTGTTTGCACCATACTACGGGATGCTCTATTTCGCCATAGGGAAAGTCAGTAAAACTTGAACTGCGGCAAACAAATATCATGCTGCCTCAATAAGAGTTAACTCAAGCGGTGTGGCTTTTCTATATCAAGCATTCAGCTCAGCATCTTCACCTAAGCCAGTTATTGAACTAACCAATCACTAAGTTGTGATTCTGCTGCCCCAAGATCAAAAAAGGCTAGCAACAATGCTAGCCCCTCTTCTACGCAAAAGTATTAGTAGTTGCCAGATGCAACGTTACCATTACCTTTTTCAGCTTGAATGCGCATGTAGATCTCTTCACGGTGAACAGATACTTCTTTAGGTGCGTTAACACCAATACGTACTTGGTTACCTTTAACGCCTAGTACAGTAACTGTTACTTCATCACCAATCATCAGTGTTTCGCCAACACGGCGAGTCAAAATTAGCATTCTTTGCTCCTTGAGTAATCTCTAAATTTATCTAGCTACGAGAGCATTATCCAACAAAAGTTATATTTTCGTAAACTATCGATTGAGTTTATTTAACCAAAATGCACTTCTTTTTTAAGATAACCCTGTGTTTCACGCGCTACGATGTATGCATTGTGTAATATGTTAGCAGCTATATCGACTTGCGTTGGTGATATCACCAAAGTTAAAGACTGCTGCTGCAATAAGTGATGTTGTACATCAATTTCGCCTTCAGACAACAATCCATGTGAACTGACCACAATTTCTTGCGTTCGGCTTCCTACCACAGTTAACAAACTAACATATTCACTATTACGGATTTTTTCAGCAAAAACTAGTTTTAATTTAGCACTTATGTCCGGTTTGATAATGAGCGCTGCCCGTTTCTGTTTCCTCGATCACACTACAGACTTCGATCCCTAACAACTGGCAATGCGACATGAGAGACGGTAAATCTTGATTCAAACACTCGATGAGAACCATATCTCTTTGAATGGCTATTCCAGCAATATCATTCAAACAATCATTACCCGCGATGAGAGTGCCCTCGCCTTCTTCAAAACTCGAAAGTACTCTCAGTGGTACATTGTGTCGCCACGCATGCTGAACACATGGCAGGTGCAAAACCTTAGCGCCTCTGCGAGCCATTTCTTCCATAGAGGGAAAGTCTAAGGTATCTAATTTTTTAGATTGCTTAACCACTCTAGGGTCGCAGGAATATACGCCATCAACGTCGGTATAGATCTGACACTCTTTAGCTTGAAGCGCGCCCGCTAATGCAACGGCCGTAGTATCTGAACCACCTCGCCCTAAGGTTGTGATATCACCTTTCGCGTTAACGCCTTGAAAACCTGCAACAATGACAATCTGGTCATCATCTAACAGCGCTCTAATAGGGGCGGTATCAATACGCTCAATCGTCGCATTATTATGATTAGAATCGGTGTGTATCTTGGCTTGATAGCCGGTCATCGATGTCGCTTCATAACCCAACTTGTGCAACGTCATCGCCAACAAAGCCATGGAAACTTGTTCTCCAGCCGTTAACAACACATCCAATTCTCTAGCGTTTGGTACGCTATCAACTTGTGAAGCTAAGTTAACTAACCGATTTGTTTCACCTGACATAGCAGAAACGACAACCAGAATCTGGTTCCCTTCATTTTTCGCTTCAATGATTTTTTCTGCTACATGATGGATTCGTTCTATTGAACCCACCGACGTTCCACCAAATTTCTGCACGATAAGAGGCATTTTCACCCGTCCTCACCTTCCCAAGACCAATGTCTATATATGACAAAAAAACACATACTCCGCGTCAGGGCGAAGCAATAAAAAATTAACCAAGGAGTCTAACGTTTCCATTGGACTTCTTGGTTAATCTCAATCAAACCTTGTTTAAACACGCTTCCAATAGGCAAAATAAAAGATGCCCAATCAACTGATTGGGCATCTTTGTATCAATTACTTAAGCTTAAAGACGCTCTTCTAGCCAAGTACGCACAGATTTAAGCGCTTCTGGCAGTGCTTCAACGTCGGTACCGCCCGCTTGAGCCATATCTGGACGACCGCCGCCTTTACCGCCAACTTGCTCAGCAACCATCTTAACGAGGTCACCCGCTTTTACTTTGCCGATAAGGTCTTTGGTTACGCCAGCAATCAAGCCAACTTTACCGTCTGCGATATTCGCAATCAGGATGATGCCGCTACCTACTTGGTTTTTAGCGTTATCAACCATAGTACGTAGGTTCTTGTTGTCTGCGCCTTCAATTGCAGCAACCAAAACTTTAGTACCAGAGATGTCTTCTACTTTGCCCATGATATTTGCGCTTTCTGCAGCAGCCATCTTTTCTTTAAGCAGTTGGATTTCTTTCTCTAGAGATTTCGCTTTCTTAGCTGATTCAGCCAATTTCTCTTCGTAAGCGTTAGCCTGAGCTTCTACTGCATCTAGAGCCGCTTCACCCGTTACCGCTTCGATACGACGAATACCTGCAGCGATACCACCTTCAGATGTGATCTTGAATAGGCCGATATCACCCGTATTGCTTGCGTGGATACCACCACAAAGCTCAGTAGAGAAATCGCCCATCGACAGAACGCGAACTTCATCATCGTACTTCTCGCCAAACAGTGCCATTGCACCTTTTTCTTTCGCTGACTCGATGTCCATGATGTTGGTTTCAATCACGTGGTTCTTACGAACTTGTGCGTTAACCAAACGCTCTACTTCTTTAATCTGTGCCGGTGTTACCGCTTCAAGGTTAGAAAAGTCAAAACGTAGGTTGTCTGGCTTAACTAAAGAACCTTTTTGAGCAACGTGCTCACCTAGAACTTCGCGCAGTGCGGAGTGAAGTAAGTGAGTTGCTGAGTGGTTTAGTGAGATAGCAACACGACGCTCAGCGTCAACCGTTGCTTCTACTTTATCGCCTTGAGCAAATACACCTTCAACTAGCTCACCGTGGTGAGCAAATGCGTTACCTAGCTTCTGAGTGTCTTGTACTTTGAATAGACCAGATGCTGTTTTTAGCGTACCAACGTCACCACATTGACCGCCTGACTCAGCGTAGAATGGTGTCTCTTCAAGGATGATGATTGCTTTGTCGCCAGCCGATAGTGAAGATACTTCTTCGCCGTCAACAAATAGCGCAGAGATTTCACCAGCGCCTTCAGTCGCTGTGTAACCACAGAACTCAGTGTTCGTGTCTACTTTGATCGTCGCGTTGTAATCAGTACCGAATTGGCCTGCTTCACGTGCACGCTTACGCTGTGCTTCCATCGCCTTCTCAAAGCCTTCTTCATCGATAGTAAAGTCGCGTTCACGAGCTACATCGTTAGTAAGGTCAGCTGGGAAGCCGTATGTATCGTAAAGTTTGAAGACTGTTTCACCATCAAGCTCTTTGCCTTCAAGTGCGTCTAATGCGTCGTTAAGGATAACCATGCCACGCTCTAGCGTGCGACCAAAGTTCTCTTCTTCGATGCGAAGTACTTTTTCAACAAGCTCTTGTTGTTTCTTAAGCTCTTCAGCTGCAGAACCCATCACTTCAGCCAGTACACCCACAAGTTTGTGGAAGAAAACGCCTTGTGCGCCAATCTTGTTACCGTGACGAACTGCACGACGAATAATACGACGTAGAACGTAGCCACGACCTTCGTTTGAAGGCATTACGCCATCAGCGATTAGGAATGAACAAGAACGGATGTGGTCAGCAATAACGCGCAGCGATTGGTTAGATAGGTCGTCGTGACCAACCACTTCTGCTGTCGCTTTGATTAGCTTTTGGAATACATCAATTTCGTAGTTAGAGTGAACGCCCTGCATGATTGCAGAGATACGCTCAATACCCATACCAGTATCTACAGCTGGCTTAGGTAGCGGTTCCATAGTGCCGTCAGCGTGACGGTTGAACTGCATGAATACGTTGTTCCAAATCTCGATGAAACGGTCACCATCTTCTTCAGGTGTACCAGGACGACCGCCCCAGATGTGCTCACCGTGATCGTAGAAGATTTCAGTACATGGACCACAAGGACCTGTGTCACCCATTGTCCAGAAGTTATCAGACTCAAACTTCTTGCCGCCTTCTTTGTCGCCGATGCGAACAATCTTGTCAGCTGGGATGCCCACTTTCTTGTTCCAGATTTCGAATGCTTCGTCATCTGTCTCGTAAACCGTTACTAACAGGCGATCTTTTGGCAGACCTAGTGTTTCAGTCAGGAATTCCCAAGCAAACCCAATCGCTTCTTCTTTGAAGTAATCGCCAAAGCTGAAGTTACCTAGCATTTCGAAGAATGTGTGGTGACGAGCCGTGAAACCTACGTTTTCAAGGTCATTGTGTTTACCACCCGCACGTACACAACGCTGAGCCGTAGTTGCTCGAGTGTAGGCACGCTTTTCGGCGCCTAGGAAGCAATCTTTGAATTGGTTCATACCTGCGTTAGTGAACAGCAGGGTTGGATCGTTATGTGGAACTAACGATGAACTGTCTACGATTTGGTGTTCTTTGCTCTCAAAGAACTTAAGGAACGCGTTGCGAACCTCATCAGTGCTCATGTACATGCAGCTCTTCCTGAAAATAGTCGAGTTAGAATTTTGCCGTATTGTAGATCATGGTTAAGGCTTCGACTAGTTTTCTTGTAGAAAAGACACCCTTGGGCAGGATTTTAGTTGGAAATCGATAAAATGAAGAATATTCCACTAGCTCAGATAGGGAACAAACAAAAAATTGGCAAGCTACCTCAAACAACCAAATAGATCTAGCAAGGCGCTGCAAGGATGGGGACAGATACTTTGACAAAAAAAGCCCCGCATAAAATATGCGAGGCTTCCTATTCTTTCAAAGCGGATGTTCCTTTCAAACACCCGCTCTATAAACCGTTAGCTTATAGCTCTTCGTTTTCTTCTTCTTTCTCTGCGCCTTTCTCTTCAAGAACAGCAGGAGTCAGTAGCAATTCACGAAGCTTAGTGTCAAGTTCCAGAGCGATCTCTGGGTTTTCACGTAGGTGCTTACAAGAGTTCGATTTACCTTGGCCGATCTTGTCGCCTTTGTAGCTGTACCAAGCGCCCGCTTTCTCTACTAGCTTATTCTTAACACCTAAATCGATAAGCTCACCTTCGCGGTTGAAGCCTTTACCGTAAAGGATTTGAGTTTCAGCTTGTTTGAATGGTGCAGCAATCTTGTTCTTAACAACCTTGATACGAGTCTCGTTACCAACAACTTCATCACCATCTTTGATTGCACCAGTACGGCGAATATCAAGACGAACAGATGCGTAGAACTTAAGTGCATTACCACCGGTTGTTGTTTCTGGGTTACCGAACATTACACCAATTTTCATACGAATTTGGTTAATGAAGATAGCCATACAGTTAGACTGTTTAAGGTTACCTGTCAGCTTACGCATTGCTTGAGAAAGCATACGTGCTTGAAGACCCATGTGGCTATCGCCCATCTCGCCTTCGATCTCAGCTTTAGGTGTTAGTGCAGCAACCGAGTCAATAACAAGAACATCGATAGCACCTGAACGAGCCAGTGCATCACAGATTTCTAGAGCTTGTTCACCGGTATCAGGTTGAGATACAAGCAAAGCATCGATATCAACACCCAACTTTTGAGCGTAGATAGGGTCAAGTGCGTGTTCCGCATCCACGAATGCACACGTTTTACCCACTCTCTGCGCTGCAGCAATAAGCTCAAGCGTTAGCGTTGTTTTACCTGATGATTCTGGACCGTAAACTTCAACGATACGTCCCATCGGTAAGCCACCAGCACCTAGTGCGATATCTAGAGATAGAGAGCCTGTAGAAATAGTTTCTACGTCCATTGTGCGGTTATCACCAAGACGCATGATAGAACCTTTACCAAATTGCTTTTCAATCTGACCAAGGGCTGCAGCTAACGCTTTTTGTTTATTCTCGTCCATTTCTATCTCCACATAATCGGTTGTCTCAACAAGCGACTTAGAATCTATTTCTAACCCACAAGGGGTGACTAATTGGCTTTTATTATACTGTTGATTCATACAGTGTCTATACCTGTATGAAAATAATTTGTACAAATGTTACTTGTCTTCCATTGATAGGTAATCATAAATAACTTGTAGGGCATGGTGCGTAGCTTGTTGGCGTACTTGTGATCTATCGCCTGTAAATACATGCGTTCCTACTTTGTTCCACCCATTTACTGCTTTCCAAGCAAAACACACAGTCCCTACGGGTTTATCTTCCGTGCCGCCGCCCGGGCCAGCAATACCGCTGATAGACACAGAAATAGTGCCGTTTGAATGTTGTAGCGCCCCGTGAGCCATTTCTATAACCACTGGCTCACTCACAGCACCAAACTCAACTAAGGTTTCAAGCTGAACACCGATCATCTCTTGTTTCGCTTCATTACTGTAGGTCACAAAAGCACGGTCAAACCATGCGGAGCTCCCTGCGATATCCGTTACCGCGCTAGCAACACCACCGCCAGTGCAAGATTCAGCCGTCACTAATACATGTTTATACTTCGCAAGTAAGTGTCCGAGTTTTTCACTAAGAGCTTGAGTCGTCTGCATCTTTGGCTTCCCTTATCTAGATGTATATCATTTGGATTTGCATCTTTTCGCATGTGTCGCTTTTCGCACGAAACGCTTTCACGTATCCTAAGCCGCAATAGAAATAAACGAAAGAAGTTAACTGTGAAAGCCGATCAAAAACATACTCCTATGATGCAGCAGTACCTAAAACTAAAAGCAGAAAATCCAGAAATTTTGCTGTTCTACCGCATGGGAGATTTCTACGAGCTTTTCTACGATGATGCAAAAAAAGCCTCTCAACTCCTCGATATTTCGCTAACCAAACGTGGCTCTTCAAATGGTGAGCCTATTCCTATGGCTGGCGTTCCATACCACGCCGTTGAAGGTTACCTTGCAAAGTTAGTGCAGTTGGGCGAGTCCGTAGCAATTTGTGAACAGATTGGTAATCCAGCAACTTCAAAGGGCCCGGTTGATCGCGCCGTCGTAAGAATTGTGACACCGGGAACCGTAACCGACGAAGCACTACTTTCTGAGCGTGTTGATAACCTGATTGCCTCTATTTACCACCACAATGGTAAATTTGGCTACGCGACGCTTGATATTACTTCTGGCCGATTCCAGCTATGTGAGCCGGAAACCGAAGAAGCAATGGCGGCAGAATTGCAGAGAACGTCACCACGTGAGCTGCTATTCCCTGAAGATTTCGAACCCGTAAATTTGATGGCAAGTCGTAATGGCAATCGCCGTCGCCCGGTATGGGAATTTGAATTAGATACAGCGAAGCAACAACTCAATCAACAATTTGGCACTCGTGACTTAGTTGGCTTTGGTGTTGAAAGCGCAAAACTAAGTTTATGCGCTGCGGGTTGTCTGATCCAATACGTTAAAGATACGCAACGTACTGCCCTTCCGCATATCCGTTCACTGACAATGGATAAGCAAGATCATTCTGTGATCCTTGATGCGGCTACTCGCCGTAATTTGGAGATTACCCAAAATCTTAGTGGCGGCACCGATAACACCCTATCTGAAGTGCTTGACCACACCGCGACGGCTATGGGTAGCCGCATGCTTAAGCGTTGGTTACATCAACCCATGCGTAATATTTCAGCTCTTGATCAACGTTTAGATGCGATTGGTGAGATGAAAGATCTGGCTCTATTTACTGAGTTACAACCAACGCTGAAACAGATCGGTGATATCGAGCGTATTCTTGCGCGTCTTGCCCTTCGTTCCGCACGTCCTCGTGATATGGCACGACTTCGCCAAGCGATGGAATACCTACCAGAGCTTGCTGAAACGCTAACGCAACTTAAACACCCATACCTAACTCAGCTTGCTCAGTATGCTTCGCCTGTGGATGAAGTATCTGAACTGCTTGAGCGTGCGATCAAAGAGAACCCACCGGTGGTTATCCGCGATGGTGGTGTGATAGCAGAAGGCTACAACGCCGAGCTAGATGAATGGCGCGACCTTGCCGCGGGTGCAACCGAGTTTCTGGATAAGCTTGAACAAGAAGAACGTGAACGTCACGGTATAGACACGCTTAAAGTTGGCTACAACAACGTCCACGGTTTCTTCATTCAGGTAAGCCGCGGACAAAGCCATCTTGTGCCACCACACTATGTTCGCCGCCAAACGCTGAAAAATGCAGAACGTTACATTATTCCTGAGCTAAAAGAGCACGAAGACAAAGTTCTCAGCTCTAAATCGAAAGCTCTAGCTATCGAGAAGCAGTTGTGGGAAGAGTTGTTTGATTTGTTATTGCCTTATTTAGAGCGACTGCAAAACATTGCATCTTCAGTGTCTCAGCTTGATGTTCTACAAAACTTAGCTGAACGTGCAGACACCCTTGATTACTGTCGTCCAACAATGACAGAGTCTGCTGGTGTACAAATTCAGGCGGGTCGTCACCCCGTAGTTGAACAAGTGATGGACGAACCTTTCATTGCTAACCCAATTGATCTGAATGATCAACGTAAGATGCTGATCATCACAGGTCCAAACATGGGCGGTAAGTCGACCTACATGCGTCAGACCGCACTCATTGCGCTGATGGCTCATATCGGTTGTTATGTACCAGCAGAAAGCGCGACGATTGGCTCTATCGACCGTATCTTTACGCGTATTGGCGCATCGGATGATTTAGCTTCGGGTCGTTCAACCTTCATGGTTGAGATGACAGAGACCGCGAATATTCTGCACAACGCAACACCAAATAGCCTTGTGTTAATGGATGAAATCGGTCGTGGTACCAGTACTTACGATGGCTTGTCATTGGCTTGGGCAAGTGCGGAATGGTTAGCTAATCAAATCAATGCGATGACACTATTTGCAACGCACTACTTTGAACTAACTGAGCTGCCTAACCAACTTCCAACACTGGCTAACGTGCACCTAGACGCGGTAGAACACGGCGACAGCATTGCCTTTATGCACGCAGTTCAAGAAGGTGCAGCAAGTAAATCTTACGGCCTTGCGGTTGCAGGATTGGCTGGCGTACCTAAAGCGGTGATCAAAAACGCACGTGCGAAACTGACTCAGCTAGAAGCATTGAGTATCGACTCTCCGACATCAAAGCCAAGTGGCGTTGATATCGCCAACCAACTGAGCCTGATACCTGAGCCGAGTGAAGTAGAACAAGCACTCGCAAATGTTGATCCAGATGATCTGACACCTCGCCAAGCGTTAGAAGAACTCTACCGTTTGAAGAAGTTGCTTTAGTCTCTTTCCAAGTAGCTTGTTATTGTCGCTTTGTACTGTCGTTTGAGTAAGCAGCATCAAATACAAAAGCCACAAACAAAAAAACGCTGACTTAGAGTCAGCGTTTTTATTTGTCTTCTATTCAAAGAAACATCATCAGTTCATTTAGTCGTTTTCTACATTGAACAGATTTTCCATATTCAGACCTTGCTTGATAAGAATCTCACGTAGACGGCGAAGGCCTTCAACTTGGATTTGACGAACACGTTCACGAGTCAGGCTAATTTCACGGCCTACTTCTTCTAGTGTTGACGGTTCGTAACCCAGTAGTCCAAAGCGACGTGCAAGCACCTCTTTCTGCTTAGGATTCAGCTCATCAAGCCAGAAAATCAACGAGTTCTTGATATCGCTATCTTGAGTTGAAACCTCAGGATCTGAATTGTTGATGTCTGGAATAATATCCAACAGTGCTTTCTCACCGTCACCACCAATTGGCGTATCAACAGAGCTCACTCTTTCGTTTAGACGAAGCATCTTACTCACATCACCAACAGGCTTATCTAGCTTAGAAGCAATTTCTTCCGCCGTTGGTTCATGGTCAAGTTTTTGTGATAGCTCTCTTGCGGTACGCAGGTAGATGTTCAGCTCTTTCACAACATGGATTGGTAAACGGATAGTGCGAGTCTGATTCATTAACGCACGTTCAATGGTTTGACGAATCCACCATGTCGCGTAAGTTGAGAAGCGGAAACCACGTTCTGGGTCAAATTTCTCTACGGCGCGAATCAAACCTAGGTTGCCTTCTTCAATAAGATCAAGAAGTGCAAGACCACGGTTACTATAACGACGTGAAATTTTTACCACTAAACGCAGGTTACTTTCGATCATGCGTTTACGTGCCGCTTCATCACCGCGTAGAGCTCGACGTGCATAAAGCACTTCTTCTTCAGCGGTTAGTAGTGGTGAGAAACCGATTTCGCCTAGATAAAGCTGAGTAGCATCTAAACTTTTAGACGTAACTTCAACTTCTTCTTTCGCTTCGGTTTTCTTTTTGACTGTTCGTTTTGCTTTTCCAAGAGCTTCCGGTTCCGTGGTTGCTTGGTTAAGATCGAACTCTTCTTTGGTTACTGCATTGCTTATACTCATAACGCCTCCCCCTGGCGAAATTAGCATGACATCACAACTTGATATGTCGCTAAATGACTATGTCACTCCATACAATACGTAATTTTTGCATATTGTATTTAAGGTAAATATCTTTTGGGATTAACCGATTTACCTTGGTAACGAATCTCAAAGTGCAGCCTAACACTGCTGGCTCCAGAGCTTCCCATAGTTGCAATCTTCTGCCCTGGTTTCACACTTTGCCCTTCAGATACTAATAGTCGGTCGTTATGCGCGTATGCACTTAAGTAATTATCATTGTGCTTCACAATCACTAGATTGCCGTAGCCTCGTAGTGCATTACCCGAATAAACAACCGTTCCCCCTGCAGTAGATACTATTGGCTGACCTCGCTGTCCTGCTATGTCGATGCCTTTATTTCCTTGTTCGCCTACAGAGAAATTCTTGATTACTCTCCCTTTAGTTGGCCATAACCATTTGGATACTTTATCACTTGTTGGTTTGGTGGACGGTGTAACATTCTGTTTACCTTTAGAACCAACATACTCCTTTGATTTGGATTGTTCAACCTTCTTTGGTGGATCTTTTTTCACCACTTTGGTGGTAGTTTGAGCTGGAGCAGGTTTAGAGTTTTTACTCTTCTGTGGCGTAGTTTTCGGTTTACTTGCCGCAGATGAAGTTGTGGATGCCGCGACAGGCGCCGCAACGGCTGCAACCGCTACTGTTGATTTACCATACGCTGGCGCATTGTAACTCGGGCGCCACAACTTAAGCTTCTGCCCCGGGTGGATAGTGTAAGGAGCAGCGAGTTTGTTATAACCGATGAGGTCTTTAACGTCTTTATTGGTGACATAAGCAATGAAGTAAAGGGTGTCGCCTTTTTTTACTTCATAGTAACTGCCGCGATAACTACCACGATCAATCGATGAGTAATTCTTGTTTAGGCTTGAAACGGGCGCAGGTGAATTCGCCGCACACCCAACAAGTACACAACTAAGCAATAAAGTACTTCCTTTTAACAACTTCGAACGCATCTACTCTCTATCCACCTACACCATTAGTCTTTTATTAAGCTAGCTCACCAGGGACGAGAGGTACAAATCTCACCATCTCGATAACACTCGATAAAAACTCGTCACCATGGCGAACAATCTTCAACAATTGCTGTTCGTCATCACCGACAGGAATCAATAAGCGACCACCATCTTTCAGCTGTTGCAAAAGCGCTTGAGGAATCGACTCTGCAGCAGCAGTTACGATAATCGCATCAAAAGGGGCTTTCGAAGACCACCCTTGCCAGCCATCACCGTGCTTGGTTGAAATATTGTAGAAATCGAGCTGTTTAAGACGACGCTTGGCATCCCATTGCAATGATTTAATTCTTTCAACCGAATACACATGATCAACCAGTTGAGCCAAGACCGCCGTTTGATAACCTGAACCGGTTCCGATTTCTAAAACACGGCTATCTTGCTGTAATTCTAGCAACTCTGTCATCTTAGCGACAATGTAAGGCTGAGAAATCGTCTGGCCCTGTCCGATAGGAAGCGCATTATTATCATAAGCTTGATGATACATCGCCTGTGATAAAAAACTCTCTCTCGGCAGTTGATAAATAGCATCAAGAACCTTTTGATCCTGAATGCCATTTTCAATCAGAAAAGTAATTAAGCGCTCTGCATGCGGATTACTCACTTACTTCTCCCCTAACCATGTTGTCATCGCACCTAACGACTCGTGTGCAGTCAGGTCAACTTGTAACGGTGTTACCGATACAAAGCCATGCTCGATAGCGTAAAAATCCGTGCCTTCGCCGGCATCTTGCTCTTTTCCCGGAGGACCAAGCCAATAGATATCATGACCTCGTGGGTCTTTTTGCTTAATCATATCTTCAGCATGATGACGAGCACCTAAGCGTGTCACCTGAGTACCAGACAACTGTTCTAAAGCTAAATCAGGGATATTGACGTTTAACAGGCGATTGGTTGGGATTGGGTTTACTAAATGTTGTTCGACGATACGACGAGCAATAGCCGCCGCTGTCTTAAAATGTTTTTTACCCACCAGAGAAAACGCCACCGATTGAACGCCTAAAAAGTGCCCTTCCATTGCGGCTGCCACTGTGCCTGAATAAAGCACATCGTCACCCAAGTTAGCACCATGATTAATACCCGTTAATACCAGATCAGGCATATCATTCTTTAGCAGTTCATTTAACGCAAAATGTACACAGTCGGTCGGTGTTCCTTGTACCGAATATGTATTTTCGGTAATTTCTTGAACACGTAAAGGCTGTTCTAAAGTTAATGAATTTGAAGCGCCCGAGCGATTACGGTCAGGTGCAACAATGATAATTTCAGCAAGATCACGTAATTCATTGGCTAGCTCATGAATACCTTGAGCATGCACACCATCATCGTTGCTGAGTAAAATCTTCATCTTGTATCCTTTCTTTTTGTTCCAATGCCAAGTCACTTAATTTCCGATATCAAGTGACTTCGCTCCAAGCAGAATCGTTATTGCTCGTAGCTTCTCTCTACGTGAACTTCTTCAACCAATTCACGAACAATAGCGGTTGCGAAACAACCTGCATCGAGAGAGAACTTAAGAGTGACATTGTCTTCGTTCACTTCCCACGCTAAACCCATCGGCTTCAGCGAAGCTTCACGGCGATCATGGCGCATACGGTTGCCACAAATCAGAGCCATTAGATCCGGTTCAGCATCAAGGTGTTTCTGCTCTAGAGCTTGAGACTCACCGCTCGTCGGTAACGCATTATCTCCAGCCAAAGCAACGGTAATAAACGCAGAACCGTTCGCGATATCTTGATTTACCGTTTCGATATTGTCTGCCGTCACAGCTAATTGCGCGCCGTCTTTAACGACGATATCGCCAACCAATGCCGACGCAAACGCATCTTGCTCAATACGGTCAGAAAGAATTAAGTTGTAAATCCAAGAACGAGCCGCAGAAAGATACAAGCTACGCTTATTTTGATTACGCGTACGAACGTTTTCACGACCCCAACGGCGAGCTTCAGATAAGTTGTTACCTTCATTACCAAAGCGCTGAGCACCGAAGTAATTTGGCACACCAACTTGAGCGACTTTTTCTAAACGCTTTACCACATCATCACAATCCGTTACTTCAGACAAAGTCAGCTCGAATTGGTTGCCAACTAAATCGCCTGGACGTAACTTTTTGTTGTGACGTGCTGTCGCCAAGATCTCAATGCTTGGGTATTGTGCGAGAAAAGCAGAAAAATCAGGTTCACCTTTTGGTAGATGCACGCTCAACCACTGTTCTGTCACAGCATGACGGTCTTTCAAACCAGCCCAGCTCACGTCTTTCGACTTAACACCACACGCTTTAGCCAGTTCGTTTGCTACGAAGCTCGTGTTCTCACCAGTTTTACGAATACGCACCATTAAGTGCTCGCCTTCACCAGTAAACTCAAAACCCAAGTCTTCATTAACGACAAAGTGTTCGGCTTTTGCTTTTAGTTTTGCTTTCGCAGTTGGTTTACCGTTTAGGTAAGCCAATGAAGATAAAATATCTGACATGCTGTTCTTTTCGTGTTGGTGCTTACGCACTTTTAGTAATTAGGACCACCGCTTCACATGCGATGCCCTCTTTGCGACCTGTAAAACCTAAACGCTCAGTAGTCGTGGCTTTTACATTCACATTGCTAATGCTTGTTTCTAAATCTTGAGCAATGGCTTGGCACATAGAGTCTATATGAGGAGCCATCTTTGGAGCTTGCGCCATGATAGTAATATCCGCATTACCAATCACATAACCTTGCTCTTTTACTCGACGGTAAACATCTTTAAGTAATTCGCGGCTATCTGCGCCTTTCCATTCATCATCCGTATCAGGGAAATGACGACCAATATCACCCGCTGCAATTGAACCCAGTAAAGCATCGCATAATGCGTGCAGGGCAACATCACCGTCTGAGTGTGCGATAAGACCCTGCTCATAAGGGACACTCACGCCACCAATAATTACCGGGCCTTCACCACCAAATTTGTGTACATCAAAGCCATGGCCAATACGAATCATCATTATTCCTTATTCTGACTTAAATAGAACTCAGCCAAAGCCAAATCTTCAGGCTGAGTAATCTTAAAATTATCTGAACGCCCAGCAATCAGTGCTGGTGATAAACCTTTCCACTCAAACGCAGACGCTTCATCGGTAATTGAAACACCTTGTTGCAAGGCTTCACTCAATACTTTCCGTAAAGGCTTAGATCGGAACATCTGAGGGGTAAGCGCATGCCAGAGATCGACGCGATCGACCGTGTGTTCAATTTGTCCTTGAGCACCGCGTTTCATTGTATCGCGAACAGGCGCCGCTAAAATCGCGCCAACATCATGGGTCATAGCACCAGAGATCAGTTTGTCGATATCACTCAATTGGATACAAGGCCTAGCGGCATCATGCACCATCACCCAATCACTGAGTTGCTGTTGGGCAATATAGCCCAAAGCAGAAAGCACCGAGTCGGCTCGTTCCGTCCCGCCGGACACTCTGATCACCTGTGGATTAAGGTTAAGCGGTAATTCAGGGTAATAAGGATCATCATCACTGACCGCTACCACGATTTTAGACACCTGAGGGTGAGACAACAGTTTCTCAACGGTGTGCTCTAAAATCGTTTTACCGTGAATTTGAAGATATTGCTTGGGACGGTCGGCCTTCATTCGGCTGCCAACGCCCGCAGCGGGTACCACTGCAATAACGCTTTGAAGTTGGTTCGACATTAATGAGATTCCTCACCAATAATACGATAAAACGTTTCGCCTTCTTTCACCATTCCAAGCTCATGACGTGCGCGCTCTTCAATCGCGTCTAAGCCTTGGCGTAGATCGTCAATTTCCGCAAACATCTCAGCATTACGAAGATGAAGCTTTTCATTTACTTGCCGCTGAACTTGGATTTCGTTGTTCACACCGTAGTAATCAGAAATACCATTTTTACCGAGCCACAGTGTGTGTTGTAGCCAGCCAAACACTATGAGCAGTACTAAAGCAAAAATTCGCATAACACCTTTCGCCGGTTGAAAAAGAAGGAACTAGAATAAGGCACATATATACCATAATGAGCTTATTGGTGCGAGATATGTGGTGTCAGGGAATCAATAAGTCGGGGAATTATTGTTGTTCGAAACCTGTGATGAGAGTCCCACCTCCCTCCTCCGTCAGCCTATGGAGTCACGTATTAGATAAACCAATACCTGCAAAAGAGAAAACAACACACACCACCCAACGACATCTAACCACGCCATTCCCAGAAGGAGGAACGACTGAATTGGGAATCTATCACTCTTAATGTAAACAAGAGATTCCCTATGCCTTCCTTCTTCAGTCTAGGGAATGACGTATTTTAGGCAAAAAAAAACGCCCTACCGAAGTAGAGCGTTTTCAAAAGCTTTAAGCTAATAATTCAGAGTGAATTATTGACCTTTAACTTCTTTAAGACCGTTGAAAGGAGCTTTAGAACCTAGAGCTTCTTCGATACGGATAAGTTGGTTGTACTTAGCAACACGGTCAGAACGGCTCATAGAACCAGTTTTGATTTGACCTGCAGCTGTACCTACCGCTAGATCAGCGATAGTTGCATCTTCAGTTTCGCCAGAACGGTGAGAGATTACTGCAGTGTAGCCAGCGTCTTTAGCCATCTTGATAGCAGCTAGAGTCTCTGTTAGAGAACCGATTTGGTTGAACTTGATAAGGATAGAGTTAGCTACGCCTTTCTCGATACCTTCAGCAAGAATCTTAGTGTTTGTAACGAAAAGATCGTCACCAACGATTTGAAGCTTGTCGCCTAGAAGTTCAGTTTGGTGCTTGAAGCCATCCCAATCTGACTCGTCAAGACCGTCTTCGATAGAAACGATTGGGAAGTTGTTCGCTAGTTCAGCTAGGTAGTGGTTGAACTCTTCAGAAGTGAAAGTTTTACCTTCGCCCTTCATGTTGTAGATGCCAGCTTCTTTGTCGAAGAACTCAGATGCTGCACAGTCCATAGCAAGAGTAACGTCTTTACCTAGTTCGTAACCAGCAGCTGCAACAGCTTCTGCGATAACTTCTAGAGCTTCAGCGTTAGATTTAAGGTTAGGAGCGAAACCACCTTCATCACCAACTGCAGTGCTGTAGCCTTTAGACTTAAGAACTTTAGCTAGGTTGTGGAATACTTCAGCGCCGATACGCAGACCTTCTTTAAGAGTTTTAGCGCCAACTGGTTGGATCATGAACTCTTGGATGTCAACGTTGTTATCAGCGTGCTCGCCACCGTTGATGATGTTCATCATTGGTAGAGGCATAGAGAACTGACCAGCAGTACCGTTTAGCTCAGCAATGTGCTCGTATAGAGGCATGCCTTTAGCAGCAGCAGCAGCTTTTGCGTTAGCTAGAGAAACAGCAAGGATAGCGTTAGCGCCAAACTTAGACTTGTTCTCAGTACCGTCTAGATCAAGCATAACTTGGTCAACGTCAGCTTGTGCTTTAGCGTCTTTACCAACTAGAGCGTCAGCGATTGGGCCGTTTACAGCTTCAATTGCTTTAAGAACACCTTTACCTAGGAAACGTGATTTGTCGCCGTCACGTAGCTCAAGAGCTTCGCGAGAACCAGTAGATGCGCCAGATGGAGCAGCAGCCATACCTACGAAACCGCCTTCTAGGTGTACTTCAGCTTCTACAGTTGGGTTACCACGTGAATCGATGATTTCACGACCTAGAACTTTAACGATCTTAGACATTGAATGTTTCCTTCTCGTTGAATATATAAATGTCAAATTTAAAGGTAGCAGCACAACTTACGCAGCTACCTGGATTCCTTTTTACTTTTCTAATTCGCCGCGCTGGAATTCGCCAGCCGCTTTAACGAAACCTGCAAACAATGGGTGACCATCGCGAGGTGTTGAAGTGAACTCTGGGTGGAACTGAGCAGCAACAAACCATGGGTGGTTCGGGTTCTCAATAACTTCAACCAGTTTCTTGTCCGCAGACAGACCCGATACTTTTAGGCCCGCTTTTTCGATTTGTGGACGAAGATTGTTGTTCACTTCGTAACGGTGACGGTGACGTTCATGGATCGTCGCGCTACCGTATAATTCGTAAGCTTTCGTCCCTTTCGCTAGGTGACAAAGCTGTGAACCAAGACGCATTGTGCCGCCTAGGTCAGATTTTTCAGTACGCTCTTCAACTTTACCTTCGCCGTCAATCCACTCAGTGATTAGGCCAACAACAGGGAATTTAGTTTCTTTGCAGAATTCAGAAGAATGTGCACCTTCCATCTTCGCAACGTTACGAGCGTACTCAATAAGAGCAACTTGCATACCTAGACAGATACCTAAGTAAGGTACTTTGTTTTCACGAGCGTATTGTGCAGCAAGGATCTTTCCTTCAACACCACGGTCGCCAAAGCCACCAGGAACTAGGATTGCATCTAGGTCTTGTAGAATTTCTGTGCCTTTAGATTCAACATCTTGTGAATCTACATATTTAATTGTGACACTTAGGCGGTTTTTCAAGCCTGCGTGTTTCAGCGCTTCATTTACTGATTTGTATGCGTCAGGCAGTTCAATGTACTTACCAACCATACCAATCGTCACTTCACCCGTTGGGTTAGCTTCTTCGTAAATTACTTGTTCCCACTCAGACAAATCAGCTTCTGGTGCATTGATACCGAAACGCGTACATACAAGATCATCAATGCCTTGAGCACGGATTAACTGTGGGATCTTGTAGATTGAATCTACGTCTTTCATAGAGATAACGGCTTTTTCTTGTACATTACAGAAAAGAGCAATTTTCTTACGTTCGTTTGCTGGGATAACACGATCTGAACGACAAACTAGGATGTCAGGTTGAATACCGATAGACAGTAGCTCTTTTACAGAGTGTTGCGTTGGCTTAGTTTTCACTTCACCCGCAGCTGCTAAGTATGGCACTAGAGTAAGGTGCATGAACATTGCGCGTTCACGGCCTAGTTCTACTGCTAACTGACGAATCGCTTCCATGAATGGTAGAGATTCGATATCACCAACAGTACCACCAACTTCAACAAGCGCGATATCGTGGCCTTTAGCGCCAGAGATTACACGTTCTTTGATAGAGTTAGTGATGTGAGGAATAACCTGGATTGTTGCACCTAGGTAGTCACCACGACGTTCATTACGTAGAACGTCAGCATAAACACGACCTGCTGTGAAGTTGTTACGCTTAGTCATCTTGGTGCGAATGAATCGCTCATAGTGACCAAGGTCAAGGTCAGTTTCAGCGCCATCTTCCGTAACGAACACTTCACCGTGCTGAGTCGGGCTCATAGTGCCTGGATCAACGTTGATGTAAGGGTCAAGCTTCATCATAGTCACTTTAAGACCACGAGCTTCTAAAATAGCCGCAAGAGATGCTGCTGCAATACCTTTACCTAGAGAGGATACAACCCCGCCAGTAACAAAAATGTAATTTGTCGTCATGTTTAACCTGAAATTGGTTGAATGAGGGAAATGGATTACTTCTGGACGGGATGAAAATATACCAGAAGCCCCTTATCGCCACAACGTGAAATCTATCACACTGCAATTTTTTATTTTTTGCTTCAAATCAATTCATGATAAAAGCTTTGATGATCTTTTCTCCGCCACTTTGACTTCATCCCACATGGAATCAAGCTGTTGTAGAGAAAAGTCGGTCAAAATTTTATCTTGCTGACCAACTTTTTGTTCCACACCTTTAAAGCGGCGTGAAAATTTCAGATTGGCTTTATTGAGAGCCGTTTCTGGATTTTTACCCAAATGTCGCACTAAATTGACGGTAGCAAACAACAAATCACCCAGTTCTTCTTCAACTAAATCTTCGTTTGGCGTTACTTGAAGTGCTTTTTCTAGCACCTCATCAACTTCCTCTAAAACCTTATCAGCGACGGGACCAATAGAGTCCCAATCAAAGCCAAACTTCGCGACTTGCTTTTGAATCTTTGTAGCACGCGAAAGTGCAGGTAGAGAGTTTGGTATTGAGTCTAGAATACTTTCTTGAGTTTTGCCTGCCTGTGCTTTTTCTTTGGCTTTTTCAGCTTCCCAGTTCGCATTAATTTCTTCATCACTGGCAAACTCAGTATCAGAGAACACATGCGGATGGCGGCGCGTCAGCTTCTCATTGATACCGTCGACCACATCAGAGAACTCAAACAAGCCCTGCTCTTTAGCTAATTGACTGTAGAAGATCACCTGAAACAACAGGTCACCCAACTCTTCTTGTAGGTTTGGCCAATCTTTGTTGTGAATCGCGTCCACCACCTCATACGTCTCTTCGATAGTATGCGGCACAATTGTTTCAAAATTTTGTTTCAAATCCCAAGGACAGCCACCTTCAGGATCGCGCAGCTTAGTCATGATCTGTTCAAGTTGTTCAATCGGGTGATTCATCTTTTTCTTCCTATTCACTGTCTTTGATTTTTAAACTTATAGCTTCACTGAAACTAAAAGGTACTAAAGCTAAAAAGTACTCAAACTAAAAGATATTAGAACTAAAAAAGGTGAGCGGCCAAACCACTCACCTTTGTTGATACTGTCTAATTCTCTAAATTACGCATCTTTCACTAAGCAGTTGTTACTTTAACAAAGCAACAAGCTTTCGCGATTCCTGAGCATAGCTCGCCTATGTGATGGAACAAGAAAGCGCAGTTAACGCAGTAAAAGTGACTAATGCAACGTGAAAGTTAGCCTAGGCGTTTTACGCTCATGACATCTTTGATCTGCTCTACTCGACTGGTCACTCGACTCAGAATCTCAATATTGGTCACTTCCAAATCAAAATCCATCACCGACAGTTGACGTTTATAGTCAATACGGCTCTTCATTGTCGTCACACTGACTTTTTCGTTCAAGAACAGTGATGTTATATCTTTCAACAAGCCTGTGCGCTCTAGGGCCTCGACACGCAGCGTTAAGATATACGAGCCGACAAAACCATCGCCCCACACAGTATCGATGATACGTTCGGGTGCATGTAGGTTAAGTTCACTTAACTGTTCGCAATCGCTACGGTGCACTGAAATACCGCGACCTTGAGTTATGTAACCTTTGATCACATCGCCTGGGATTGGCTGGCAACAACGAGCCAAGTGGGTCATTAGGTTATCGACACCTTCAACGACGACGGCATCCTTTTTCGGACGACTCTGATGAGCGGGCTTATTGTCAGACTCAAGCAACTTTTCGAGCGCTTTTTTATCTTCTTCTTCCGCTGTCGGCTTGTTGACCAAAGCATTGATGTGATTAACGACTTGGTTGATACGCATATCGCCGCTACCAATACCCGCATACAGTTCATCTGGAGTATTGACGTTGAATCGTTTCAGCGCGTATTGCTCGGCATCTTTCAGCGTCGCTCCGACTCTGCCTAGCTCGACTTCTAGAATATCTCGTCCAGCTTCAAGGTTTTTCTCACGACTCTGAGCGCGGAACCAAGCGTTAATTTTTGCACGAGCTCGACTTGAATGAACAAAGCCTGTGGTCGGGTTTAACCAATCACGTGATGGATTAGGTTCTTTTTGAGTGATGATCTCAACTTGATCGCCCATCGCCAACTTATGAGTAAACGGGACGATTCGACCTGCGACTTTGGCACCGATACAACGGTGCCCAACCATCGAATGGATGTGGTAAGCAAAATCCAACGGTGTTGCACCCATTGGTAAATCGACCACATCACCACGAGGTGTAAAGGCATAAACACGGTCATCAAAGACTTGGCTACGCACTTCATCCAGCATTTCACCAGAATCCGACATCTCTTCTTGCCAGTCGATAAGCTTACGAAGCCAGGTGATTTTCTCATCGTAGCCACTGCGTACGCCGCTTGAAGCACCTTCTTTGTACTTCCAGTGCGCAGCAACGCCCAATTCAGAGTCTTCATGCATCTGCTTGGTACGGATCTGAATTTCAATGGTCTTGCCTTCAGGGCCAAGAACTACGGTATGAATCGATTGATAACCGTTAGGTTTAGGGTTCGCCACATAGTCATCAAATTCACTTGGGAGGTGTTTATATTTGGTGTGAACCACACCTAAACCGGCATAACAGTCTTGCAGTTGGTCTGCGATAATACGCACCGCACGCACGTCAAAAAGCTCATCAAACTCTAAGCCTTTTTTCTGCATTTTACGCCAAATACTGTAGATGTGTTTTGGTCGACCGCTGACTTCAGCATTGATGCTTGAGCGGTTCATTTCTGACGTTAAATCGTCAACAAAGTCAGTGATGTATTGTTCGCGCACGATACGGCGCTCAGACAGCTGTTTAGCAATCTGCTTATAGATATCTGGTTGTTGGTAGCGGAAAGCGTAATCTTCAATTTCCCACTTTAGCTGACCAATACCTAAACGGTTTGCTAGAGGTGCATAAATGTTGGCACACTCTTTTGCTGCCGCACGGCGCACAGCATCAGGGGCCTTTTTTACTTCTATTAGGTTACAAATTCGCTCTGCTAGTTTGATGACGACGCAGCGGAAGTCATCCACCATCGCAAGCAGCATTCGTCGAACATTATCGACTTGACCCGAGGCAGCACTGCCTTCAAGGGTGACGTTTAGCTGGCCCAAAGCCGCCATTTCTTCCACGCCATCAATCAGCTTTACGGTTTCCTTTCCGTAACTTTCTTCAAACGCTTCACGCTCAAAAACACCGCTTGATACGACAGGGAAAAGTTGCGCTGCCACTAAAGTTGCGCGATCCATAGACAAGGTGACCAAGATTTCAATCATCTCGCGCCCACGCCAAAGCAAGAGTTCGCCTTGCTCATGATCTTTTAATAGCTCTTCACAGTGACGATAAACTTTGGTCAGTTTATTCGAGGTTTTTGCGTCTTGATTCAGTGACGCAATCCAATTATCTAGCTCAAACTGTTCGCTTGGGTTTAAATGTGCGCTTCGTACCGCAACCATCATGCCTTCCTAGTTATTATGTTTTATACCCAATTCAATATGACTAACTGATTCCAAGTTAGTTCGACTCATATTGATATCAGCGCAGGCTTCCCTGCACCTTTGTGATTCATTTTTAAGCCTTGTTTAAGGGCCTCTAAGCCTTGATAAAGAGAGCCATCGATTCTAGATGACTGGTGTGTGGGAACATGTCCAACATACCCAGCTTGGCTAATTGATAGCCTTGCTTTTCTAAGCTCTCTGAATCTCTAGCTAGAGTAGCAGGATTACACGAAACATAAACCACACGCTTCGCTCCTAACCCTGAAATTTGATCAACGATCCCACTCGCTCCAGCACGTGCTGGATCAAGTAAGATTTTATCAAATCTTTCTTTTGCCCAAGGCTGTGAAGATAGCTCTTCTTCAAGATTCGCTTGATAGAATTCTGTATTACTCAATTGATTTAAAGTTGCGTTAGATGTGGCCTGTTGAACCATTTCATCAACACCTTCAACACCCACTACAAACGCAGATTGTTGTGCAATAGGCAAACTGAAGTTCCCTAAGCCACAAAACAGGTCGAGCACTCGCTCATCGGCTTGAGGCTCTAGCCACTCAATTGCTTGAGCAACCATTTTCTGGTTCACTTTCTGGTTAACTTGGATAAAGTGGTTTGGCTCAAAAGGTAAAGTCACGCCTGTTTCGCTATAAGCTGGCGCATCACCGACTAAACGAACGAGCTTGTCCGTTTCAGGCATAGTATACAACGTGGCACCTTCCGCTTTAGCGAGTGCAATCAATGCTTGCTCATCTTTCTCAACCAAAGGCTTAAGGTGACGCAGCACCATCACCGGGCCAGTATCGCCCAACACCAATTCAACGTGTCCTAAAGACGTAAGGTTGCTGAAAGTATTGAGTAAACTTTTCAATTTTGGCAGCAATACATTAAGGCGAGGATCCAGCACGGCACAATCGGTGATGTTTTCAATCTGCTTACTTTGTTTCTTACGGAAACCGAACTGAAGCTGCTGTGTCTTCTTATCAACAAACAGGCTGATACGCGCGCGACGTCGATAACCGGTTTCATCACCCACAATCGGCTCAACAACTTCGGTGTTAGCCGTTTGGTATTGACTCATCAGGTGCGTCAAAGATTGCGATTTATGCTCAACCTGAGAAGCGTAACCAAGATGTTGAAGGTGACAGCCACCACACTGATTAAAGTGCTTACAGAATGGCTTTAAACGTAGCTCACTCGGTTTAAGTAATTTGATGAGTTTTGCTCGCGAAAACTTACTTTTGCTCTCAGTAAGTTGAATAACCACCTGCTCACCGGGCAATGCGCCATCAATGAAAACAGGTTTATTCTTCTGATAAGCGATGCCAGCGCCATTGTGATCCATTCGTTCAACCAAAACCGATTGATGCTTGGTCTCGAGTTGAGTTTTCTTTTTTGGTTGGAAAAAACGTGCCATTGCTTGTGCCTAATGTATCTTTTAATAAGTAATTGGTATCCAGGACTCACTATTATGTCTTGGAATCATTGTCGAACGTCACGGCTTTGATTAAGCTTACCGTTCACTTAACCGCCATTGTGTGCGTTATTTTCCCATATCCAGACCTCGATGTAATTAAAGAACATGACCAGATATGGCTTAAGAGCCCGTGTAATTACCTTAACTCTAGCTCCAACCTTGATTATTGGGTTGCTATTGAGTGCATTTTTCTCATTTAACCGCTATCAAGACCTTGAGGGCCAAGTGGTTAATACTGGTACTAGCATCATTGAACCACTGGCGATTGCGAGTGAGTCAGGCATGAAGCTCGAGAGTCGAGAGTCTGTTCGTCAGCTTATTAGCTATGCGCATCGAAAAAACTCTAAGCTGGTGCGCAGTATCGCGGTGTTTGATGAACGTCATGAGTTGTTTGTAACCTCAAACTTCCACCCTGATTTTGAAAGCCTGACCTATCCGAAAGATAAACCCATCCCGCATTTAAGCTCATCGAACCTGCTCGATAATACGCTAATTCTTCGGACACCCATCATCGCTGAAGGTCAATACATCAACTCAGCCAATGGGCAGTCTCAAGCCAACCAAGCGATCGGCTATATTGCGATTGAGTTAGACTTGTCGTCACTTCGATTGCAGCAGTATCAAGAAGTGTTCTCTGCCTTCTTGGTGTTGATTCTGGGGCTGGGACTTTCTGGTGTATTTGCTTTTCGCTTGATGCATGACGTAACCCAACCGATCACACATATGAAAAACATGGTCGACCGAATTCGTCGTGGTCATCTCGATGTGCGTATCGAAGGCAAAATGCACGGTGAGCTAGACTCACTGAAAAACGGTATCAACGCGATGGCGGTATCGCTATCAGAATATCACGTCGAGATGCAGCACAGTATCGACCAAGCTACGTCTGATCTGCGTGAAACCCTAGAACAATTAGAGATTCAAAACGTTGAGTTAGACATTGCGAAAAAACGCGCTCAAGAAGCGGCACGTGTTAAATCTGAGTTCTTGGCTAACATGTCTCACGAATTGAGAACACCGCTTAACGGTGTGATTGGCTTTACTCGTCAAATGCTTAAAACCCATCTATCGACCAGTCAAACAGATTACTTGCAAACCATTGAACGTTCAGCAAATAACCTACTCAGCATCATCAACGACATTCTTGATTTCTCGAAACTGGAAGCCGGTAAATTAGCACTCGAGAACATCCCATTCGAGTTCCAAGCCAGCCTTGAAGAGGTTGTGAACCTTCAAGCGACCAACGCCCATGAGAAAGGCCTAGAGTTAACTCTTAAGATAGACCCGAAAGTGCCACCAGGCGTTGTTGGTGACCCACTGCGTATTCAGCAGATCCTAACCAACCTCGTTGGTAACTCAATCAAGTTTACTGAACGTGGCAACATTGATATCAGTGTTGAACTTCGTTCACAAAGCGAAGACAGCATCGAGTTGCAATTCATGGTTCGCGATACAGGTATTGGTATCTCTGAGCGTCAACAAGCTCAGCTATTCCAAGCCTTCAGCCAAGCCGACGCAAGCATCTCTCGTCGTTATGGCGGTACGGGGCTAGGCCTAGTTATCACCCAAAAACTGGTCAGCCAAATGGGTGGAGAGATCAGTCTTACCAGTCGCCTACACCAAGGTTCAACCTTCTGGTTTACTTTGAGACTATCAACGACTGATATGCCGATGACTGAGCTGATTGAGACTCAGTGTCTGCAAGACAAGCAGCTGCTGCTTATCGAGCCAAACATGCAAGCGGCGTCGATTACTCAGCAAATCTTAACTCAAGAAGGCTTAGTGGTAACGTATCGTTCGGTTATGCCAGACGAGAGCACCTCGTATGACTACGTACTGTTGAACCTAGCTGCAAACCAAGAGTATCAATTTGATACCGTGAGTGGTTGGGCTATTGGTGCGAAGAAAATCGCTCAGAACGTAATTATTGGTACGCCGAGTACTGAGCTAGCGTTGGGTGAGCAACTAATGAAAGAGGTCGATGTTCAATGCATCACTAAACCTCTTTCTCGCAAGAAGTTACTGCAAACTCTGGTATCAAATCAGGCGCCAACCTTGATTGCACCCGCGATTGAAACACACTCAGAAGAGAAGCTACCGCTCACTGTATTGGCGGTCGACGACAACCCAGCAAACCTTAAATTGATCACCGCGCTACTAAAAGAGCGTGTAGAGACTGTCATCAGTTGCACCAGCGGACAGAAGGCCATAGACAAGGCGAAGGAGACCCCATTTGATATCATTTTCATGGATATCCAAATGCCTCAAATGGATGGTGTGACGGCCTGTAAGAATATAAAAGAGCTAGCGAATAATGCGAATACCCCCGTCATTGCCGTCACAGCACACGCGATGGTTGGCGAACGTGACCGTCTGCTTGAAGCCGGCATGGATGACTACCTAACCAAACCGATTGAAGAGCACGTGTTACAGCAGGTTCTGATTCATTGGAGCCCTACCTCTGAGGTTGAGCACATTGAAAAAATAGACCCAGCCCACCCAGCAGTCTCTGCGGAAGTAGACAATAGCTCAGTTTCAGATTCTGAGGCTAACGTGCATAAGAATATCATCATTGATTGGCAAGCAGCTATGAAGCAAGCCGCCAACAAAGAAGACCTCGCACGCGATATGCTGCAAATGCTAGTCGACTTTATTCCTGAGGTTTATGAGGCCGCAGAGAAAGCGATCGAAGACAGTGACTACCCCGTTGAAGCACTGACACACATCATCCACAAGATGCATGGCAGCAGCTCATACAGCGGTGTACCAAGGCTGAAGTCGGTGTGTGCGACGATAGAGAAAGAGCTGCGTTCCGGCACTTCCGTTGAAGACATTGAACCTGAACTTTTTGAACTTCAGGATGAATTAGATAAGGTTCAAGCAACCGCGATTCATTATTTGAAACCAGCTAAGACCTAGCGAACATTTCTTACTCACAAATATTCGTTAAACGGTTTACCAGCCAATAAAAAAGCAGAGCTCATGAGCTCTGCTTTTTTCTGTCTAGAACCTAGGGCACTAGATATAGAGTAACGGTAATCTATTTACGACTCGAGTAGTACCGTCGCCACCGCATAATGGCGCTCATCTGAGATAGTCAGATGAATCGACTTTGTACCACTCGCTTCTGCGATTTCACGCGCCTTTTTATGTAGGCTTAGAACTGGCTTGCCATGCTCATCGTTTGAAATCTCGAAATCGTGAAAGGTCACACCCAGCGCGATACCCGTGCCCAACGCCTTAGATGCCGCTTCTTTTGCAGCAAAGCGTTTTGCAAGGTAACGTCCTTTTTGCTTCAGTTGCTGAAATACTTCAAACTCAGAGTCGGTCAAAATACGCTGAGCAAAAGCGTCGCCACTTCGTGACAGCGCCTTTTCAACACGTTCGATTTCTGCGATATCTGTACCTAATCCAACAACAGCCATGTTTACCCTACTACCAAACTTCTATCTATTAACTTTATCGATTCTACTGATTAACCGCTTAACGCTTACTACTAAACTAATGACGAGTTAAAGAACTAAGCGTTGTTGCGTGCTGTTTCCATCACGGCTTTCATGTCTGCAACGGCTTTATTCAAACCATCAAATACTGCGCGTCCCATGATCGAGTGACCAATGTTCAACTCGTAAATCTCAGGAAGTGCCGCAATTGGCGCTACGTTGTGATAAGTCAGACCATGGCCCGCATTCACTGTGATACCAAGATCGTCTGCGTAGCTTGCGCCTGCAGCAATCTTTTTAAGCTCATCTTGCTGATCTTCTTCTGTTTTCGCATCAGCGTAATGACCAGTATGAAGCTCAATGAACGGTGCGCCACACGCTTTTGCTGCATCAATTTGCTCACGATCTGCATCGATAAACAGAGATACTTTGATACCCGCTGCCGACAGTTTTTCCGTCGCTGCTTTGATTTTTTCAAGTTGACCAACCACGTCCAAGCCGCCTTCCGTCGTCAGCTCTTCACGCTTTTCTGGTACCAGACAAACGAACTCAGGATTAGTATCGAGTGCAATTTGAACCATCTCGTCCGTCACTGCCATCTCTAAGTTCATGCGAGTCTGGATTGTCTCAGCAAGAATACGTACATCGCGATCAACAATATGACGGCGATCTTCGCGCAGGTGAATGGTAATGCCGTCAGCACCCGCACGTTCAGCAATTTCAGCTGCGTGTACTGGATCTGGGTATTTAGTACCACGTGCATTACGTAGTGTAGCAATATGGTCGATATTAACGCCTAAAAGGATTGAGCTCATTTTCCAATACTCCGTGCTCTAGAGAGGGCTATTGTGGGCATAAATAGCTCCCTACTTTTTAATGGTTTGCCGCCAAGATACGGCTTTAAGGCTATGCGTGTAAAGCGTTTTGCTGCTTTTAACTGCTCTTTAGTGATAAACCTACGTTCACTGATTGCGATAAGTTCATCGCCCATAAATGTCAGGTTATCTCGACGTACAGAAGCGATGAAACCTTTCTGCTCTCGATAGCGATAAGTCATACTTGGATCGATCGCTTCACCAGTACCAGCACAATGCAAAAAGTCGACGCCATACCCCATAGCGGAAAGTAGAGCCAATTCAAAACGACGTAGCGCTGGCTCAGGGTTCTCATTATGAGCGAGTTCTGTTAAAGCATGAAGATAGTCGTGAAAAAATGCGGGCATGGCTACTTCGGCCATCAACACACGGCCAACTAGTTCATTGACATACATAGCGGAATACAGATTAATACCGGCAAGAGGAAGCCCCAAGCTGATGGGTTCGGCTTGGCGTAACGTTTTCATTGAACCATTGCCAGACCACTTAAGCAGCAGAGGCGTAAAAGGTTGCAATGCACCTTTCAAATTAGAACGCTTACTCCTTGCTCCTTTAGACATCAACGTCACCCGACCGTACTCTTCACTGAAGACGTCCAGAATTAGGCTCGACTCACTATATGGTCGACGGTGCAACACAAAGCATCGCTGTAACCCTTCGCTCAATCACTTACCCTTCTTACAGATACAAAAAGAGAGAGTTCGCACTCTCTCTTGAAATTATATTCAGTTCAACTTTCTTAATATCAGAAAGTGACGTTCAATATATTATAGATCGTCGATGTAGCCTAACGAGCGAAGTGCACGCTCATCGTCAGCCCAACCAGACTTAACTTTAACCCAAGTCTCTAGGTAAACCTTACGACCGAACAATTCTTCCATGTCGATACGCGCTTCACGACCAATCGTTTTGATCTTCTCGCCCGCTTTACCAATCACCATCTTCTTCTGACCAGTACGTTCAACAAGAATCAAAGCATTGATGTGGAAACCATCGTTATCAGGGTTGTAATCGAAACGCTCGATTTCAACCGTTACTGAGTAAGGTAGCTCTTCGCCTGTGAATCGCATCAGTTTTTCACGGATGATTTCAGAAGCCATAAAGCGCTGTGAGCGATCCGTTACGTACTCTTCAGGGAAGTGGTGCGTCGCTTTTGGTAAAGAGTTACGAACGTGCTTACGCAGTACATCGATATTCTTACCTTGCTTCGCCGAGATTGGCACAACATCAAGGAAGTCCATCTTCTTAGACACTTCCATCATATGTTGCATCACGTCGGTACGATCTTGAACGTTGTCTACTTTGTTAATACAAAGGACAACTGGGAAATCTGTTTTTCTCAGTTTGTTCAGTACCATTTCATCGTCGTCAGTCCAGTGAGTACCGTCAACAAGGAAGAATACTAGGTTCACATCGCTCAGTGAGCTGTTCGCCGCACGGTTCATCAAACGGTTGATTGCACGCTTTTCTTCAATATGAAGTCCAGGAGTATCAACGTAGATCGCTTGGTAATCACCTTCAGTTTCTACGCCCATAATACGGTGGCGTGTCGTCTGAGGTTTACGTGATGTGATCGAGATTTTCTGGCCCAGAATATGGTTCAGAAGCGTCGATTTACCTACGTTTGGTCGACCCACGATAGCGATGAAGCCACAGTGTTGGTTTTCCGGTAGGCCCGTTTTTTTGCTATCAGATGAAAAGAATGCATCGATATCGAAATCTTGATTGTTATCAGACATTACTTAGTTGCTCTAATGCTGTTTCAGCAGCCGCTTGTTCTGCCTTGCGGCGGCTAGTGCCTTTACCGATAACAGGTTTATCCACACCTGCCACTTCACACTCAACCGTAAACTCTTGGTTGTGTGCTTCACCTTTAATATTAGTCACTGTGTAGACAGGTAGGGGATTTCTTCGACCTTGTAAAAACTCTTGTAAGCGAGTTTTTGGATCTTTTTGAGATACACCAGGCTGAATAGACTCTAGGCGAGATTGGTACCAGCTTAAAATAATACGGCGAACAACCTCGGTATCACTATCTAAATAGACAGCGCCGATGATCGCTTCAACCGCATCCGCTAGAATAGAATCACGACGGAAACCGCCACTCTTCAACTCACCTGGACCTAATTTTAAGTAATCTCCTAGTTCGAATTCACGACCTAGTTCTGCCAATGTATGACCACGTACTAATGTTGCGCGCATGCGGCTCATATCACCTTCGTTTACCTTAGGGAAACGGTGGTAAAGATCATCAGCGATAACAAAACTTAAAATTGAATCGCCCAGAAACTCAAGACGTTCGTTATGTTTACCTGCGGCACTGCGGTGAGTCAGTGCCAAATGGATAAGATCGGCATCATTAAACTGATAGCCAATCTTTCTCTCTAGTTTATCAATTGGAGAATTCATGCTCTCTCGATGTGTTATGTGATCGATTAGTGAATCCCACCGATGCGATTAAAACGCACACCAGTAGGAATCCATGTTGGAAGTACGCTGTCTGAACCGCGTTCGAATTCGAAGCTGATCCAAATAGCAACGGCCTTACCAACAAGGTTTGCTTCAGGGACAAAGCCCCAGTAACGGCTGTCAGCACTGTTGTCACGGTTATCACCCATCACAAAGTACTGGCCTTCTGGAACGACCCATTCGTTAACACCATTGCGAGGCTGATACGCTTGCACACGATCACGGCGTAATGGGTTAACTAAAATCTGATGTTCTACGTCTCCAAGCTGTTCATTCAGCTGAATCAGAGGCACACCATCTTGAATAAATTGGCTTTCTTCAACATTACTTAGTTTCACTGGGTCACAGCTACTTGTACCCTTCGCCTGAATACAGATCTCTTTACGAGAGCTGTAGCGAATGGTGTCGCCTGGCATACCTACAACACGCTTGATGTAGTCGATATTAGGCTGAGGTGGGTACTTAAATACGATTGAATCACCACGTTCTGGTTTGCCTGTTTCTACCAATTGAGTGCGCCATACCGGGTCTTTTAGACCATAAGCGTACTTTTCTACCAAGATGAAATCACCAACCAATAGTGTTGGCATCATCGAGCCAGATGGAATTTGAAACGGTTCATAAATAAATGAACGCAAAACCAAAACAAATGCAATTACAGGGAAAATGGACACACTGTTCTCAACCCACCAAGGCTGAGCCGTAACTTTTGCGCTGGTTTCAGCGTCTAGGCCATTCGATTGTGCTTCAACGTCAGCAAGCTTTTGCTGGCGTTTCTTCGCCCACACAAACTTTTCCAACGCCCATACAATGCCGGTCACTAGAGTTACGATCACTAAAATAAGCGAAAATGTATTAGCCATTGATATCCCTTAAATTTCATTTCTTTAAAAATAACGAAAGTGAAAGAATAGCGAGCTACTCTTCCACTTTCAATTATTCGTTTAATGCTGGATAAAGTTAGTCTTTACCAACATGAAGAATCGCTAAGAATGCTTCTTGAGGCAGTTCAACGTTACCGATCTGCTTCATACGCTTCTTACCTTCTTTTTGTTTCTTAAGAAGTTTCTTCTTACGACTGATATCACCACCGTAACATTTTGCGATTACGTTCTTACGCAGTTGTTTCACTGTAGAACGAGCAATGATGTGGTTACCAATCGCTGCTTGAATCGCGATATCGAACATTTGACGAGGGATGAATTCTTTCATCTTCTCAACCAATAGACGACCACGAGACTGTGCAATGTCTTTGTGCGTAATGATAGCCAGTGCGTCAACTGTTTCGCCATTAAGCAATACGTCTACACGAACCATGTTCGACATTTCAAAACGTTGGAAGTTGTAATCCAGTGACGCATAGCCACGAGATGTTGATTTCAAACGGTCGAAGAAGTCTAAAACCACTTCTGCCATTGGCAGGTCGTACGTCACAGCAACTTGCTTACCGTGATAAACCATATCAACTTGAACACCACGTTTTTCTACACATAAGGTAATTACGTTACCTAGGTAGTCTGACGGTACAAGGATATTACAACGAGCGATAGGCTCACGAATCTCTTCTACATCATTAGTTGCAGGCAGTTTAGCCGGGCTATCAACGTAAAGAATGCTGCCATCCGTTTTTACAACTTCGTACACTACGGTTGGTGCCGTTGTGATTAGGTCTAGGTCGTATTCACGCTCTAAACGCTCTTGAATGATCTCCATGTGAAGCATTCCTAAGAAGCCACAACGGAAACCAAAGCCAAGTGCTGCTGAACTTTCTGGTTCGTAGAACAGTGATGCATCGTTCAGGCTTAATTTGCCTAGTGCGTCACGGAAGTTTTCGTAGTCATCAGACGATACTGGGAATAGACCTGCATATACCTGAGGCTTCACTTTTTGGAAACCAGGTAGACGTTCTGTGCTGCCGCCTTTTGCAAGCGTCAACGTATCACCAACAGGTGCGCCAAGGATGTCTTTAATACCACAAACAACCCAACCAACTTCGCCAGTATTTAGCTCTGTTGTGTCGATTTGCTTAGGTGTGAAGATACCTAAACGGTCAACACCCCAAACTTGGTCTGTCGACATTACTTTAATCTTGTCGTTCTTCTTCAGCTTACCGTTCTTGATACGAACCAAAGAAACAACGCCTAAGTAGTTATCGAACCAAGAGTCAATGATCAACGCTTGTAGTGGCGCGTCTGGATCACCTTCCGGTGGTGGGATAGCTGTTACGATGTTTTCAAGAACGTCATCAACACCGATACCGGTTTTTGCAGAACAGCGAGTCGCTTCCATCGCATCGATACCAACGATCTCTTCGATTTCTTCAGCAACACGCTCAGGTTCAGCAGCAGGTAAGTCAATCTTGTTCAAGATTGGCACTACTTCCAGTTCCATTTCGATCGCGGTGTAACAGTTTGCTAGAGTTTGTGCTTCAACACCTTGACCAGCATCCACAACCAATAGCGCGCCTTCACAAGCGGCTAGAGAACGAGATACTTCGTAAGAGAAATCTACGTGTCCTGGAGTGTCGATAAAGTTAAGTTGGTAAGTTTCACCATCTTTCGCTTTGTAATCTAAAGTCACACTCTGCGCTTTAATTGTAATACCACGCTCGCGTTCTATATCCATAGAATCGAGGACTTGAGCTGCCATCTCACGTTCACTTAACCCTCCACAAACTTGGATTAAGCGGTCAGAAAGGGTCGACTTACCGTGGTCGATGTGGGCGATAATCGAAAAATTACGAATGTGCTTCATAGGCTTGGTGTGACTAAACTCTTTGAATAGGGATAATAAGAAAGCCGCGACGCGTCCAATCTACAGTCAGCATTGGTGGCGGCATTTCAATCAAGTTGGCAGATTCTACCCAATTTAAGGGCAAGAAGCATCATAAATTAGACGAGAGGCTCGCCTAGGATTCGAATCAAGACGACTTCTTGCTTGGATTTGTCTTCCATAGGTTTGGCTAACCGCTTCGCTAAGGCAATGCCACCAGCAGTAAACAGAGCAGCGCTTAAGATAACAATGCCCTCGCCCCCTTGGAGTAAGGGTTGCAACAAGAGTTGTCCAAAACCAGCACCAATCATCAACATGAAAAGTGGAATGAGGTAAACAATAGCCGCAGACTGCAGTAGGCTTTTTTCTGGAAAGCCAATTTCCACGATCTGTCCGGCTTTAACTAAACTTTTGGTTTTAAGCTGCCAAAACAAGGATTTATTGCCGACAGCTTTAGTGACAATACCCGTTCCGCAGCTTTTTTGAGATGAGCAACTGCTGCAACTGGTTTGTTGTTCGCAGCTCAGTTGAACAAAGTATTGTTGACCGCTTTGTTCAACCGAGCTAACGGTTGCCAGCGCCGTCATCATTGCGCTGGTACCGGTTTATTGAACGTAACTGATTGCGCAATACGTTTGGCCGTTGCTGGCGGAATATCACCCACCACAGAGATCTCTTTGTCACCAATCACTAAGCTGTGTAAGGTTCTGCGTCCTTGGCGTACCAACTGCCCTTTCAATGAATGTTCGTCTTTATCGGCGATATAAACTGAAAAGCTAAACAACCCATCACTGAAAAGTTGGCTTTCAACCATTTTATCGGTCGCAGCCATTGGATAACGACTAAGCTCTTTTGATTTAAACCCTTCAGGTATCCAAGAGGCTTGCCAATTAGTTTCACTCACTAGGCCTTCCGGCAGTGATAAAACTTTTGGCAGTTGAGCGCTATTCAAGCCCCCCATTGCCTCAGCAATCTTATCGTTCACCACGAAAGAGATAGTACGGTACTGTTCAAGCACTTCGCCATCACGATCCAACAGATCGGCACGTAAAGGAAGACTCGTTTTTTCATCTACCCAAACGACGTAAGAGTAACGAAGGCCATCTTTCGGTACCACGCGCAATACTTGCGTAGTACTTCCAGCTTCACGAGCACGGCCAACTTTAACGAAATCGTAATAGTCGTTGAGCGCGTCAATATCTCGATTAATCATCGGAATAACAGGGGCAACCATACTGCCAGATTGAATGGTAAACGGTTCTGTGCCCGGTTCAATATAACTGACTTCATCACCACGTCGAATAACTTCACGGATAGGCCCGCTCAAGTAAACAAGGTGTGCAAGTTGTTGGTCGTCGTTAACCGCATGGCGATAAACAAGAGGTTCAATACTGCTCTTCTTGATCAAAATGTAGGAGAGTTCGTAATTTAGATGCTGACTGGCCTCGTTCATCTGATGTAACAACGCCTTTGCAGTGGGTTCCTCTGCAAAGGCTGTTGGAGACATCAAGCTGAACAGTGTCAGTGCACTGACCAGGATTTTCTTCATTCAATGTCCGATTCTAGATGTGCATCTTGCATTGGCGATGCATCACTGTTTAATCTTAGCTGCAGCTCATAATCTTCTAGCATTGCATGAACGCGTTTGCGCTGCTCTTGCAAGTTAGCTTCAGATGCTGGCTTCTCAACAGAGTCTCGCGTTAAGCTTACTGGTTCCGCAGAACCCGCAAATGGAATCGTCTGGAGTACAGGCAACTGCTCTGGCGCAGCAGGGTCGCTGCCACCATATTGTTGAACACCTAGTACAACGACTAGTGAGACACACGCTGCCACGGCAACTTGTCCAAACTGTTGTAACCACGCCGGAAGCTGACGCTTCGCTTGCTGAGGTTTAGGCTGCTCTTCAATTGGAGCAACAGTTGGTTCAACACGCACTTGGTGCAGGTTCGGCATTACACTATGTGCAGGCTCATTATCAAGCGCTGCCGCAACACTGTTAGCAATGTTCCACTCTGGAGTTTCTGGCGCATCCCCACGCATAACATCACCAATTAGATGGTAACTCTGCCAGGTATCCATGCTTTCTTGATCAGATTCGAGATCTACAATGAGAGCTTTATCGATCGTTTCACCATCCATGAGTGCCGAAAGCTTTTCTTTATCAGCCATTATTTTCACCATAATTATTACAAGTTCTAGCGTTGCAAAAGAGGCTTAATTTTCTTTTCCACCGCTTCACGAGCTCGGAAAATACGCGAACGTACGGTTCCTACAGGGCAATCCATTACTTCTGCAATCTCTTCGTAGCTCAAACCTTCGAGCTCACGCAACGTCATTGCAGTTTTTAAGTCTTCTGGTAGCGCTTCAATCGCTCCAAAAACAACTTGTTTCAATTCGTTTGACAGCGTTAAGTTCTCAGGGTTCGATATTTCTTTTAACGCGCTGCCTGTTTCGTAATATTCTGCATCTTCTGCATCTACATCTGTTGCTGGCGGCCTACGGCTCTGGGCAACGATATGATTTTTAGCGGTGTTCACGGCAATTCGGTACAACCATGTATAGAAGGCACTCTCGCCACGAAAGTTAGGTATCGCGCGGTAAGCTTTAATAAAAGCTTCTTGTGCTACATCAGGTACATCACCGGAATTATTCACGTATCGAGAGATAAGATTACAAACTTTATTTTGGTACTTAACCACTAGTAAGTTAAAAGCCTGCTTATCTCCACTCTGAACTCGCTCAATCAACACTTGATCGGTTAGCTGCTCGTTCATTCGAGCGGGTACTCCTATTGTTATAACCCTTACCTTCACAGATATGGGTACTAATTATGCGAAATGTAGTATTGACACCACCGTCTACAAGAGCACTATTGTGACTAAGCCAAATACCGAAAGTTCCAACTTTCTTAAAATTATTTGCCATTATTGTTTCACAATGTGATGTAATAAAAATAGCTATCCCTATCAATTTGGGGAAACTTGAGCAAAAGCAATGGTATTGAGCAATTAAATATTTCTAGATAGCTGTCTGTACATTGATTTTGTGTAGCGTTTTAGTATGACTTTGGAGAGATTATAACAGTCTTAGCCAAACTCCTAAAACAAGACAACGTCAATTGAGAGTGGACAACTCGACTATAGCCCGGGATTTAATAAGTTTTATGAACGCAAACCGTGAACATCAGTGTGATGTATTAGTGGTAGGAAGTGGTGCGGCAGGCTTGTCATTAGCCTTACGTGTAGCAGAACATGCAAAAGTAATTGTATTAAGCAAAGGACCACGCAGCGAAGGATCGACGTATTACGCACAAGGTGGTATCGCCGCGGTGTTCGATGAGTCGGACAGTATTGAGTCTCATGTAGAAGATACTCAAATTGCTGGGGCTGGGTTATGCGAAGAAGATACAGTTCAATTCATTGCTGAAAATGCTAAAGAGTGTGTGCAATGGCTGATTGATGGTGGTGTTCCATTTGATAAAGATGAGAACAGCACGGAAGGCCAACCAAAATATCACCTCACTCGTGAGGGTGGCCACAGCCACCGCCGAATTCTGCACGCTGCCGATGCAACTGGCATGGCAATGCAAACCTCACTGCAAGATAACGTCAACAATCACCCCAACATCGAGATCTTCGAGCGCCACAATGCGCTAGATTTGATCACAGAAGATAAGGTTGGTGGTTCGAAAGACAAAGTTATCGGTGCCTACATTTGGAACCGTAACCAAGAACACGTTGAAACCGTGCGCGCTAAATTTGTTGTATTAGCTACAGGCGGCGCTTCAAAGGTTTATCAATACACATCAAACCCAGATGTCTCTTCAGGCGATGGTATTGCTATTGCTTGGCGTGCGGGTTGTCGAGTAGCAAACCTTGAGTTCAACCAGTTCCACCCAACTTGCTTGTTCCACCCAGAAGCGCGTAACTTCTTGCTAACGGAAGCACTGCGTGGTGAAGGTGCCTACCTGCGTCGTCCAGACGGTTCTCGCTTCATGAAGGACTTCGACGAGCGTGGTGAACTGGCTCCGCGTGATGTGGTTGCTCGTGCGATTGACTTCGAAATGAAGCGCCTAGGTGCTGACTGCATGTATGTTGATATCAGCCACAAGCCTGAAGAGTTCATCACAACGCATTTCCCAATGATCCATACTCGTTTGATGGATTTAGGGATTGATATGACCAAAGAGCCGATCCCGATCGTACCTGCTGCGCACTATACCTGCGGTGGTGTGATGGTGAATAAGCAAGGTCAAACCGACTTAACTAACTTATATGCGATTGGTGAAGTGAGTTACACAGGCTTACACGGTGCGAACCGCATGGCGTCAAACTCACTGCTTGAATGTGTTGTGTATGCTTGGGCAGCAGCAAAAGATATCGTTGAAAACATCGACCAATCTCAACTGTGCGCTGAACTGCCTGCATGGGACGAAAGCCAAGTCACCAACAGTGATGAAGAAGTGATCATTCAGCACAACTGGCACGAGCTAAGGCTGTTCATGTGGGATTACATGGGTATTGTTCGAACGGACAAACGTCTAGAACGTGCAATGCGCCGTATTCAGATGCTGCAGCAAGAAACTCATGAGTACTACAGCTACTTTAAGGTTTCGAACAACCTATTAGAACTGCGTAACTTGCTACAAGTTGCTGAGCTAATGGTTCGCTGTGCGATGCAACGTAAAGAGAGCCGCGGCTTACACTACACGTTGGATTACCCAGAACTTGCAGAAGACAGCGGCCCAACTATTCTCACACCAGAGAGAAACCAATCATAACCATTGGTTAAAAGTTATTAGCGGCTTGGTGCGTTAACTAAAAGCAATTAGATGAAAGGGAGCCAAGTGCTCTCTTTTCTTTTGTCTAACGCTTTCTTTTATTTGATGCTCTAGCTTATCTCGCGGGCTCGTTGTAGGTTTGCCAGAAAATGTCGATACTCACGCTCATCACAACTATCTCGCCATAACAGTACCGAATGCCCGCATTCAAAACTCAGCTTAACGAAAAATTGCGCCCAAACCTTATCGACGGTCTTGAGAACATAATGTTGGTCATTCAACCTAACTTCCCCATCGTGCTTGTAATCGAAACAACCTTGAGCCGCATTGACCACAACCGTATCGGTTTTGAATAAAGAGATCATGAGATACAAACAGTAGAGACTGGCAACAAGAGGGATGGAGGAGAATACGATGAAAAACAAAAGGCACCCAGAAACAATGCCTTTTGCAAATAATGCGGAATATGAAGGTTTAAGCTGAAGCTTAACGAACCTTGCTGAGGTTATGTGCGACAATTTTATCAACCATTGAAGCATGGCCTAGATTTTCACTGCGCCCATGTCCCATCACCCAAGTAAACAAATCTGGGTCATCACACTCAAGTAGAGAAACAAACTCACGCTGTTCCTGCTCTTGCAATGAATCAAAACACTCTTCAAAAAATGGCATGATGACTACATCAAGTTCTAACATGCCACGACGGCAACCCCATTTAATTCGTGCTTTCTGCTCTGCAGTGTACATTGGCTATCCTCACCTATAATTTTTCTTTCTCGGAGTGTAACAAGTCATACGCTCTGCAACTACTATGTGAGTCACAGTCCCTATCTAAGCTCACAAAAAAACCTAGGCTGACAAAGAAACAGAACCGGATTAACATAGAGCCAAATAAAATTCTTAGGAAAGATAAAATGGATTGGAAAAACACATTTCAGCCGCTCGCTCATACGCAAAATGAATCGCTTCCAGAACTGATGATCACACACGTGTCAGACTGGAGCGCAATCACCATGATAGGCGATGACAAAAAGTCGTACCTACAAGGTCAAGTAACGTGCGATGTCGTCACTCTTCCTAATGATGAATCTACATTGGGCGCGCATTGTGATGCGAAAGGAAAGGTTTGGAGTATCTTTCGTTTGTTCCACCACAATGGCGGCTACGCACTTATGCAGCCTAAATCGGCAATTGAAGTCGAGTTAGTTGAAATCAAGAAATACGCCGTGTTCTCTAAAATTGATATCGAGCAGACGTCTGACGTTGTTATCGGAATCATGGGGACTTCAGCGAACCAATACGTTGATTCGATTGCAGAGGGTCAAGGTAAAGTGCGTACTATCTCTGGTGGTACAGCCGTTCAAGTCTCAGACAACCGTTGGGCTCTACTTGTTACTCAAGAAGCAGCAGAAGCCTTGGTATCAAGCAGCTCAGCTGAAAAAGTATCAGAAGCGCTTTGGCAGTATCATGAAATTCTTGATGCTCAGCCGAACCTATCGAAAGCAGAGCAAAACGAGCACATTCCTCAAGCACTTAACCTGCAAGCGATTGGCGGTATCAGCTTTTCAAAAGGCTGCTATACAGGTCAAGAAACGGTTGCTCGTGCCAAGTACCGTGGCATGAACAAGCGTGAGATGCGCATTGTTTCTGGAACAACTTCAGATGTACTGTCTCTAGAGAATACGATTGAACTTGAACGTAGCGTGGGTGAGAACTGGCGTGGTGCAGGCCGACTATTAAATGTCTATCAATTTGCTAATAACCAAGCGATTGGTTTGATGGTACTGCCAAACAACCTTGATGACGATGTTCAACTTCGACTGACCGCGCAGCCTGATCAAACATGGAATATCCTGCCACTGCCTTACAGCCTTGACGACGAGTAACCACGTGGAAACACTGATTACACAATGGCTGGATCAACAGCAGGTGAACTATCGCCTGCTGATGCAAAGTAAACCAACCACCAGCATCGAAGAAACAGCTCAAGAGCGAGGCATCGACGCCTCTCAAATGGTGAAGTGTATCCTGCTCAAGGACATGGGCAACCAATATGCGTTGGCCTGTACTGCAGGTGATCGCTCTGTCGACCCCAAGAAAGTACGCTCGGTACTGAATTGCCGCCGAATGACCTGTGTATCAGTCGCTGATGTTGAAACGATCACAGGCTTTAAGGCTGGGTGTGTTGGCCCTCTTGCTCTAAAAAGATACATGCCGATCATTTTTGATCCTTCAATTCAAAAAAACTCGACGGTTACTATTAGCTCGGGTGATCGAATGGCTGGTGTTGCGCTGGATCCCAATGATCTTATGGCCCTTTGCGCACCAATCGTTGCTGACATCAGTCGATGACCTTTTCGATCGAGTCATCGTTCGCAAACTTAAGTACAACTTTTCATTGAATACATTTTTAGTGTGAAGTTCGTCATAAGAAGAACACACCAGTAATAAATAGTTACTCAAAATAAAAGCATAAGTAGTCACAAAGGCAAATTTACGTTATTGTGAATTTACTGACTCGCTTTTAAGCAAATCAGTACAAGTGAATCCACTGAGTAACATCAGTATCCACTTTTGTGTAATGCATCTGTGACTATTCGCCCGTTTTAGACGGGCTTTTTTTTGTCAAAAATTTACAATTTGATTACACAAACAAAAAAATCCCGCCTATTCTTATACTTGTAACATTATCACTGCTTAATACCGGACAGGAAAGTTCACAGCAGTTCACTACTCAGTATTATTTTGGGGAGGAGCTCACGTAAAAATAGATATTTACTGAAGAAAGTGCTTAGAACAGCACAAATATCTAATTCACGTCAACTCTACTGCATATTACTCCATGCTTATCACAATTATTATCTCGGAGTTTTTCTATAATATGCAGGCTAGGTAAATATAAGGATAATTAAAATGAGACTGTTTAAGCGCTATACACCGAGTATGATTGCTAAACATGTAAGTCGACTTTTCAAAGGACGAATCTACATTTACGGCGTAGGAAAATTTGAGTTTGATAACGGTAAACTCGTGCTGCCAGACCGAGCAGAAAGGCGTCATTTTCAAACGGTAAAAGAAATAAATAGTGAAATCATGAAACTGCGCTGCGCATACGCATGACCTGATTATCTACAGAATTAAAAACAAAAAGGGTTGGCATAATGCCAACCCTTTTTTCGTGTTCAGATTGAGTCAATGGCAATCAGCTCCAGCAGCTGACCATCAACAACGGCTCACCCGTGCGCGACTATTGATTTACGATTGTTGATTCACGATTATTGGTGCGTAACTGGACGCTTGGCTAGATCAGGAAGATTGCCTGACAAACCCAGTGCTCGCTTCATGATCTCATCTTTCGCACCCGGTAATTGGCCCGCGAGCTTCATACCGATACCACGAATTAGCTTCTTGGCTGGGTTATCGCCTTCAAACAGATCTTTAAAGCCCTGCATTGAAGCAATCATCTTCGCCGCCTCAGCTTTTCTCCAGCGTTCATAGCCACGAAGGTTACGTTTAGTACCAATGTCTTCGCCAGCAGCCCATAGCGTTAACAGCTCTTGCGCTAAGCTTGCAGCATCTAATAGCCCTAAGTTGACCCCTTGCCCCGCTAACGGGTGAATCGTATGAGCTGCATCACCAACCAAAGCGACACGCTCTACAGCAAAGTCACGTGCGTAGCGCATACGTAATGGGAAGGCAAAACGCTCACCAACCACTTCACATAAACCAAGTTTTGAGTCGAACTCAGCCGTCAGTTGCTTATTAAAATTAGCATCCGACATGGATACAAGCTTCTCAGCACGATTAGGCTCCGTAGACCAAACTATCGAACTCATGTGGCTTGGCTGCATTGGTAGGAATGCCAATGGCCCTTGTGGTGTGAATATCTGACGAGCAACGCTGTGATGCGGCTCTGTGGTCTTAATATTCGCGACAATCGCGCTGTGTCCGTAATCCCAATGTGTTAATGGGATATCTTGTTGTTTGCGAACCCAAGAGTTTGCGCCGTCCGCTCCAACAACCAACTTAGCGGTCAGTGCTTGGCCATTATCTAGCGTTAGCCATGCTTCGCTTTCACCAATCGCCATCGTTTTGCACGTCGCGGGCATGTACAGGCTGACATTATCTTGCTTCTTCACCTGTTCAAGCAGTGCGAGTTGAATCACACGGTTTTCAACAATATGACCGAGATTCGGCTGAGCCAAACGTGTCGAGTCAAACTCAATACGAGCAAAGCTATCTTGTTCCCACACCTCCATCGCTTGGTAAGGTGCCGCACGTCTTTGTTCAATGCCTTGCCATGCGCCTAAGTTACGAAGAATCACTTCACTAGAGCGGCTCAATGCCGACACACGCACATCAGGCAATTCGCTAAGCCCTTCACTGGGTGCCCTGCCTTCAATGACGGCAATTCTTAGGTCACTGTCTTTCAACGCAGCAGCAAGCGCTAGGCCAACCATGCCTCCACCAACAATCGCGATATCAACACTTTGCATCATTATTTTTCTACCTTATCTTTCTACTAGGCCAAGCGTATGACGCAAAAGTGGACCTTTAAGTGGTGGAAGGTTATCAATTACGGCTAACCCAAGATTACGCCCAATGCGAGCAGTCAAAAAATCGTTTGAGAATAAATGGACTAGGCTTGATGTCAGCGTAATCGTCGTGTCTCTATCTTGTTCTCTACGCTTTCTAAAGTTAACAAGACCATTGTAACGCCCAACATCATCGAGTTGGGTACACAACTCTTCCGCCAAGGAAGCCACATCACGGATGCCAAGATTAAAACCTTGTCCTGCAATTGGGTGAAGCGTTTGAGCGGCATTACCAATAATCGCAAATCGATGAGAGATATTTTGCTGACGATGACGAAGAATCAGTGGGTAACTGGCACGCTTGCCTACCTTCTCGAGTCGGCCAAGTCGCCAACCAAAGTCATTCTGCAACTGCTCAAGAAATTCATTGTCGTTTAGGGTCATCACTTTTTGCGCTTGCTCCGGTGACAAACACCAAACTAGCGACAAACGGTTGTCACTCATCGGTAATAGAGCGACAGGCCCATGATGAGTAAAACGCTCAAATGCGCGACCTTGGTGAGGTTCGCTAGCCACGATATTGGCAATCACAGCAACTTGTTCAAAGTCATGCTCATTCAATGAGATATTGAGTTGCTGACAACAGGTTGAGATAGCACCGTCAGCTGCAACCAGTAACTTAGTCGTTATGGTTTGCCCACTTGTCAGCTCAATCGTCGTTAGCGAGTCTTCACGTTCGACTTGACTGACAGACTCAGGGCAAAGCATCGTAATTGCAGCTTCGGACTCAAGCTTCTGCTGATAGATTCGCCCCACATCCGCCAACTCCACCACATAGCCAAGCGCATCAACAGCAAGCTCTTCACTGTAGATGTCCGTCATTCCGGCATGCCCTCTATCCGAAACATGGATATCTTTAATTGGGGTCGCTACCGGAGCGATAGATTGCCACAAATGCAAAGAATCGAGGATCTGCACCGTACCATAAGACAAAGCGATCGAACGAGAATCAAAACCAGGGTGAGCTTGATGATCAACCTGATAAGGCTCTACTACTGCAATAGACAGTGAACCTTGACTGAGGTGATTCAGAGCAAGGGCTAAGGTCGCCCCTGCCATTGCGCCACCAGCAATTACAACATCATACTGAGCCATTATAACCTCAAACCGACAAGCGGATTAATGAATGGTTGGAGCCGCATCTTCAGATGGGCGAGCACCGAATTCAGCATGAATCGTTAGTGCACACGCTTTTACGTGTTCAATAACGTGCTCTAGAAGCTGCGCTTGCTCTTCCATATCATCTTCTTCATCGATACCCAGCTTTGCCATCTCTTCAAGATCAGCCAAAGCTTCTTTGGTACTGTCAGACGCTTTATTCAATTGAGCGCCAACCAAGCCTAAACCAGAAATAAAGTGGTTAATCCAATCAGACACACCGTCCGCAAGATCAAACAGGCTTGCGCTTGCGTCTTCGTCCGGCAACAACATAGACAGCTCCATGCCTGAACCTGTGATTTCGCTGGTCGTTACTTTTAGCGTTGCTTCCGCAAGCGTTAATGCGCGATCTGGCCAGCCCATACCTTCATTGGTGTAATCAAAGATCAGTGGTTGCCAGCTTTTATCTGCCAGGTTTAAGCCTCCGCTCAACATACCCGTTAATAAACCATGCATCTCAGCAGGGTTTACGGCTAGGCTTGCCGATTGAAGTTCAGTCGCAACCGTTAGGTAGTCAGGTAAAGTAGTTTCGCTCATCAGATAGCTCGCTCAGTTATTCTTTATATCGATAGTATAATCGTACCACTTCACCCCAATTCTGATAAGCATCGATCCTGAGCAATTGAAGGATGACTGACTACCAATTGTTCAATTTGCTGAATTACTGTGTGCTCAAGCTCTCATTTACAAACAGTCACTCTGAAAAGCTTGAATCTTAATAGCGGTTTACCTATAGTTTCTCCCTCAGAGGAGATTGCTTCCTCATCGGTACTTGCACTTTTTCTTTGTAAAAATATGATAAAGGGCAACAGCCTTAAATAGTGCGTTAAAGAGTTCATCCATCATGAGTAATCAAGCGGTAGACGTTGAAATATTAGGAAAACTGACTCGAGTGAATTGTCCCCCAGGGCAAGAAGAGTCATTGATTGCAGCGGCGGCCGATCTTGATAATCGATTGAAAGAGATGGCTGAACGTACTAAGGTAACCAATGAAGTGAAGCTGCTAACGATCGCAGCTCTGAACATTTGCTATGAATTACAAACGAAGAAGTTTGAAGCAAATGATGAACAAAACGCACTGACCGAGCGAATGGAACAGCTCACGACATCACTTTCAGATGTCCTCAGTAAAGTTAAGCACGGACAGCAATAGCGTACACAAAATTTACCCTGGAGTGTTTGTCAGAGGATTCACGTCCCCGAGCCGATAAGCAATCCCTAAGGGTTAGTACTTGAGTGCTATTGAGCATGCTCGGTCCGCCGAGAAGCCTACGGTAATCATTGCTGATCCGCCTTGAACTCGCTGGTTCAAGGGCCATCTATTCTCAACGGCACTTTGGGGTATCCCTTCTTATGAAGACGCTCACACGCAGCGAATTTCGCAAACAGATCCGTATCAAACGCAATGCCTTATCTGGCGACCAACAAACTCAATCCGGTATAGACTTAGTTAAGCAGTGCTCTCAGCTTGATGAGATTCAGTCAGCTCAACATATCGCCCTCTATATTTCCATTGATGGCGAACTCGATACCCAGCCTTTAATTGAATGGTTATGGGCGCAAGGCAAGCAAACTTATTTACCAGTATTACACCCCTTCTCTGCCGGACATCTGCTGTTTCTACATTACTCTCCAACCACACTCACTGTTTTGAATAAGTACGGCATTGTCGAACCTCAGCTCAATCAGATGCTGGTTAAACCTTGTCAGCAACTCGATCTCATTCTGACTCCCCTTGTAGGCTTTGACTCTCAAGGGCATCGCTTAGGCATGGGCGGCGGATATTACGATCGTACCTTGGTTCGATGGTTTGAGACTGGTGAAGGCGCAACGCCAATTGGTTTAGCTCATGATTGCCAGCATGTCGATACACTGCCAATTGAAGAGTGGGACATTCCGTTACCTAAAATCGTGACTCCGAGTAAGACTTGGCAATGGGAAAACAGCCATTAAAGCGCTATAATCGCGCCGCAAACGTTAACCTCGATATCCAAACGTTAACCCAATATCCAAACGTTAACTTCAATACGCGAACGATTAATTCAAAGCGCAAGACCTTATTCAGGAGAATGGCATGACTCAAGATGAAATGAAAAAAGCAGCGGGCTGGGCAGCACTTCAATATGTTGAAGAAGGCAGCATTGTAGGTGTAGGTACTGGCTCTACAGTAAATCACTTCATCGACGCACTAGGCACAATGAAAGAAAAAATCAAAGGTGCGGTTTCAAGCTCTGTAGCCTCTACTGAAAAACTAGAAGCGCTAGAAATCAAAGTATTTGAGTGTAATGACGTATTCAAGTTAGACATCTATGTTGATGGCGCAGATGAGATCAACGGTTCACGCGACATGATCAAAGGCGGCGGTGCTGCTTTGACTCGTGAAAAAATCGTAGCGGCTATCTCTGATAAGTTTATTTGCATTGTTGACGGTACTAAAGCCGTTGATGTGTTGGGTAAATTCCCATTGCCTGTTGAAGTTATCCCGATGGCACGTTCATATGTTGCACGTGAACTAGTAAAGCTTGGTGGTGACCCAGTTTACCGCGAAGGTTGCACCACTGATAATGGCAACATGATCCTAGATGTATACGGCATGGCGATCGAAAACCCGAAACAATTAGAAGATATCATCAACGGTATCGCTGGTGTGGTTACGGTTGGTCTATTTGCTCACCGTGGTGCTGATGTGGTTATCACAGGTACACCTGAAGGTGCAAAAATTGAAGAATAAATAATAGAAGATTGAATTTTTCTGTTACTTCATTACATACGGTGCCCAAGGGCGCCGTTTTTTTTGCTTTTCGCCCGTAAAATTATGTCTTATTCCGTAATTTTCTTACCCAAAACATTTTTTTTTTGTTACTTTATTGTTCAGAAGACGCACAGGGAAAACGTTTGTCTCCTGACAAAATGGTGAATAAGTTCCTCTTTTAGCCGTTTTGTAGCACGTGCGCCGCATTTGCCCAACCTTTCCATTTTAAGGACGAGAACAATGGCCAAAGTTTCACTGGAAAAAGAAAAAATTAAAATTCTACTTCTAGAGGGTCTTCACCCTTCTTCTGTAGAAGTACTGCAAGCCGCTGGTTACACAAACATTGAGTACCATAAAGGCTCACTACCTGAAGATGAACTTCTTGAAGCAGTGAAAGATGCTCATTTCATTGGTATCCGTTCTCGCACCAACATCTCCCAAGAAGTTATTGATGCAGCTGAAAAGCTAGTTGCAGTCGGTTGTTTCTGTATTGGTACTAACCAAGTTAACCTTCAAGCGGCAGCAAAACGCGGTATACCTGTTTTCAATGCACCGTTCTCAAATACTCGAAGCGTTGCTGAGCTAGTTCTTGGTCAAGTTCTATTGCTACTACGCGGTATCCCAGAGAAGAATGCTCTTGCTCACCGTGGTATCTGGAAAAAGAGTGCTGACAACTCTTACGAAGCTCGTGGTAAGCGTTTAGGTATTATTGGCTACGGTCACATTGGTACTCAGCTAGGTATTATTGCTGAAAACCTGGGTATGCGAGTTTACTTTTACGATATCGAAAACAAACTGTCTTTGGGTAACGCAACTCAAGTTCATACCATGACTGACTTGCTGAACAAGTGTGACGTGATCTCTTTGCACGTACCTGAAACCAATGAAACGAAGAACATGATGGGTAAAGAAGAGTTCGAGCGCATGAAGCCTGGTTCTATCTTTATCAATGCAGCACGTGGCACGGTAGTAGATATCCCAGCTCTGTGCGGCGCTCTAGATTCTGGTCACCTTTCAGGTGCAGCAATCGATGTATTCCCAACAGAACCTAAAACCAATGCTGACCCATTTGAGTCACCATTGATGCAGTTCGATAACGTGATCCTAACGCCTCACGTGGGTGGTTCAACTCAGGAAGCACAAGAGAACATCGGTGTTGAAGTAGCAGGTAAGCTTGCAAAATACTCTGATAATGGCTCAACGCTATCAAGTGTTAACTTCCCTGAAGTATCATTACCATTGCATACAGGTGCTTCTCGCCTGCTGCACATTCACGAAAACCGTCCGGGTATCCTAACTCAAATTAACACCATCTTCGCAGAGGAAGGGATTAACATCGCAGGTCAGTACTTACAAACTGCAGCAGATATGGGTTATGTGGTTATCGACGTGGAAGCGAATCGTTCAGAAGAAGCTCTGCTTAAACTGAAAGAGATCGAAGGCACAATTCGTGCTCGTCTACTTCACTAATCATCGAATTAGATCATAAGTAAAAATAGAAAAGGCTCTCGTAATGAGAGCCTTTTTAGTATTTGGCCTACTGTAGGTAAATAGATCATGATGATCTAATCCCTTCCAGAGGTATGTTCACTACTCTTCTAGTTGGTAGATCACATTCACTCGATCACGAATAGTGATCGTTGAATCTTCATAAGAATTCGACTCGGTTCTCGCATCCATCGCCATTGAACGCATCAATACAGGCTGAGAAGATTGTGCGTTGTAATCCACGCGCCAGACATCACCTAACTCACGCTCAAAACCGCCAGCTAATGACTTAGCTTTCGATCGAGCATCCTTTATGGCTTCCAAGCGCGCTTGCTCTTGATACTTAGCTTGGTCGCGAACTTGAAGCTGAATATTATCGATTTGGTTAATACCTTGTCCGATAGCAATATCCATATACTCATTTAGATTCGCTAACTCATTTACTTGAACGGTCACATTACGTGACGCACGGTAACCAACCAGTTCAGGTTTACCATTTTTCGGGTAATGATACTGAGGAGATAAATACAGGTTAGAGCTGTGTACATTCGCCTCATCAACACCCGCTTGATGTAGCTTATTTAGAAAGCCAGTCACCACTTTATCAACTGTGTTTTTAGCCTGTTCAGCAGTCATCGTCGATTCCACGACTCTAACTGAAAATGTCGCCATGTCTGGTGTCGCGATCACTTCACCATAGCCTGTCGTTGAAATATGTGGAAAAGATGGCGAGTCAGCCAATGATGGAAAACTCACAGCACTCAATGCTGCAGTAAGAGTAAGAGACGTTGCTAACATCTTTGGTACAAACTTCATTAGGTAGACCTATGCTGAACAAATGTTCTTTTATCATAGAGCAATTTGTCACATAACCAATCCCGCGACAGGACTTCTAACACAACTTTGACGCTGCAAAAACCAACAGCTTACTGAGGTAAGTGGTTGTGGGCATAATTTAATATCGCTTGAGATATCTCTTTTAATACCCCGCTCTCTAATTGCCAATGGTGCCAATAGATTCGGTAAGACAATAAAAAGCCGGGCGTAATATCAATCAAAGCACCAGACTCTAGCTCCTCGATAATCTGCAATCGAGGAATCAAACAGTAGGCAACGCCCGACAATGCCAAGCGTACAAATGCTTCTGAACTACCGACAGTATGATTGATCACGCTATCTCTCGGGACGTTAAAATGATCATGCAAAAACTTCTTATGCAGATCATCGTATTGGTCGTACGAAACCGCTGGGGCTTTGGTTAGTGTCGAATAGTTCACTCCATCAGAGAAGTAACGTTGATGGAAGCTAGGGTTCGCCACACACACATAATCCATTCTTCCAAGATAGTCCGCACTGCAACCCGGAATAGGTTGAGGTTCGAGGCTGATTGCCCCAGCAACCTCACCACTTTTAATCTTCTCAATGGTTCTTGATTCACCATGAATCGCGAGGTTCAACTCAACTTGACGTGAATTCATCACATCAGATAACGCAGGAAGTAACCATGTCGCCAAGCTATCAGCATTGGTCGCAATAGACAGAGAAAGAGGTTGAGTTCCCTCTTCGTTCATCAACTCTGGGACAAGCTCGTGCTCTAACAAGCGAACACGACGATACAAACCCAACAGTTTTTTTCCTGCTGGTGTTGGCCTTGGTGGGCTCTCTCTTACCAGAGCAGGCTGTGCTAACCATTTTTCCAGTTGTTTGATGCGTTGAGACACCGCAGACTGGGAGATATATAACTGCTCGGCTGCCCTTTCAAAACTGCGTTGTTTCACCACAGCGTCCAGTGCTTCTATCCATTTATAATCCAATCCACGCATCAACTTGCTTCCTTTTTGACCTGATTACCGCCCACATTAGCAACTCTAATAATAGATTAAAATCATTAATTATACTTATTTAAGGGGTCGGAGTATCTTCGCCATATAGCACGTAAATATCGTTAAATAAGTGGAGGTTAAAATGAATTTTTGGGTTTTATTGCAAGGTTTTGGTCTAGGGGCGAGCATGATCATCCCTATAGGCGCTCAGAACGCGTACGTCTTAAATCAAGGGATTAAACGCAATCACCACCTAACCACAGCGACGATTTGTAGCCTACTCGATACCTTGTTCATTTCATTAGGTATCTTTGGTGGCGGAGCGATCCTGTCGCAAAATGAATTACTGCTCACCTCAGTGACACTGGGTGGTATCGCATTCCTAACCGTTTATGGTTTATTGTCATTGCGCAGTGCGTTCAGAACACGTACTAGTGATGAATCAAAGGGTGAGATACTGGCTCGTGGTAAGCGCACCGTTGTTTTAGGTGCATTGGCAGTAACCGTATTAAACCCGCATCTTTATTTAGACACTGTAGTGATTCTTGGATCCATAGGCGGGCAGTTTGAAGGCAACGATAGAATAGCTTTTGCTATGGGGACTATCTTAGCTTCATTCGTGTGGTTTTACTCTTTGTCATTAGGCGCTGCAAAGCTAGGCCCAACGCTATCGAAACCCAAAGTTAAGAAAGGCATCGATATCGCGGTAGCAACCATGATGTTCGCTATTGCACTTGTACTCGCCAATGGACTCATTGAGCAGTACGGCTAAATCCGTTCATATTGAGTCATCCACAAACTTAACTCATCAAAAAAGGCGGATAACCTAAGTTATCCGCCTTTCCTTATAAAAGCTTATAGCTAGAAAAACTAACTAGAAATTAAGCTTCTACTTTATTCATGTGTACATCCACTTGCGGGAATGGGATTTCGATACCTTCGTTATCCAAGCCTTCTTTGATTGCTTGCATCAGGTCGAAGTAAACATTCCAGTAGTCAGCAGTGCTGACCCAAGGACGAACAACAAAGTTAACTGAAGAATCCGCTAGTGTGTGAACACCAACTTGAACGCCAGGCTCTTTCAGTACACGCTCATCAGATTCACAGATCTTAGTCAGTAGCGCTTTTGTCTTTTGAAGATCGGCGTTGTAAGAAACACCAATCATTAGATCAATACGGCGCGTATCATGACGAGAGTAGTTAGTAATTGGGCTACCAATAACGCTGCCGTTAGGTACTACAACCATTTTGTTGTCTGGTGTTGTTAGAACGGTTTGGAAGATCTGAATTGAATCTACTGAACCCGCTACACCACCAATTTCCACGTAGTCACCAGACTTGAATGGACGGAATGCAACGATAAGTACACCCGCAGCAAAGTTAGATAGTGAGCCTTGTAGTGCAAGACCAACAGCCAAACCAGCCGCACCAATAACAGCAACCACAGATGCAGTTTGAACGCCTAGACGACCAAGTGCAGCAATTAAAACAATAACAAACAACAAGTAACGAACTAAACCATGGACGAACTCCACAACTGCTCGGTCCATTTTCTTCTTCTGAAGAACCTTAGACACGCTATTCGCTACTGCTTTAACAATAAGGTTACCAATAAATAGAATTATCAGTGCTGAGATAATGTTTACACCGTATTGAATAAACAGATCTGAGTTATTTGTTAACCACTGTTCTGCGTGAGACAGACCATCCACAAGTGGAGTCTCAATCGCTGTCGAACTATCAGCCATAATGTGCATCCTCTATATAATATGCTATGAGCTAAACTGCCTTAAGCCAAACTTACCCAACAACAAAATAAACCGTATAACTCATATTAAGTCGTTGTGTTAAAAGTAAATTAAAGCCAAGTCCTTTTTTATAAACTGAACCAAGTTCAATTTTTCGGCACGATATCCTATCTTTGACAGATTGCAAAGTCATATTTATGTAAGCTTTTGAATTAATAAAACTTACCAATAAGCACAAATACCGATAACTAAAAGACTACGAAATTTATTCACCGCACGCTAGGTTTTTTACATATTTAGTACAAGTTTTTATCAGACATAAAAAAACCCGCTCAATGAGCGGGTTTTTAAAACTTAAAGAGTACTTAATTCAAAGAATTACAGTACGTCTACAGCGTTAAGGTCAGCGAATGCTTTCTCAAGACGAGTAACCATTGAAGACTGACCAGCACGTAGCCATACGCGTGGATCGTAGAACTTCTTGTTTGGAGCAGCTTCGCCAGTTGGGTTACCGATTTGACCTTGTAGGAAATCACGGTTCTCAGCTTCGTAAGTACGAACGCCATCCCATGAAGCCCACTGAGTATCAGTATCGATGTTCATTTTGATAACGCCGTAACCGATAGACTCTTGGATTTCTGCTTCAGAAGAACCAGAACCACCGTGGAATACGAAGTTAAGAGCGTCAGCTGCAATGCCAAACTTCTCAGCACAGTATGCTTGAGAATCACGCAGGATAGTTGGAGTAAGTACAACGTTACCAGCTTGGTAAACACCGTGTACGTTACCGAAAGAAGCTGCGATAGTGAAACGTGGGCTAACTGCGTTTAGTTTCTCGTATGCGTATGCAACATCTTCAGGAGAAGTGTAAAGCTCAGATGCATCCATATCAGAGTTATCAACGCCGTCTTCTTCACCACCAGTACAACCAAGTTCAATCTCGATTGTCATGTTTAGTTTAGCCATGCGAGCTAAGTAAGCTGCACATGTTTCGATGTTCTCTTCTAGAGACTCTTCAGAAAGGTCTAGCATGTGAGAAGAGAATAGTGGCTTACCAGTTTGTGCGAAGAACTCTTCACCAGCGTCTAGTAGACCGTCGATCCATGGAAGAAGTTTCTTAGCAGCGTGGTCAGTATGAAGAATAACTGGAACACCGTAAGATTCTGCTACTGCGTGAACGTATTTTGCACCAGCTACAGCGCCAAGAATTTGTGCGCCTTGACCTTCAAGTTTAACGCCTTTACCAGCGAAGAAACCAGCACCGCCGTTAGAGAACTGAACAACAACTGGAGCTTTTGCTTTAGCAGCAGCTTCAAGAACAGCGTTGATAGTATCAGTGTTGATTACGTTTACTGCAGGAAGAGCAAATTTGTTTGCTTTTGCTACTTCAAATACTTTCTGTACGTCATCGCCAGAAATCACACCAGGTTTTACAAAATCGAAGATCTTAGACATGGAAATAGTCCTATTTATTCTATCGTTTTAAGATTAAAAAACTTAAGTTTAAAAATTTGCAATCGTTTGCTCACAACTTATGCCATTCTAGCAAAAAAGTGTGATATGCAGCAAACGTTAAAAGGCGAGATTCACATCTCGCCTTTCTAAATCAATTACGCTTTAGCACGCTCTTCAAGCATTGCTACTGCAGGAAGTACTTTACCTTCAACAAACTCAAGGAAAGCGCCGCCGCCAGTAGAGATGTAAGAAACATCTGCTTTGATACCGAACTTGTCGATAGCTGCTAGTGTGTCACCACCGCCTGCTACTGAGAAACCTTCAGAGTCAGCGATTGCTTTAGAAATACCCGCAGTACCCGCTTCGAAGTTTTTGAACTCGAATACGCCTACCGGGCCGTTCCAAAGAATCGTTTTTGCGTTGCCGATGATTTCAGCTAGAGCTGCAGTTGAATCTGGGCCAAGGTCGAAGATCATATCGTCGTCTTGAACTTCAGAAACGTGCTTAATTTCAGCTTCTGCGTTTTCGTCGAATGCTTTAGCACATGCAACGTCAGTCGCTACTGGGATAGCACACTCTTTCATTAGCTTCTGAGCTGTTTCAACTAGGTCAGCTTCGTATAGAGACTTACCTACGTTGTGGCCTTCAGCAGCGATGAACGTGTTCGCGATACCACCACCAACAACAAGTTGGTCAGCGATTTTAGAAAGAGATTCTAGAACGGTTAGTTTAGTAGAAACTTTAGAACCACCAACGATAGCCACTAGTGGGCGAGCTGGGTTGTCCATTGCTTTACCAAGCGCTTCAAGCTCAGCAGCTAGAAGAGGACCAGCGCATGCTACAGGAGCGTAAGTACCAACGCCGTGTGTAGAAGCTTGAGCACGGTGAGCTGTACCGAATGCGTCCATCACGAAGATGTCACATAGTGCAGCGTATTGCTTAGAAAGTGCTTCTTCGTTCTTCTTCTCGCCTTTGTTAAAACGAACGTTTTCAAGAACAGTTAGTTCGCCAGCGTTTAGCTCTAGGCCATTTACGTAATCTTTCGCTAGCTTAACTTCGCAGTCTAGTGCGTCGTTTAGGTAGTTAACTACAGGAGCTAGAGAGAACTCTTCGTTGTATTCGCCTTCAGTAGGACGACCAAGGTGAGAAGTAACCATAACTTTTGCGCCAGCTTCTAGGCAAAGTTTGATAGTTGGTAGAGATGCTAGGATACGTGCATCTGAAGTTACTTTACCGTCTTTTACTGGTACGTTTAGGTCAGCACGGATAAATACGCGTTTACCTGCAAGTTCCAGGTCAGTCATCTTGATCACAGACATGATTTGTCCTCTCAAATTTAAATAAAAATAAAGTTTTGGAAACTCAGCAACCCTGCTAAGCCTATAAATTATTCAACTGGTAATTCTTTAACTACTAGTAATATGTGGACACTTAGCATTTAATTCAAGCTAAAAAATAAATAATCCGCACATTTGCTTCTAGGTCTTACTTCTTGCCTTCAGAAGCTTCCATTGCAAGAACCGTATCCAGCATTCGGTTTGCAAAGCCCCATTCATTGTCACACCACACAAGCATTTTTACTAAGTGGCCGTTGCTCACTCGAGTTTGTGAACCATCAACAATTGCGCTATGGGGATCGTGATTAAAGTCGATGGAAACGAGCGGCGCTTCAGTATAGTCAACTATATTGTGTAATGTACACTGGGATGCATTAACAATGGTTTGATTTACGTCATTAACTTTCACATTTGCATTAATTGTGACACTTAAATCCATCGCAGTGACGTTTACCGTCGGCACACGCACAGATATAGCTTCAAATTTGTTAGAAAATTTCGGGAAGATTCTTTCAATACCTTTATGCAATTTGGTATCGACAGGAATGATGGATTGGCTTGCAGCTCGAGTACGACGCAAATCGCTATGGTATGCATCAATAACTTGCTGATCATTCATTGAAGAGTGAATGGTCGTAATCGTGCCGGACTCAATACCAAAGGCATCATCAAGCACCTTAATGATAGGGACAATACAGTTGGTGGTGCATGAACCATTAGAAACGATTCGATGATCAGCTTCAATGGTATCGTGGTTAACACCATAGATAATGGTGTTATCAAGGTCATTCGCACCAGGATGTGAAAACAGAACCTTTTTTGCCCCTGCAGCAATGTGCGCTAGGCCATCATCTCGACAACCGTAAACACCTGTACAATCGAGAACAATATCAACCTCAAGGTCACGCCAAGGCAACAACTCAATATCAGCAAGATGTAAGATACGAATCGTATCAAACTCTCCTTTATCTTCTGCACCAATGCCATGATGGACATAGATGTGCTCTTGATCGTTGGAGATCTTCTTACCGAAGCGACCGTGACTGGTATCGTATTGTAATAGGTGAGCCATAGCGTCAGGCTGAGCAAGCTCATTGACAGCTACTACTTTGATTTGTTGGCTTTTGCCACTTTCATAGATAGCGCGCAATACATTGCGCCCTATTCTTCCAAATCCGTTTATCGCGACTTTTAGCATAGTTCCGTACATCTAACCAAAATTTCGTGCAACAGATGATAACTGAATCCTACCTAAAAGGCATTACTTGAATAATTCAGCTTACTTATGACAGATTGATCTGTTGCTTGTAGGTATTAGTCTAAGTGAAAACAAATCCCAGATACAAAAAACCGAGCTTAGAGCTCGGTTTTTTCATTCATTTCATTGTTAGCACAAGGCTAGCAATCAATGATTAAGCAAGAAGCTCTTTTGCAGTGTTTACTACATTTTCAGTAGTGAAACCGAACATCTTGAATAGCTCGCCTGCTGGTGCAGATTCGCCGAACGTTGTCATACCGATGATCTTGCCACCGAAGCCAACGTACTTGTACCAGAAGTCAGCGATGCCAGCTTCTACAGCAATACGTGCTGTTACGTCAGCTGGAAGTACAGACTCACGGTATTCAGCGTCTTGCTTATCGAAAGCGTCAGTTGCAGGCATAGATACTACGCGTACTTTCTTGCCTTCAGCTGTTAGTTCAGTCGCAGCGCTAACGGCTAGTTCAACTTCAGAACCAGTCGCGATAAGGATAAGCTCTGGCTTGCCTTCACAATCTTTCAGGATGTAGCCACCCTTAGCGATGTTAGCCACTTGCTCAGCGTCACGATCTTGCTGTGCAAGGTTTTGACGAGAGAAAATAAGTGCAGATGGGCCATCTTTACGCTCGATAGCCAACTTCCAAGCAACTGCAGACTCAACTTGGTCACATGGACGCCATGTGCTCATGTTTGGAGTCAGACGTAGAGAAGCAATCTGCTCAACCGGTTGGTGAGTTGGACCATCTTCGCCAAGACCAATAGAATCGTGAGTGTAAACTTGGATGTTCTGAATTTTCATCAGAGCCGCCATGCGCATAGCGTTACGAGCGTATTCCATGAACATTAGGAACGTTGCACCGTACGGTACGAAACCGCCGTGCAGAGCCATACCGTTCATGATTGCGGTCATACCGAATTCACGTACACCGTAGTGGATGTAGTTACCAGAGAAGTCTTCACCGGTTAGCGACTTAGAACCAGACCACATAGTCAGGTTAGAAGGCGCAAGGTCAGCAGAGCCGCCCATAAATTCAGGTAGCATAGCACCGAACGCTTCTAGTGCATTTTGAGATGCTTTACGTGATGCGATGTTTGCTGGGTTAGCTTGAAGGTCAGCAATGATTGTGCTTGCTTTCTCTTCCCATTCAGCTGGAAGCTCGCCATTAGTACGACGTTTAAATTCTGCTGCTAGTTCTGGGTGAGCCGCTGCGTATGCGTCAAACTTAGCATTCCAAGCCGCTTCTTTCGCTGCGCCCGCTTCTTTCGCATTCCACTCAGCTGCGATATCCGCTGGAATTTCGAAAGGACCGTGTTCCCAACCAAGTGCCGCTTTAGTTGCTGTGATTTCATCAGCGCCTAGTGGAGCACCGTGACAGTCGTGCGTACCCGCTTTGTTTGGAGAACCAAAACCGATAATAGTTTTAGTACAGATAAGCGTTGGACGAGGATCCGCTTTAGCTGCTTCGATAGCCGCGTTGATAGCGTCAGCATCGTGACCATCAACTGCTGGGATTACGTGCCAGCCGTATGCTTCAAAACGCTTAGGTGTATCGTCAGAGAACCAACCTTCAACTTCGCCATCGATAGAAATACCGTTGTCATCCCAGAAAGCAACCAGCTTACCAAGACCTAGCGTACCTGCTAGAGAACATGCTTCGTGAGAGATACCTTCCATCAGACAACCATCACCCATGAATGCATAAGTGAAGTGATCGACGATGTCGTGGCCTTCTTTGTTGAACTGTGCAGCCAATGCTTTCTCAGCCATCGCCATACCAACAGCGTTAGTAATGCCTTGACCTAGAGGACCAGTAGTCGTTTCGATACCAGGAGCGTAACCGTACTCTGGGTGACCAGGAGTCTTAGAGTGCAGTTGACGGAAGTTCTTAAGGTCTTCAATTGAAAGCTCGTAACCTGCAAGATGAAGCAGAGAGTAAATCAACATTGAACCATGGCCGTTAGACAGAATAAAACGGTCGCGGTCAGCCCACTCTGGGTTTGCTGGGTTGTGGTTCAAGTGACCACGCCAAAGAACTTCAGCGATGTCAGCCATACCCATAGGTGCGCCAGGGTGGCCTGAATTTGCTTGTTGAACGCCATCCATGCTAAGTGCGCGAATTGCATTGGCTAGATCTTTACGAGAAGGCATGTCTGCTCCTGAGTACATAAGCGATTTAAAAAAGAGATTGATGCTAAAATTTTCATTTTTATTAGCGCGGGTATTCTCTCAAACGACTTTAGCGACTGCAAACGTTTTACTGGCATTTTAACGGTCACTTTTCGCAATTTTCGAACATTTACATCACTTAGCAATGTGTTATCTCGACCGATACGCAAACGATTAGTTATGACATATCATAAAAAAGAGCTTGTAATTCGACCGCTGGAATTTAAAATAGCCGTCTAGATGTAGAAACACCTACAAAATATACTGTATTTAATGGCGGCGCTTCCTAGCTTGCGACGCCTAAAATTATTTGCATTTAACTATTTGCAACTAAAAACTAAACTAAAAGTGGAGCTCTCATGGCTAAGCACCTATTCACTTCTGAATCTGTTTCAGAAGGCCATCCAGATAAAATTGCAGACCAAATCTCTGATGCTGTTCTTGATGCCATCCTGGAACAAGATCCAAAAGCACGTGTTGCTTGTGAGACTTACGTAAAAACCGGCATGGTTATGGTTGGCGGTGAAGTAACAACGTCTGCATGGGTTGATATCGAAGAAATCACTCGTGAAACAGTTCGTGAAATTGGTTACGTTCATTCTGATATGGGCTTTGACGCAGACTCTTGTGCTGTACTAAACACAATTGGTAAGCAGTCTCCAGACATCAACCAAGGTGTTGATAAAGCCGATCCTAAAGATCAAGGCGCAGGCGACCAAGGTATCATGTTTGGTTACGCGACTAACGAAACACCAATCCTAATGCCAGCTCCAATTACTTACTCTCACCTTCTTGTTAAGAAGCAAGCTGAAGTACGTAAGAGCGGCAAGCTTGACTTCCTTCGTCCAGATGCGAAATCTCAAGTTACGTTCCAATACGACCAAGGTAAGATTGTTGGTATCGACGCAGTTGTTCTTTCAACTCAACACTGTGATTCAGTAACAACACCTGACCTACGTGAAGCGGTAATGGAAGAGATCATCAAGCCAGTACTTCCTGCTGAGTGGATCAATAAAGACACTAACTTCTTCATCAACCCAACCGGCCGTTTCGTAATCGGTGGCCCAATGGGTGACTGTGGTCTAACAGGTCGTAAGATCATCGTTGATACCTACGGCGGCGCAGCTCGTCACGGTGGCGGTGCATTCTCTGGTAAAGATCCATCAAAAGTTGACCGTTCTGCAGCTTACGCAGCGCGTTACGTTGCGAAAAACATCGTTGCTGCTGGCATGGCTGACCGTTGTGAGATTCAACTGTCTTACGCTATCGGTGTTGCAGATCCAACATCTATCATGGTTGAAACGTTTGGTACTGAGAAAGTAGCTCACGAGATCATCATTGAAGCTGTTCGTCAAAACTTCGACCTACGTCCATACGGTCTTCAAGAAATGCTGAACCTTCTTCAGCCTATCTACAAAAAGACGGCTGCATACGGTCACTTCGGTCGCGAAGAGTTCCCTTGGGAAGCGACGGACAAAGCAGCAATCCTTGCGGACTTCGCTGGCCTAAAATAATTTAGCCACTGCGATTTGTTTCTTTAAAGCCCTTACTTCTTAGTAAGGGCTTTATTTTTATGTACTTACCAAACCTTCCCCTGCTAGAACATCCTGTCCAAGTCTTCTTTACCGTTAACCACTTAGTATAAAAATCCGCTGATAATTTGTGTTTTCTAGCACTACTGACAATAGTTAAGGTAACTCCTAGGCGGTCAAGCTCACATTTAACTCAAATTAATTCAGTCTGATAACGCTCGTTAAATGTACGCAAGAACAATAACTGGGATGACAAAGAGCAGTTTAGCTCAACACCATAACGCTCTCGTAAGCGATACTTCAGAGCCTTGTGGAATTATAACTAGGACGTTATTTAACTAGGGGGATCTATGCCTCGTACCGTGCACCCATCCGAACTAAACGATAAGAAACACAAGGTCAGCGATCAGGATTACGCTCGCACCATTCCTTGTAACCAAGTAAGCATATCCGCCCCATTCCACTGGTTATCGCTTGCACTGCATGACTTAGTGAAAATGCCAATAATCAGCGCATTTTACGGATTGTGTTTCATGGCTGCGGCCATCGCCATCGTGCAACTAGTCCAATGGCAAGGAACACACCTAGTCGTCATGCCAAGCTTGATAGTCTATATGTTGATAGGACCCTTTCTTGCTCTAGGCCTATATGACGCAAGCTGGGAAAGAGAGAAAGGACATTCCCCAAGTTTGTTCCACTCAATGAAAGCAATTACTCGCAACTCCACCCACCAATGGGCCTTTGCGATTGTGTTAATGGTTGCAATGATCTTTTGGATGCGGATTGCTGCGTTATTGCATGCGCTCTACCCTTCCGTACAAGGAGCACCATTAAGCGAGTTTGCACCATTCCTGATTACGGGTTCAGTGATTGGGTTGGTTATCGCTAGCCTGATATTTAGCATCTCAGCATTTTCGATTCCATTAATGATGGAAAGACGTGTAGATGTAATGAGTGCCATTTTTACTAGCTTCAACGCTGTTAAATCAAACATCCCTGCGATGGTCGTTTGGGCGGGTATCATTGGTACAGGTATCTTAGTCGGCTTCGCGACCTACGGTGTGGGTATGATTGTAACGATGCCATTACTTGGCTACGGAACATGGCATGCTTACCACGAAGTCATCAAAAAGAAACATCACGTTTAAATCGTTTCACGATCGATGAGCAATGTTATGATGAGGCCTTAGCTTAAACGCTGAGGTTTTTTTTGGAGTTAACAACGCTTGTCTTACACCCCGCAACAACATCGAGTAAATAAGAAACTGGGCGAATGCCTAGCTATTGCTAATCAACACTTTTCTCGTGAATTTCCATGCCCAACCGTCACTTACAAGTTAAGAGGAAAGGCAGCGGGAAAAGCCTACCTCCAGTTAAACGAGATAAAACTCAACCAAGTACTATTCAGCGAAAATGAAGACGCCTTTATTAGCGAAGTCGTGCCTCATGAACTCGCACATCTGATCACACATCAGGTCTTCGGACGAGTTAGGCCCCACGGGAATGAGTGGAAATACGTGATGGAAAAGGTATTCAATGTACCGGCCAGAACCACCCACAGCTTGGAGATCACCTCAGTTCAGGGAAAAACCTTTGAGTACTGCTGTGATTGCACTACTTATCCCCTGTCGATTAGAAGACACAACAAAGTCATCCGTAACCAATCAACGTATCGTTGCCAACAATGTCAGCAAACCTTAGCTTTTACCGGCCTTCAATTGAGCTAAGTCTTAATCTCACAAGGTAACATGAATAAATGTAATAGAGAGAACTAACATTTGAGTGCTAGACTGTTGTTTATCATACTTTCATCAGTCTTTTTCCATGCAAAAAACCACTCAAAAAGCATTTGGCCTATCGGTGCCTTTCTACTTATCAATGGTATTTGGCCTACTGGTAACTCAAAGCGTTTTCGCCGCTCCACCAAGCTCATTCTCTAAAGCTAAAAAAGAAGCAGTGAAGATTTATCTCGATCATCCGACTTCATTTTATTGTGGTTGTGACATTACTTGGAAAGACAAAAAGAAAGGTATCCCCGACCTCGACGGCTGTGGTTATCAAGTGAGAAAACAGCAAAAGCGCGCTTCCCGCATTGAGTGGGAACACGTAGTTCCAGCTTGGCAATTTGGCCACCAGCGTCAGTGCTGGCAAGATGGCGGACGTAAGAACTGCACTCGCAATGACAAAATATTTAAATCGATGGAAGCCGACCTTCATAATCTAACTCCGGCAATTGGTGAGGTTAATGGTGATCGCTCCAATTACAATTTCAGTCAGTGGAATGGAATGGATGGCGTGAGCTATGGTCAGTGTGAAATGCAGGTCAACTTCAAACAGCGTAAAGTTATGCCGCCAGACAGAGCAAAAGGTTCTATCGCACGGACTTATCTTTATATGAGCCAAGAGTATGGTTTCAAGCTATCTAAGCAGCAGACTAACCTGATGATGGCGTGGAACAAGCAATTCCCTGTCGATAAGTGGGAATGTACTCGTGATGAGCGAATCTATGCGATCCAAGGTAATCACAACCCATTTGTTTTCCCTGCTTGTAAATAACACGACTCAGGCAACCAACATCTCCAATTGCCTCCATCTCAAACAAGAGTTTCAGAATTGCCCCTGAAACTCTTGCTCTACCCTTGTTTTTTCAACTAAAAGCATCCATGTTAGGCAGAGACAAAATACCCAAATGACACTATTTATAGGTTTACCAGCATGAGAATCCCTCGTATCCATCACCCAGAACGCATTCATCAGTTAGGTTCACTCGCTTTAGGCGAAGATGCCGCGGGTCATGTTGGTCGAGTCCTTCGTATGAAAGAAGGTCAAGATGTTCTTCTATTTGATGGCAGTGGCGCTGAATTCCCTGCGACAATTGCTGAAGTATCAAAAAAGAACGTCACAGTTAATGTTACTGAACGTGTCGAGCGCAGCAGCGAATCTCCGTTAGACTTACATTTAGGCCAAGTGATTTCACGTGGCGACAAAATGGAATTCACGATTCAGAAATCGGTTGAGCTTGGTGTGAACACCATTACCCCTCTTATTTCAGAGCGCTGTGGCGTTAAGCTTGATACTAAACGCTTCGAGAAAAAGCTCGCGCAGTGGCAGAAAATTGCTATCGCTGCATGTGAGCAATCTGGCCGTAATACGGTTCCAGTTATTCGCCCAATCATGCAACTTGAAGAGTGGTGCAGCGAACCGAGTGAAGCGTTAAAACTAAACCTGCACCCTCGTGCAAAATACTCAATTAATACCCTTCCAGAACCCATCAGTAAGGTACGCCTATTGATCGGTCCAGAAGGTGGACTGTCAGCTGAAGAAATCGGTATGACAGAACAATACAAATTTGAAGAGACGCTACTCGGCCCACGTGTACTTCGTACCGAGACAGCAGCTCTAACCGCAATTACTGCCTTACAAGTCCGTTTTGGCGATCTAGGCTAGGAGAAAAAAATGATCAAACTTGGCATCGTAATGGATCCAATTTCATCCATTAACATCAAAAAAGACTCTAGCTTTGCCATGATGCTTGAAGCTCAGCGTCGTGGTTACGAAATCCATTACATGGAAATGGATGATCTACATTTAGATCAAGGCGTAGCCATTGCTGACACTAAGGTTGTTGAACTAAAAGAAGATCCAAACGGCTGGTACGAATTCAAATCAGAACAGACTATCGCTCTCTCTGATTTAGATGCGGTACTGATGCGTAAAGATCCTCCGTTTGATACAGAATACATCTACGCAACTTACATTCTTGAGCGTGCTGAAGAGAACGGCGCACTGATCGTAAACAAGCCACAAAGCTTACGTGACTGTAACGAGAAGCTATTCACGGCTTGGTTCCCTGAACTGACACCAACCACCATCGTGACTCGTAAAGCTGAAAAAATTAAAGCGTTCCGAGAAGAACACGGTGACGTGATTCTAAAACCACTTGATGGTATGGGCGGCGCGTCTATCTTCCGAGTGAAAGAGGGAGATCCAAACGTATCAGTGATCATTGAAACACTGACTAACCACGGTCAGAACTACGCAATGGCGCAAACTTTTGTTCCAGACATCAGCAATGGTGATAAGCGTATTCTTGTGGTTGATGGTGAACCTATGCCTTACTGTCTAGCTCGTATTCCTGCAAAAGGGGAAACTAGAGGTAACCTTGCTGCTGGCGGTACAGGTGAAGCTCGTCCGCTAAGTGAAACAGACTGGGCTATCGCAAGAGCAGTTGCTCCTGCACTGAAAGAGAAAGGCTTAATCTTTGTTGGGCTTGATGTTATCGGCGACAAGCTGACTGAAATTAACGTCACTAGCCCTACTTGTATCCGTGAAATTGAAGCCGCTTTTGATATTTCAGTTACAGGTAAATTAATGGATGCAATTGAGCGTCGCGTTAACGCTAAATAGCCTAAACTAAAGAAAGTCTTAGCTATTCGAAAACACAAAAATATCTAGGCAAAGAACAATGAGCGGCTTTACGCCGCTCTTTTTCCTTTACTGGGAACACACTGGCAGGAGGCTCTATGAATTTAACGAACCACTTTCTGGTTGCTATGCCCGGAATGAAAGATCCATACTTTCAAAATTCGGTGATTTACCTTTGTGAGCACAATGACGAAGGCGCGATGGGTTTGATGATCAACGCCCCTATCGATGTCACTGTCGGTAGCATGCTTAAGCAAGTTGAGGTTGATTCTGACCAGCCAAAATCCAACCAAGCAAGTCTTGATAAGCCTGTATTGAATGGTGGGCCAGTCGCAGAAGACCGTGGATTTATTTTGCACAAACCTAAAGGCAGCTATCAATCCAGTATCAGCATGACGGATCAAATATCGGTGACAACCTCAAAAGATATCTTGATGGTATTAGGTACAGAAGATGAACCGATGAATTATCTAGTCGCTCTTGGTTATGCAGGATGGGAACCTGGGCAACTGGAAATCGAACTGACCGAGAACTCATGGTTAACCGTAGAAGCAGATCCAAAGGTCATCTTCGATACGCCAATTTCAGACCGCTGGAAAGTCGCCGTGCAGATGTTAGGCATTAATGCGGCTCAGCTTTCAGCAGACGCTGGTCACGCCTAACTCAGACTCAGACTCAGTATATAAACTCTCAAACACAGATTAATTTGGAAACCCCATGTCACGAACAATTATGGCATTTGACTACGGTACAAAAAGTATCGGCAGTGCGATAGGACAAGAAATCACAGGTACAGCCAGCCCTTTAAAAGCCTTTAAGGCGAAAGATGGCATCCCGAACTGGGATGATATTGAAAAGCAAATCAAAGAATGGCTACCAAACCTTATCGTTGTAGGCTTGCCTACAGACCTTCATGGTAAAGATTTAGCAGCTATTACCCCTAGAGCAAAAAAGTTCGCCAATCGCCTCAAAGGTCGCTTTGGTGTGGATGTTGAGCTACACGATGAAAGGCTCTCAACAACAGAAGCAAGAGCGGATCTATTTGAAATGGGTGGCTACAAAGCGCTAAGTAAAGGCAATGTCGATAACCAATCTGCCGTTGTTATTTTAGAAAGTTGGTTTGAAGCACAATATTCTTAGAAAAATTAAGTAAGTAAAGTTTGAGCTAACTTATGATCCCACACGAATATCACGCCGTAGTGCCAGAGCAATTCATAATAAGGACGTGGGAGTTCATATGAAAATTATTCTAGCAATCTTCGCAGCTCTAACAATATCAGCATGCAGTTCAACTGGATCTAGCAATGCTGGTTATATGAATGATGGTAAAACTAATTCCAGCTTTACTAGCGGAAATAGATATTACGATGACAGTCGTCGACAACACGGTACGTTAAATGAAAATTGATTTAGCTCTTTGTAAACGCCTGAGTCTCTTAACTCGGGCGTTTTTCTTTAGGACCTACTCTATCTAACCCATATCAATCTTCACGCCAGCCAAAGCACCAGTTCCGTAGTCATCATCACCGCGTCTGGTTTTTAGCATTAAGCGTAAGTCATTAGCAGAATCAGCACAGTGGAACGCATCCTCTTCACTAATCTTGCCTGCTACGACTAAGTCATACAAAGCTTGGTCAAAGGTCTGCATCCCAATCTCTTTTGATTTAGCCATTGTCGACTTGAGTTCATGTAGCTCACCTTTACGAATCAAATCAGATACTCGTGGGCTGTTGAGTAGAATCTCAAACACACCATGACGACCGCTGCCATTCTTATCTCGGATTAATTGCTGAGCGACCACACCACGTAGATTCATCGACAGATCAAACAAGAACTGCTCTTTCTGCTCTTTAGGCACCAAGTGGAGAATACGCTCTAACGCTTGGTTAGCGTTATTGGCGTGCAAGGTTGCCATACACAAATGACCCGTTTCAGCAAAGGTCATCGCGTATTCCATGGTTTCACGGCTCCGGATTTCGCCAATCAAGATCATATCTGGCGCTTGACGTAACGAGTTCTTAAGTGCAACTTCGTAACTCTCAGTGTCTAGCCCAACCTCACGTTGAGTCACGATACACTTTTTATGTTCGTGAACGAATTCAATTGGGTCTTCAACCGTCAAAATATGCCCGGAACGATTAGTATTGCGATAACCTGTCATCGCAGCCATCGAGGTTGATTTACCGGAGCCCGTCGCCCCAACCACCAGCACAAGTCCACGCTTTGCAATTGACAGGTCTTGCAGTACATCAGGAAGCTTTAATTGCTCAAAGGTTGGGATGTTAGTCTCGATACGTCGAATGACCGCTCCTGGTAGCTCTCGCTGAAAAAACGCACTCACACGAAAACGACCAAAATCACGCACTATGGCAAAATTAGCCTCACGCGTTTGCTGATATTCATCACGTCGGTCTTGATCCATCATCGCGTCAAGCAACTGTGCGACCTGAGCCGAATTCAGCTTACCTCCTTGAGGGCGAAGTTCACCATCCACACGAAACAAGATCGGAGCATCGACAGTGATATAAAGATCCGAAGCCTTTTGAGAAAGCATCCCCTCAAGGATTTGATTCAATTCCATTTTGTTCACCTTGATTAAAACATTGAGGTTTCAATTTCGATCTTTTTCTCGACCTCTTCTGAATCAACCAGGCCTTGAGCCATCAACTGCTTCGCATTTTGCTCCATGGTCTGCATACCATGTGCCGCGCCCGTTTGAATAATCGAATACATCTGCGCGACCTTATCTTCACGGATCAAGTTTCTGATCGCAGGTGTCGCCATCATGATTTCATGACAAGCCACACGACCGCCACCGACACGCTTTAACAGCTTTTGGGCAATCACCGAACGTAACGATTCAGATAGCATTGAACGCACCATGTCTTTGTCGCTCCCCGGGAATACATCGATAATACGGTCTATGGTTTTTGCCGCAGAGCTCGTGTGCAAAGTACCAAAAACTAAGTGACCCGTTTCTGCTGCGGTTAGCGCTAAGCTAATCGTCTCTTGGTCACGAAGTTCACCCACAAGGATTACGTCGGGATCTTCACGTAACGCACTACGCAACGCCGCTTTGAAGCTGTGAGTGTCGCGGTGCACTTCTCGTTGATTGATTAGGCATTTGTTGTTGGTATGAACAAATTCGATCGGATCTTCAATCGTCAATATATGCTTATTATGGTTACGGTTAACATAGTCCACCATCGCAGCCAAAGTTGTCGACTTACCTGAACCAGTGGGCCCAGTGACCAATACTAGACCTTTTTCGTAATTAGATATTCTTTCAAATATCTCAGGAGCCCCTAGCTGTTCAAGGGTGGGAATCTCTACTGGAATGGTACGAAACACAGCAGAGCAGCCACGAGATTGGTTAAAAGCATTAACACGGAAACGACCAACGTTGGGTAATTCAAAAGAGAAGTCGACTTCCAGTTTTTCTTCAAATTCACCGCGTTGTGAATCACTCATGATCTCAAAAACCAAACGATGCACATCAGCATGGCTCAAAGCTGGTATTCCAAGCTTCCTTACTTCACCATCTATACGTACCATTGGAGATACACCCGCAGAAAGATGTAGATCTGACGCGTTATGCTTTACACTAAAATCTAGTAACTCAGTGATATCCATTTATTTTCCTTTAAGTAAAGTCAGCTATGAGTAGTATTCAACAAAATATCGAACAAATCACCTCACAGATTCGTAGTGCTGAGCAAAAGTGCGGACGAGCTCCAGTCTCCGTGCAACTTTTAGCCGTCAGCAAAACTAAACCTATTGATGCGATTCTAGAAGCCGCACTCGGAGGCCAAGTTGCCTTTGGTGAAAACTATGTTCAAGAAGGTGTAGATAAAGTAAAACACTTTTCAGAACAACATTCTAACCTAAATTTAGAGTGGCATTTTATTGGTCCAATACAGTCCAATAAAACTCGTCCAATCGCAGAAAGCTTCCAGTGGGTGCATTCCGTTGATCGCGATAAGATTGCGCAAAGGCTGAATGATCAGCGACCAAGCGGGCTTTTACCTCTACAAGTTCTCATTCAGGTAAATACCAGCGGTGAAGATTCGAAGTCAGGAACGTCAGAAGAGACAGTTTTTGCACTCGCAGAGTTGATTTCGTCGCTCCCTAACCTCACGTTAAGAGGATTGATGTCGATTCCTGCAAACGTATCTGACTATCAATCACAGCTTAATGCATTTTCTCAACTGGCAGAGCTTCAACAAAAGCTAGCCGCGAAATATCCAAACATCGATACCCTTTCGATGGGTATGAGTGGTGATATGGATGCAGCAGTTGAGGCTGGTAGCACCATGGTTCGTATTGGAACGGCTATTTTCGGTGCTCGTGATTACGCAAAATAGCAAATAGTCAGCGACCAAAAGTCGACGATAAGTATTGATACCGCTTCGCTTTAACCGCGCAGCGACACGCTCAGGATTTTATATATGGAACATAAGAACATCGCCTTTATTGGGGCGGGAAATATGGTTCGCTCGATTGTAGCGGGCTTAGTGGCGAGTGGTTACCCAGCGCAAAAGATTACTGCAACAGCGCCTTCAGACACCAGAAGGCTGCCGTTAGAGCAAGAGTACGGCATCAATACCACCTGCGATAATATTGCCGCAGCAGAACAAGCAGACGTTGTTGTGTTATCCGTGAAGCCACAAATGATGGCTGATGTATGTAAACCCTTACAAGATATCGACTTTAGCAACAAACTGGTTATCTCAATTGCAGCCGGTATTAATGCGAATCGACTCAATGAGATGTTAAACTGCCAACTGAACCTTGTGCGTGTTATGCCAAACACGCCATCACTGCTTGGTAAAGGGATGAGTGGCCTTTATGCTGACTCAACGGTTAGTCAGGGCGATAAAGAGTTCGCTTCTCAGCTAATGCAAGCCGTAGGTGAGGTAAGCTGGGTTGAACAAGAGTCTGGTATCAACAACATCATTGCAGCTGCAGGGAGTGCTCCGGCTTACTTCTTCCTGTTTATGGAAGCGATGCAAGCTGAAGCAATTAACCAAGGTTTTGACCAAGAAACCGCTCGTAAATTAGTGCAGCAATCTGCATTAGGCGCGGCAGAGATGGTGGTAGCGAATCCAAATACTGAATTATCAACACTGCGTGAGCAAGTGACTTCAAAAGGCGGAACGACCGCAGAAGCATTGCGCACGTTTAACGACCATCAACTATCAGACATCGTAGCGAAAGCCATGCAAGCGGCGGTTGCTCGAGCTGAAGAGATGGAAAAACTGTTTTAATACTCGTTACAGTACAAAAGCATTGTGCCGTTCGGGTTATACCTAGCGGCAAGTAAATCCGAAAAAGGAAACAATATGAATTCGATGAGCTTTCTGATCTCGACCGTTTTTGATCTTTACATCATGGTTGTGATCTTGCGTATCTGGCTACAAGCATCACGTGCAGATTTCTACAACCCATTCTCACAATTTATCGTAAAAGCGACACAACCGGTTGTTGCCCCGCTACGCCGAGTGATTCCATCAATAGGAAGCCTTGACCTTGCGACTGTTGTCTTCGCTTATGTGCTGTGTGTACTTAAGTTCGTCGCTCTAAACTTGATTATCTCTGGCGGTGCGGCTGTATTTGATATCAGCTTCCTGATCTTTGGCGCACTATCTCTGCTCAAAGCGGCTGGTGGGTTAATTTTCTGGGTTCTGCTAATCCGTGCAATCCTGAGCTGGGTTAGCCAAGGCCGTAGCCCAATCGAATACGTATTCCATCAGTTAACAGAACCAATGTTAACGCCAATTCGCCGTATCCTTCCTGATATGGGTGGCTTCGACCTAAGCGTGCTGGTTCTGTTCATTGTTCTGCAATTTGCGAACTTCTTAATGGGCGACATGATCGGTCCTATTTGGTATCAGCTATAGTTCAAGTACGAACATCAGGTACTTTGACGATGCCAAAAGCAGCTTGGGCCGAAGAAGACGATATTCTTCTTAGGCTCTATATCCAACCCAAGGCAAGCCGCGATAAAATCGTTGGCTTACACGGAGAGGAACTAAAAATTGCCATTACCGCACCACCGGTTGATGGCAAAGCAAATGCTCACTTAGCGAAATACCTTGCGAAACAATTTAAGGTCGCGAAAGGGCAAATTAAGATAGAAAAGGGAGAGCTCGGTCGGCATAAGCAAGTTCGAATATGCTCACCAAGTCAGATCCCAACTGAAGTCAAAGCCATCCTATGATGGCTTTTTGCTATTTATTGGAGTCATTATGCGTCTATGGATAACAGCACTACTCACAGCTCTGATTGCCCTACCAAGCTCGGCAGGACAGTTTAAAAGTATCAAGGATGTCGAGGTTCATTACTCGGCTTTCAATTCCACGTTTTTAACTGCGCAGGTCGCTAAGCAATATAAGCTGAAACGAAACGGATACTCTGCGATTCTAAACATCAGCGTGCTAGACAACGCTTCCCTAGGAAAACCTGCGACAACGGCTAAAATTACGGGAACAGCGAGAAACCTAGTAGGTAACACTCGTACGCTTAACTTCCGTGAAATAAAGGAAGGCGATGCGATTTATTACCTCGCTGAATTTCCTATCACTCACGAAGAAAACATCACTTTTAATATCGATGTTAACGCAGGTTTGAAAGGCACAGGTCCACTGCGTTTCACACAAAAATTCTATATAGAAGAGTAGCTTCAAAGCTCACATTTCTAGTCATTAACTTATTAGAGCCACATCCCCATGAGTAAGATTGTTTTAGCAACAGGCAACCAAGGCAAAGTTCGCGAGATGGCAGATATTCTGTCTGAGTTTGGTTTCGACGTTGTCGCGCAAAATGAGTTTAATGTTTCAGAAGTCGCTGAAACGGGAACAACTTTCATTGAAAATGCCATCATCAAAGCTCGCCACGCTGCGAAAGAGACGGGGCTACCAGCCATCGCAGACGATTCTGGCTTAGAAGTTGATTACCTTAATGGTGCACCCGGTATCTACTCAGCGCGTTACTCAGGTGAAGGGGCGACTGATAAACAGAACATCAAAAAGCTGTTAGATGCTATGCAAGGTGTCGACGTTGAAAAACGCACAGCTCGTTTTCACTGTGTATTGGTGCTAATGCGTCACGAAAACGATCCGACTCCATTAGTATGTCACGGTAAATGGGAAGGTCGTATTCTGACTGAAGAACACGGTGAGAATGGCTTTGGCTACGATCCTGTATTCTTTGTACCAGAAGATAACTGCGCCTCAGCCGAGCTTGAATCGTCGCGTAAGAAGCAACTGTCACACCGTGGTAAAGCCCTCGCGTCATTATTCAAGACTCTCAAGGAGCAAGCTCTGTAATGCACAATGCAGCGCTTATACCACCCGCACTTAGCCTTTATGTCCACATCCCATGGTGTGTACAAAAGTGTCCGTATTGTGATTTTAACTCTCACGCTCTCAAAGCCGAGATTCCTGAAAAAGAGTACATCGATGCACTGCTTGAGGATCTCGATACCGATATCGAAAAATACCAACTCAATGGCGCACCTCGCCCATTGCATTCGGTCTTTATTGGTGGCGGCACGCCGAGTCTATTTTCTCCAGAAGGAATAGGTCGATTACTACAAGGTATTGAACAACGCATCCCGTTCAAACCTGAAATAGAAATCACCATGGAAGCCAACCCAGGCACCATAGAGGCTGAACGTTTCGCAGGTTACCAAAAGGCAGGCATCACACGAATCTCAGTAGGCGTACAAAGTTTTGAGCAAGAGAAACTGGAAAGGCTTGGCCGTATTCATGGTCAAGATGAAGCAGTGAATGCGGCTCATTTAGCGCATAAGATTGGATTGAACAGCTTCAACCTAGATCTAATGCACGGCTTGCCCGATCAAAGCATTGATCAGGCCCTGGCTGATTTGGACAAAGCCATCGAGCTCGATCCTCCACATTTGTCTTGGTATCAGCTAACAATAGAACCTAACACCATGTTCTATTACAAAACGCCAAAGCTACCTGACGATGATGACCTTTGGGATATCTTCGACTTGGGCCATAAGAAGCTCGCAGACGCAGGTTATGTACAATACGAAATTTCAGGCTACAGCAAGCCGGGATATCAGTGTCAGCATAATCTCAACTACTGGCGCTTTGGTGACTACCTAGGTATTGGCTGTGGCTCTCATGGCAAGCTGAGCTTTGCAGATGGACGTATTGTTCGCACTACTAAGGTTAAACACCCTAGAGGCTACCTAGCAGCGTATCAGAACCTGGTGAAGCCCTATCTGTCGGATGAACTTGAAGTCCCTAACGAGGATCGCCCTTTTGAGTTCTTCATGAACCGCTTCAGGCTAATGGAAGCGTGTCCAAAACAAGATTTCATTGATACGACAGGGTTAGAGTTTGATTCGATTCAGCCAACGATAGAGTGGGCCAAAGAGCTCGGTTATCTTAATGAAACCGACAGCCATTGGCAGATCACTGAAAAGGGAAAACTCTTCCTAAATGATCTGCTTGAAGCGTTTATGGCTGAAGAAGACGAATAGTTCGAACGCTAGAATGCAAAAAGCCTCCCATCACGAGAGGCTTTTTTGTCGAGCTTAGAACTTAGAAAATAGAACGACCAATTCGCTCAGAGAGCAATTCTAAAGCCTGAGTTCCCGCCAGTGAATTACCCGACGCGTCCAGTTCTGGAGACCACACCGCGATCGTCATTTCGCCAGGAACAATTGCAATAATCCCGCCACCGACACCAGACTTTCCGGGCATACCAACACGATAGGCAAACTCTCCCGCCCCATCATACAAACCACATGTCGCAAGCAAAGCATTCAGCTGTTTGGTTTGAACTGGCGTGATGATCTCTTTCTTGGTCTGAACCGATACACCTTTGTTCGCCAAGTAGCTAAAGGTTTTCGCCAAGTCAACACAGGTCATTTTAAGCGCACAAGCATGAAAGTAGTTGTTGAGTACGGGGATAACATCGTTCTCAAAATTACCAAATGAACGCATCAAATAAGCGATAGCAGCATTACGATCGCTGTGCATCATCTCAGAAGCTGCCACAACCTTGTCATACACAATATGAGTATCACCTGATAGCTGACGCACAAATTCTAATAAACGGTGTCTTGGTGCTGATAGACGGCTTTGTAATAAGTCAGCCACGACAATCGCGCCAGCATTAATAAACGGATTACGAGGGATGCCGTGCTCCATCTCAAGCTGAATCATCGAGTTAAAGGCTTGTCCTGAAGGCTCCTTGCCTACTCGCTGCCATATCTCTTCAGGCTTATACAACACCATCGCCAACGTCAGGCTTAAAGCTTTAGAGATTGATTGCACAGAAAAGGCTTCATCGGCATCGCCAGCTTGAATAACTTCACCTTCATTGGTGTATACCGCAATCGCCAGTTTCTGGTTCGATACACGAGCCAATGCAGGAATATAATCTGCGACCTTTCCCTGACCAATTAAAGGGCGAACTTCATCTAAAATCTCGGCCAAAATAGCTTGAGTTGGTTTCATGTGTGCTTACTTCTTTATTGTTATTTTTGTAGGGAGTGTGACATTACTTTCTGTCCTTAAACCTTTATCGCAATAAAAGCCTAAGGACAAAAAAGCCAACATTACAATAATGTTGGCTTTAATCAATCCCATAAAGTGTAGGGTTTAAATCCTAAGTCGGATTCACCTTCACTTAATTTGATTCAGAATTACTTAGTACGCTTGAACTTAATGTCCCAAACACCATGACCTAAGCGGTGGCCACGCGCTTCAAACTTAGTCAATGGACGCTCGTCTGGACGAGGAATGTAATCCCCATCTTCAGCGATATTCTTGAAGCCTGGAGCTACGTTCATCACTTCAATCATATGTTCTGCGTAGTTTTCCCAGTCTGTTGCCATGTGGAAAATACCAGTATCAAGTTGCAGCTTACCGCGAACCATCTCTGCAAACTCAGCCTTAACAATACGACGTTTGTGGTGACGAGCTTTATGCCATGGGTCAGGGAAGAACAGTTGCAGTGTATGCAGGCTGCTGTCTGGGATCATGTGTTCAAATACTTCAACTGCATCATGACACATTACACGCAGGTTAGTTACGCCAGCATCGCGAGCTGTACCTAAACACGCACCAACACCTGGGCTGTGAACTTCAATACCTAAGAAATTTTTCTCAGGTGCGTTCTTTGCCATTTCAACTAGTGATGCACCCATACCGAAGCCAATTTCTAGTACAACAGGGTTGTCGTTGCCAAACACTTCTTTCCAATTAAGAAGTTCTGGATTGTAGTCGATACCCATTGTTGGCCAACATTCGTTCATCGCGTTTTCTTGGCCTTTTGTTAAGCGGCCTTCGCGGCGAACAAAACTACGGATCTTACGAACCAGTTTGCCGTCTTCAGTATATTCGTTAGTGGTCACTTCACTCATTGATTTTTGCCTGCACATTGATTAATCAAAGCGGGGATTATCCAAAGAATTGCCTCCGGTGCAAGTCTTTCCGTGGATAAATTCCCACACAATTTGTCTGTTTTACATCCAACCGTAAGTGTGGTGCAATTTCACTCCTAATAATAGCAAAGCATAGAGCATGTCGTGACTCCTTTCGCAACCGCCATATTAAAGTGGTATGACGCCTTTGGGCGTAAAGAATTACCTTGGCAACAAAACAAAACCGCCTACACCGTTTGGTTATCTGAAATCATGCTTCAGCAGACTCAAGTCGCCACGGTGATTCCATATTACCAGCGCTTCTTAGAACGCTTTCCAACGGTGATTGACCTAGCGAATGCCGAGCAAGATGAAGTGCTGCACTTATGGACAGGGCTTGGCTATTACGCGCGAGCTCGTAACTTGCACAAGGCTGCCAAGATTGTTGCCGAGCAATACGGTGGTGAATTTCCGCTTTCTATCGAAGAAATGAACGCACTACCGGGTATTGGGCGCTCTACTGCCGCTGCAGTGCTGTCCTCTGTGCATAAACTTCCTCATGCAATTCTTGATGGCAACGTCAAACGCACCTTGGCGAGAAGCTTTGCAGTAGAAGGTTGGCCGGGGCAAAAGAAAGTTGAAAATCAGCTGTGGGAACACGCAGAAGCACACACCCCCAACCAAGATGTTGATAAGTACAATCAAGCCATGATGGATATGGGTGCGATGGTTTGTACCCGTAGCAAGCCTAAATGTACCTTATGCCCGATTGAAAACATGTGTGAAGCTAAGAAGCTCGATAAACAGCTCGATTTCCCTGGTAAGAAGCCTAAGAAAGAAAAGCCAATAAAAGAAACATGGTTTGTGATTCTGTACCACAACAATCAAGTATGGCTCGAACAACGCCCTCAATCTGGTATCTGGGGAGGGTTATTCTGTTTCCCTCAAAATGAAAACGCAGAGATCGAACATCAATTAGATCTTCGTTCGATCAAAGACAATGAAACCGATTCGATCAAGACTATGATTGCGTTTCGACATACTTTCAGCCACTACCACTTAGATATCACGCCTGTATTAGTAAAATTAGATAAACAACCAGATTTGATAATGGAAGGGACTAAAGGTCTCTGGTATAACTTATCAAAACCGGAAGAAATTGGCCTAGCCGCTCCTGTAAAGCAGCTTATTGAGAGCCTACCCTTTGAACTGAACGACGACGTTTGAATCAACGAACGCGATAAGAGGAACCACTATGAGCCGCACTGTATTTTGTGCTCGCCTTCAAAAAGATGCTGAAGGCCTAGATTTTCAACTTTACCCAGGTGACTTAGGTAAGCGTATCTTTGACAACATCTCTAAAGAAGCTTGGGGACAATGGCAAAGCAAGCAAACCATGCTTATCAATGAGAAGAAGCTAAACATGATGGATCCTGAACATCGTAAACTTCTTGAAACTGAGATGGTTAACTTCCTTTTCGAAGGTAAAGATGTCGTTATTGATGGCTACACTCCACCAAGCGAATAAGACATTTATTTAAGCAAATTTTAATGACATCATGGTTAACGCTGCGATGTCATTTTTGTATGAGGAACTATGAAAAAGCTAAGTTACTTCCTAACAGCCATGTTGTTAACTGGCTGCAGTCGTGAATTTGTCGAAAGCATTTATGATGTTAATTACGAACCAACCAACCGATTTGTCAGTAATTTAGCGGAGCTACCCGGTCAATTTGAAAAAGACACAGGGGCGTTAGATTCTTTAATTAATAGCTTTTCTGGCAATATCCAAAAACGTTGGGGCAGCAGTGAAGTAAAGATGGCGGGTAAGAGTAACTATGTGAAATACATAGATAATTACTTGAGCCGTTCGGAAGTAAACTTTAGCCAAGGTCTAATCACAGTTGAAACCGTATCCTCAACTGATCCTAAAAAGCACCTCAAAAATGCAATAATGACGACACTTTTAACGCCAGATGATCCTGCAAATGTCGATCTGTTCTCTTCCAAAAGCATCAAGTTAGAAGGTCAGCCTTTCCTCTATAACCAAGTCGTTGATCAGGATAAGAAGCCAATCCAATGGACATGGCGCGCTAATAAGTTTGCTGATTACCTGATCGCCAATAACTTAAAAACTAAGGAAGTCGACTTTAAAAAAGCGTATTACGTCGAAATTCCAATGGTGGCCGATCACGCCAGCAAACGAAGCTATAAGTACGCAGATATCGTTCGTCGCGCATCTCAACGTTATGACATTCCTGAAGACTTGATTTACGCGATCATCAAAACAGAAAGCAGTTTTAACCCATACGCTGTAAGTTGGGCGAATGCCTATGGACTTATGCAGGTAGTCCCAAAAACCGCAGGTCGAGATGTCTTTAAGCTTGTCAAAAAGAAACCAGGAGAGCCGAGTCCTGAGTACTTATTCAATCCAGAAAACAACATTGATGCAGGCACTGCGTACTTTTACATCCTTAAAAATCGTTATTTGAAGGACGTGCAACACCCAACCACACTCGAATACAGCATGATCTCAGCATACAACGGTGGCACTGGTGGGGTACTCAATACCTTCAGTAAGGACAGAAAGCGGGCAATGCGTGACTTAAACTCATTGCAACCTAGTCAAGCTTACTGGGCACTGACAAAGAAACACCCAAACAAAGAGTCGCGTCGATACTTAGAAAAAGTAACAAAATTCAAGAAAGATTTTAACCAAGGTAAAACGTAAGCCTCACTTTTGAATAAAAAAACAACTAACGAACGTTTTTTTTAATTATTTTCAAAAAAGGTGTTGACGGTTATGCAGAAAATCCGTTTAATAGCGCTCCGTTGCCCGGATAGCTCAGTCGGTAGAGCAGAGGATTGAAAATCCTCGTGTCGGTGGTTCGATTCCGCCTCCGGGCACCACAATTTGATTTGTTGGTGTCATTACTCTTTAACAGGGAGTAGCAACACGAATAAAAGCATAAAGAATTTAGTGTGCCGACTTAGCTCAGTAGGTAGAGCAACTGACTTGTAATCAGTAGGTCACCAGTTCGACTCCGGTAGTCGGCACCATTCTTTTGCCTCGATAGCTCAGTCGGTAGAGCAGCGGATTGAAAATCCGCGTGTCGGTGGTTCGATTCCGCCTCGAGGCACCATTATTTGGTACTTAACAAATAATGGTCTTTATAGACCTGATGTTGAGACAAGTAATTCCCCTTTAGTTCAGTTGGTAGAACGGCGGACTGTTAATCCGTATGTCGCAAGTTCAAGTCTTGCAAGGGGAGCCATTTTAAAGAACTTCATTTTATATGAGGTTTTAATTAGAGAGTTTACTCTCTAAAGCAAAGAATTTAGTGTGCCGACTTAGCTCAGTAGGTAGAGCAACTGACTTGTAATCAGTAGGTCACCAGTTCGACTCCGGTAGTCGGCACCATTCTTTTGCCTCGATAGCTCAGTCGGTAGAGCAGCGGATTGAAAATCCGCGTGTCGGTGGTTCGATTCCGCCTCGAGGCACCATTATTTGGTACTTAACAAATAATGGTCTTTATAGACCTGATGTTAAGACAAGTAATTCCCCTTTAGTTCAGTTGGTAGAACGGCGGACTGTTAATCCGTATGTCGCAAGTTCAAGTCTTGCAAGGGGAGCCACATTCAAGAAAGCCAAGTCGAAAGACTTGGCTTTTTTTCGTTTGAGCAAAAGCTAACTCTATTCAGTATTGCCGCCAGCTCAACATCAAGCCCTGATCACCCCCATAAAGTTAAAGCATTTCCTATCTCGACAGTACCCATCCTTGAATTCGTTCAAACCCTCTCGATACAAACTAAACCACCTCTGAAATTAAGCACCTTTAGCCGCGTATCGTCACATGAAAATAAACAGCATGGCAAGCTGTTACTTTTTTTGCTTCGTAAATTTAATCTCCATCATGTTTTGATATCTTTCTGATATCTGCTCTACACGACTTAGATTAAGATTCGATAAATTATATCTAATACTAATTATTGAATCGCTACGCAGGAAAATATGAAATTAAAAACGCAAGCTTACTTATTATCGGGCATCATCTTGATCGCTCTGCTGGCGCTAACTGCTACTGGTTTATGGACCTTGAGAGTCGCTAGTAACATGGACAACAAAGCTCGTGTGACAGAGCTATTTAAGAGCGCATACAGCATTCTTACTGAAGTCGAAAAAATGGCTATTGATGGCACTCTAGAAGAGCAACAGGCCAAACAACTTGCTACTCGCCTACTACGTAACAACATTTATAAAGACAATGAATACGTTTATGTTGCGGATGAAAACATGACGTTTGTTGCTACACCTCTAGATCCACAACTACACGGAACTAGCTTTAATGATTTTAGAGACGGTGATGGAAACAGTGTTGGCCAACTCATTCAACGAGTACTTGGCAATCGCACTGGCCAGATCATTGAGTACACCTGGACACAAAAGCTTCCAGACGGAACGATTGAAGAAAAACTGTCTATTGCAGAGAAGACCCCGCATTGGGGTTGGGTTGTCGGCACAGGTATCGGCTTCAATGAAGTTAACGCGCGTTTCTGGTCAACGGCTCAATGGCAATTGTTTCTATGTGTCGTGATTGCTGGCCTTATTTTATCAAGCCTAATTGTATCCATTAAACGCATGTTAACGCTTCTTGGCGGCGAGCCTAAAGATGTAAGAGAAGCAGTACAAGCAGTCGCAGAAGGCCGTATTCAAACCTCTTTCGAGACTCAGGCGATAAACGGCAGTATTTATCATGCCGTGCAACAAATGAGTAAGTCGTTAGCCGAGCTGGTCTCAAACCTTAATGCATCAATGCTGGCATTAAGGGGCGAACTGCAGCGCGTAGAAGATCGTGCTGGGGCAATTGCTCAGCTAACAGAAACACAACAGCAATCAACAGAGATGATCGCAACAGCAATGACCGAGATGGCCTCTTCAGCCAACAATGTTGCTGATTCAGCGGGTGATACTGCGCGTAATACTGACGAAGCTGATAAACAGAGCCAACATACGCAGCAGTTAATTCACAACACGGTAGATAACATTCAAGGTCTAGCAGGCCAACTAGGAACGGCCAGTGAAGCCGTCGCTAACCTAGATAGCGATGTACATAACATCGTTAAGGTCTTAGACGTCATCGGTGATATTGCAGAACAAACTAACCTTCTAGCGCTAAATGCGGCAATTGAAGCTGCGCGCGCTGGTGAACAAGGCCGCGGATTTGCGGTTGTGGCTGATGAGGTTCGTAACCTTGCAGGTCGAACACAATCAAGCACGAAAGAAATCCAACTAATGATCAATAACCTTCAAGAAGGCTCTCGTAACGCAATAAAAACTATGGAAGTGTGTGCGACGACCAGTGAAAGCACCGTAACAGAGTCCCAGAATGCCTCTGAAGCTCTACAACAGATTGTTATCGCATTAGAGTCTATTTCATCGATGAGTCATCAAATCGCGACAGCCGCCGCTGAGCAGACTCAGGTGAGTGACGATATTTCGAAGCGTATCAATATGATCGAAGAAAGTGGCAACCAACTGAGTAATGTGGTGACAGAAAGTCATAACAGCACTCAAACTCTCGCCTCCCTTTCTAACGAATTAGAAGCTTGGGTTAATAGGTTTGAAGTAAAACACTAAACTCTCGAGTAAATTCTTAAATACAAAAGCACGTTTTCATACGTGCTTTTTTTGTTTCGGTGCCTATTCCGTCCAGTTAACCGTAGTTTCAGTATCTTTTAGAGCATGCTAGACCTAGGTTTTTAGCCCCAAACGAACAAAAACAATCCACTAAGTATAGAAAAACATCAAACGATACTTTTTTTGCAATTTAATGTTGACCCAGAACGCGAAAACACGTTTAATACACCTCGTCGCCCGGATAGCTCAGTCGGTAGAGCAGAGGATTGAAAATCCTCGTGTCGGTGGTTCGATTCCGCCTCCGGGCACCACAATTTATTTGTTGGTGTCCTAGACAACAACAGTAAAGCACAAAGAAATATTATGTGCCGACTTAGCTCAGTAGGTAGAGCAACTGACTTGTAATCAGTAGGTCACCAGTTCGACTCCGGTAGTCGGCACCATTTCTTTAAAGCTTTAAGAATAATTCCCCTTTAGTTCAGTTGGTAGAACGGCGGACTGTTAATCCGTATGTCGCAAGTTCAAGTCTTGCAAGGGGAGCCAAGTTAATCATCAAGCATAAGCTTTTTGATTCATGATGCCGACTTAGCTCAGTAGGTAGAGCAACTGACTTGTAATCAGTAGGTCACCAGTTCGATTCCGGTAGTCGGCACCATTCTCTTGATTAGAGACTAAACAATCAATTCCCCTTTAGTTCAGTTGGTAGAACGGCGGACTGTTAATCCGTATGTCGCAAGTTCAAGTCTTGCAAGGGGAGCCAATTAGAAAAGGCCGCATCATTGATGCGGCCTTTTTGCATTTAAAGATCCGAACTCATCCATACCAGTCTACTCACCTTTTACTACCTCATTTAATTCGAAAACCAACACTTTTAATGCTCTTCTAAAGCAATCAGACTTTTCTCTTTAATTCCGCTCAAGCTATCACAAGAACAAACTTGTCACTCTTGCAAGAAGCCAGTCATCACGAAGGGCTACTTTCGTTATCTATAGAAGTGCTCTGCTGAGAAATTCTAGTCGTAATGGGGGCGGGAATTAAAAGCTAAATAATGAATTCAAATAAGCTCTAGAAAGGCTCTGTTGGTTGCTTAAATTGAAATGACACACGACTCACTCTTTATCGAAACTATCCACTACAATCGCTCCCATAGACGCTGGCATAGAAATAACAATTACCCTTTTGATAGATACAATTGGATCGCTTAATAAAGGAAGCTTGTCCAAACAAGTCAGCACCAAAGCAACAACCAATGCAGTCATCACATAAGCAATAACAATTCTGAAAATAAACACTGGCAACCGAGCGACAATATCTTTCTGAAATACACTCTCATACGTGTAAAAGCCCAGGAATACAGCAGACAATAGAAACAACAACAGCAAGTTAGCTGTAGGCAAAGTCTCCCCTAACTTCCAGGCTTCCTCAGAAAAAGAAATCGGCACGGCCAAAGCAAAAGATCCAACAAAGATCTGGCTGGCATCTTCAAAGTTAAAGCTTAATTTCATAGTTCGACCCATTAGGTTTTAAGGCTTTATCTATTTTTTAAAATAATCACAAAATTATCCGCCGATGATTTGGGGAATTTTCTATTCTTACCAAGCAACAGAAATGACACTTCTTAGCTTAATATTAGTCGTAATAACCTAAACATAGCTTGAACTAACTAGCAAGAGATCAATATGTTCAGAGTAAAAGCTGTCAAAACAACTAATTCATATCGAGTCGACAAGCACATCAGAATCGAAGAGAGACCGGTAAACATCCTAAGATACTAGTGCCTAGAACCAGAAAATCTCAATCAGTTGGGTGATAAACATCACTGCACGGATCGAGGGATACTCTATTTCTTAGCTTATATATCCTTCCGGCATCACTTGGGGAGCTCAGTCTAGCGACTCTCACCTTCAAACTGAATCTAGTCCGCTTTCACCCTTTAAAATGCTTCGAACAAAGTGCTTAATGCTATCGAGAGTGATTTAAGCTCAATGCATAACAAGAGCTATTAAGTCTACTTATTAAGGACTCTAGCGTTCTTAGCAAAATCCTCTCGATGATGGAGTCCTAATTACACATTAGGCTATCCTCTAGATTCACTGATAGGCCAGAAGTCAGGTTTCCTAGACGAAGATCTATTAACTAATACTTGAGGAAGGCTCCAAGCACTGAGCAAGCGGGGTGAGTTGTAATGCTTGTATGGTTTCAGGTATTGAATAGGGGCGCTGAGTCAGAACAGTCTCATTAACCTAACTTACAACGTCGTATGGCTAGAGTATTTGATCAGTAAGCTTAAAGAGCTGCATGCGTTTGAAGCCTTTCTTGTGTCAAACCACAATTGGAATCAGAAATGATGTGATTCTAGTCGTAGGATTGGGATTTCTGATAAATGACGGAATAATGGGGACGCGTTGGCTAAGAGTTATGGGGTACGGGAAGCCTTATGTGGAAGTCATTAGATGGAAGGGCGAAGCACTATAATTTAGATGTAAAAAAGCCCCGCTATTTCTAGCGAGGCTTCTAAATAAATGGCGGAGTGGACGGGACTCGAACCCGCGACCCCCGGCGTGACAGGCCGGTATTCTAACCAACTGAACTACCACTCCGCAGTGTCTATTCAGCATAATGCAATTTAAGCCTGACGATGTCCTACTCTCACATGGGGAAACCCCACACTACCATCGGCGCTATTGTGTTTCACTTCTGAGTTCGGCATGGAATCAGGTGGGTCCACAATGCTATGGTCGTCAAACAAATTCTGTTGTCAATTTGATTAATCAAATCAACTAAATAGTGGTGCTGATACCCAGACTCGAACTGGGGACCTCACCCTTACCAAGGGTGCGCTCTACCGGGCTGAGCTATATCAGCAATTCAGGAGTCGTTTAAAAACGATTCTGAAAACTTTTGTCTTCACTTTTAAAAAGTGAAAATAAATTTGGAGCCTGGCGATGTCCTACTCTCACATGGGGAAACCCCACACTACCATCGGCGCTATTGTGTTTCACTTCTGAGTTCGGCATGGAATCAGGTGGGTCCACAATGCTATGGTCGCCAAGCAAATTTTAAAATTCGGAAAGCTTATCTAAAAGTTATTTCTCTTCAAACGCATTCAAGGTCTGGTACATCTGAGTCCACAAAACCCCTTGGGTGTTGTATGGTTAAGCCTCACGGGCAATTAGTACAGGTTAGCTCAATGCCTCGCAGCACTTACACACCCTGCCTATCAACGTCGTAGTCTACGACAACCCTTTAGGACACTTATAGTGCCAGGGAAAACTCATCTCAAGGCTCGCTTCCCGCTTAGATGCTTTCAGCGGTTATCGATTCCGAACTTAGCTACCGGGCAATGCCATTGGCATGACAACCCGAACACCAGAGGTTCGTCCACTCCGGTCCTCTCGTACTAGGAGCAGCCCCTTTCAATTTTCCAACGCCCACGGCAGATAGGGACCGAACTGTCTCACGACGTTCTAAACCCAGCTCGCGTACCACTTTAAATGGCGAACAGCCATACCCTTGGGACCGACTTCAGCCCCAGGATGTGATGAGCCGACATCGAGGTGCCAAACACCGCCGTCGATATGAACTCTTGGGCGGTATCAGCCTGTTATCCCCGGAGTACCTTTTATCCGTTGAGCGATGGCCCTTCCATTCAGAACCACCGGATCACTATGACCTGCTTTCGCACCTGCTCGAATTGTCATTCTCGCAGTCAAGCGGGCTTATGCCATTGCACTAACCACACGATGTCCAACCGTGTTTAGCCCACCTTCGTGCTCCTCCGTTACTCTTTGGGAGGAGACCGCCCCAGTCAAACTACCCACCAGGCACTGTCCGTAATCCCGATTCAGGGACCAACGTTAGAACATCAAAACTACAAGGGTGGTATTTCAAGGACGACTCCATCACATCTAGCGACGCAATTTCATAGTCTCCCACCTATCCTACACATGTAGGTTCAATGTTCAGTGCCAAGCTGTAGTAAAGGTTCACGGGGTCTTTCCGTCTAGCCGCGGGTACACTGCATCTTCACAGCGATTTCAATTTCACTGAGTCTCGGGTGGAGACAGCGTGGCCATCATTACGCCATTCGTGCAGGTCGGAACTTACCCGACAAGGAATTTCGCTACCTTAGGACCGTTATAGTTACGGCCGCCGTTTACCGGGGCTTCGATCAAGAGCTTCGACCGAAGTCTAACCCCATCAATTAACCTTCCGGCACCGGGCAGGCGTCACACCGTATACGTCATCTTACGATTTTGCACAGTGCTGTGTTTTTAATAAACAGTTGCAGCCACCTGGTATCTGCGACTCTCGTCTGCTCCATCCGCAAGGGACTTCACTGATAAGAGCGTACCTTCTCCCGAAGTTACGGTACCATTTTGCCTAGTTCCTTCACCCGAGTTCTCTCAAGCGCCTTGGTATTCTCTACCCGACCACCTGTGTCGGTTTGGGGTACGATTCCTTACAATCTGAAGCTTAGAGGCTTTTCCTGGAAGCATGGCATCAATGACTTCACTACCGTAGTAGCTCGACATCGTATCTCAGCGTTAATGAAAGTCCGGATTTACCTAAACTTTCCGCCTACATACTTGAACCTGGACAACCGTCGCCAGGCCCACCTAGCCTTCTCCGTCCCCCCATCGCAATTGTAAGAAGTACGGGAATATTAACCCGTTTCCCATCGACTACGCCTTTCGGCCTCGCCTTAGGAGTCGACTTACCCTGCCCCGATTAACGTTGGACAGGAACCCTTGGTCTTCCGGCGAGGGAGTTTTTCACTCCCTTTATCGTTACTCATGTCAGCATTCGCACTTCTGATACCTCCAGCAGCCCTTACAGACCACCTTCAACGGCTTACAGAACGCTCCCCTACCCCACATACCCTAAGGTACGTAGCCGCAGCTTCGGTGTATAGCTTAGCCCCGTTACATCTTCCGCGCAGGCCGACTCGACCAGTGAGCTATTACGCTTTCTTTAAATGATGGCTGCTTCTAAGCCAACATCCTGGCTGTCTGAGCCTTCCCACATCGTTTCCCACTTAGCTATACTTTGGGACCTTAGCTGGCGGTCTGGGTTGTTTCCCTCTCCACGACGGACGTTAGCACCCGCCGTGTGTCTCCCGGATAGTACTTACTGGTATTCGGAGTTTGCAAAGGGTTGGTAAGTCGGGATGACCCCCTAGCCTTAACAGTGCTCTACCCCCAGTAGTATTCGTCCGAGGCGCTACCTAAATAGCTTTCGGGGAGAACCAGCTATCTCCAGGTTTGATTGGCCTTTCACCCCTAGCCACAAGTCATCCGCTAATTTTTCAACATTAGTCGGTTCGGTCCTCCAGTTGATGTTACTCAACCTTCAACCTGCCCATGGCTAGATCACCTGGTTTCGGGTCTAATCCTAGCAACTGTACGCCCAGTTAAGACTCGGTTTCCCTACGGCTCCCCTAAACGGTTAACCTTGCTACTAAAATTAAGTCGCTGACCCATTATACAAAAGGTACGCAGTCACACCACGAAGGTGCTCCTACTGCTTGTACGTACACGGTTTCAGGTTCTATTTCACTCCCCTCACAGGGGTTCTTTTCGCCTTTCCCTCACGGTACTGGTTCACTATCGGTCAGTCAGTAGTATTTAGCCTTGGAGGATGGTCCCCCCATATTCAGACAGGATATCACGTGTCCCGCCCTACTCGTTTTCACTGATTATGAGATGTCGACTACGGGGCTATCACCCTTTACTGCGGCACTTTCCAGAGCCTTCGTCTGTCTCATTAAAAGCTTAAGGGCTAATCCAATTTCGCTCGCCGCTACTTTCGGAATCTCGGTTGATTTCTCTTCCTCGGGGTACTTAGATGTTTCAGTTCCCCCGGTTTGCCTCCTGTTGCTATGTATTCACAACAGGATACTTGCTTATGCAAGTGGGTTTCCCCATTCAGGAATCCCAGACTCAAAAGGTTATTACTACCTAATCTGGGCTTATCGCAAGTTATTACGCCTTTCATCGCCTCTGACTGCCAAGGCATCCACCGTGTACGCTTAGTCACTTAACCATACAACCCGAAAGGGTCTTAGTGTATGGCAACTAACCAAGGTTTTTGGTTGTCATCAAGAAGGGTTAATTCTCAATGACTGTTTGCCGGACTCAATTTACTTTTTGTTTCCACTTTTAAAAAAAGTAGAATCAAAAAATGAACAATCATTTCTGATCATTCGAATACAAGACACTTGAATGTGTTTGTTGTGTTTATCTAATGAAAGATAAACATTGAGAACTTTTAAACTTGATTGAATTACTCGTAAGTAATCAATCAGTCAGCTTTCCAAATTGTTAAAGAGCTAGATTTCTTTCGAAACCATTTTTAAATATTTTCAGATAAAAACACTTAAAGATGGTGGAGCTATGCGGGATCGAACCGCAGACCTCCTGCGTGCAAGGCAGGCGCTCTCCCAGCTGAGCTATAGCCCCATCTTTGTATCTAGTCGATATTGGTGGGTCTGAGTGGACTCGAACCACCGACCTCCCGCTTATCAGGCGAGCGCTCTAACCAGCTGAGCTACAGACCCAATATCGTCTCTTTTACTTTCTAAACCTAATCAATCTGTGTGGACACTCATCGTAAGTATCTTCGTATAAGGAGGTGATCCAGCCCCAGGTTCCCCTAGGGCTACCTTGTTACGACTTCACCCCAGTCATGAACCACAAAGTGGTGAGCGTCCTCCCCGAAAGGTTAAACTACCCACTTCTTTTGCAGCCCACTCCCATGGTGTGACGGGCGGTGTGTACAAGGCCCGGGAACGTATTCACCGTGACATTCTGATTCACGATTACTAGCGATTCCGACTTCATGGAGTCGAGTTGCAGACTCCAATCCGGACTACGACGCACTTTTTGGGATTCGCTCACTATCGCTAGCTTGCTGCCCTCTGTATGCGCCATTGTAGCACGTGTGTAGCCCTACTCGTAAGGGCCATGATGACTTGACGTCGTCCCCACCTTCCTCCGGTTTATCACCGGCAGTCTCCCTGGAGTTCCCGACATTACTCGCTGGCAAACAAGGATAAGGGTTGCGCTCGTTGCGGGACTTAACCCAACATTTCACAACACGAGCTGACGACAGCCATGCAGCACCTGTCTCAGAGCTCCCGAAGGCACACCTGCGTCTCCGCTGGCTTCTCTGGATGTCAAGAGTAGGTAAGGTTCTTCGCGTTGCATCGAATTAAACCACATGCTCCACCGCTTGTGCGGGCCCCCGTCAATTCATTTGAGTTTTAATCTTGCGACCGTACTCCCCAGGCGGTCTACTTAACGCGTTAGCTCCGAAAGCCACGGCTCAAGGCCACAACCTCCAAGTAGACATCGTTTACGGCGTGGACTACCAGGGTATCTAATCCTGTTTGCTCCCCACGCTTTCGCATCTGAGTGTCAGTGTCTGTCCAGGGGGCCGCCTTCGCCACTGGTATTCCTTCAGATCTCTACGCATTTCACCGCTACACCTGAAATTCTACCCCCCTCTACAGCACTCTAGTTCACCAGTTTCAAATGCAGTTCCGAGGTTGAGCCCCGGGCTTTCACATCTGACTTAATGAACCACCTGCATGCGCTTTACGCCCAGTAATTCCGATTAACGCTCGCACCCTCCGTATTACCGCGGCTGCTGGCACGGAGTTAGCCGGTGCTTCTTCTGTTGCTAACGTCAAGATATGCAGCTATTAACTACACACCCTTCCTCACAACTGAAAGTACTTTACAACCCGAAGGCCTTCTTCATACACGCGGCATGGCTGCATCAGGCTTTCGCCCATTGTGCAATATTCCCCACTGCTGCCTCCCGTAGGAGTCTGGACCGTGTCTCAGTTCCAGTGTGGCTGATCATCCTCTCAGACCAGCTAGGGATCGTCGCCTTGGTGAGCCATTACCTCACCAACTAGCTAATCCCACCTAGGCATATCTTGACGCGAGAGGCCCGAAGGTCCCCCTCTTTGGCCCGTAGGCATTATGCGGTATTAGCCATCGTTTCCAATGGTTATCCCCCACATCAAGGCAATTTCCTAGGCATTACTCACCCGTCCGCCGCTCGACGCCCATTAACGCACCCGAAGGATTGTTAGTGTCGTTTCCGCTCGACTTGCATGTGTTAGGCCTGCCGCCAGCGTTCAATCTGAGCCATGATCAAACTCTTCAATTTAAGATTTTGTGACTCAACGAATACTGACTTCAAAACTAATATTCATGTAAACATGAACATGTAATTCTAAAGCTATTACCATTCCAACAGAATGGTAATGAATTGACTGTGCCGAATAACTACAAGTAGTTAAACGTATTGGTCACTCAGTTCATTGAAATCATTGTGTTACCGAAGTAACTGTTATTACGCTCTTTCGAAAAAGAACCAATAACGTTTTGATATTCATCAACGAGTGCCCACACAGATTGATAGGTTTAAATTGTTAAAGAGCGTGTTCTCTAAAAAGAGAACGCTTTCAGTGCCTTAGCACTTAAGCAGGACGCGTATAATACGCTTTCCACTTTGAAAGTCAACATAAAATACTAAGAAAACTTAGAACTCTATGGTGACTTGTCTAGAAACTAGACAAAGTCGAAATTAAAGCCTGGCGATGTCCTACTCTCACATGGGGAAGCCCCACACTACCATCGGCGCTATTGTGTTTCACTTCTGAGTTCGGCATGGAATCAGGTGGGTCCACAATGCTATGGTCGCCAAGCAAATTTTAAAATTCGGAAAGCTTATCTAAAAGTTATTTCTCTTCAAACGCATTCAAGGTCTGTCTTTGAGTCCACAAAACCCCTTGGGTGTTGTATGGTTAAGCCTCACGGGCAATTAGTACAGGTTAGCTCAATGCCTCGCAGCACTTACACACCCTGCCTATCAACGTCGTAGTCTACGACAACCCTTTAGGACACTTATAGTGCCAGGGAAAACTCATCTCAAGGCTCGCTTCCCGCTTAGATGCTTTCAGCGGTTATCGATTCCGAACTTAGCTACCGGGCAATGCCATTGGCATGACAACCCGAACACCAGAGGTTCGTCCACTCCGGTCCTCTCGTACTAGGAGCAGCCCCTTTCAATTTTCCAACGCCCACGGCAGATAGGGACCGAACTGTCTCACGACGTTCTAAACCCAGCTCGCGTACCACTTTAAATGGCGAACAGCCATACCCTTGGGACCGACTTCAGCCCCAGGATGTGATGAGCCGACATCGAGGTGCCAAACACCGCCGTCGATATGAACTCTTGGGCGGTATCAGCCTGTTATCCCCGGAGTACCTTTTATCCGTTGAGCGATGGCCCTTCCATTCAGAACCACCGGATCACTATGACCTGCTTTCGCACCTGCTCGAATTGTCATTCTCGCAGTCAAGCGGGCTTATGCCATTGCACTAACCACACGATGTCCAACCGTGTTTAGCCCACCTTCGTGCTCCTCCGTTACTCTTTGGGAGGAGACCGCCCCAGTCAAACTACCCACCAGGCACTGTCCGTAATCCCGATTCAGGGACCAACGTTAGAACATCAAAACTACAAGGGTGGTATTTCAAGGACGACTCCATCACATCTAGCGACGCAATTTCATAGTCTCCCACCTATCCTACACATGTAGGTTCAATGTTCAGTGCCAAGCTGTAGTAAAGGTTCACGGGGTCTTTCCGTCTAGCCGCGGGTACACTGCATCTTCACAGCGATTTCAATTTCACTGAGTCTCGGGTGGAGACAGCGTGGCCATCATTACGCCATTCGTGCAGGTCGGAACTTACCCGACAAGGAATTTCGCTACCTTAGGACCGTTATAGTTACGGCCGCCGTTTACCGGGGCTTCGATCAAGAGCTTCGACCGAAGTCTAACCCCATCAATTAACCTTCCGGCACCGGGCAGGCGTCACACCGTATACGTCATCTTACGATTTTGCACAGTGCTGTGTTTTTAATAAACAGTTGCAGCCACCTGGTATCTGCGACTCTCGTCTGCTCCATCCGCAAGGGACTTCACTGATAAGAGCGTACCTTCTCCCGAAGTTACGGTACCATTTTGCCTAGTTCCTTCACCCGAGTTCTCTCAAGCGCCTTGGTATTCTCTACCCGACCACCTGTGTCGGTTTGGGGTACGATTCCTTACAATCTGAAGCTTAGAGGCTTTTCCTGGAAGCATGGCATCAATGACTTCACTACCGTAGTAGCTCGACATCGTATCTCAGCGTTAATGAAAGTCCGGATTTACCTAAACTTTCCGCCTACATACTTGAACCTGGACAACCGTCGCCAGGCCCACCTAGCCTTCTCCGTCCCCCCATCGCAATTGTAAGAAGTACGGGAATATTAACCCGTTTCCCATCGACTACGCCTTTCGGCCTCGCCTTAGGAGTCGACTTACCCTGCCCCGATTAACGTTGGACAGGAACCCTTGGTCTTCCGGCGAGGGAGTTTTTCACTCCCTTTATCGTTACTCATGTCAGCATTCGCACTTCTGATACCTCCAGCAGCCCTTACAGACCACCTTCAACGGCTTACAGAACGCTCCCCTACCCCACATACCCTAAGGTACGTAGCCGCAGCTTCGGTGTATAGCTTAGCCCCGTTACATCTTCCGCGCAGGCCGACTCGACCAGTGAGCTATTACGCTTTCTTTAAATGATGGCTGCTTCTAAGCCAACATCCTGGCTGTCTGAGCCTTCCCACATCGTTTCCCACTTAGCTATACTTTGGGACCTTAGCTGGCGGTCTGGGTTGTTTCCCTCTCCACGACGGACGTTAGCACCCGCCGTGTGTCTCCCGGATAGTACTTACTGGTATTCGGAGTTTGCAAAGGGTTGGTAAGTCGGGATGACCCCCTAGCCTTAACAGTGCTCTACCCCCAGTAGTATTCGTCCGAGGCGCTACCTAAATAGCTTTCGGGGAGAACCAGCTATCTCCAGGTTTGATTGGCCTTTCACCCCTAGCCACAAGTCATCCGCTAATTTTTCAACATTAGTCGGTTCGGTCCTCCAGTTGATGTTACTCAACCTTCAACCTGCCCATGGCTAGATCACCTGGTTTCGGGTCTAATCCTAGCAACTGTACGCCCAGTTAAGACTCGGTTTCCCTACGGCTCCCCTAAACGGTTAACCTTGCTACTAAAATTAAGTCGCTGACCCATTATACAAAAGGTACGCAGTCACACCACGAAGGTGCTCCTACTGCTTGTACGTACACGGTTTCAGGTTCTATTTCACTCCCCTCACAGGGGTTCTTTTCGCCTTTCCCTCACGGTACTGGTTCACTATCGGTCAGTCAGTAGTATTTAGCCTTGGAGGATGGTCCCCCCATATTCAGACAGGATATCACGTGTCCCGCCCTACTCGTTTTCACTGATTATGATGTGTCGGTTACGGGGCTATCACCCTTTATTGCGAGACTTTCCAGACTCTTCACCTGCATCATTAAAAGCTTAAGGGCTAATCCAATTTCGCTCGCCGCTACTTTCGGAATCTCGGTTGATTTCTCTTCCTCGGGGTACTTAGATGTTTCAGTTCCCCCGGTTTGCCTCCTGTTGCTATGTATTCACAACAGGATACTTGCTTATGCAAGTGGGTTTCCCCATTCAGGAATCCCAGACTCAAAAGGTTATTACTACCTAATCTGGGCTTATCGCAAGTTATTACGCCTTTCATCGCCTCTGACTGCCAAGGCATCCACCGTGTACGCTTAGTCACTTAACCATACAACCCGAAAGGGTCTTAGTGTATGGCAACTAACCAAGGTTTTTGGTTGTCATCAAGAAGGGTTAATTCTTGATAACTGTTTGCCGGACTCAATTTACTTTTTGTTTCCACTTTTAAAAAAAGTAGAATCAAAAAATGAACAATCATTTCTGATCATTCGAATACAAGACACTTGAATGTGTTTGTTGTGTTTATCTAATGAAAGATAAACATTGAGAACTTTTAAGTTTGATTGAATTACTCGTAAGTAATCAATCAGTCAGCTTTCCAAATTGTTAAAGAGCATAAAGCAAAAAGCTTTAATCAATAACTTACGTTATTAATTAAAGCTCTGGCTTTAACTAAATCTAAACCATCAATCTGTGTGGACACTCATCGTAAGTATCTTCGTATAAGGAGGTGATCCAGCCCCAGGTTCCCCTAGGGCTACCTTGTTACGACTTCACCCCAGTCATGAACCACAAAGTGGTGAGCGTCCTCCCCGAAAGGTTAAACTACCCACTTCTTTTGCAGCCCACTCCCATGGTGTGACGGGCGGTGTGTACAAGGCCCGGGAACGTATTCACCGTGACATTCTGATTCACGATTACTAGCGATTCCGACTTCATGGAGTCGAGTTGCAGACTCCAATCCGGACTACGACGCACTTTTTGGGATTCGCTCACTATCGCTAGCTTGCTGCCCTCTGTATGCGCCATTGTAGCACGTGTGTAGCCCTACTCGTAAGGGCCATGATGACTTGACGTCGTCCCCACCTTCCTCCGGTTTATCACCGGCAGTCTCCCTGGAGTTCCCGACATTACTCGCTGGCAAACAAGGATAAGGGTTGCGCTCGTTGCGGGACTTAACCCAACATTTCACAACACGAGCTGACGACAGCCATGCAGCACCTGTCTCAGAGTTCCCGAAGGCACACCTGCGTCTCCGCTGGCTTCTCTGGATGTCAAGAGTAGGTAAGGTTCTTCGCGTTGCATCGAATTAAACCACATGCTCCACCGCTTGTGCGGGCCCCCGTCAATTCATTTGAGTTTTAATCTTGCGACCGTACTCCCCAGGCGGTCTACTTAACGCGTTAGCTCCGAAAGCCACGGCTCAAGGCCACAACCTCCAAGTAGACATCGTTTACGGCGTGGACTACCAGGGTATCTAATCCTGTTTGCTCCCCACGCTTTCGCATCTGAGTGTCAGTGTCTGTCCAGGGGGCCGCCTTCGCCACTGGTATTCCTTCAGATCTCTACGCATTTCACCGCTACACCTGAAATTCTACCCCCCTCTACAGCACTCTAGTTCACCAGTTTCAAATGCAGTTCCGAGGTTGAGCCCCGGGCTTTCACATCTGACTTAATGAACCACCTGCATGCGCTTTACGCCCAGTAATTCCGATTAACGCTCGCACCCTCCGTATTACCGCGGCTGCTGGCACGGAGTTAGCCGGTGCTTCTTCTGTTGCTAACGTCAAGATATGCAGCTATTAACTACACACCCTTCCTCACAACTGAAAGTACTTTACAACCCGAAGGCCTTCTTCATACACGCGGCATGGCTGCATCAGGCTTTCGCCCATTGTGCAATATTCCCCACTGCTGCCTCCCGTAGGAGTCTGGACCGTGTCTCAGTTCCAGTGTGGCTGATCATCCTCTCAGACCAGCTAGGGATCGTCGCCTTGGTGAGCCATTACCTCACCAACTAGCTAATCCCACCTAGGCATATCTTGACGCGAGAGGTCCGAAGATCCCCCTCTTTGGCCCGTAGGCATTATGCGGTATTAGCCATCGTTTCCAATGGTTATCCCCCACATCAAGGCAATTTCCTAGGCATTACTCACCCGTCCGCCGCTCGACGCCCATTAACGCACCCGAAGGATTGTTAGTGTCGTTTCCGCTCGACTTGCATGTGTTAGGCCTGCCGCCAGCGTTCAATCTGAGCCATGATCAAACTCTTCAATTTAAGATTTTGTGACTCAACGAATACTGACTTCAAAACTATTCTTTATAAATAAAGAATGTAATTTTAAAGCTATTACCATTCCAACAGAATGGTAATGAATTGACTGTGCCGAATAATTTCTTTCTACAAGAGAAAGTCGTTAAACGTATTGGTCACTCAGTTCATTGAAATCAATTTGTTACCGAAGTAACTGTTTTATCCAAAGGATAAAACGTTTTGATATTCATCAACGAGTGCCCACACAGATTGATAGGTTTAAATTGTTAAAGAGCTTCACTTGTTGAGCGTTCCTTTTAAGTAAGGAGCCTCTCTAAGTGGACGGCCATTCTAGCGTTTTAATTCTCAGTGTCAAACACTTATTGGGAATTAATTTCTACTTTTTAAAAGTAGGAGCGATTAAACGCTTTAAGCTAGTTGCCTTACCAACATTCTGCGCTGAAGCCTTGTGGCGTCTGCCGTGTCAGTGAGGCGGCATTATAGAGATGCAGCTCTTATTGGCAAGCATTAAATGCGTTTTTTATTGAAAAAAGAGGTTAAGCGAAGACATTTCAACCAAGGGCTTATTTATACCACTTTCAACCCAAGTTTCGAACAAATTACCCACAACACCCTGTGGATAACTACTCACCATTATCAAAAAAGTAAGATAAACGAGCCCTAGGGTTTAGATATTCTCTAACTTGTTCCGGTAACTTACTTGGATGAACTGCATTGACAATTTTTATCTCTTTACTAAAGAGGTCAATGATCGGGGCTTGGGTTCTTGGCACGCTAGGATCATAGATCAGTACATTCGGGTAAAGCATGTGTTTAGCATTAACTGAAATCACTATTCCAATTGATTCATTTGAAAGCTGCACGACAGTGCCCGGTGGGTACACTCCCATAAACTTGACTAACAGACTCAAGTTATCCTGACTATATAGGTGTTTGCAGTTCTTATATAAATGAGAGAGTGCTAAGTAAGGGATCTTCTGCTGGGATTGCGCTTTACTGTGGCAAAGATTATCAAATGCATTTGCTACCGCGACTATTTTTGCAAACTCATCTATACCATCTTCAGTTAAGCCTTCTGGATAACCCGAACCGTCATTCATTTCGTGATGCTGACCAATAACTCTCTTCGCACTGTCAGGAAAACCCTCAATAGCCGTGACTATATCTACCCCATACTTAGTATGAAGTTTGAGATAATTCGCCTCTGGCACAGTCAAAGCTGCCTGCTTTCTTAGTATCGCTACGGGTATCTTTATTTTACCTATATCGTGAAACAACGCGGCAAATGAAAGGTCTTTCAACTGCTGCGTATTGTAGCCTTTTGCTTTACCAATCATTAACGCAACAACAGAGACATTTAATGTATGGAAGTAAATGTCTTCAAAGTCAGCTTTTGCATTCATGAGATGCAAGGTTACGTTATCGTCACTCACTAGCGTTTCAACAATATCATCAACAAGAGCTTTAACCTCCCCTACCGCATCTAATGGGCGATTACGGATTTTGGTCATCACAGAACGCATTCGGGCAAGCGAACGTTCGAACTCTTTCTCGCAATGACTCACCCTACGACGGTAAGAGCTTAGAGTTTCGATACGCTCATGCTTATCTTTCCACATTCTTTCCGCTTCAAGACTTACTTGTAAATCAGTATCAAGGTCTTGTTCACTCACATGATTAGCGGGTAAAGGTGATGTATCGCTTTGGTTCGGATTTATATAGACGTGCTTAATCCCAAGATGTCGAATTACTTGTACTTGAGCGTCATCTTTGATTTTAAAGCTGTTAAGTAGAAATGGGTGTTCATTCCATTTTACTGGGAGTCGTACATGTAGACCGGGCTGAATGCGATCTACGGTAATCTTTATGCTGCCCATTTTTATATATAATATTGATCAATAATCTCTATTTATAATTCTAATAAAACCGAGCAGCAATTTCACTATCCAATTTCACAGGTTCAACTTAAAGAATCACAGTGCACCATCCAACGTATGCCGAACTTATCTTCCACTTTGCCAAACCGAGCTCCCCAAAACGTATCCGCTAAAGGTGTCATTATTCGCCCACCTTGCTTCAGGTTTTCAAAGATTTGCTCTTGAGTCGCGGTATCCTCAGTAACAAGGGAGAGAGCGAGGTTGTTACCTTCGAGCTCTTTCGCTTTAACACCATCAGACATCATCAGCTTCATACCAAACGCTTCAAACTCAGCATGCATAATCCAATCAGGTTGAGCTCCCTCTATTACTTGTGGCGCATCACTAAAAAGTTGTTTCGATAAAACTACACCGCCAAAACATTTATGATAAAAATCCAACGCTTCGTTACAACGGCCATCAAAAAACAAGTAAGGGGTTACTGTCAGCATATATCTCTCCTCTATTATTCCTTTAAACATAGACAATAGATGAGAGAATGGTAGGTAACATCATGATTTAAGATGATTAATTTATTAAGGAATCGAATTGCGAAGGGAAACGGTGTGGTTTAGGAATGAAACAACAAGATCTGACTGATTAAAAAAGCGTTCCTGCCGTTAAAACAAAGGTAAGCTTTTCTATTCTCCAGATACAACAAAGCCCCGACCATTTCTGATCAGAGCTTTATCTAAATATGGTACCGGTAGGCCGACTTGACTGGGCTTGCATCCAAGCCGACACGCTGGATTTTAAATTCACAAACGCCTAAAACGACGAAAGGTCGCTATAAAAGCGACCTTTCTATGCTTGGTACCGGTAGGCGGAATGATTGGACAGGCATTCCTGCCGCCGCCGAGAAGGCAACGCTCCCTATACCCCAGATACAACAAAGCCCCGACTTTCGTCGAGGCTTTGTCATTTAAATATGGTACCGGTAGGCGGACTTGAACCGCCACGCCCGAAGGCAACGGATTTTGAATCCGTCGTGTATACCAATTTCACCATACCGGCATTATCTTGGGGCGTTGCCCTTTCGATGTCTGGCATTATACGTATGCGAACTGATGTGGCAAGTATAAAAACTTGAATTCATGTGTGTTTGCCGATAATTTCGCCACTAAGTCATAAGCTGTGCGTCATGTCTCTTTTCACGCCAGGCCTTAGACTATATTCTGACGCCTAAATTTTTGAAGAAGTAATAACACCATGACATCAACAAACACAATGCCACCAGCAGGAGTAATGCGCCGATTTGGTGCCTTGTTCTATGACGCCCTTATCGTAATCGCTATTGAGATGCTGGCGGCTGGCGTCATTGTCGCTCTGCTGCATGCGCTCATGGCACTTGGCGTTTTTAACCATAGCGGTTATGCCGATGTTAGTGACTTCTTGAGCAACCACCCGATTTGGAGCCCTGCATATACCTTTTACTTAGTCGTAGTTTGGGTGTATTTCTTTGTGTTCTTTTGGACAAAAGCAGGTCAAACGCTAGGCATGCGAGCTTGGAAACTGCGCATTCAAAACAAAGATGGCTCCGCTATTACTGTAACCCAAGCTCTGATTCGCTTAGGTACTTCAGGATTTGGATTAGCAAACTTATGTGTTCCATTCGACCCTCAAAAGCGTGGCTTTCACGACATCTGGGCGAAGACCGAAGTAGTAGTGCTACCACAAGCACGATAACGCGATCAAACTTGCTACAGTCAAGAGCAAAAAAGGAAGGCGTTATGCCTTCCTTTTTTCTATTTACAGTTTCCGCCTCAAGAGCATTATGGCTATTCCAAGGAACACCACGCTCGGGGCTAGCGCACCAAAGGCCGGTGGTATTTGATAGACCAAACTGACCGGACCAAAGAACTCACTGGATATATAGAAGGTAAAACCTGCAATAACCCCCGAAAGAATTCTTGCTCCCATAGTCACACTTCGTAATGGGCCAAAGATAAACGACAATGCCATCAACATCATGACCGCTATCGAAATCGGCTGAGTTATCTTTCTCCATAAAGCGAGTTCATAGCGTGATGCATCTTGCTCCGAGGCTTTAAGGTAGGAAACATAATCGTACAACCCACTTAAAGACAGCTCTTCTGGTTTAACCGTTACGATCGCAAGCTTATCCGGAGCGAGTGATGTTTCCCAAGTATAAGTTGGTAAGCTTTCTTTGGTAATCTGAAGCTCATTTTCGAAAGACGTGATCTCTACATCGTTCATAGTCCAAACGTTGTTTCCAACATAATCGACTTCTTTTGAATATATAGCTGTTTTCAGAGCCTTGTTCTCATCAAAGCGCCACATATTCATACCATATAACTTCTGATCATCGATTTTGACAATGAAGATGAAGTCATTGGCATCACGTGCCCATACCCCACTTTGGGTAGAGATAATATTACCACCAGCAATCGATATAGTTCTTAAGTCACGAGCCATCTTCTGTGCTTGAGGGGCTCCCCACTGACCAAGAAGAGTCACCACGATCATTAATGGAATAGCGGTTTTGAGTACCGATAGGCCAATATCTAACTTAGAGAAACCCGCCGCCTGCATTACCACCAGTTCGGAACTCGCAGCAAGCATACCCAGTCCAATCAATGCACCAAGTAATGCAGCCATTGGAAAGAACATCTCGATATCACGAGGAACACTCAATAGTACGAAATACAGCGCTTGTAATAGATCATAGGTACCACGACCAACCTTTCTCAGCTGTTCTACGTACTTGATAATCCCAGAGAGACCAACAAACGTCACCAATACCAGTGACGTAGTTGCGATGATGGTTCTGCCTATATATAAATCGAGAATCTTAAACACGGCTTAAGCTAACCTTTTATTCTTGAATTTTTCTTTCAAACGCCTTACTGGCACGCTATCCATAAAGTTTGCACCAATCGCGACAAATAACAATAACGCATTAATTGGCCACATGCCGACTACCGCAGGGATACTCCCCTCTTCAATCGAAGATTTGGTTGCACTGATTGCTAAGAAATAGGTTAGGTAGATTAGAATGGCTGGGCCAATTTTAGCGAAACGACCTTGTCGAGGGTTCACCGCAGACAGTGGCACAACAAGCATGGTCAACAATGGAATACAAAGCACCAATGAAATTCGCCATTGTAATTCCGCTTTGGCACTGTTTTCTGGATTACCAATCAGTTCGAGCGTAGGAATCGCCTCCCAATCACGACCTTTCTTCTCGACCTCACGCTGACCAATTAAGCCTTCGTACTCTTCAAAGTGCGTTACCATATAATCAAGACGTGTTGGAACCCCTTCATGACGAGTGCCATCGTACATCACAATCACTTGGCGACCATCGCTGAGCTCTTTTACATCACCCGACTTAGAGAACATCACACTAGGCAATACCGAATCACGTGGGCGCATTTGAGCAACAAACACATTTTCTAACTTATTACCGTCGATATCATCAATGAAAACGACAGAAGAACCATCCGGCGTACCTTCAAACTTACCTTTCGGAAGTAAATCAACGCTATTTTCTGCAGCCACTTCTTCATACATTTGCTCAACTTTGTCTTGCGACCAAGGAGACAACCAAAATGAGTTGAAGGCAGCAACAGATGCAGTAATCAAAGCCAAATAAAGCGCAGATTGGATAAGGAATTTATTACCAATACCCGTTGCGTTCATTACGACTATTTCACTTTCAGCGTAAAGACGGCCAAAAGTAAGCAAAATACCAATATAGATACTGAGTGGAAGCATCAATAAACCCATCGCTGGCATATTTAGACCAACAATCGACAATATGAGGCTCGCAGGAATATCACCATCAGAGGCGTCCGCTAAAACACTGATGAATTTTTGGCTGAGAAACACGAGAAAGAGAACAAAAAAGATCGCAAATTGGCTCTTGATTGTCTCGCGGATCAAATATCTAACAATAATCACGCTCAAATTACCTATACAAAACTTGTTTTTTTGATTGAATCACTATAATTTCCCGTTGAACCTTTTATTTTTTTAAATTTTTAGCTAAGTGTTAGCGTTCTTCTTTAAGGTTAGTTCCATTATAGGATCCAACAAGTAAGAACCCATTATCTAACATTTAGTTCGATTTGTCTTCAGGATGTAGGAGTACGCATGGAGTTCAGTGTAAAAAGTGGCAGCCCAGAGAAACAGCGCAGCGCATGTATCGTTGTCGGTGTATTCGAACCGCGCCGCCTTTCTCCAGTAGCCGAGCAATTAGATAAGATTAGCGATGGCTACATTAGTTCACTGCTTCGTCGCGGTGATCTAGAGGGTAAACCTGGCCAGATGCTGCTACTGCATCAAGTACCTGGTGTGCTTTCAGAACGTGTTCTACTGGTAGGCTGTGGTAAAGAACGTGAGCTAGGCGAGCGTCAATACAAAGAAATTATCCAAAAAACCATCAGCACACTAAACGAAACAGGTTCTATGGAAGCAGTATGTTTCCTTACAGAACTTCACGTTAAAGGTCGCGACACTTACTGGAAAGTTCGTCAAGCGGTAGAAGCGACTAAAGATGGTCTTTACACATTCGACCAATTTAAGAGCAACAAACCAGAGACTCGTCGTCCATTGCGTAAATTGGTATTCAACGTACCAACTCGTCGCGAGCTAAGCCTTGGCGAAAAAGCGATTTCTCATGGTCTTGCTATTGCTTCAGGTGTGAAAGCATCTAAAGATCTTGGCAACATGCCACCAAACATCGCAAACCCTGCTTACCTAGCTTCTCAAGCTCGTCGTTTAGCTGACGATTATGAGACAGTAAAGACTAAGATCATCGGTGAAGAAGAGATGGAAAAGCTGGGTATGACTTCATACTTAGCTGTAGGCCGTGGCTCTAAGAACGAATCTATGATGTCTATCATGGAATACAAAGGCGCTGCTGACCCAAATGCAAAACCTATCGTTCTAGTCGGTAAAGGTCTTACTTTCGATTCAGGCGGTATCTCGCTTAAGCCTGGTGAAGGCATGGATGAGATGAAGTACGACATGTGTGGTGCTGCATCTGTATTCGGCACAATGAAAGCACTAGCGAAACTTAACTTGCCAATCAACGTTGTAGGTATCCTTGCGGGCTGTGAAAACATGCCTGGTAGCAATGCTTACCGCCCAGGTGACATTCTAACAACCATGTCAGGCCAAACCGTTGAAGTATTAAATACTGATGCAGAAGGTCGCTTGGTTCTATGTGATGCCCTAACTTACGTTGAGCGCTTTGAACCAGATTGTGTTGTCGATGTTGCTACGCTAACTGGTGCATGTGTTATCGCTCTAGGTCACCACATCAGTGGCGTTCTATCTAACCACAACCCACTGTCTCATGAACTTGTTAATGCTTCAGAGCAAGCAAGTGACCGCGCATGGCGTCTACCTATGGCAGACGAGTACCATGAGCAGCTGAACAGTCCGTTTGCTGATATGGCAAACATCGGTGGCCGCCCTGGCGGTACTATCACCGCAGGTTGTTTCCTGTCTAAATTCACTAAGAAGTACCACTGGGCTCACATCGACAGTGCAGGTACTGCGTGGAAGTCAGGTGCAGCGAAAGGCTCGACAGGTCGTCCTGTCTCAATGCTAGTCCAATTCTTATTGAACCGCAGCGGCCAAGAGACTGAAGAGCAATCTTCAAAATAATGAAAAGGGCCTACGGGCCCTTTTTTAATAAGCGCTATTTGTTAGACCCTGTTAACCAAGTAATATTGATATCCACGATTTTCAGTTCAAGTTTTGAGTGTTAAGTATGCAGACTGCCACGTTTTACATTGTGCCTTCAGACAGCCCGCAAGCCAGCGAAGATGGTTTTGCTCGCTATGTGTTGTTTCTTGCTCAGCACTTTGCTAAACAAGGCGCTAAACTTTATCTCAACTGCAATGACAAAGAACATGCCGAACGTATCGCTGAGGTTTTCTGGCAGGTCGAACCCAATGAATTTATTGCACATAACTTAGTTGGCGAAGGCCCAAAGTATTCAACCAACATCGAAATTGGCTATCAAGGCGTAAAACATAATTGGAATCGCCAACTGGTAATAAATCTGGCCGATAATAATACAACCTTTGCGAACGCCTTTGCTCAGGTGATAGACTTCGTTCCTTACGAAGAAAAAGCTAAGCAACTCGCTCGAGAAAGGTATAAAATTTACCGTCAGGCTGGATATCAGCTACAAACTATCGAGATTCAACATCCATAGTCAAACCTCATAGTTAAAGCTATCTTTGGATTTAGATTCAAGAAGCTTCACTTATGAAGTTTGACCACGATTAACCATTCACAGTATCCGTTATAAGAGCACTATGGAAAAGACATACAACCCAACATCAATCGAACAAGCTCTGTATAAGACTTGGGAAGAGAAAGGCTACTTTAAGCCACACGGTGACACATCAAAAGAAGCTTACAGCATCATGATCCCGCCACCGAACGTCACTGGCAGCCTACACATGGGTCACGCGTTCCAAGATACGATCATGGATACGCTTATCCGTGCTCAACGTATGAAAGGCAAAAATACTCTTTGGCAAGTGGGTACTGACCACGCTGGTATCGCCACTCAAATGGTTGTTGAGCGTAAGATCGCCGCTGAAGAAGGCAAAACAAAACACGACTACGGCCGTGAAGCTTTCATCGACAAGATCTGGGAATGGAAAGGCGAATCAGGTGGCACAATCACTCAACAACTTCGTCGTCTTGGTGCTTCTGTAGATTGGGATCGTGAGCGATTCACTATGGATGACGGCCTATCGGCTGCGACTCAAGAAGTGTTTGTTCGTCTATACGAAGAAGACCTAATCTACCGTGGTAAGCGTCTAGTAAACTGGGATCCTAAACTGCACACGGCAATTTCTGATCTTGAAGTTGAAAATAAAGACAAAAAAGGTTTCATGTGGCACTTCCGCTACCCATTAGCGAACGGTGTTAAAACGGCTGATGGCAAAGACTACATCGTCGTTGCTACTACACGCCCTGAAACCATGCTTGGTGATACCGGCGTTGCGGTTAACCCAGAAGATCCTCGCTACAAAGATCTTATCGGTAAAGAAATCCTGCTTCCTATCGTAAATCGTCTTATCCCTATCGTAGGTGATGAGCACGCTGACATGGATAAAGGAACGGGTTGTGTGAAAATCACGCCAGCTCATGACTTTAACGATTACGAAGTGGGCAAGCGCCATAGCCTACCAATGATCAACATCCTAACGTTCAACGGTGATATCCGTGATGCGGCTGAAATCTTCACAACTAACGGTGAAGAGAGCGATGTGTATTCAACAGAGCTTCCTGCTAAATACCAAGGTATGGAGCGCTTTGCTGCTCGTCGTGCAACGGTTGCGGAATTTGAAGAGCTAGACCTACTTGAAGAAATTAAAGATCACGATCTAACCGTTCCTTACGGTGACCGTGGTGGCGTGGTTATCGAACCAATGCTGACTGACCAATGGTACGTGCGTACAGCGCCTCTTGCTGCTCCTGCTGTTAAAGCCGTTGAAGATGGTGAGATCCAATTCGTACCTAAGCAGTACGAAAATATGTACTTCGCGTGGATGCGTGACGTGCAAGACTGGTGTATCTCTCGTCAACTTTGGTGGGGGCACCGTATCCCAGCATGGTACGACAACGATGGTAAAGTTTACGTAGGTCGCACTGAAGAAGAAGTTCGTGAAAAGAACAACCTTTCACCGGTAATTGTTCTTAAGCAAGACAACGACGTTCTTGATACATGGTTCTCTTCTGCACTTTGGACGTTCGGCACACAAGGCTGGCCTGAAGATACTGAAGCAATGAAAACATTCCACCCATCAGAAGTACTAGTATCTGGTTTTGATATTATCTTCTTCTGGGTTGCTCGTATGATCATGATGACTATGCACTTCGTGAAAGACGAAGATGGCAAGGCTCAAGTACCTTTCAAAACCGTTTACATGACGGGTCTTATCCGTGATGAGAACGGCGACAAGATGTCTAAGTCGAAAGGTAACGTACTTGACCCAATCGATATGATTGACGGCATCGGCCTTGAAGAGCTAGTAGAAAAGCGTTGTGGCAACATGATGCAACCAAAACTGGCTGCTAAGATCGAAAAAGCAACACGTAAAACTTTCGAAGATGGTATCGAACCATACGGTACAGATGCACTGCGTTTCACTCTTGCTGCTATGGCTTCAACTGGCCGTGACATCAACTGGGACATGAAGCGTCTTGAAGGTTACCGTAACTTCTGTAACAAGCTATGGAACGCAAGCCGTTACGTACTGATGAACACAGAAGAGCACGATTGTGGCATGTCACTGTCTGTTGAAGACAGTGCAAACATGGAATTCTCTCTAGCAGACAAGTGGATTGAATCTCAGTTTGAAGTTGCAGCGAAAGAATTTAACGCTCATCTAGACAACTACCGTCTAGACATGGCAGCAAACACGCTTTACGAATTCATCTGGAACCAATTCTGTGACTGGTACCTAGAGCTAACTAAACCTGTTCTTTGGAAGGGTACTGAAGCTCAACAACAAGCGACTCGTTACACGTTGATCACGGTTCTTGAGAAGACACTACGTCTTGCTCACCCTGTTCTTCCTTACATCACTGAATCTATCTGGCAAAGCGTTAAGCCGCTAGTAGACGGCGTTGAAGGCGAGACAATCATGACTCAAGCGCTTCCTCAGTTTAATGAAGCTAACTTCAATGCTGAGATCGTTGACGACATCGAGTGGGTTAAAACTTTCATCACTGCTATCCGTAACCTACGTGCGGAATACGACATTGCCCCAAGCCAAGGCTTAGAAGTAATGATCAAAGTCGCTGATGAGAAAGATGCCGCTCGTATCGAAGCAAACAAGATCGTTCTTACTTCTCTAGCTAAACTAGACGATATTAAAGTTCTAGCAGACGGCGAAGCAACTCCAGCTTGTGCAACTAAGCTTGTTGGCAAATCTGAGCTGATGATCCCAATGGCGGGTCTTATCGACAAAGATGCTGAACTTGCTCGTCTAGATAAAGAAGTAGCGAAGACTCACGGTGAAATTAAGCGTATCGAAGGTAAGCTAGGTAACGAAGGTTTTGTTGCTAAAGCACCTGAAGCGGTTATCGCGAAAGAGCGTGAAAAGCTTGAAGGCTACCAAGAGACTCTTGTTAAGCTAGAAGAGCAAAAAGCGACAATCGCAGCTTTATAATCCATGCGATAGTTTTTAAGTAAGAAAAAGGGCAGATAATAATCTGCCCTTTTTATTGTTTAAAATTCGGTGGTAATTGTTTGATTAATATAAATTACAATTAGATAACAATGATTTAGGCATTAACACTAACCTTTTTCACTAAACAACTAATGTACGTCCCTCAATGATTCAATCCGTTCACCCAGTTCAGGATGAGAACTGAGCCATGTGGGTAGTTCAGCATGTCCATCAGAATCTTTTCCTAACAATTCAAACATCTCAATCATAGCTTGATTAGAACCATGCAGCTCGATCATCGAATAGGAAGCAAATGAATCCGCTTCTCGCTCTGCATCTTGTGATTGACCATTATTTGCAACAAACACACCAAGACCAGTAAGGTTATCAATGATCCCAGAGCTTTCACCAGTCAAAGCCGCTACAGTTACTGATAACAAACTTGATCGAACCAATACCTTCATTACATGCTGGTGCTGAACATGTCCTAATTCATGTAACAAGATACTGTCTAGTTGCTCTTCCGTTGTAGTCAATCTAACGAGATCATCTAATACGATGATTGTCCCAGCACTCAGCGCAAAAGCATTGGCGCCAAGCTCTGAAGAACGAAAAACCAACTGTACATCGCCTTCAATACTCATTTTTTGCAGCTGCCTTTCAAAGCGCTGTCGAATGTGGCGCTGTCGTTCTTCCGACAGAGTGGAGCTCTCAAAGAACTGTTCATCTAAAGACTCTAAAACCTGATTTTCAACCAGCCTAGGCACCGAATCAGGTAGATAAGTGACTATTTGATGAGTTAACCACGGGATCCCATGAGTGAACATAGAAATAGTAAGTAACATAAGAACAATACTACTAACTAAGATAGCCGTGATGTTCTTCTCTAATTTACCTAAGAAATTATGTTTACCTCTGTCTCTCAAATAGGTGTCCAATTCATCACTTGCCTCCGTGATAAATTGCCATCCATCGGGGAATTTGAGCTTTGTTGGAGCGGATCCAACGCCTCGCATAATTTCAACACGTTCAAAATATGCAGAAACAATAGAACCATCCCCATCCACACTCAGGAGTAGTTTATCAGGGTGAGAGATATCTAAAATGGCCTCGCAGCGTTCAGAACTACGAGGCGGGTGTGCAACACCAGAGATCATTTAGCCAATACCAAGATCAACATTAAACGCTTGAGCTATTTCATCAGAAATAGCCGATTCCACATCAGACGGTTGGTCGTTTGCTACTAGTAAATCTAAGTTACCTTGAACATACGTATTCTCCGACAAGTAGTTCATCGTTCTTACCATCACCCATGGTCTAGCTAACCCGAGGGTAATCACTTGAAGTAAGAAGTTAGTCAATACTAAAAACATGTAGCTTTTTATCGTTAATGTCGAAGCAAAACTTAACGTTGAATCGGCCTCATTTTCTTTTCCTTCAAGCACTAATTCAGAGAAGGTGTAATTTCTAATTTTTACTTGAATGTAAGCAGCAATCGCAATACTCATAACAATGAAAGCAAAGTAATAAGCAACCATCATTGAAGTCAAACTTCCGTTGTTAGCAATTTCGGATAACGACTCAGGGTTGCTGATCATGTTGAAGCCAACGGCACTGAAGAGAGCCAAGACGGCAACAATAGAGACAACCAGCCATGCAATCATACTGGTTAAGTATACTTTGAAATAAAAGCCATCTTGGTAATCAGCTTTAAACTGACGATCGCCATAGCGATAACCATTAGAAAAATAATTGGCGATACCGGCAAGTAACCAGGATTGTAAATAAACATAAGAAGGTATGGATATTAAAATGGCGATACCACCAGCAATCATGTTCATTTGCATCGTAAATATTATTGCCATGATTGCCGTAAATACGCCGACACCCACAACAAGACCACGCCCAAGAATTGCCCAGTAGGCTCCGGAAACAGTACCATGGAAAGAGAAGTGAACATTTCGAAAGCTTGTCATTGCCGAATCAAAACGAGCATTACTGCGAGATAACAATGGTAACAATGCAAAAAAAACCAGTAATAAAACCAATGCAACCTGAGGAGCAAATTGATTACTGATTCCCCAAGCGACTACACAAATCAACGCAATGATTCGCCCTTTCAATATTTGCATGGGCTTACCATGATATTCAAAGCTATCACTACCAATAAATGTATTCCCATAAAAGTAACGTTTATTTCGAACTTTCGCCCAAGCCGAATAAATACCGAGCGTGATCACTGATAGTAGAATGTTAACAATCCATATTCCAAAATACTCTTTCCCTTTTCCACTAAAGAGAACCTTAGTTTCCAACGCTTTGTTTTCCATTTTAACTCCATCTGACGTTCATCATTAAATCATGCGCATCTTGGTGCGCATTGAGAGATTGCACGCTATAGAAACACGCCGTGCTAATCAATAACCTGAATGGATAAATCAAAGGGAGGTATCATAATTTTTGCAAATAATAACAAGGAGTTGAACAAGCATTACTAAGATATTTATCACTATACAGTTACATTCAACCAGAGATTATTTTACCCCTAGAATCCTTTGATAGGTTTCATCTATCGAATTAATTCCTACAACCCATTTTAACTAATGATAATAATTCTCAATAATAGCTCTATCGAAACAACACAACGATTGAGTAATTATCATGAAAAAGACACTAACCTTTGCCGCATTACATTTTACTATCGCATTTAGTGTCGCTTATGCACTAACAGGCGACATCTTAATTGGTAGCTTGATCGCTATGATTGAGCCCTCTGTGAATACTGTGGCCTTCTATTTTCATGAAAAGGCTTGGGCTCAAGTTCCAGCGCTTAAAGCTCGTCAGTGGATGACTAAATTAAAAACAGCAAGCTTCGCTACTATCCACTTTAGTGTTGCCTTTACCGTTGTCTACTTATTGACTGGCGATGCCTTTGTTGGTGGTGTGATGGCAACGTTAGAACCCGCTTTGAATACCGTGGCTTACTACTTCCATGAGAAAGTTTGGCTACGAAAGGCAGAAAGCCAAACAACACAGCCACAGTTTTGTTTGCCCCAACACGCTTAACCTAGAGAGTTTATTGTTGACATAGTTGCGGTTCGCAATTAAATTGTAGTTGTACATCGCAACCATATTGAGAGGCAACATGACTTCAGCACAACTTAGAGAATTATCACGTCAGCTCGTTCGACAGCTTGGAATGCTCGACAAAGATTGTGGTGATATTGCCCTACCTCCGATTCAAGCACATACGCTTATCGAACTAGAGCAGCAGCCATTAACCGTGAATCAATTAGCGGATAAGCTCAATATTGATAAGTCCAACGCCAGTAGAGCAGTCAATAATCTAGCGAGGAACTCGTTAATCCAAACCTCGCCACACCCCAACGATAAGCGCAGTGTTGTTGCTTCAGTAACAGAACAAGGGATAAACACTCTTGCCCAACTTCACAGTCAACAGAATCAGTTTTATGACTCGGTACTTGAGCGTTTAACAGAAGCGGAAACTCAACAAGTTTCTGGGGGAATTAAGCACTACCTTAGAGCACTGCAACAAAGCCACGCTTCAAGTGATGTGGTGGTTCGTCCTCTACAACAGCAAGACAACACCGTAGTAGCCAATGTGATTCGCCAAGTCTCTTATGAGAACGGGCTAACCGAAGATAAAGGTTATGGTGTGGCAGATCCCACCTTAGAAGACATGTTCAGTGTTTATAACAATGAAAGATCTCAGTATTGGGTGATTGAACTTGATGGAAAGGTTGTCGGTGGTGGTGGGTTTGCACCATTAGCAGGGATGCCAGAAGTCTGTGAACTGCAAAAGATGTACTTCTTGCCTAAAACCAGAGGCAAAGGCTTAGCGAAAAAGTTGGTTAATATGTCGATGGAGAAAGCTAAGGAACTGGGTTATCAACATATGTATTTAGAAACAACCGAATGTCTTAATGCTGCCGTTAAACTTTACGAAAAATTGGGCTTTGAACACCTTGATTCTGCTTGGGGAGAAACAGGCCATGACGCTTGTGAGGTTGTAATGGCCAAAACGCTATAATGTGTTTTGAAATAGGGTTGGCGTCGGCAGTTCATCAGATGACAAGCAAGTGAGCGAATTGATTCCTTACGTAACGGGCTAATTAAATAACCGCTAACTACGCAAAAAATTACTGACGCAAGAAGCTGGATTCAAGGCGACAAAAGAGCTCTCTTCCTGGCCATCAAGTACCACTTCTAACGAGTATAAATGTTTAGGATTAGGATTCTCAATATCAAAAATGATCGGCGCCTCAACCTGGAAAACAACACCCGTATGTTCTGCTCGCACATCTATCGGCATCACCAATGTCATACCATTAAACTTGATTGATGCCGATATTAGCCCCGGCTTTAGCGTTTGATAGATAACATCCACTTTGAACTCACAACCACCACCGTAATGCCAGATCTGCTCTGTCACAACTTGCTCAAGCTTGACGTGACGAACGAACTGCAGATATGGCGCTTGCCAGATTCCGATACGAGAATCCGATTTAGCGACAGCCGATGAAGAGACTGACTCACCCATATCCTCTTCAAGCAATAAGCTCTCCTCTTCTTCAAGGAAAAGAATCTCAAAACGGTTGCGACCAGACTGCATGTAAGGTCGAATATCTTTACGATATTCGACTTGGCTACCATCACAATCAAACACAGCCACACCATTGAGTCGAACTTCCGCAAAGTAATCAACACCTGCCATTACTAACTCAACAAACGGGCACGCCAACATCGCATCATCCACTTCGATGTCATGCATCAGGTGCCACTCTTGCTCTGCGATTTCACTTTCACTCAAGCTATCCGGAAGCTTTGAACTTAACGGAGCCGGAAAAGTAATGTCATCTTGTGGAATAGAGAGGTCCGTCAGTGGCGATATTTGCCAAAGACCATCGAGAGGTAATCGCATAGCATTCCTTGAGCTAGATCAATTTTGACCGCATTATAATGAATGAATGCATATAAAGACATTTATTTTTCTGAGGATAAAAAAATGCCAGCTCAAGGCTGGCATTCTTTAAAACTGGGAAGAAATTACTCTTCGTCTTCATCATCTTCGTCTGGGTAGATAGCATCTTCACCTTCGTAGTAAGTGCCCCAACCGTCGTAGATAATGTCAAACTTCTCTGCAAGATTTACAAGCTTCTCAACTTGCTCATCAATCGCTTCTGCGTTCAGAGTACACTGCATCGTTGCATCACAACAAAGTAGCTTGTTGCCATCTTCGTCTTCTGTCTCTTCAGCTTCAAGCACTTCAAAGCCCATTTTGAATGCTTCAACAACGGCTTTCTCAAGTACTGCGAAATCTTCAGCAAAAAGGTGATGCTCGATATCGTATAGAGCTTCAGGATCGCTACCATCTTCGATTAGTGCTTCAATGATGTCGCGAGTCTCTCCTTTTTGAAATTCAATTAATTCCGCTACTGATAGATATTCATCTTCGTGAGACATGTGTCTGCTCCAGAGTGTTGACTATGAAAAGATCAAATTTGATTGCCACGAAATATGGCATGGATCGCCTAGAAAAGCCACCTAGATCAGGTATAGAAGAGTAAGTTTATCGCTAGATAACAGAGGGGATATCAATTAAAAAGTGAAATCAAAATCACAGAAACAAATTTTCAACATATTATTAACTAACGTGTGTTTTAGCATTTCATTTTTATTGTTACTTTTCGCCTTACTTCTCTAAAACTGAGTGGTTAGTCATATCAAATGCATACTGACGAACACTTCATTGGTGCATAAGAACTCATTTTAGAATCGATAATTGCATAAATTTTGAATGAAAAATCATGTTCACCAAGCAAAATGGATTATCGAGTTACTGAAATTTGAGCATAGAACCGCAAAAAGTTTGTTCTAGCATTGAGTCTTTCAATTGGATTTTAATATTACTAATTTTTAATTAATTAGCATTAAAAACCAACAATTGAGAAATAACACAACCTTTACACAATTTTCAAAACTTGCATATTACGAACAAGCTTGTCATAAATAGACGCTGGATTAATAGTAAGGATGCAAAATGAGTAAGCTGTACGTTGGCTCCGAAGTCGGTCAATTAAGACGAGTTCTCCTAAATCGACCTGAAAGGGCACTCACCCACCTCACCCCTTCTAACTGTCATGAGTTACTCTTTGATGATGTACTTGCAGTAGAAGCCGCAGGTGAAGAACACGATGCCTTTGCGACGACACTTCGTAACCAAGACGTTGAAGTGTTATTACTGCATGACCTACTGGTTGAGACACTCGCTGTGGCTCAAGCTCGTGAGTGGCTACTGACGACTCAAATCTCAGACTTCCGTTACGGCCCTACATTCGCACGTGATTTAAGAGAATACCTTGCTCAAATGGACAACGAGCACTTAGCCACGATCCTACTGGGTGGTTTAGCCTACTCTGAACTTCCTATTAAATCTTCTTCAATGCTACCGAAGATGCACCGCCCGCTTGATTTCGTTATTGAGCCGCTACCCAACCATCTATTTACCCGCGATACTTCTTGTTGGGTTTATGGAGGTGTCTCTCTTAACCCTATGATGATGCCTGCTCGTCAACGAGAAACGAATCACTTGCGAGCAATTTACCGCTGGCACCCTGTATTCGCAGGCCAAGATTTCATTAAACACTTCGGTGATGAAGATCTTCACTATGACAACGCGAATATTGAAGGTGGAGATGTACTGGTTATCGGTAAAGGTGCCGTGCTTATCGGTATTTCAGAGCGTACTAAGCCACAAGGTGTTGAAAACCTAGCCGCTAGTTTATTCAAATCCGGTCAAGCTAAAGAAGTGATTGCGATTGATTTACCGAAGCACCGCTCTTGTATGCACCTTGATACGGTAATGACACACATGGATATCGACACATTCTCAGTCTATCCAGAGATCGTTCGTAAAGACCTAGATACTTGGCGCTTAACGCCGAAAGAAAATGGCGAAATGCGAGTGGAGAAAGCTGAAAACTACCTAACAGCGATTGAAGGAGCACTGGATCTCGATCAACTGAAGATCATCACAACCGGTGGTGATAACTACGAAGCTGAACGTGAGCAGTGGAATGACGCTAACAACGTACTGACGGTGAAACCGGGTACGGTTATCGGCTATGAGCGTAATGTTTACACCAATGAAAAATACGATAAAGCAGGTATCGAAGTTCTGACGATTCCGGGCAATGAACTAGGTCGTGGCCGAGGTGGCGCTCGCTGTATGAGTTGTCCTATCGAAAGAGACGGTATCTAAGCCACAAAACTCAATAAAGCGAGCACACTAACTTATCTAGGCCAGTACCATTGTACTGGCCTTTTTTATCAAATTAACAAAATAAATATTCACAAATATAGCATTTTTATGTTTAACTGAGTTCTTCATTGATTCTATATACGCAAGGAGCGAGAGATGGCCTTTAATCTTCGCAATCGTAACTTTCTAAAACTTCTCGACTTTACTCCTAAAGAGATTCAGTTTTTACTCGACCTGTCTGCCGACCTTAAAAAAGCTAAGTATGCAGGTACAGAGCAGAAAAAGCTTAACGGTAAAAAAATCGCTTTGATCTTTGAAAAAGCATCCACTCGAACTCGATGTGCTTTTGAGGTAGCTGCTTTTGATCAAGGCGCTCAAGTCTCTTATTTAGGCCCTTCTGGTTCTCAGATTGGTCAGAAAGAATCAATGAAAGATACGGCACGTGTATTAGGTCGCATGTACGATGGCATTGAATACCGAGGGTTTGGCCAAAGCATTGTCGAAGACCTAGGCGCTTATGCTGGTGTACCAGTTTGGAATGGCTTAACCGATGAGTTCCACCCTACTCAGATCTTGGCTGATTTCCTCACTATGCTTGAGCATGGTCGCGGTAAACATCTGCATCAAATCAGTTTTGCTTACCTAGGCGATGCACGTAACAACATGGGTAATTCTCTGCTAGTAGGTGCAGCAAAAATGGGCATGGATATTCGCCTTGTCGCGCCTAAAGCGTTCTGGCCAGAAGAGCAGCTTGTCGAAGAGTGCCAAGCTATCGCGCAAAGTACAGGTGCAAAAATCACGCTGACAGAAGACGTTGCTGAAGGTGTGAAAGGCTGTGATTTCCTTTATACCGATGTTTGGGTTTCTATGGGTGAAGCGCCAGAAGCTTGGGACGAACGTGTGGCTGTAATGACACCTTACCAAGTGAATATGGATGTCATTAAGCTCACAGGTAACCCTCAAGTGAAATTCATGCATTGCCTGCCCGCTTTCCACAACAATGAAACCGTGATCGGCCAGCAAGTTGCAGACAAATATGGAATGAACGGTTTGGAAGTGACTGATGAAGTGTTTGAGTCGGACTACTCAATTGTGTTTGATGAAGCTGAGAATCGCATGCACACCATCAAAGCGGTAATGGTTGCGACCTTAGGTCAATAACGAAGAATCAAACATAAACAAAAGCTTGATGTAATCGCTTGCGCTCACAGATTGAAAGCGTATAATTCTCGGCAATTTGTCTGAGAGTAGTGAAAATGACGCCAAGCAATGTTGTGATAAAACATAATGATATTGTGAAAACACATAATAAAATTGTGGAAACACCAAATATTGCTCGCAAGCTAGCATGCTTGCCAGGCCGTCTATTCTGCTTTTCAGCACTTTTTTAAAGCCTCCCATTACGGGGGGCTTTTTTATGGCCAATACATTATTGTGGGGAAGAAGATCATGGCGAATTCGCTCTATCAAAAGCACATCATCTCAATTCCAGAGCTTTCTCGTGAAGAGCTAGAATTGATTGTTCAAACGGCAGGTCAACTAAAAGCTGAGCCAAACCCAGAGCTCATCAAGAATAAAGTTGTTGCAAGCTGCTTCTTCGAACCTTCAACGCGAACTCGTCTCTCTTTTGAAACGGCTATTCAGCGCATCGGTGGTGATGTGATTGGTTTCGACAGCGGTGGTAACACTTCACTGGCAAAGAAAGGCGAAACGTTGGCAGACTCAGTACAGGTTATCTCTTCATACGTTGATGCTTACGTAATGCGTCATCCTCAAGAAGGTGCTGCGCGTCTGGCTTCTGAGTTTTCTAACGGTGTACCGGTTATTAACGCAGGTGACGGCGCAAACCAACACCCAACACAAACGCTATTAGACCTATTCTCTATCGCTGAGACACAAGGCCGCCTAGACAACCTCAACGTTGCATTCGTTGGTGACCTTAAGTACGGCCGTACGGTTCACTCGTTGACTCAAGCGCTAGCGAAGTTCGATAACATCTGTTTCTACTTCGTGGCACCTGAAGCACTGGCGATGCCAGACTACATTTGCGAAGAACTTGATGAGGCGGGTATCAAGTATCAACTGCTGACAGACATGGAAGATGTCATTCCAGAGCTTGATGTCTTGTACATGACTCGAGTTCAAAAAGAGCGCTTCGATGAATCGGAATACGCGCACATCAAATCAGCGTACATCCTGACGGCTCCAATGCTGGAAAATGCACGTGATAACCTAAAGGTTCTTCACCCTCTTCCTCGTGTTGATGAAATTACTGTCGATGTCGATAAAACACCTTACGCTTACTACTTCCAGCAAGCAGAGAACGGTGTTTACGCACGCGAAGCACTGCTAGCCCTTGTTCTTAACGAAACGCTGTAGAGGAGAGATATCATGTCTAAAGAGACTCAATTAAAAGTTGAAGCAATCAAGAACGGAACGGTTATCGACCATATCCCAGCCAACATCGGGATCAAGGTACTCAAACTGTTCGACATGCATAACTCTAATCAGCGAGTAACGATTGGCCTAAACCTGCCATCTTCTGCTCTAGGCGGTAAAGACTTACTCAAGATAGAGAATGTGTTTATCACGGAAGAACAAGCGAGCAAGTTAGCACTTTACGCGCCTCACGCGACCGTAAACCAAATCGAAGATTACGAAGTGGTTAAGAAGCTACCACTAGAACTTCCTGAGCAAATCAACGATGTGTTCGAGTGTCCAAACACCAATTGTATTACTCACAATGAACCCGTTGAAAGCAGCTTTAAGATCTTTGAAAAGAAAGAAGATATTCGATTGAAGTGTAAATACTGCGAAAAAGTCTTCTCTCGTGAGATCGTGACAGAAAGATAACGTCATACGGCAACATCGATCGAACGCAAAAACTATTCAATACCTCGCCTGTGCGGGGTATTTTGCTCTTTACCTATCCTAAGTTTGAAGGCACACTAAAAATCGCTTTTTATCCAATAACTGATGGAATAACCAATGACTAAAGTACTTCACACAGAATCAGCTCCAGCTGCAATCGGCCCATACGTACAAGGTGTTGACCTTGGTAATATGGTTCTGACTTCTGGTCAAATCCCAGTAAACCCAGCAACTGGTGAAGTATCTGCTGATATCGCAGTGCAAGCTCGCCAATCTCTAGACAACGTTCAAGCGGTTGTTGAAGCTTCTGGCCTGACTGTAAAAGACATCGTAAAACTAACGGTATTCGTTAAAGACCTAAACGACTTCGGTACAGTAAACGAAGTTTACGGTAAGTTCTTTGATGAGCACGGTGTTGCAAACTACCCTGCACGTTCATGTGTTGAAGTAGCGCGTCTGCCAAAAGATGTAGGTATCGAGATCGAAGCTATTGCGGTTCGCAAATAGGTTTTAATATCTAGAATAAACGGTTTCTAGTAAACAAGTTGGCATAAAGCTGAGCGTTTATCAGATACAAAAAAGGTTGCCCAATTGGCAACCTTTTTTATTGTTCATCGTTTCGCTTAGATGATTACTTCTTATTAAGCTCAACCACTTCTTTGTCTAACTCTTCAAGCTTCGCAGCCATCTGCTCACGAGCTAGGTTAGCCAGTTGACGAACATTAGACTTATCGTAATCTTCAGTGCTGATTGGTGGCAGCATTTCAACAATCACATGACCATTGTTCCAACGGTTCAGCTTCACGCCACCTGTTGAGCTACACACGATAGGGATAATAGGTAAGCCAGCGCCAATCGCAGCATGAAAAGCACCCGTTTTGAATGGCAACAAACCACGACCACGAGAACGAGTCCCCTCAGGGAACATCCATACTGAAACATCACTCTCTTTAAGGCTAGTAACCACTTGATCGATCGTACCTACCGCTTTGCTGCGGTTAGCTCGGTCAATTAAGATATTACCCGTCAACCAGTACAGCTGACCAAAAAGAGGCATCCACGCTAGGCTCTTCTTACCAACAGTCACAACCTTAGGTGTTACCGCTGATGAAATCGTGAATAGATCCCAGCTATTTTGGTGGTTTGCAACGTAAACATGTTGGCCACGAGAATAAGCATCTTCCGGGATACGAAGCTCTAACTTCATACCAAAGATTTTCGACATGCGACCGAAATAACGACCAAAGGTAAATACGTGTTTCGGGTTGCGTGGGCTTAGTAAACAGTAACCACACCCAAATACAAACATAAGAATCGCAAATATCGCCACTGCGAAAATACGTAATATTGCTATCATTTTGTTCCTCACAACCGCCAAGTTGATTCATCTATTCACAAAAAATGGCAATAGATTCACTTGCGGTAAATACAACTATAAAAAAGCCGAAACCAAGGTTCCGACTTTTATGTTTTCATCTTACTGATTCATGAATCCACTAACCTAAGTTAGTTCGACTCACTAAATCGTGTAATGTTTGCGCCTAAAGCTGAAAGTTTATCTTCAATCTTATCGTAGCCACGATCGATGTGATAAATACGGTCAACAATGGTTTCACCTTGAGCAATACAGCCTGCAATAACAAGACTCGCAGATGCGCGAAGATCCGTTGCCATTACTTGAGCGCCGCTTAACTTCTCAGTTTCACCACAGATAGCCGTGTTGCCTTCGATTTCCGCTTTTGCACCCATTCGCTGTAACTCAGGAATGTGCATAAAGCGGTTTTCAAAGATAGTCTCAGTGATAACACCACTACCCTTCGCCATCATGTTGAGCAGAGTAAACTGTGCTTGCATGTCGGTTGGGAAACCTGGGTGAGGTGCTGTTACGATTTTCACCGCTTTCAGCTCACGATCTGTCATATCAAGGCTGATCCAGTCTTCGCCCGTTTCAACCTTCGCACCCGCTTCTTCAAGCTTCGCTAATGCAGCTTCAAGAAGATGAGCGTTGGTGTTGCGACAAACCACTTTACCGCCAGAAACAGCAGCAGCAACAAGGAACGTACCCGTTTCGATACGGTCAGCAACCACAGAGTGATGACCACCACCAAGACGCTCAACGCCTTCGATAGTAATCGTGTCTGTACCTGCGCCAGTAATCTTAGCACCTAGTTTGTTTAGGAAATCAGCCGTATCAACAATCTCAGGCTCACGCGCTGAGTTATCTAATACAGTTGTACCTTCCGCTAGCGTTGCTGCACACATGATAGTAATGGTGGCACCCACACTTACTTTATCCATCACGATGTGCGCGCCTTTCAAACGGCCGTCAACACTTGCTTTTACATAACCATCTTCCAACTTAATGGTCGCACCTAGTTGCTCTAGGCCATGGATATGTAAATCAACAGGTCGAGCGCCAATTGCACAACCACCAGGAAGTGACACTTGGCCTTCACCAAAACGAGCGACTAGAGGACCTAAAGCCCAAATAGAAGCACGCATTGTTTTTACTAAATCGTAAGGCGCACAAAATTCATTAATTTCGCTGCCATCAACATGAACACTACCGTTACGTGATACTTTTGCGCCTAAACGCTTAAGCAATTCCATCGTAGTATCGATGTCACGTAGGTGAGGAACATTACTCACTTCAACCGGCTCTTCAGCAAGGATTGATGCGAATAAAATAGGTAGCGCTGCATTTTTTGCGCCTGAGATCGTCACTTCACCGCTTAACGGCTTATCCGATCCAATAACTCGAAACTTTTCCATCATAAACCTTAAAGTGACATCAGTTTCTTATCACGTTCCCACTCTTCTGGCGTGAAAGCCTTAATAGAAAGAGCATGGATGTCATTGCGTTGAATGTATTCCATTAGTGGGCCGTAGATTAGTTGCTGCTTCTTAACTCGATTCATGCCGTCAAAACATGCATCAACCGCAACAACTTCGTAATGACTGCCTTCACCCTTCACGAAAATCTCCTGAAGGTTCAGTGCCGCTGCTAATAATTCTTGTACTTTTGTGCTGTCCACAAATAGCTCCTGCCTAATTTTTTATGTGTTCTGCCATCATTGGCTGGATATTGCTCAATTGGAACAACGTTCGTAATTGTTCTGGCACGAAACTGAGCATTATATGACAGTTTTGATTTTTTGCATGCTCTAATAAGTGAATTAGCATCACCATTCCTGCTGAATCGACTCGATTTATATGGCTAAGGTCAATTTCAACGCTCGATTCCGTCGTTTGCCACTTTTCCAATATACGCCAGATTGCAGGGACACTGTCTCGGTCTATGTCACCGAGCAGCTGATACTCTTTAGAGCTTAGTGCTTGCCATTGAGAGTGGCTCATTATTTATTACTCTCAAAACGAATCGGTTGTGCTGCAAGTTTCTCTAATTCATCGGCAACTTGTAAAATGCCTTCTTGACGAATTTTAGTATTCCACTCTGATTGCTTGCTCGATAACAGGCTAATACCTTCAGCAACCATATCAAACGCCTTCCACTCGCCTGACTTCTTGTCTTTGCGTAGCTTAAATTCAAGCTTAATGTTTGGTCGCGGCGTATCTATGATACTAACCTTAATACTGGTAATACGGCTATCTGCTTTGATTTTTGGTTCTGGACCAAATTCAATCGTCTGATCCGAGTACTGAGTCAGTACTTGAGCGTAAGAAGAAACAAGGTATTTACGGAACGCATCGATAAATACACGTACGTCTTTTCTGTCCGCCCCTTTTAGGTTAGGTCCTAACAACTTAAGTGCCGCATATTGCGCGTTCACATAAGGCATCAATTCATCTTCCACAATGACCTTCAATAACTCAGGATCTTGCTGGATATTCTCTTGCTCACTCTTTAAACGATCAAATGCCACTTCAGCAACTTGCGTCATCATCTGATAAGGCTGAGTGCGATCAATCGATTCTGCAGCAAAAACTTGAGCAGAAATAAGTGAAGCCATTACTACCATAAACATTGATTTCAAGTAACCGATAACTTTGAAGTGACTAATAGTTTTCAACATCATCTTATTCCTTAACTTCGCTGTCATCAGAGCCACCAACGCTATACAGCACTTGGCCAATCAAATCTTCTAGTACTAATGCTGACTTGGTGTCTTCAATAGAATCACCATCAACCAACATCTCTTCATCATCAAAAATGAAGCCAGGAACCAGACTGATGTACTGCTCACCGATTAAACCAGACGTTAAGATTTGAGCACTAGAGGTATCTGGAAATTGTGAGTACTTCGCATCAATAGATAATTCAACGACAGGAAGGTAACTCTCTGTATCAAGCTCAATACTTTTAACTCGACCGACAACGACGCCACCCACCTTCACTGGAGAACGAACTTTTAAGCTGCCAATGTTGTCAAAGGTCGCTTTTAGATTGTAAGTATGGTTCGAACCTAAGCCTTTTACGTCAGCGACTTGAAAGATCATGATTAAGATTGCGCAAATTCCGACAATAACAAAGGTGCCGACCCATAATTCTAATTTTCGAGTTTGTTGCATGATTAATTCCCAAACATCAATGCGGTAAGAACAAAATCTAGCCCTAATACCGCTAGAGAAGAGTGCACTACAGTGCGTGTGGTTGCCTGACTAATACCTTCTGAGGTCGGTACCGCATCATAACCATTAAAAAGTGCGATCCAAGTTACTGTGATAGCAAAGACCATACATTTGATCGTGCTGTTACCAATATCTCGACCTAGCTCAACGGAAGACTGCATCGCAGACCAGAAACTGCCGTGGTCAATGCCCTTCCAATCGACACCAACTAACTGAGCCCCCCAAATCCCGACCGCCATAAAGATCATAGCGAGCAGTGGCATTGAAATAAGCCCGGCCCAAAGGCGTGGCGCAATAATGCGTTTGAGAGGATCGACGGCCATCATTTCAAGGCTAGAGATCTGTTCGGTTGCTTTCATTAAGCCGATCTCAGCCGTTAATGCTGAACCTGCGCGGCCTGCAAACAATAACGCAGTCACCACTGGGCCCAACTCACGTAACAGTGAAAGCGCGACCATTTGACCAAGGTTACCTTCAGCACCGTAGTCGATTAACACGACATAGCCCTGCAGGCTGAGCACCATGCCAATAAACAAACCCGAAACTAAAATGATAGCCAATGACTGAACACCAACGCTATAAAGTTGTTTAACGAATAAAGGGAAATTCTTTAGTCTCGGGATGCCAAACAAAGCCCCAGATAACATCAGGCTTGCTCGACCAAATGACTCACAGATCGCAAGTGTTCGCTTACCGACACCCGCAATAGCTTTAACAATCATATTAAAACAAATCCTCTTTTAAGCTCTTCGCAGGAAATCTAAACGGCACAGGGCCATCCGCGTCACCTTGCAAAAATTGCTGCACTCTCGGATCGCTGTTGTTGTACAACTCATCAGGCGCACCAGCAGCAATGATTTTTCCATCAGCCATCAGATAAACCCAATCGGCAATACTCATCACCTCAGGCACATCGTGAGAAACGACAATAGAGGTTAAGCCCAAAGCTTGATTGAGATTACGGATCAGCTCAACCAAGACGCCCATAGTTATCGGGTCTTGGCCAACAAATGGTTCATCGTACATGATGAGTTCAGGATCCAATGCGATCGCACGAGCCAACGCAGCACGTCTCGCCATCCCACCAGACAATTCACTCGGCATCAATTGCGCAGCACCTCGTAACCCTACCGCTTCAAGCTTTAGTAATACGATGGTACGAATGAATTTTTCATTAAGTTCAGTGTGCTCTCGCAGCGGAAACGCCACATTATCAAAGACATTAAGATCAGTAAAAAGTGCACCCGATTGGAAAAGCATGCTCATTTTCTTGCGGGCTTGATATAGCTTACGACGTGATAATGCAGGGATATTGTCGCCATCAAACCAAATTTCGCCCTCATCTGGCGGTAATTGTCCGCCAATCAAACGCAGCAAGGTCGTTTTACCGATCCCTGACGGGCCCATAATTGCGGTTATTTTGCCTTGAGGCACCTCTAAACTGATGTCATCAAAGATAACGCGCTCACCGCGTGAGAAGCTGAGGTTCTTAACTTTCACAAGCTCAGTGTTCAACATATTTTTGTTGTTTCCTTGCTTTAAAATACGCCAATTATGGCTGCAATAATAATGAGTCTACTTTAGAATTAAAAGCACTGTTCAATTAATTCATATTAAACAGGAATCTATACAGGGATTTGAAAGCATTAGAAAATTATCTATTGAGCTCTCTTTCTTGCCTGCTAACTGGTAATTAATTTGCCGAGTGACTTCCCTTTTATCTAGCAACAGGTCAAAATTAGCGGTTAATTCTCCGTTTTTTATTAATTTTTTAGGAATCATCATGCTTGAAGCGATTGCGTTTCTTATTATCGGTCTAGGTTTTTTGGTGTGGAGTGCAGATAAGCTGGTTTACGGCGCCGCTGCTCTTGCTCGCAACTTTGGTATCTCACCATTAGTTATCGGTATGACGATTCTAGCAATGGGGTCTTCGGCTCCTGAAATGATGGTTTCAGCAACAGCTGCTCTTGATGGAAAAACAGATACGGCTGTAGGTAACGTTCTCGGTTCAAACATCGCCAACATCGCACTGATTTTGGGTATTACAGCGCTTATCAAACCGCTATCAATTAGCTCTGGTGTGATTCGCCGTGAACTACCATTGATGATTGGTGTCACTCTACTAGCGGGCGCTTTGCTGTGGGACAACCATTTAGGGTTCTACGAAGGCGTATTATTGTTTGTTCTTTTTGCCGCATTCTTATTCGCGATGCTGCAAATCAGCCGCAGTGAGAAAAAGAACGGCGATGCCTTCCTTGAAGAACAAGAATCTGAAGTTCCTGAAGGCGTGAGCAACCCTAAAGCCGCAATGTGGGTGGTAGTTGGTCTGATTATTCTGCCTCTAGCTGCCAACATGTTGGTTGATAACGCGGTTGTTATCGCGAAATTCTTTGGCATGAGCGACCTTGTTATTGGTTTAACCATTATTGCCGTTGGTACAAGCCTGCCTGAGCTAGCAGCATCACTTGCTGGCGTAATGAAGGGTGAGGATGATATGGCCGTGGGTAATATCATTGGCTCGAACGTATTCAACATCCTTGCTGTTATGGGTATCCCTGGCATCCTCAACCCTTCAGTCTTGAGCGAGTTTGCGATGGGTCGTGATTTCTGGGTAATGCTAGGTGTATCGCTACTTCTTGTCGTCATGGCACTAGGTAAATCACGTAGTGTGAATCGTATTGAAGGCGGCGTGTTAATAGTGACATTCGTGGCCTACCAAGCTTACCTACTTATGAACATGTCAGCTTAATTATTGATTTAACTTCCCGTACTTGGAGTATTTAATGTCTCAGTCATTCGATTATCGCAGTGTTGCAAAGCAAGTTTTGGAAACCGAAGTTGCAGGTCTTACTCAATTGGACCAATATTTTAATGATGACTTTTGCAAAGCTTGCGACCTTATCCTGAACAACAAAGGAAAAGTGGTTGTGATGGGCATGGGGAAATCTGGCCACATCGGCAAAAAAATCGCAGCAACACTAGCAAGTACTGGGACATCCGCTTTCTTCGTACACCCAGGGGAAGCTGCGCACGGTGACTTAGGAATGATCGGGGCTGGCGATGTTGTGATAGCAATATCCAACTCTGGCGAATCAGGTGAAATCCTAAGCTTATTCCCGGTATTGAAGCGTTTGAACATCAAGATTATCAGCATGACAGGTAAGCCAGCATCAAACATGGCGACTTTGTCTGATATTCATTTACAAATATCAGTACCAGAAGAAGCGTGTCCACTTGGTCTTGCGCCAACAACCAGTACAACGGCTACCTTGGTGATGGGTGATGCATTAGCCGTCGCACTGTTACAAGCCAGAGGCTTTACTGCGCAAGATTTTGCTTTGTCCCACCCTGGCGGCGCTTTGGGTCGACAACTATTATTGAAGCTTGAAGATATCATGCATACGGGCGATGCACTCCCAGTGGTAGCACCGGAAGCGTTGGTACGAGACGCTCTTTTGGAGATATCTCAAAAAGGCTTGGGGATGACGGCAGTCGTGAGTGAAGACGGTCTAATGGCCGGTATTTTTACTGATGGTGATTTGCGCCGTATCCTAGACAAGCGCATCGATATCCATGACACGCAGATCGGCGACGTGATGACGCTAAATCCGACGGTAGCAGAACCAAACATGCTCGCGGTTGAGGGTTTGAACTTGATGCAAGCTAAGAGCATCAATGGCCTAATGCTGTGCCATGAAGGCAAACTAGTCGGAGCGTTAAACATGCATGACTTACTGAAAGCAGGAGTAATGTAATGACACAGACAGTCGAAACTCTATACGGCACAGTAGATTCAGAAGTGTTTGCCGTAGCAAAAGAGATCAAATTGCTTATTTGCGATGTCGATGGCGTATTCTCAGATGGTCGCATCTACATGGGCAACAACGGTGAAGAACTGAAAACCTTCCACACTCGTGATGGCTATGGCATTAAGTCACTGATGAACGCTGGTATCGAAATCGCGATCATCACTGGCCGTAAATCTCAAATTGTTGAGAATCGAATGACCGCTCTCGGTATTAAGCTTATTTACCAAGGTCAGGATGATAAAGTTAAGGCCTATCAAGATATTTGCGATAAGCTTTCTGTAAATCCTGAAAATACGGGCTACATCGGAGACGATCTGATCGACTGGCCTGTGATGGAAAAAGTTGGCTTGAAGGTATGTGTAGCAGATGGTCATCCACTACTTGCAAAGCGTGCAAATTACGTGACAACCATTAACGGTGGTCACGGCGCGGTACGTGAAGTTTGCGACCTTATTTTACAAGCAAGAAATGAACTCGACGTGCATAAAGGTTTAAGCATATGAGTTTTACTCGTATTATCTATTTAATACTCATATTTATTGCCTCTTGGTCGACCTATTACTTGTACGACAAAGAGCAAACATCAACGATACAAGTGGCTCCAAATTTGGAGCTGCCCGCGTTTAGTGGCAAAAGTCTAAACAACATTAGCTATGATGAAAGCGGTATTCGTAGCTATCAGGTTGAATCGACGTATTTAGAGCACTACTCAGTGGTTGGCGATACGCACTTTCAAAACCCGGTTCTTTCGGTATTCCGAGAAGGGCATACGATTGAATGGCAAGTCACCGCTGATCGCGCGATTATGGATGAGAATCAAGTTGTCACGTTTTATGACAACGTCGTGGCAAAGAACCTGTTGCCAGAAGCTAGCTTCGATACTATGACCACAGATAAAATGGTTGTTGAGCTGCCTAGCCGAGATTTTTATTCAGAGACTCCGGTCCATATGATCGGTACATTTTTTGAAACTGAGGGACAAGCAATGAAAGGTAACTTCGGTACCAACAATGCAACCCTCTTTAATTCTGTTCAAGGTAGATATGAAACTCTTACACCTTAGTTTATTCGCTTTGACCCTTGCGGCGCCTAATGTCTATGCCCTTTCTTCGGATAGCGAGCAACCTGTCTACATTGACTCAGACAGCCAGCAATTGGATATGAAAAGTAACCAAGTGACTTTCCTTGGTGATGTAAACCTTAAACAAGGCAGCATCAATATCAATGCCGATAAGGTTATTGTTACCCGCAACGCCGTAAACGGTGAGATTGAAGAAATTCAAGGCTTCGGTAAGCCAGCGACGTTCTCTCAACTGACTGACGACGGGAAGACACTCTACGGTGAAGCTGACGACTTACATTACCAGCTTGTTGCCGACAAATTGATCATGACTAAGAATGCAATGCTATCTCAAGATGGCAGCATCATTCGTGGCTCTAAGATCACCTACCAGATCGGCTCTCAAAAATTAGTCGCTGACAGTGGTGAAAACAAACGAGTGTCAACGGTTTTACAACCAACGGAAGTGAATAAGTAACGATGGCTGTTCTTAAAGCAAAAAACCTAGCGAAAACCTACAGCAAGCGCAAAGTTGTTACCGATGTAAGCTTGCAGGTAGAGTCAGGCCAGATCGTTGGTCTGCTTGGCCCTAACGGTGCGGGGAAAACGACCTCTTTCTATATGATAGTTGGCCTGGTTGCGCGTGATGAAGGTACTATCAGCATTGACGACCGTGACATCAGTATCTTGCCAATGCACAGTCGTTCTCGTCTTGGTATCGGTTACCTACCGCAAGAAGCATCGATTTTCCGTAAGTTGTCTGTTGAGAACAACATCATGGCCGTTTTACAAACCCGTGATGAAATGACTAACGAACAGCGCCAAGATAAGCTGGAAGACCTTCTAGAAGAGTTCCACATCCAACATATCCGCACCAGTAATGGTATGGCTCTGTCAGGTGGTGAGCGTCGTCGTGTGGAGATTGCTCGAGCTCTAGCAGCAAACCCGCAATTCATTCTGCTGGATGAACCGTTTGCCGGTGTTGACCCGATCTCAGTTATCGATATCAAGAAAATCATTGTTCACCTACGTGATCGCGGCTTGGGCGTTTTGATTACCGATCACAACGTTCGTGAAACATTAGATGTGTGTGAAAAAGCTTACATCGTAAGCCAAGGACACCTGATCGCTGAGGGTACTCCTGAAGATGTTCTCAATAACGAACAAGTTAAACAAGTTTATCTAGGCGAACAATTCCGTCTATGATTATATAGAGAGTATCGAGAGTTCTAAGAATAATAACTAGGTAAGTCACACTGAATGAAACCCTCATTACAACTTAAGCTAGGCCAACAGTTAGCAATGACTCCTCAATTGCAGCAAGCGATTCGTTTGTTGCAATTGTCTACTTTAGATTTGCAGCAAGAGATTCAAGAAGCACTTGAATCTAATCCACTACTCGATGTCGAAGAAGGCAATGAAGATACGCCTACATCGGAAGAGAAACCTAGCAGTGACGAGAAAGAAACAGTTGAAGCCACAGAACAAGATTTACCTGATAGCTCAGACTTAATCGAAAAATCAGAAATTGGCAACGAACTAGAAATCGACACAACTTGGGAAGACGTCTACAGCGCAAACACAGGTAACACTGGTATTGCGATTGATGACGACATGCCTGTTTATCAAGGCGAAACGACTCAAAGCCTACACGACTACCTACTTTGGCAACTCGACCTAACACCATTCTCTGAGACTGACCGAAGCATTGCTTTCGCGCTGATTGATGCCATTGATGACTATGGCTACCTCACCGTATCTTGTGAAGATATCCTTGAAAACTTCGATAGCGAAGAAGTAGAGCTTGATGAGATTGAAGCCGTCCGCAAACGAGTTCAGCAGTTTGACCCGCTGGGTGTCGGTTCAGTGAATCTACAAGATTGCTTGTTACTGCAACTGGCAACCTTTCCCCAGGATACCCCTTGGCTTAACGAAGCTAAGTTAGTACTTACTAGCCACATCGACCAACTCGGTAACCGCGATTACAAATTAGTCATCAAAGAAACCAAACTGAAAGAAGCGGAACTACGTGAGGTTCTGCAACTGATTCAGCAACTGGATCCTCGACCTGGCAGTAAGATTACACCGGACGAAACTGAATATGTGGTTCCTGATGTAACTGTGTTCAAAGATCTTGGAAAGTGGTTAGTCACCATTAACCCTGATAGTGTCCCTAAGCTGAAAGTAAATCAGCAATATGCCGCTCTTGGTAGCAAGGGCAGCAGTGCAGACAACCAATTCATTCGCTCAAATTTGCAAGAAGCAAAATGGCTAATCAAAAGCTTAGAAAGCCGAAATGAGACGCTACTCAAAGTTGCGCGATGCATTGTTGAACATCAGCGTGATTTCTTCGAACATGGCGAAGAAGCGATGAAGCCAATGGTTCTGAATGATGTTGCGTTAGCCGTTGATATGCACGAATCCACGATCTCTCGTGTGACGACTCAAAAATTCATGCACACGCCACGTGGTATCTTCGAACTCAAATACTTTTTCTCAAGCCATGTCAGCACTGACAATGGCGGTGAATGTTCATCTACAGCAATTCGCGCACTGATTAAGAAGCTTGTCGCAGCGGAAAATACCGCGAAGCCTCTCAGTGATAGTAAGATTGCTGCTTTACTGGCTGACCAAGGAATTCAGGTAGCTAGACGTACCATAGCGAAATACCGTGAGTCTCTGGGCATTGCCCCATCGAGTCAGCGTAAACGCCTGCTATAAGCTAATTTAGTTAGCTATTTAGTTAACTATTAATTTGGTTATAACCTGGCAACCAACTGAAAAGGAAAGTCTATGCAAATCAATATTCAAGGCCATCACGTTGATCTTACCGATTCAATGCAAGACTATGTTCGCACTAAATTCGACAAACTTGAGCGCTTCTTTGATCATATCAATAGCGTTCAGGTTGTTTTAAAAGTTGAGAAAATCAATCAAATCGCGGAAGCTACCCTGCATATAAATCAGGGGGAAATCCATGCGACAGCAACTGATGAAAGCATGTATGCCGCGATTGATTCATTGGTTGATAAACTCGTCCGCCAACTCAACAAGCACAAAGAAAAGCTAAGTAGTCACTAACATGCAATTAAGCGAAGTACTTTCATTGGACTGCACCAAAAGTGCAGTCCAATGCACAAGCAAAAAAAGAGCCCTTGAGCTCATCAGTCAGATCGCTGCAGAAAGCTGTGGTCAAGATTCAACAGAACTGTTTGAGTGCATGTTGAGCCGTGAAAAAATGGGCAGTACTGGTATTGGTAATGGCATCGCTATTCCTCATGCTCGTATGAATGTCAGTGATAAAGCGATAGCTGTATTACTACAATGCCAAGACCCAATCGAATTTGATGCGATTGATAATCGTCCTGTCGACCTACTATTTGCCCTGCTTGTTCCAAGTGAACAGTGCAAGGAGCATCTAAAAACCCTTTCATGTATGGCAGAACGACTTAACGACAAGCAGACTCTTAAACAGTTGCGTAATGCTCAAAGCGATCAAGAGCTTTACGACATCATGATCCAAGTGCCAACTTGCGAGCAATAACATGCGATTAATCGTTGTGAGTGGCCAATCTGGGGCCGGTAAAAGTGTTGCGTTACGAGTCCTTGAAGACTTGGGGTATTACTGTGTGGATAATCTGCCAGTAAACCTGCTAAGCGACTTCGTCGAATCGGTACGCGAGATCAATCAAAACGTCGCTGTTAGCATTGATATTCGCAACCTACCGAAAGAACCGCAGTTAGTTACAGAGACACTAGAACAACTAGAAGCCGCCACTGATATTGATGTGAACGTTTTGTTCCTAGACGCAAGTAAGCAAACGCTACTCAAACGCTACAGCGAAACACGCAGAATCCACCCTTTATCGATCGGCCAAGAAAAGTTATCTCTTGAGCAAGCGATTGATTTAGAAAAGACACTCCTAACACCTCTCGCAGAGCAAGCAAGCATTGTGATTGACAGCAGTGACTGCAACCTCTACGAATTGAGCGAAAAGGTTCGATTTAAAGTTGAAGGCAAAGAGAAGCAAGAGCTGATCATTGTCTTTCAATCTTTCGGTTTCAAATACGGACTACCAAGTGATGCTGACTATGTGTTTGATGTTCGCTTTTTGCCAAACCCTCACTGGGAACCAGCACTACGACCATTAACGGGTCTTGACGCACCCATTCACTCTTTTCTTGAAAAACACTCAGAAGTTCTTGAACTCAAGCAGCAAATTCAAGGCTTTGTTAAGCAGTGGTTGCCAATGTTAGAGAAGAATAATCGCAGTTATCTAACGGTCGCGATCGGTTGTACTGGCGGTAAACACCGCTCGGTTTACCTAACTCAGAAAATTGGTGAATACTTCGAACAACTTGGCCATCAAGTTCAAATCAGACACGCCTCCCTAGAGAAGCACCAACAGGGCTAACCATGGAATTAACTCGAACTGTACTGATCCAAAATCGCTTGGGTCTTCACGCTAGAGCAGCCGTAAAATTGGTTGAGCTTGCACAAAGCTTTGATGCAACCATCACTATCCATAGTGAAGAAGATAAAACGGCAACAGCAGACAGTGTAATGGGGCTACTTATGCTGGAGTCGGCGCAAGGGCAACACATCACTATCCAAGCCGCAGGCACCGATTCACAGCAAGCGCTTGATGCCGTTTGTCACCTAATTGAAGACCGGTTTGATGAGGGCGAGTAGCAAAAACGCTTCACTCACAACATCTAAAACTCAAACCACGCATCAACCAATATTAATTCTTAGTTCTACCTAAGTTAATGATTTAAATAAGCCCCAGAATTAAGTTACTATTCCAAGCATTGTTAGAATAATGAGATAGGAGGAAAATATGGCAGAGCAATTAGAATTCGACCAAGCTCACCAAACCCTCCAAGAAGTCAGCGAAGCCCTAGAAAACGGCCGATTTGTTCACGTACGCCGACAACTTCAGGATATGGAACCTGAGGATATTGCACACCTTTTAGAAGCCTCCCCTCGCAAAAGTCGTGACGTACTCTGGCAACTCACCGATCCAGAAGACTACGGTGAAATTCTTGATGAGCTAAACGAAGATGTCAAAGATGCTCTTGTGTCAAAAATGGCACCAGAAACTTTGGCAGAAGCGACCGAGGGTATGGAAACCGATGACGTCGCGTACGTACTTCGAAGCCTGCCGGACGATGTTTCTCGAGAAGTCCTTTCCCAAATGGACTCTGTCGATCGTGCATTAGTAGAAACTGCCCTTTCGTACCCTGAAGATTCAGCGGGTGCGTTAATGAACACCGACGTAATCACGATCCGCGGTGATGTCGATGTTGAGGTCGTACTGCGTTATTTACGTATGCGTGGTGAATTACCTGACGCTACCGATGCATTATATGTTATCGATGACGACGAACGCCTCATTGGTAACCTATCGCTCAGCACACTGATTACAACCCAGCCTGATGTGTCTGTTTCAGAAGTGATGGAAGATGCCGACGAAGCGATCGCCGTTGAAACCAGTGCCTCTGATATCGCCAGCCTGTTCGAACGTCGTAACTGGGTGTCAGCTCCTGTTGTCGATGTAAATCAACATCTTGTAGGTCGTATCACTATCGATGACGTGGTTGATGTTATCCGTGAAGATGCCGAGCACTCAATGATGAGTATGGCGGGTATGGACGATGACGAAGATACCTTCGCACCGGTCGTAAAATCCGCTCGTCGTCGTAGTGTATGGCTAGGCGCAAACGTTTTGGCAGCACTCGCGGCAGCGTCTGTGTCGAATATGTTTGAGGCCACACTGAATGAGATGGCCGCGATTGCTGTTTTGATGACTATCGTACCGTCCATGGGTGGGGTTGCAGGTAACCAAACCGTCGCTCTAGTGATTCGTGGTTTAGCGCTTGGTCACATTGGTGACAGTAACAAACGCGAACTGCTACTCAAAGAAGCCTCTATCGGCTTCCTTAACGGCATTCTATGGGCCGTTATCATTGGCGGCATAGTGGTTGCTTGGAAAGGCAATTGGATCTTGGGAGGCATCATCTCAGCAGCGATGATGACAAACTTGATTGTCGCGGGTATCGCCGGTGTAACCATTCCTGTGATGCTGAAGAAGATGAATATCGACCCTGCCCTTGCAGGCGGTATGGCTCTGACCACAGTAACCGATGTGATTGGCCTATCGGTATTCTTAGGCCTAGCCACCATTCTTATCTAACTCATGCTTATCTAACTCATACTTATCTCGTGTGAATAAACAGATAGCCGATTCTAAGACGGGATGCTAAATACAAAAAGGGAGCCAGAGGCTCCCTTTTTAATAGGTCAGATTTACGCTTCAGGTTTGAGCTTCAGGTTTAAACTAAAGCAAATTAAGCAAATTACTCACCCGCGACTTTCATCGATTCAAGCAAGATAGAACCGGTTTGAATTTGTGAACGAGTTTCAACGTCGTTACCTACCGCTACAATCTGAGTGAACATATCTTTTAGATTGCCCGCGATCGTCACTTCCGATACTGGGTATTGGATCTCTCCGTTCTCAACCCAGAAACCTGCAGCACCACGAGAATAATCACCTGTCACGGTATTAACGCCTTGACCCATCACTTCAGTCACAAGAAAGCCTGTGCCTAACTCTTTTAGCATCTGCTCAAAGTTTTGACCGGTCGATTTAACGAACCAGTTATGAATACCACCCGCATGACCTGTTGGCGTCATATCCATTTTACGTGCGGCGTAGCTCGTTAGCAGGTAAGTTGCTAACACACCGTCGGTGATGATTTCACGATCTTGAGTGAACACACCTTCGCTATCGAATGGGCTTGAAGCCAAACCACGTAAGATATGTGGACGCTCAGAGATATTGAACCAATCTGGCAAGATTTTCTGACCTAGATGGTCCAGTAAGAACGAAGACTTACGGTAAAGATTACCACCGCTAATTGCCATCACAAGGTGGCCAATTAGACCTGTAGCGACATCGTTCGCGAACATAATTGGATATTGGCCTGTTGGTAGCTTTTTAGCATCCAAACGGCTGATGGTTTTTTCTGCCGCTTCTTGACCAACACGCTCAGGCGCCCATAGCTCATCACGATGACGTGCAACGGTATAGCTGTAGTCACGTTCCATTTCACCATTAGCGCCTTGTCCAATCACACAGCAGCTCGTGCTATGGCGGCTTGAGGCGTAGCTTGCTAGTAAGCCATGGCTGTTACCATAAACCTTAACACCATAGTGACTGTCGTAGCTTGCACCATCACTTTGTTTGATCTTGTCGCTATAAGCTAGCGCTTGCTTCTCAGCAGCAATCGCAATCTCAGCGGCATAGTCGGGGTTTGGTTCATCAGGGTGGAAAAGATCCAAATCTGGAATTTCTTTTACCATGTATTCTTTTGCTGCAGGACCTGCAAATGGGTCTTCAGAAGTGTACTGAGCGATATCAAGCGCAGCCGCGACTGTTTGAGCAATTGCCTTTTCACTCAGATCAGATGTAGATGCGCTGCCTTTTTTCTGGCCGCGGTAAACAGTAATACCTAGAGCACCATCACTATTAAATTCAACGTTTTCCACTTCACACATACGTGTTGAAACACTTAAACCCGTTGACTTAGTAATAGCGACCTCAGCTGCGTCTGCACTCACTGATGCCATATCCAACGCTTTAGCTACTGCGGCTTCTAGCTCAACTCTTTGCTGGGCGACTTGCTGTTTTACATCCATATCTATTCTAATTTTTTAGGTCAATATTACGTAGGATAACAAGAATTTCGCTTTCTCCCCAAGATTCTTGCTAAAATAGGCAATATATTCGTTTGAGATAGTGACATAGGCAGAAAAGATGGCTCGCAAAAACCAAAAAGCCCCATGGGAACCAGAAGAAGAAATCATCTGGGTAAGTAAGACAGAAATGAAAACGGACATGGATGCCCTGCAAAAGCTGGGAGAAGAGCTTGTTGAACTTAAGCCTTCTATTCTTGATAAGTTCCCTTTGTCTGAAGACCTGGCACAAGCGATTAAAGATGCACAACGCTTTAAAAATGAAGCAAAGCGCCGTCAGCTTCAATACATTGGTAAAGTAATGCGCAATGTAGATCCAGAGCCAATTCAAGCGGCTTTAGATAAAATTCGCAACAAACACTCTCAAGCAACAGTTGAACTACACAAACTAGAACAACTGCGTGACCGCGTTGTTGCAGAAGGCGATGCTGCCATTTCTGACGTTATGGAAATGTACCCTGAAGCAGACCGTCAACGTCTTCGTCAGCTAGCTCGCCAAGCTAACAAAGAGAAATCAGCGAACAAACCAGCGAAGTCTTCTCGCGAGATCTTCCAAATCTTAAAAGAGCTAAAGCAAGGCGACTAATCTTCGTCTCCCTTTACTCAGAAAGATAATAAAAGACCTAGCACATGCTAGGTCTTTTTGTTTTCGACTTACTCAATATCAAAAGCCATCAAGACCAATACTCAGTCGTCACTCACCCGCTTTAACAAACGAGCTTAATTCTTGCTGTGGATGAGTAGCGGTCAGTACCTCTATCGAGTCTTCAACCAACACCTTACCTAGCGCCACAAAAATAAACTTATTCGCGATACTGCGTGCATCACCTAAATGATGCGTCACCATCAATACCGTAATATTTCGTTCTGCCGCTAATCGCTTCACTAAGCTAAGCATCTCCTCGCGCAGCAAAGGATCAAGCGCAGAGAAAGGTTCATCAAGCAACCAGATATCATGAGGCTGAACAAAACAGCGGGCTAACGCGACACGCTGGCGCTGGCCACCCGATAAATGCTCAGGCAATCTATCTAAATACTCTGCAACACCTACTTGTGCGGCTGCTTGCTCAACTTTGAGCTTTTGGGTTGCTGTAAGCTTTAATCCTGGATGCAGCCCTAAACCAATATTTTCACGTACGGTGAGATGGGCAAAAAGATTGTGTTCTTGGAACAGCATAGCCAATGGGCGTTGATGTGCCTCTTTACCAATAAGCGATTGTCCTGCCACTGATATCTCACCCGATGTAGGCTCTATGAATCCCGCGACTAGCGCCAACAACGTTGATTTACCAGCGCCACTCGGCCCCATCAACGCGACAATGTCGCCCTGCTCAGCTTGGAAATCAAAGCGAAACAACTCTCGGTGATAGTGGTAGTCCACCTCTTTCATCACTAACATCATCGGTTCCTTAACTCTTTAGCATTGGGCTTTGAACTTCGAGTAAATAAAAATTCTATTAAGCTAAAACTGCCCACACTCAGCAGCAGTAAACTCACAGAAACCACCGCCGCAGCTTCCATTTGATAGCTGCCTAACAATTGGAATAGATACAAAGGCAGCGTTCTAAAATCTTGGCTACCAAACAAGGCAATGGCACTCAAGTCCCCCATCGCCAGCATAAAGCTAATAGAGAAGGCTTGCGCCATTGGTTTACGTAGTGCGCGCCACTCCACCAGTCTAAAACGTGTGAAACCTGTCATTCCCAAGCTTGCACACACGTATTGATACTGTTGAGATAAATGCAACATAGGTTGGGCTAAGGTTTTAATCACATAAGGCAGTGCCATTAAGCTATTCACGGCAATCACAATAAAGAAAGCTAAGCTAAATACATCGGTAAATGAACGCAGTAATAAGAAGAGTCCCGTACTGATCACTAACCCTGGTGTCACTAAGATAATGGTACCAATCAGCTCGATTTTATCGGCTCTAAAGTTCTTATTCTGCAAACGCCATGCACGACTGGTCAGCAGTATCGCAATACCAATACCGACAGCAATAACACTTGCTAAGGACGCAACTTTAACTGAGGTCATTAACGCAGCCCAAAACGGTTCGCTGCTGAGCACAATCAGTGCTTGTGAGTTAATACCACTGACGATAACCATGGCTAATGGCGGCAATACCAGCATTGAGACTACTATGATCCAAAAGCTATCCCAAGCTTTTGACCACCAGCTGTCCTTAACCAAATATTTCTCTTCCGACAGCTGACTGGCTGTCACGGAGATAGGCTTAGACAAGCGCTGAATACTCACCGCTAATACACCACACAGCAGCATTTGCCATATCGCGAGTAACGCACCAGCCTGTAGGTCAAAATCGAACTTAATCGCTTGATAGATTGCCAACTCGATAGTGGTCGATTTAGGACCTCCACCTAGCGCCATCACGGTAGCAAAGCTGGTGAAGCACAGCATGAAGACTAGGCCACACACATGAGGCAGTTGCTGTCTCAATCGCGGCCATTCGACCCATTTAAATTTATTCCAATGACTCATACCCAAATGAGCACACAGCTTATGTTGCTCGGCAGGCACGGTATCCAAAGCTTGTAAAAGTAAACGACTGGCATAGGGCAGATTAAAGAAGACATGTGCGAGTAAAATGCCATTCAATCCATAGATGGAGAATGGTAATTCAATATCGAAGTTCGCCAGAAATTTAGCTAACCAACCACTGTTGCCATAAATAGCAAGCAAACCAAACACACCGACTAACACAGGCAGAACCAAGGTCGATGCGAACAGCCTTAACAACAGAGCTCGCCCAAAAAATTGCCTGCGACACAAAGCATGAGCAATAGGTATAGCAAAGCCAACACTCAGCACAGTTGAGAGTGTCGCTTGATAAAAACTGAATTTCGTTACGTGCCAATAGTAAGGATCGGACCATACTTGGCTGATATCAAGAGAAGGGGCATTGCTAAGCAATGCCCCAACTGCTGAAACCACAAAGGCGGTAATGAGTATCGCAACCCAGATCCCGACCTTAGGTGTTTTCTTTATCATAAATTGATTTTTTACCGTAAGTGGTTCACTCAGTTAATATCGAACGAACCTTTAAATACAGAAAGTTAGAAAGCTGAGCTTTAGGAAACTCATCTTTAGAAAGTTAAGCTAGAAGGCTAATCCTTTAAAAAGTAAGTGCACTCTGCCATTCACGAATCCATGGCTTACGCTTAGCAGCGATTTCTTCAGGCGTAAAACTCAGAGCTTTCTGCGGTACTGTTAACTGCTCGAACCCTTTTGGTAGCTCGATATCCGTCACTGGGTACATCCAGTTGCCCGTTGGCATCGCCGATTGGAATTCATCACTTAAAATAAACGCCATAAACTCATCGGCCAGTTTTTCATTTTTGCTGCCTTTAACTTTCGCTGCCACTTCCACTTGAGTGTAATGACCTTCTTCAAAGCTTGCAGCTGCATACTTAGAATCACTTTCTGCAATGATGTGGTAAGCAGGAGATGTTGTGTAAGACAAGACTAAGTCCGACTCCCCATTTAAGAACATAGAGTAAGCTTCAGACCAACCTTTAGTAACCGTAACCGTTTTCTGAGCAAGTTTCTTCCAAGCTGCCGTCGCTTCATCACCGTATACCGACTTCATCCATAGCATCATGCCTTGACCCGGCGTTGATGTACGTGGGTCTTGGTAGATAACCTTAAGGTCGTCACGCTGCTCAACCAGTTCTTTCAAGCTCTTAGGTGGGTTTGCTAGTTTCTCTTTGTTATAGATAAACGCAAAGTAACCAAAATCATAAGGAACAAAGGTGCTGTCGTCCCAGCCGTTAGGAAGTGTCACTGAAGACGTATCAACATTGTGCTCAGCCAATAAGCCCGTCGCTTTCGCTTCAGCCATCAGATTGTTATCTAGGCCTAACACGATATCAGCTTTGCTGTTACCACCTTCAAGACGCAAGCGGTTCAGAATCGATACGCCATCTTCTAGCGCGACAAAGTTCACATCGCAGCCACACTTTTCTTCAAATGCTTTTTCAACGGCAGGACGAGGGCCCCAATCCGCAGCAAAAGAGTCATAGGTATAAACCGTTAGGGTATTGTCTGCAGCAAAGGCAGAAAAAGAGATGGCTGTAGTAACAGCAAGAGTTGTTAATGTAAATTTCACTGGACGCTCTCCATGGTCTGAGCGGCACAGGTTTGAGGGAGGAGAACGGTAGAAGTTGTTCCTAACTCAATTCCTACGCCAGCATTATCTGGTTCAGGTTTACGGGTCCCAAGCACTTGCTTGATCTCAGCTCGCATTCATTATTTGAATGGTTCGCTCCCCGATGAGTGTTCAGAATTGTAATTAGAATTTTAACAATAAGCTATCAAGTTTGGATCAATTACGTTGATCGTAACCCCAACGTGGCACTAAACCTTGCTCGATGCCAAGATGATCCAAAATGCGCGCCACCATAAAATCGACCAGATCTTCAATCGACTTAGGTTGATGATAAAAACCCGGAGCGGCAGGCATAATCGTCACGCCCATAGTCGATAGCTTATGCATGTTCTCTAAGTGCAGCGTCGAGAATGGCGTCTCACGAACCACCAACAACAGTTGGCCTCGTTCTTTCATGACCACATCTGCAGCACGCTCAATCAGATTATCCGATAAGCCATGAGCAATTGAAGCCAAGCTTCCCGCTGAACATGGACAAACGACCATCTGCTTCGGCGCTGCAGAACCAGAGGCAACCGGTGAGAACCAATCATCTTTGCCACACACCACCAGCTTTTCTGGGTCGCAACCTAAATGCTTAACCAAAGCTTGTTTCGCTGCATCGGGCCCTGCAGGTAACTTAAGTTCATGCTCGGTTGCCAACACCACTCTCGCTGCCGACGATATCAGTAAATAGACCTGATAATCCGCCGCCAAAAGGCATTCAAGTAAACGCAAGCCATAAGGCGCACCTGATGCACCAGTGAAAGCGAGGGTTATAGCTTTATCGTGTTTTGTCATGTTCTCAATTACTTCAAAATATAAGGTCGTGGATGCCGTTAGCCTTTGAGTGCCAACGCATCCAACAATTTCTGGTGAATACCACCAAAGCCACCGTTACTCATTACTAAGATTTGGTCGCCCGCTCGTGCTTCTGAGACAATTCTAGCAACGAATGCATCCATGTCATCACTTACGTGCGCGGGTTGATGGCACGCGTCGGCAACATCTTGTACAGACCAATCAATGTTATCTGGTTGGAATAAGTAGGTAGAATCCGCCTGTTTGAGCGAATCAGCCAAGGTTTCTTTATGCACACCACGCTTCATGGTGGCAGAACGAGGCTCTAAAACGGCAATGATTTTTTTCGTATCGACCTTATTACGTAAGCCACCCAGAGTAAGTTCAATCGCTGTAGGATGATGAGCAAAATCGTCATAGACGGAAACACCTGCCACTTCGCCTTTAAACTCTAAGCGACGCTTGGTATTAATAAAAGTTGCCAGTGATTCACATCCTAAGTCGGGTGTCACACCAACATGTCTTGCCGCCGCAATCGCCATCAAGGCATTACTTACGTTATGATCACCAACCAAATCCCAGTCTACGGTTCCAACACATTCGTCTTGGAAATAGACCTCAAATTTGGAGCCATCTTTAACCAGTTTCTTGGCATCCCAATCACCAAGTTCGCCGCTCGATTCAGTCTCACTCCAACACCCACGAGATAGAACATCTTCAATAGCCGTATCTTGCTTCGGTGAGAAAATACGACCATTACTTGGCACAGTGCGAACCAAATGATGAAACTGTCGCTTGATCGCTTCAAGATCATCAAAGATATCCGCATGATCGAACTCAAGATTATTCATGACCAAGGTTCTTGGGTGGTAATGAACGAACTTAGATCGTTTATCGAAAAAAGCACTGTCGTATTCGTCGGCTTCAACCACGAAGAACATGCTTTCACCAAGGCGAGCAGATATACCAAAGTTACCCAACACACCGCCAACTAAGAAGCCCGGTGCATAGCCACAATCTTCCAAGATCCAAGCCAACATGCTTGATGTAGTAGTCTTGCCATGCGTTCCCGAGACCGCAAGAACCCAACGGTCATGCAGTAGAAATTCTTGCAACCATTGCGGGCCAGATGTGTATCTAAGGTTATTATCCAATACATACTCAACACACGGGTTACCACGACTCATGGCATTACCGATAACCACGAGATCAGGCCTTGGCTCTAATTGACTAGGGTCGAACCCTTCAATAATCTCAATCCCCTGAGACTCCAACAAGGTGCTCATTGGAGGATAAACATTCGCGTCACTACCCGTAACCTTGTGACCTAATTGACGAGCCAATACCGCGGCACCACCCATGAAGGTGCCACAAATTCCTAAGATGTGAATATGCATATATTGCTTCCAAACGCTTGGCTAAATGAGCCATGTCTAAATCAAACTACTTGCACTCATTATCATTAAATGGCGATTAAAAGCGAGCAGCAATGCAAAACAAATTTAGTCGACATAGTAAGTGAGATCTGTGTCGCTTAGTTCATTACCATTAAAAAGATCTAACCTTTAGAATTTAGGTAAGCGTCTAGATGAATAAAGCCCACTCAAGAGGCCTAATCTACAGTGCTCAAATCCCCCCTAATATTGAGAGAAGTTTAAGGAAATAACATGTCTGAGATGCGCACCCTTGGTGAGTTCATTGTTGCAAAACAAAGTGACTTTCCCCATGCAAGTGGTGATCTATCATCCCTTTTGTCATCAATTCGTCTTGCTGCGAAAATTGTTAACCGTGAAATCAACAAAGCAGGTCTTGTCGACATTACTGGCGCTGTTGGTACAGACAACGTTCAAGGTGAAGAGCAACAAAAGCTAGACCTTTACGCGAACGACAAATTTAAAGCGGCTCTAGAAGCTCGTGACCAAGTTTGTGGTGTTGCAAGTGAAGAAGAAGACGAAGCTGTTGCCTTCAATAAAGAGCTCAACAAAAACGCAAAATACGTTGTTCTGATGGATCCACTTGATGGTTCTTCAAACATCGATGTGAATGTATCGGTTGGTACGATCTTCTCTATCTACCGCCGAGTGTCACCGATTGGTACCCCACCAACACAAGAAGATTTCCTACAGCCTGGACACAAACAAGTCGCAGCTGGTTACGTAATTTACGGTTCTTCAACCATGCTTGTTTACACAACAGGTGCTGGCGTAAATGGTTTCACCTACGACCCATCACTGGGTACCTTCTGTCTATCTCATGAAAACATGATGATCCCTGATGAAGGTAAGATCTACTCGATCAACGAAGGTAACTACTTCCGCTTCCCTACCGGTGTTAAAAAGTACATCAAGTACTGCCAAGAAGATGAGCCGAGTGATAACCGCCCTTACACCTCTCGTTACATCGGTTCTCTAGTATCAGATTTCCACCGTAACCTGCTGAAAGGCGGCATCTACTTATACCCAAGCACACAAAGCCACCCTCAAGGTAAACTGCGTTTGCTTTACGAGTGCAACCCAATTGCTTTCCTTATGGAACAAGCGGGTGGTATCGCTTCAGACGGTGCTCAACGTATCATGGACATCAAACCAACTGAGTTACACCAACGTGTACCTTTCTTTGTTGGCTCAACAGACATGGTTCGCAAAGTAGAAGAGTTTCTTGAGCTTAACCGAGACTAATTTTCTCGTTTATTTCTCAAAATAACGTCATTAAAAAAGCCAGCATTTATATGCTGGCTTTTTGTTTGATAACTCTAGGAGACATAACGGCTAACAGATGTCCCGCTTACACCAGTCACCCGAAAGTATTTCTTTATTAGCTGTTAGATCAAGCTGATACAAATATACCCATGCTAATCCAAATATAGTCTCTATTTGCTCGCGACGATACTCAACAGGAACATCTTCTAGCCGATCGAGCGACTCCAAAATTTCGTCGTTAATGATATAGACCTCGCCAGCGACACTTTTCTTTCCGAAAATCATCGCCGGATACGCAACTAAATCAAAAAGTGCGTATTCCTCAGGTGTGTCAAACCTTCCTAAACACTCACACTGTTTTAAATAGTGGTGGTTCGATTGATCTTTTCTCAATGTCCCATAAACAAAAACGAGGTGCTGCATACTCACTCCCTAGCATTCGTCATCCGCTAATCAATCACCGCTTAAAGTGTTACTCGAATTCAAACTGATAGAGAAGATCCACAGCACTGTCTAGACCCGATACAGCCTCAACGTAGAGATCCTGCATCAATCGATAACGAACGGTAAACTCGCCTAACGAGTTAAAGATACCCACACCATACTTCACCTGTAAACCAGGCAGAATGTAGCCACTTACCGTTACTTGTGAGTCATCCCCAGAGCCTGCTGTATCCAGTTGTAAATCTTGTACACCAAAGGCTTCACCGATTTCGCCAACAACCTTACCACTCTTCGCCAAACTCAAACCGATCAAGGTTGTTGTCATCGAACCGCTCGACTCGCCATCAATATCTTGGCCACGCAGAATATAAGACAGCGCGTTCGCTTGTGGCATCGCTGGATCAGAGTAAATCTCGATGGTCGGCTCTGTCGCAGGGCCTGTCACTCGAATACCTGCTGTCACATCATCCTGAGTATTATCAGGGTTACGAATCGCATTGATGGCTACATATGGCTGATCCGGTGGACCATTCATTAGAATTTTACCCTCTTCGATCAAGAGGTCTTGCCCGAATGATTGGTAAGTACCATCGACGATATTCACTTCACCAGTGATGAATGGGCCTTGGTCTTTTTGAGCTACATTGAGCTTACCAACCAAGTCGCCTTCAAGACCGAAGGCAGACAATTTAAAGTCATCACCAATGGAGATATTAATATTGGTCATCACATTGAATGGGATCGTATCTTCACTTTCAGGCTCAAGGTTTTTATTCAATATCACTTGATCGGAAGACACACCAACCGCTGACGGTGGTAAGTCTTCTACCACAATTCGTCCCCATGGTAGTGCTATGTCACCCGTAATTTTTGCCAGCTCGGGCGTGACGTCAATAGTCATATCAGGTACGACCTTAACCTTGACCATCGGCGGGATATCAACCATCAACTCATCGGCAAAAACTCTAACGCTAGAGTGCCATGCTTTAAGATCTTGCCAATCTCCGGTTCCCTCAATATCAAGGTGACCGTCAGGTGTTTCTACATTCGCATCCAGTTTTGCACTATAACCATCAAAATCGAGGTCGATGCGGCCATCTTTCACATCAACAGGCGTAACGTCACCTTTGACTTGAATACCATCAACCGAGAACTGACCAAAAACTTGAGGGTGCATCAAAGAGCCTTTAACTTGAAGGTCACTCTCGAGGTCAGCTTTCAACAGACTGTACTCACCTAGGATTGGTTGTAAGAAATCGAGATGGAACGTGGTCAGCTTAATTGCTGCATCGACCATTTTGTCTTCGGCAAGAATATCCGGTAACGACACCTTACCAGACAGGTCGCCATTGTCGGAAACATCCAACTTAAAATCGGCATCCAGTTTGTTGTCTTTCAGCTGGGCATTCAATGCAACGCTTTCCCAACCCAGTGTGATTGGCTCACCAACTTGTTGAACAACCTGACCTTTAGGCATATCAACGCTTACCGTAACCTCAGGTTCACCTTGTTCAGACCACTTAGCATGGGCATTTGCATTGACTAAGCCCTGTAATTGCGTCTCTTTAGGCACAAAGGCTTTAATCTGCTCGAAATCGAATTGATTGATGGCCACCTTGGCCTCACCCGATTTTCCGACACGAACGTCTTCATCCAAACACACACTCGAACCAGATTGTTTCCAACAGTGCGCTTGAACATCGGCAAACTGTTTATCGACATCCGCCTTTATCGCGACAGGTTGATCTAATACCCAAGGGCCTTGCTGAGTGGTTATTTTGACGCGGTCTAACGACCCATCCCAAATAATAGAAGGCTTTTGAATCAACTCACCAGAGATGGCCAAACTTGTCGACACGATGTCGGATATCACATCAAGTGTCACTGTGTGTTTCTTCTCGCCACCACTGACCGTGAGATCAATGCTTTCCACGCTTTGATCTTGATAGGTTAAGTTCTTAGCTTTGAGTACAAGATCAGCTTGTGCTTCAGGTAATGGAAGAGGAACCACAGAGCCATTAAGCGACAAAGATTCTAGTGTTGCTCCGTTATTCCAATCTACCTTATCCACATTTAGAGCGAGATCGACTTCCGGCTCTTTCGTTGGACCACTTAGCTGGATGTTACCAATCACTTTACCTTTCAAATCAGGGACACTTTTTACAAGCTCAGGGAAGTAGATCTCAATACCCATGTCCCATTTCTTATCAAGCTCACCTAAAGCCTTAATCGAGTTAACACCGTGAGCCAAGCTTAAACCGCTGGTTTTCAGCTTTGGTTCACCGCTCGCGTTGCGATCCGACGCAGACAACTGACCTTCGATATCCAGAGGGTACTCTCGCAAGATCCCTTCAATATCCAGTTTAGGCAATTCAATCGCCCAGCCGCCCGCTTCCGTCAACTCACCCGAGGTGACGATGCTTCCGCTAATGTTACCCTCGGCTTCTGGCCATTGCAGGCCCGGCTGAATGTCTTTGAGTGTCACGTCAGCTTGCCAGTTAACGAGACTCTTCCAATTCGCTTTAACGACACCGTTAAGTTCACCGCCTAGCGTGTTTAGCTTTAGACGCTCGAGCTCAATCTGTTCCGTCGTGCCTTTACCCTGTAGATCGATTGATAACTCAGGGATTTCCTTACCATCGGCCTCACCTTTAAGTAGAACATTGAAACCATCTAGTGAGCCATTAGCTTTGAATTGCTCAATTGTCGCTTGGTAATCGCTTTTTCCGGTAAGAGGCCACTGCGCTTGTCCGCCCTCTAAAAGAAGATCAAATGGTAGAGTTGGCTCTAAGGATTGAATATCCCCAGACAGCTTTGCCTCAATCAGCTGAGAAAACTCAGAATCTAAGTGCAGCTTAGCTACGCTTCCTTGTGCTTTTAGTGATAATTTCTGACCAGCGAGGTCGGTTTCTTTCACTAACGCATCCAAAGAAAGTTCTAGCGGATAGTCGCCCTTGAGCTCAACTTTCGTCGTTAGATTTGCGCTTACTTGTGGCATATCGAGTTCGAGAGTGGAAACATCAACCGTGTGTTTACCCGCCTTAGCTTCAAGGCCAAGGTGGTTGACAATAATTGGCGTTTCTTGTTCTAAGGTGAAACGGTTTAGGTCAAAACGCTCAAGTACAACCTGCAAAGGAATTAAAACTTCAGGTAGCTCGATCGCTGTTTTAGCGGCGGTTTCTGGCTCGACAGTTTCTGCTTGCGGTTCTTCTGTCGACTCCGCGAGTTTAACCTTCAGATCATTGAATAAGGTTGGCGATACCGTCAGCTTTTCACCTTGCATACTCAAAGCCGTAGAGAACAGGCTCCATTCAATTTCATGTCCCAAGATATTTAACTTGATATCAGACAAAGCGATACGGTTGATCACAATTGGCAACGGTGTTTTTACCGATGTTACGGGCGGAGTCGGTTCTGTTTCTTCTGTAGAGGGTGGAGGCAGTTCAGTAAATGCGAAGTCCAACCCTTGAATCGCTAAACGATCGACACACAGCTTAGGATCAAGCAAACAACGAGGATTAATCGCCAAGTTCAGCTTTTGAACCTTGGTGTCGATATGCAGGCTGTCATCTTTAAACTGAACATTATTAAGCGTAAAGCTTGGGAAAAGTGCCCCTTTGGTACTTTCCACTTTAAGTTGTGGCAATGCTTTTTCAGCGCCCCACAGCACAGTGTTCAACCCCGGGTTAGTGAACAAAACAAAACCGAGCAGGGCTATCAACAACAGCAAAATAGACGTCAATGAGATCGACGTCCACTTGATGAATTTGCCCATCACTTTGATCATAATTCTGGCCCTAAACTAAAGTGTAACTGGAACTCATCACCTTTTGCTGCATCTAGGCCCCAAGCAAAATCTAGACTCACTGGACCAACGGGGGACGCCCAACGCACCCCAACACCGGTGCCGTGCTTCCACTCTGGTTTGTCATTAAATGCATCACCAATATCGTAGAATGCTGCGCCCCACCAGTTTCCAACCAAGCGGTATTGGTATTCAAACGAGCTGGTTGCGATGAATTTCGCACCCGTTAATGCACCACTTTTATCGCGAGGAGAGATCGACTCATAACCGTAACCACGAATGCTGTTATCACCACCGGCAAAGAATCTTAGGGAAGGAGACAGCTTCTCAAACTCGTCGGCAAAGTTACCGCCAAATTGAAGCCGAGTTAGGCCTCGGTGGTTATCGCCAATGCTTCGAATCCAAGCGGTTTGGCCTTGAAAACGAACAACCTTAGTTTCGGATAACAAGGTATCATCGGCCGCTTCAAACATAATGGTTTGTTTATCGCCCCACATCGGCATCGAACCACCTCGCGTTCGAGTTCGTGAGAAAGAGAAACCCGGCAAAACAAACTGTGCCAAGTCATCTTGTAAACCTTGTTCATAGTTTTCGACCAAGTATCGAATGAACACCGTGCGTTGCCAGCCGTTATCTAGGCGCCAGTACCTTTCTAAGGCGAGGTTTGACTCCAAACTTTTGGTATCTCGGTTATCCAAGTTCTTCATACCGTACTTAATTTGATAGTAGTCATTAAGCACGTCATCCAATGGGATTTTATAAGCCGCGGTAATCGTCTGCTCGGGCTTGGAGATCGACAAGCTACTATTGAAGCTATGACCTTTCTCGTTAACCCAAGGTTTTTTCCATTTGAGAGTGCCTTTCACGCCCAAGTCTGTTGATACACCGATACCTGTTTCGATTTGGTTACGCGCTTGCGGAGCAAGGCTAACCTTCATCGGGATTTCTCGGCCTTCGCCTAACTGGCTTAAATCTGGTTCAACAAATACCGAGGAGAACCAATCCGTATTGGACAGGTTTTGGTTGTACTCGCCGACTTTGGTAATTGAGTAAGGTTCACCATCTTCAAACGGCTTGAGAGATTGCACTTTGTCATCTTCAATTTGACTGCCCGTCACAGTGGTTGTACCAAAGTGATAGCGGATGCCACTGTTATAATGAAGGCGGACATAAGCACGGTTTAATTCGGGGGCGACTTCTAGCTTGCTAAGATCATACGCCCCATCGAAGTAGCCTTTCGCTAATCCAAGGTTGCGGATCGATGATTTCAAAGAATCATAATTGCCATGATTCAGAATCGAACCTTTAGACAGCTTACTCCTAGCTATCAAAGCCAAAAAGTCAGGATCATCTTTGGCTTCACCAGTCAGAACAATATCTGAAGTATAAATAACAACAGGCTCTCCCGGCTCAACCGTAACGGTCATTTCGGTATCATCTTGGGAGTGAGAAAATGTGATCTTAGGGTGGTAGTAACCTAACGCATTCAGGGCTTCTTTTATCATAGACTCCAAGCGAGATTGGAACCTTAATGAAACCGAGTACTCTTCTTCAGGAATCGCACTCAGATAAGCATCAACATTATCCTCAAGCGCTCCATTAAGCCCTTTAATTTCAAGGGAAACATCAGCGAAAGCGAGCGTCGATGACAATAGAGTGCCAATCAGAACTGGTAAAGTTTTTCTTATCATGCTTAATTGGTGAAGAAGTTATCAATACGTTAATAAATGAAAAGAAATAATACCGCTAAAAAGACATTGAGTCTGTAATAAATCTTGGAATAACACGGTCTAATTTAAAGACTTAATCAATATGAACCAGCCGTTAATATGAACCTGGATCTAATGTTAACTTAAGCGGTAAACGTATGCGAAAAGGAATATAACATGCTAAACAAACAACAACTGGTTTCCGCAGCAACCGCATTACCGGGAAATGCAGACCCAATCCGAATCACTGAGCGCCATTTTGTCAATCAAACTGACTTGCTCGATGCTCCTATGGGTTCCCAACAAGAAGTCCTACTTGGTATGGGATGCTTTTGGGGAGCTGAGCGTTTGTTTTGGCAACTTGATGGTGTTATTTCCACATCCGTTGGCTACGCTGGTGGATACACAGTCAATCCCACTTATGAGCAGGTATGCAGCGGACAAACCGGTCATACCGAAGTCGTTCGTGTCATTTTTGATAGCGAACAAACATCTTTAGCTCGAATACTTGAGACCTTTTGGGAGCGCCATAACCCCACCCAAGGTATGCGCCAAGGCAACGACTTAGGGACTCAGTACCGCTCCGCGATATACACATTCAGCGAACAGCAACAAGCCGTCGCCGAGCACTCTAAACGTGAATATCAACGAGCAATGACTGAATCATTAGGCAACGAGATCACGACGGAAGTTCTGCCTGCTGGAAAATATTTTTTCGCAGAAACCTACCACCAACAATACCTAGCCAAAAATCCTAACGGTTACTGTGGGTTGGGTGGTACGGGTGTGTGCTTCCCTCCGCAATAATGTGTGTTAGGCATACAAACTAGAACAACATCCATTAAAAAAGGGCTCCGCTAGGAAGCCCTTTTTCATTGGGAATCTATTTTACGCAATGCCAATCTATAACAGTCAGTTACACCGGCAGCGCAGCAATCGTGCCGTTAACTTCTTTAAAAATAGTGAGCTTTTGTTTGTCTGAAACTTCAGGAAGAAGCACTTTGCCTTGGTCGAAGCGAAACTCTCCGATACCCTCAATAGCAAACTGGCCTTTGAATAGGACTTTAACGAAACGTGCCACCTGATGTGGACGGTAAGTAGAAAATTTTCTTAACATAATACAACCTCAATTCCATTTGAGTACTACAGTCACGTACCTAAACACTAACGTATTCAAAGCACATTCAATCGCTAATTCCTTTAGCAAACAGCAAGATAATCTATTGTTCATCTCGATATTGATGCATTATACCTTTTGGTAACAAGCCTGCAACTTATTTCTACGTCGTACGATAAAAAAGTTAAAGAGGCATTTTTCAAATTTCATATTATACTTCCAGAGCAAACCAATAAGCGGAACAAAAATATAATGAAAAACAAAACTCTACTGGCTTTTTTAGCCGCAGCCTCTCCACTCTTCGCCAATGCTCACAACCTATCTGTAGGTACAACTCTACCTGCTGTCGATGTTAGCAACTATGGTGAAATCGTACTAAACGACGGAAATACCGGATATCAAGCTTGGGCAACCAATGATCTTCTAGGTAAAGTTCGCGTCGTTCAAGCTATTGCAGGCCGTAGCAGCTCGAAAGAGCTCAACGCACCACTGATGGCAGCCATTACAGCATCTAAATTCTCAGAAGACAGCTACCAAACCACGACCATCATCAACCAAGATGATGCGATTTGGGGTACTGGGTCTTTTGTTAAATCGTCAGCAGAAAGTAGCAAAGAAGAATTTCCATGGTCTTCTATGGTGCTAGATGAAGACGGCACGGTAGCGTCATCATGGGCTTTAAAAGAAGAAAGCTCTGCGATTATCGTTCAAGACAAGCAAGGTAAAATCTTGTTTGTTAAAGAAGGGGCATTAAACGAATCAGAAGTCACTCAAGTCATTGAGTTGATTAAAGCGAGCCTTTAATAAGATATTCGCGTCTTTTTCGAGACCTGACCAAAGGATATTGTTATATTATAACAGTATCCTTTTTTAATTCTGTGGTTAATCATACTCATGTGGCAAAACACACCTAACAATGTGAAACGCAAAACAGGCTTCTTGCTTGGGCTGATGCTCATGTTAAGCGTGTTAGCGGCAACACATATGGTGGATATTGACCCCGATCACCACACTTCGCATCACTGTGAGCTGTTTTCGATAAATCAGTTCATTACTGCGCACTCACTGCCACAAGTTCCAGAGTTCCATTCAGAATTTACAGCCACTATTACAGAGTCAGTAATTTCGTTACAGCGCCTGTATTTCGCTTATTTAGCACGTTCACCTCCTGTAAATATCGCTTAATTACCACTACTTTTTAATTAACCTTTATTCAGGAAAAAAACATGAAACCTACTATTTTAGCCGTTGTTATCGGCATGACTGTCTCAACGAATGTTCTAGCTAACGAAGAATTCCGCTCTCACGAAGCACACGTGCACGGTAAAGTTGAAGTGAACATCGCTCAAGATGGGCAAGAGCTGCTTGTTGAAGTAACAGCTCCCGGCGCTGATGTGGTTGGCTTTGAACATGCTCCAGAAACTGCCGAGCAAAAGAAAGTGTTTGAACAAGCTATCGCGCAACTGAACAAGCCAGAAGAACTATTTGGTTTCAACAATGCAAGCTGTACTTTGAAGTTCAAGTCAGTGACGAACACCCTAGAAGACGATCATGATGACCGTGAAGGCCATGACCACGCTGAAGGCGAACATGACGACCACGAAGGCCATGACCACGCGGAAGGCGAACATGACGACCACGAAGGCCATGACCACGCTGAGCACGATCATGACGACCACAAAGACCATGACCACGCGGAACACGATCATGACGACCACGAAGGCCATGACCATGCAGAACACGGTCATGATGACCACGAAGGCCATGACCATTCAGAAGGTGGCCACGGTGAATTCACGGTTGAGTATCACTACCAATGTTCAGACATTGCGAAGCTAGATACGGTGAGCACTCAATGGTTCTCTAAGTTCAGCAACACAAAATCAATGACGGTAAACCTGCTAACTGACAGCGCTCAAATTCAAGAAGTGCTTAACGCAGATCGTATTAGTTTTCGATTCTAATCAGTATTAGATTGAATTAAACGTAGATAAGCAGCCAAGTAAGTATTCACTTACTTGGCTGTACAAATCGGTGTGCTCTGGGAATTTATTATTCGAATAACTGTCCAGTAGATACACCGCTTTAATTATTGGAGCTAATATGTCTTCTGACAGTTCATCACTTGTCGTCAAACTCGAAAATATCAGCTTTCGTTGGAAGCCTGAGTTGCCCCCAACGCTAGAGATCCCCTCACTGCATATCCAAGCCCAAGAGCACCTTTTCATCAAAGGGCCTAGTGGTTGCGGGAAATCAACATTGTTAGGGTTACTGACCGGAATCAACCAAGCTGAACAAGGCGAAGTATCTATCCTTGGCCAAGATCTCACACAGCTAACACCTCGCCAGAGAGACAAATTCAGAGCCGATCATATTGGTTATATATTCCAACAATTTAACCTGCTTCCTTACTTGTCAGTCATCGACAACGTGACGCTTCCTTGTCAGTTTTCTAAGATTCGTAAGCAGCAAGTCACTGAAAGTCAGAACAGCCTGCAAGCAACCGCTCAAGAGTTGTTGCTCAGATTAAAGCTACCTCAAGCTCTAATGGACAAGCCCGTTACCGAGTTGAGTATTGGTCAACAACAACGTGTTGCTGCCGCTCGTGCTTTGATCGGCCAACCCAAAATCATTATTGCCGACGAACCGACATCGGCTCTGGATCATGACAACCGAGAAGCCTTTATCGAACTGTTGCTAGAACAAGCGAATCAGGCGGGTTCTACCCTGATCTTTGTTAGTCACGATCCAACATTAGAAAAACTGTTCACTCGAACCATAGATTTAAAAACCGTTAACCAAGCTAAGGTTGTCGTATGAAAGTAATTACTCACTTAGCCTTAAAAAGCGTACTCAACCGTAAAGCCACAGCCATTCTAACTATTCTCACTGTGGCGGTGTCAGTCATTCTATTACTCGGTGTGGAACGTGTAAGAACCGAAGCTAAGAGCAGCTTTGCGAATACGATTTCAGGTACTGACCTTATCGTCGGTGGCCGCTCTGGTCAGGTAAACCTGCTGCTTTATTCCGTATTTAGAATCGGTAATGCGACCAACAACATCGACTGGAAAAGCTATGAAGAATTTAGCCAGCACAACGCTGTAAAGTGGGCGATCCCAATCTCATTGGGTGACTCACATAAAGGCTTCCGCGTAATGGGCACGAACCATAGCTACTTCGAGAATTATCGCTATGGAAGTAAGCAACCACTTACTTTTCAGCAAGGCAAAGAGTTCAATCAGCTATTTGATGTCGTGATTGGTGCCGATGTCGCGAAGAAGTTAGATTACAAGATTGGTGATCACATCATTCTGGCGCACGGTATCAGTGATGTCGCCTTCAGTCGCCACGACAACCTGCCCTTCACCATTGTCGGAATACTCGCGCCAACCGGCACACCAGTAGATAAAACGGTGCATGTTTCGTTAGAGGCCATTGAAGCGATTCACGTTGGTTGGGAATCGGGGGCTAACCTCGGGCACACACCGAATGCTGAAGCGCTAAAGCAACGTGACTTCCAACCGAAGCAGATTACCGCGATGATGGTTGGCCTTAAGTCGAAGATCCAAACCTTTGCACTGCAACGAGAGATCAATAACTACCGCCAAGAACCTTTGAGCGCCATTATGCCAGGCATTGCGCTTCACGAATTATGGGGAATGATGGCAGTAGCAGAACAAGCACTACTGATTGTTTCAGGGTTTGTTGTAATCGCGGGACTGTTAGGGATGCTGAGTAGTCTACTCACTAGCTTGCAAGAAAGACGTCGAGAGATGGCTATTCTGCGCGCGATGGGAGCAAGGCCTCGTCATGTGTTTGGTTTACTGATCAGTGAAGCAAGTGCCCTAACCTTCCTCGGTATCACATTGGGTGTTGCCGTGTTGTTTGCCCTGATCGCAGTAGTTGCTCCTATTGTGCAACAAAGTTATGGTATCAACATATCGATATCCGCAATCACACCTCATGAGTGGAAACTGCTTATTTTGGTGCAAGTTGCCGGAATCATTATCGGCTTTATTCCCGCTTTCAGGGCTTACCGTCAGTCATTGTCTGATGGCATGACTATTCGAATCTAAAATAGGAACCTACGATGCAACGCAAATTCCTACTGATACTTGGGTTACTTATGTTCCCATTTGTCAGCACAGCTCACGCTGAAACCACTCAGACTGACGAATCGGTATTAACACTCGATTGGATTGACTTGATTCCAGAGTCAGAGCGAGCACAACTCGACTCATTTGGCATGCCGATGGTTAACCACGACAGTATGGACAAACCTCAACAATCGACACTTGGCGCTGTTCGCCCAGAGCTGAATGGCAGCACAGTCAAGATTCCTGGCTTTGTGATTCCATTAGAAGGCGATGAGAACATGATCACTGAGTTTCTGCTGGTACCGTACTTTGGCGCATGTATTCACGTGCCACCGCCACCACCAAACCAAATCATCTACGTGAAGTTCCCTAAAGGTGCACCAATACAACAGTTATGGGATGTGATCTATTTAGTGGGTACGCTGAAAACCGAGTCAATAAGCCATGACTTGGCGCAAACTGGTTATCTTATTGAAGGTACTGCGATTGAAGAATATGACGACATGTAGTCATTAGAAGGGTGGCTCAAGGATGAGCTGCCGTCACTGAACGAGCGAAATCATTCAATAACAGTTTAATAACGATTGTTTTATTCTAAATTACGCGATGTAATTAGATAAGTACGCTAGAACAGCGACATAAGTGGCGAGTAATAACCCTATACTAAGCTGTTTCTTCAGCTTGTTATCATTGACTTGATTCATAACTCCTCCTTGAGAATTACAACAAATTTAACATTTTATTATCATTAGCAAAAGTAAAATTTTGTTGAAACCTTCAACTCTGCACGCAAAATCTAGCCACCAATAAGATAAAGAGTTACATTTTAGACAGTTAAGTCGTCTCCTAACGGTACTCTTATGTCAGAAACTAAACAGCCAGTGATCATTGAGCATGCTAGCGATACACAGCAAAAGCATGAGAAAAAGCCTCATATTGCCGACAGTGCAAGCAGAGTGCTGCACATCGCACAAAGCTTCGGCCTCGATTCCTTAATTAGTCATAGTACAACGCCAAACGATAAAGCTGAGAGTACGCTTATCGAACGGGCACTATTACGAGAGAAAAAACGTAGAGAGCTTCGCCAAAAGAACCTAGAACAAATTCTAAAGTTGGCACACTCTTCATGTAAGGATGAAGCGGCTGGAGACCCTGATCAGGACTGGCTATACCGCTTCTTCGATATGGCACAAGAGATCCACAATACATCGATGCAGAGGCTATGGGCTCAAGTACTGAAACGAGAAGTCACCAACCCAGGCTCGACGTCAATGAAGGCGCTTCAGATCTTAAAAGACATGACACCAAAAGAAGCGCTCACCCTGCAAAGAGCCGCGTCACTGGGTTGTAGCTTTGGTAGTGATAACAGCAGGAAACTATTACTCGGCTTTAAATCCCATGCTGGAATCTTCAGCTTTGGCAAAAGGGACACCACCAACACCATCAACCTTGGTGGACACAACCTGCCCTACTCTAGTTTGCTCCACTTGATTGAACTCGGGATTATTCTAGGAACAGAATTAGAATCTGGAGAGATTGATTTCGACCCAGCTCTACACCTAACTTATCAAGGTAAGGGCATGTCACTGGCACCGTTATCAAAAGGCGTGAAGCTGGTTTACTATCGATTCAGCCCAACAGGCAATGAGCTTTGTACCTTGCTTGGCAACAAGCCAAACACGCAATATTACGACCAACTGATTGCGCTATTGAGCCAGAAATTCACGGTTCAGACAGAAGTTAAAAGCAGCGTAAATTACACCGTCTAGACACTCGACGGTGCAAAAAATAGACGGTGTAAAAGTGGAGTGTATTGAAAGGAATAAAGAGAATCTAGAGGATAGGTTTCTTGTCTCGGTAAACCAAGGCTGCACGACTTATCAGTCATAAATCAATAGATAAGTAAGTGCTCAGCCTTAATCATACCAACGATCTCAATTGGCTAAAATATTACGCTTCTCTAACGCATCAATACACAGCTCGACCAATTCATCGAGTGTCTTCTCACCTGCGGGTAAATTAATCTCAGGGTTCTGAGGCGCTTCGTAAGCTGAACTAATACCAGTGAAGTTCGGGATCTCTCCAGCACGTGCTTTCTTATACAGGCCTTTAGGATCACGCTGCTCACAAACCTCAAGTGGCGTGTTCACAAACACCTCTAAAAACTCGCCTTCAGGTAGCAAGTCTCGCACTAACTGTCTTTCAGCTTGATGTGGGGAAATAAAAGCAGACAACACAATTAAGCCCGCATCTGCCATCAGCTTAGCGAGTTCACCAATACGACGGATATTCTCTCGGCGATCCTGCTCAGAGAAGCCAAGGTCGCTACATAACCCATGACGCACATTATCGCCATCCAATAGGTAAGTATGGTAACCAAGCTGTGCCAAGCGACTTTCTAATGCTCCAGCGACTGTCGACTTCCCAGAACCAGATAATCCCGTGAACCAGAGCACGGCTGGCTTTTGTGATTTCAGATCAGAGCGGAATGTTTTATCAATCGAGTGTTGATGCCACACAACATTCTCATCTTTTGGTTTGAGTACTGCGGTCATAATTAGTCCTTTAAATAAACAGCATTAAAATGGGAAAAAATAAGGAATTAGGGTCAGCACCAAACCCGAATAAACAATCGAGATTGGGATGCCGATGCGCAGATAATCCGTAAGGTGGTAATTACCTACGCTATAAACAAGTAAGTTGGTTTGGTAGCCGTATGGCGAAATAAAACTGGCACTGGCACCAAACAGAACCGCCATAATAAACGGCATTGGATCGACGCCATAGCCGACGGCCATGCTGTAGCCAATGGGAAATGAGAGTGCCGCTGCCGCATTATTGGTCACCAACTCAGTCAGGACCAGCGTCATGAAATAGGTCGCGACTAGCGCTCCAAACACGCCCCAGCCATTAAAGGCCTCCATAAACATCAGCCCCATTCGCTCAGACAACCCAGATGAAATCATCAGTTGAGCAATAGAGAGTGCCGAACCAACGATCACGACAATATCGACGGGGAAGCGGCGGCGAAGCTCACCAAGTTGTACTACACCAAATGCCACCAGCAATAATAAAAATCCCGCCAGCCCTTTAATAATCGGGACTACATCAGCGAGCGATAACCCAATCACACTGGCAAAACCGAGCAACACAAACGTCGATTTATCGGCATCAAGCTTAGCGCTTGAGTCTAGGTCGTTCATCAACACAAACTCTTTATTGTGTTGTTGACGCTGTTCTTCAAAACGTTTTCCTGGAACCAAAATCAAGGTATCGCCAGCGGTTAACGTGATGTTTCCAAGGCCACCTTCAAGGCGTTCATGACCACGACGAATGGCAACCACAACCGCATCGAAGCGATCTCTGAACTGGCTGGTTTTGAGGGTTTTATTACAGAAACTTGCAGACGAACTGACTACGACCTCAACAAAGCTCTGGCCGTTCAGGTGGTGCTGACCAAACAGAGTTAGCCCTTGGATCTCTTGCAGTGTCGCAACACTCTCGACATCACCACAAAACAGTAGTCGATCACGAGCTTGAAGAATAAAATCAGGGTCAATAGACGCGGTTGTTTTACCGTCTCGAATCACTTCCGCCAAGAACAGTTTTCTCAATGCTCTGAGGTTATTCTCGCTAACGCTGCGGCCAACTAAAGGAGAACCAGGTTCCACTCTTGCTTCTAAAAAGTAAGGCAGATCATCTTGAGATCCATCATCGTAGCTTGGTAGGAAGTAACTCAGCGGAATAAGGATCAACACACCACCGACCAACACCGCTAAACCGATCAAGGTCGGTGTGAAAAAGTTTAAACTTGGCAAACCCGCATCTTCAACAAAGCTATTGATGATCAAGTTGGTAGAGGTGCCGATCAATGTCAGCGTTCCACCTAAGATGGCAGCGTATGACAAAGGGATTAGCAGTTTAGATGGCGCATGCTGTTGATTACGTTTGATCGCCCCGATCAAAGAAACAACCACCGCCGTGTTATTAGTAAAAGAAGAAAGTAACGCTGTGGAAATACCCAACTTCGCAACCACGGTACCTAGCCTACCTTCAGAGATATTTCGGCTAACCCAACTGATTAAGCGAGTTTTCTCCAACGCACTTGATGCGAGGATAAGAAGAATTAAAGTCAGTAACGAGGAGTTAGTGAAGTTATTGGCTAAGCTCGACAAATCGATCATGCCAGCCATAAAAGCAATAAACGCCGCGCCAGCAAAGATAAAGCTTGGCTTAATACGGGTAACGAGCAGGCAAGTAATGATGCCGAGCAAAATCGCTAATACAAATCCTTGTTGCCACATATACCCGTCCTTTATGGCGGAAACGATGGGTTTCCGCCTGATTCAATAAGCTGTTACTTAGTCGTTTATGACTTCAGTAATTGGCTTAGATCTTTGGCATCCCAATGAGGGAAGTGCTTGCGTACCAATGCGTTGAACTCAAGTTCAAATGCAGAGAAGTTACCGACTTGCTGTTCAACAGAGTCCAAACGGTCTCGAATCAAACCAGCACCAACCGTCACGTTAGTTAGGCGGTCGATAACAATGAAACCACCGGTATCGGCACTCTCACGGTATTTATCCAGCGCGACAGTCTCGTTCAATGACCATTCACACAAACCAATACCATTCAGTGGCAACTCATCAACAGCGTAAGTCGACAAGTTGTTGATGTCATATTGGTGACGAACCGTTTCAACCTGACCGACGGTTTTCTTGCCTGCGATTTTGATGTCGTAGGCTTTGCCCGGTTGCAGTGGTTGCTCTGTCATCCATACGATGTCAGCCAATACATGGTTAGTTGATTCAATTTGAGCATTTTCCAGCACAATCAAATCACCACGGCTGATATCGATTTCATCTTCAAGAGTCAGTGTTACTGCCAAGCCCGCTTGTGCTGATTCAAGTTCACCATCAAAAGTCACAATGCTTGCCACCTTAGAGGTTTTACCTGAAGGCAACGCCTTGATTTCATCACCCACGCTGACACGACCAGAAGCCACGGTGCCGGCAAAGCCACGGAAATCTAAGTTAGGACGATTGACATACTGCACAGGGAAACGGAATTCGCCCGCAGAACGTTTTTGGTCAATGTCGACGTTCTCTAACACTTCTAATAGAGATGGACCTTCAAACCATGCAAGCTCTTTACTTGGCGCTGCAACGTTAATGCCTTCAAGCGCGGAAACCGGCAGAATTTGAATGTTAGTTTCGCCTTCTAGGTTTTCAGCAAACTCTAGATACTGATCGCGAATCTCTTCAAAACGATCTTGCGAGTACTCGACGAGATCCATTTTGTTGACTGCGACGATGAAGTGCTTCAAACCAAGCAGGTTAGAAATAAACGAGTGACGACGTGTTTGATCCAGAACGCCCTTACGAGCATCAATTAAGATCACCGCTAGATCACACGTTGAAGCGCCGGTTGCCATGTTGCGCGTGTACTGCTCATGCCCTGGGGTATCAGCAATAATGAATTTACGCTTTTGAGTCGAGAAGTAACGATAAGCCACATCGATAGTAATCCCTTGCTCACGCTCAGCCTGCAAGCCATCAACAAGCAGTGCTAAATCAGGCTTCTCACCTGTGGTACCCACTCGTTGGCTATCAGAGTGAACCGCTGCTAGCTGATCTTCATAAATCTGTTTTGTATCATGGAGCAAGCGACCGATTAACGTACTTTTACCGTCATCTACCGAGCCACAAGTTAAAAATCTAAGCATAGATTTATGCTGATGCTGACTTAGATAACCTTCAATCCCTAGTTCAGCCAATTCGGCTTCTACTGCACTATTCATTTTTCTTTCCTTAGATTCTTAGAAATAACCTTGGCGCTTTTTCAGCTCCATAGAGCCCGACTGATCATGATCAATCGCTCGACCTTGACGCTCACTAGACGTCGCCACCAGCATCTCTTCAATAATGCCTGTTAGCGTATTCGCCTCAGATTCAACCGCTCCGGTTAATGGGTAACAGCCTAAAGTACGAAAACGAACGCTTTTCTCTTCAATCACTTCACCTTCTTGCAGCTCCATACGGTCATCATCAACCATGATCAGCATGCCATCACGCTCAACCACAGGGCGTTTGTCTGAAAGGTAAAGTGGAACAATATCGATGCTCTCTAGGTAGATGTATTGCCAGATATCAAGCTCAGTCCAGTTAGATAGTGGGAAGACACGAATGCTTTCGCCCTTATTAACCTGACCGTTGTAGGTGTGCCAAAGCTCTGGACGCTGGTTTTTTGGATCCCACGTATGGTTCTTATCGCGGAAAGAATAAACACGTTCTTTCGCACGAGATTTTTCTTCATCACGACGCGCACCACCAAAAGCCGCATCGAACCCATACTTGTTTAACGCCTGCTTAAGGCCCTGTGTTTTCATGATGTCAGTGTGCTTCGAAGAACCATGTACAAATGGGCTACAACCCATCTCAATACCTTCTGGGTTCTTATGTACTAAAAGGTCGAAGCCGTACTTTTTAGCCGTACGATCACGAAACTCAATCATCTCGCGGAATTTCCAATCCGTATCTACATGCAATAGCGGGAATGGAATCTTGCCTGGATAAAACGCTTTGCGAGCTAAATGAAGCATCACAGAAGAATCTTTTCCGATGGAGTACATCATCACTGGGTTATCAAACTCAGCCGCTACTTCACGGATAATATGAATACTTTCCGCTTCGAGCTGTTTTAGGTGGGTTAAACGTTCTTGGTCCATTTCAGTGCTTCCTTTAAGGCTCGCGTTACGAGCAATTCATTACTTGGTCTTGCCAAGCAAGGGATTTAACTCATCCACTTGAGTGAATGGGAGTATTGGCACTAGAAGAAAACAGAAGCTTCGTTTTGAGCTATCCTTGCTATTCATCTGCCTGATACGTCCTTGATATAGGCATTATGACGAGCCTCTCATATTACTGGAAATTCTAAAATTTCATTTTTTATTCGAAAAGCTGATAAGGGATTGGATTTACCGATAAGCAGGTGAAATGAATGGACTAATATTATCGATATCAGTTGCGCATCGATTGAGCAGCTTTGGGAGGCGTCTTGCAGAACACCATAAAGTAATCGATCTAAGTCACGAATTAACATTCGTTGTAATCATTGTTTCATTCGGTTTTGTTACATTACGCAACGAATTTTCTACTATCCACTTTGGAGCTACAAAATGAAAGTTGCAATGAAACCTTTGTCATTAGCTGTACTTGCGGGTCTTGGTTTGACTTTAGCAGGCTGCACAACAACACCAGATACCGATGAAGTGATTAAATTACGTGTCGTAGAAACGACGGATATCCATACCAACCTAATGGATTACGACTACTACAAAGACAAGCCATCGAAAAAAATTGGCTTAGCACGTACTGCAACTCTAGTAAAAGAAGCTCAAAGCGAAGTAACCAACAGCGTATTAGTTGATAACGGTGACTTGCTGCAAGGTAGCCCAATGGGTGACTACATGGCAGACAAAGGCATCGAAGCGGGCGAAGTTCACCCTGCATACAAAGCTATGAACCAACTAAGCTACGACGCTGCAAACCTAGGTAACCACGAATTCAACTACGGTCTTGAGTTCCTAGAAGAATCGATCAACGACGCTGATTTCCCGTACATCAGTGCTAACGTTTACGACGCAGAAACCAAAGAACACTACTTCACGCCTTACATCATCAAGACGCACACGTTCAAAGATACTGCTGGCGTAGAGCACGAAGTAAAAGTGGGTTACATCGGTTTTGTTCCACCGCAAATCATGACGTGGGATAAGAAGAACCTTGAAGGTAAAGTGATCGCTCGCGATATCATTGAGACGGCTAACGAGTTAGTGCCTCAAATGAAAGCGGAAGGCGCTGAAGTTATCGTTGCTATCCCTCACTCAGGCGTATCAACTGACCCGTACAAAAATGGCGAAGAGAACTCAACTTTCTACCTATCTGAAGTAGACGGCATTGATGCGATCGCATTCGGCCACTCTCACGCAGTGTTCCCAGGTAAAGGTTTTGATGACATTCAAGGCATCGACAACGAAACTGGCACAATGAACGGCGTTGCGGCGGTAATGCCTGGTCGTTGGGGTAGCCACGTTGGTGTTATGGATCTAACACTTGCACAAAAAGACGGTAAGTGGGAAGTTGTTAAAGGCCAATCAGAAGCGCGCCCTATCTACGACAAAATCGAGAAGAAATCTCTTGCTGCAGCTGATGAAGGTATCGTAACAGCATTAGAAAAAGACCACGCTGGTACTCGTGAGTTTGTTAACCAACCGATTGGCAAAGCAGACGATGTGATGTACAGCTTCTTGTCTCTAGTACAAGACGATCCAACAGTTCAAATCGTTAACCTTGCACAGAAAGATTACGTTGAACAGTTCATCCAAGGTGACCCTGACCTAGATGGTACGCCAGTACTTTCAGCGGCTGCACCATTCAAAGCCGGTGGCCGTAAGAATGATCCAGCGAACTTCACTGAAGTTGAATCTGGTCAACTGACATTCCGTAACGCAGCTGACTTATACCTTTACCCGAACACACTAGTTGCGATGAAGGTAACAGGTCACGAAGTAAAAGAGTGGCTTGAGTGTTCTGCTGGTCAATTCAACCAAGTTGATGTTAACTCAACAGCACCACAACAGTTGATCGAGTGGGATAACTTCCGCACTTACAACTTCGATGTTATCGACGGTGTTGATTACCAAATCGACGTAACTCAACCTGCGAAATACGATGCAAACTGTAAAGTCGTTAACCCTGACTCACAGCGTATTGTTGGCCTAACTTACCAAGGTAAGCCAATCGACATGAAGCAAGACTTCCTGATCGCAACCAACAACTACCGTGCATACAGCGCTAAGTTCCCAGGCACAGGTGAAGACTTCATCGCATTTGATGCACCAGATGAGAACCGTACTGTTCTTGCAAACTACATCTCTCGCGTAAGCAAAGAGCAAGGTCAAGTGAGCCCAAGCGCTGATAACAACTGGTCATTTGCGCCAATCAAAACGGATAACAAACTGGATATCCGCTTTGAAACATCTCCAAGCGACAAAGCGGCAGAGTTCATCAAAGAAAAGGGTCAATACCCGATGAAACGTGTTGCGACTGACGATGTTGGTTTTGCTGTTTACCAGATTGACCTAACTAAATAGATTACCCAGTAATCCATAGTTAACGTTCTGAAAGGCTGAGTTTAACGACTCAGCCTTTTTCTTTTGTTATTTATAAATCGAATCCACTGCCCTACTTTTCTCACCGTAAACGCCCGCTAGTTCAATACCCAAACAACACCACTCAAACCGTCAATCGATTTAAGTCCACACAAAAAAACACTAATCAGCTGTAAGTTTTTCTCTGCTCCTCCTGTCTATTTAATTTACTACACTCAATGAATGGCCAATAAGCCATTCATCTATAGGATAGATAAGGGTATTTGATGAGCACCGTCGAGAGTATTCAAGCATGGTTAAATACAGGAGAAGAATCGCTGCTATGGCTGATGCTTGGCATTATCGCGCTTTCTTACTTGCTTGAAGATCTGGCGATTGTTACAGCGGCAGGTTTAGCCACTCAAGGACTCATGCTTCCTCAATATGCGTTGCTTGCTATTTTCATCGGCATTGCCACCGGTGATCTCGCTCTCTATTACCTAGGTAAATCAGGACGTTATTTCCGAGGCGTCCGTTACAAAGCCCTCACCAATCGATACTTTCGTGCACTTCGTACTAAATTACGTCAAAACGCTTTCAGCAGTCTTTTTGTCATCCGCTTTATTCCTGGGCTTCGTACCGTCGGTTTTACCTTAAGCGGCTTTTTCGCAATCCCACTGCCTACTTTCTTGTTTGCCGTTATTAGTGCCACTGCGCTCTGGACTGGCATTGTCTTCTCTGCCATCTACTATTTAGGGACATCAGCGTGGCTACAAGCCTCTGAATATCAATGGATCATCATCCCGTGTGCCATCGCTTTGCTGTTTATCGGCAATCGATTAATGAATAGAACCTACTCTAGAGGATTATCATGAGTTCACCGCAAGATATTCGCATCATTCCAGCACATCAAATCAATGCAGGTATGCCCTTGCTTGAAAAAGATACCGTGCGCAGTGTCTCTCCTTATGAGTTTCTTCCAACGTGGTTCTTCTACACGCCAGTGGTGATTCAAAGCCTGATGCAAGGGTTACGGCACTTTGACTGGGCGCTGCCGCTCATCGCCAACCCGAGTATTAAGTTAAGCGGCATGGTCGGCGAATCAAAACACGAGATACTGAGCCTTGCCGGATCATCGAGTCAGCGCTGGATCTCTCCGTTTATCACCTTAACCAAAACGGATCTTAGCAGTAAGAAACAAGCCGAAGATGCGCGCAGCGCACTCATACAGTCGGATCTCGATTTCCCGATTGTGGCCAAACCGGATCTTGGCTGTCGAGGTGTTGGCGTTAAGCTGATCAACACACAAGATCAACTTGAGCAGTATATTGAATCTTTCCCAAATAATGCTCGCTTTCTATTGCAAGAAAAGGCGCCTTATCAAGCCGAAGCGGGTGTTTTCTATGTTCGCTACCCAAACAAAAAGCAAGGCGAGATCATCTCGATCACACTCAAATACGCACCAATGGTGGTGGGCGATGGCAGCTCGACACTCAAGCAGTTGATTGAAAATAGCCCGCGTGCTGGGCAGCTTTGTCACCTGTATCTACCGAGACATGAAGATAAATTGGATCAAGTGCTCGCAGAGGGCGAAGAGTTCCAACTCGCGTTTGCAGGCAGCCATAGCCGTGGTTGTATCTTCCGAGACGGCAATCAATACATCACTCAGGCTTTAACCGAACGCTTAGATGAAATATTCGACGACTTCGATGGCTTTCACTTTGGTCGACTCGACGTCAAATTCAAGGACATGCACAGCCTAATGAACGGCGAGGACTTCACTATCCTTGAGGTCAATGGCGCAAGCAGTGAGGCCGGGCACATCTGGGATCGCAACACACCGCTGCGAGAGATATTTTCGACGCTACTCCTGCAATACCGCATTCTTTTTGATATTGGCGCTCAACAGAAACAAAGAGGCCACCAGCCTCCTTCTTTTAAGAGCTTATTTAACGCGTGGCAAGAAGAGCGACGTCTTGTTCAACAATATCCGACCACCGATTAACTTTGTACGAGGATCATGAATGAACCCCATAGCCCAACCGAGCGCCCTCACTTCTTTATCTCCTAGTATCAAGGGAGCGGTAGAGATATTGAATCAGGGTTTAGAGTTTTTGTTAGCCATATCGGACAGCGACTATCTGACACGAGCAAAGCCGCACGTCACAAGTTCTATTGGTGAGCATACTCGTCACACGCTCGATCTTTTTCACGCTTTGATTTTAAAAGAGAATGCGACCGTTGATTACAACACCCGTCGTCGTGGTCACCCCGTCGAATTCGATAGGTCTATTGCGTTGAAAGAGATCCATTACGTGATCAACTGGCTTGAACGATTAGACCGCAGAGATCTCGAAGCGCCTATCATGATCCAAACCGAAGTTTCAATGGATACACAAGTATTCGCCAACCTGCCCTCGACGCTAGAAAGAGAGGTCACCTTTGCCGCGCTGCATGCCAATCATCATTACGCGATGATCAAGGTGATCACGACCTTTCTTGATGTCGAAACATGCAACACCTTCGGTTATGCCCCAACCACCAGCAGCTATTTGAGGGAGCAATAATCATGTGTTCAGTATCTTGGCTGCTTGAAGACAATGGCTATCAGGTCTTCTTTAATCGTGATGAACAAAAGACACGGGCACTGGCGATGCCACCTAAACAATATCGAGTTAACGGCGTCGATATCATCATGCCACTCGACCCAACCGGTGGTGGTAGCTGGATCAGTATCAATGAGTTCGGGCTTTCGTTATGCCTACTCAATAACTATCAAGGCATCGTACCTGATGGCCTTTTAGTCAGCCGTGGTTTGTTGCTCAAGAACTTATCATCGAGTCGTAATATCAGTCAGCTCTCTGAAGCATTTCATAAGCTCGATCTGCACTCTTTTGCCCCATTTACCTTGCTGGCTTTCGCGCCGAACTTAACTCAACACCATGGTTTGGTTATCGCCTATATGTGGGATGGCATTCAACAAAAAATAGTCGAAACCGATTCTCCGCTCTTCTCATCCGGTGTTGATTTAGAGCGAGTACAAGCCTACCGACAAGCAAAATACGATCAGCTTATGGCAACGGGTAAGAATCAACAGAACTTACTTCAGTTTCACTCTCACCATCACAGCGAACAACCTCATTTAGCGACCTGTATGCATCGTGAAGACGCGCACACCGTGAGCTTTACACATTTACGCAATCTACACGGCCAAGCCTCGATGTTTTACGCACCCGGCTCGCCTTGTGAACCCATTAAACCATGCCAGATAAATCAACAGCGTTTTACCTTCGATTTATCACCAGCAATCAATCTATAGATGGAGTCCATCATGAGAAAACTATTAACCATGGTCATGCTACTTGTTAGCCCATATGTATTTGCCGCCGATGAAATCTACACAGGGTTCTTTAGCAGTAAGGCGCTCGATGGCTACGACACTGTGGCTTATTTCACTTCAGGTAAACCTATTGAAGGCAATAAAAAATTCAGCACCGAGTACAAAGGCGCGGACTGGTATTTCTCTTCTGAAAAGAATCTGACTTTATTTGTTAATAATCCTGAAAAATATGCCCCTCAATATGGTGGTTATTGCGCTTGGGCTGTTTCAGCAAAAAGTGATTTTGCACCCGGAGACCCGAATCAATGGACGATTGTTGATAACAAGCTTTACCTCAACTACGACCAAGAGATTAAACAGCGTTGGGAACAAGACCGAGCACAACATATTCAAAAAGCCGACACCATTTGGCCGCAACTGATCAAATAAGGGAATAACCATGACATTCACTCCAGCTAAACATATTCCTGCGGCATTTATCGCTTTCGTATTTGTTCAGTCGCTGTTTTTTAAGTTCACAGGCTCATACGAGACTGAGCATATCTTTGGCACCTTGGCGACATGGTCGGGCTTAAGTTGGTTCGGTTCATTTGGCGGTTACTTAATTGGGTTTGCTGAATTGATTGCTGCCATTTTGCTGTTTACTCGTTGGCATGGCCTAGGTGCAATCATGAGTGTGGGAATTATGAGTGGTGCGATTTTCTTCCACCTGTTTACACCACTCGGTATTCAAATGCCTGAGTTTAATGCAGCGGGTGAAATTGTCGGTTATGACGGTGGATTACTGTTTGGTATGGCATGCCTAGTGTGGTTATGCGGTGCATTTTTAAGTGTGAAAGATTTCAAGAATCAAGACGGTTTCCTAAACAACTTTAGTCAATAAGGTAGCTTCATTATGATTGATAGTCCTTTTCGTTTACCACGTTACACGCCTTTTGGTTTAGGTGAGTCTGTTGTCGAGTGGGCAACTGGGCTATCTAAGCTAGATAAACTCTATCAAGATAGACCTGATGAGTTGTCTAGTTTTGAATTCATGCATCACACCCTGTCGGCACTCAATATCGACTATTCTGTTTCCGCAGGCGCCACAGGTAATATCCCGGAAGAAGGGTCAGTGGTGATTGTGGCTAACCACCCGCTTGGCGCAATTGAAGGTGTGATCCTTGCCGATCTCGTAGGATCAGTAAGGAAGGATGTGAAGGTGCTGGCCAATGAGTTACTTAAGCGCCTGCCTGAGCTGGATGATCTTTTCATCGGTGTAGATGTCTTTAACAGTAAAGAATCAAAACGCACCAATGCCAAAGCCATTCGAGATGCCAATCGTCATTTGGCAGACGGTGGATTGTTGATTGTGTTCCCTGCTGGCGAAGTATCGAGTTACCGTAAAGGGGCAAAAACACTAACAGACATCGAATGGAGCAAATCGGTTGCCAAGTTTGTTAAGCGTCACCAAGCCACCACAGTGCCTATCTTCATCAATGGTAAAAACAGCGAGCTTTTCTACCAAGCCGGACGAGTTCATCCACTGCTAAGAACGGCTTTACTTGGTCGTGAACTTCTTAATAAACGAGCGACTACCATCTCTATCTCTATCGGCTCTTCAATCCCATACTCAGAGATAAAATCGTTTGAACAAGAAATGGATATCGTCAACTATCTGCGACTCAATACCTATCTGATGAGTCAACAAGATAGTCCTAGCACGCCAATCCATGCGCCCTCTTTTGACACTCAGGTTATTGCACCTATTCCATCAGAAGTACTCTCTATAGAAGTCGCGTCACTTCCTCAAGAAATGAGATTACTTGAACAGGGCGATTTTGAGGTGTATTGCACACCAAGCCAGTCGGTCCCCAATTTAATGCGCGAGATTGGTCGAGTAAGAGAAGAAAGCTTTAGAGAGGTCGGCGAAGGCAGCGGGCTTGCCTGTGATTTAGATGAGTATGACCTTTACTACCATCAACTGTTTGTGTGGAACAAAGCTAAGGCTGAACTGGTCGGGGCGTACCGACTTGGTATGGTCGACAAGTTGATCGCTGAGCACGGGCTTGATCAACTCTATTCCCGCAGTCTGTTTAACTACAATCAAGAATTCATCGATACCTTAGACAACAGCATTGAGCTTGGGCGTTCTGTGGTGAGCAAACCTTATCAAAAGAGCCTTAACTCACTGTTACTATTGTGGAAAGGCATCGCGGCCTTCGTGTATCGTCATCCTCAATACACTCACCTATTCGGCCCAGTCAGTATCAGTAATGATTACAGCCATAATGCGCGCCTGTTGATCGCGACCACCTTATCAATCCACCATTATGATGAGGAAAAGGCAAATCTGGTTTCTCCTTCTTCACCACTCAATACCAGTAATCACGTGTTCTGGCAAAATCATCTGTTATCGTCATTGGCAAGTGTTCCTCTGCTCTCTAAAGTGTTAGCACGTATGGAGCAAGGAAAAGGCCTACCAGTACTACTGCGCCAGTATCTAGGGATGAACGGTAAGTTGGTGTGCTTTAACGTCGACCCATCATTTAATGATGCTCTGGATGGCTTGATTGTGGTTAACCTTAAGAAAGTACCATTGAAAACTCTTGGTAAATACATGGGTAGAGAACTTGCTCAAGATTATCTAGAACAGCACGCTCGACGCTGATTTAGCCTGCTCTGTACCTATACTCAAATAAGTGCGATGATTTCGACACTTATTTGGGTTAGGTTATTTTCATGCACACCTCTTTTATCAAACAACTACAAAGCTTTGACTTCTCTGAGAGTCAGGTTGAATCTCTATTAGCTGTCGCGAAGCCGCTTGAGCTGCCAACCCGACACATCCTGATCAATCAAGGTGAGATGGCGAGTTCAATCTACTTTGTACTTGAAGGCTTATGCCACGCTTGTTATCTCACTAATGACGGTAAGCAATACAGCAAAGAATTCTACTGGGAACAAGACTGGATCATCGGCTTTGAGAGTTTGATAAAGAACCAAGCGTCCCCTTACCTACTAGAAACACTCACACCAATTACTATGTTAGAACTGCCAATGAATGCGGTTATTGAGTGGCGTGCAGCAAATAACCCTTTGTATTTAAAGCTGTTAGAAACTCAGCTGATGCATAAGGAAAACAAAGAACGCTTTATGCTGCTCTATACTCCAGAGCAACGCTATCAGCTTTTCTGCGAACATTACCCCGACCTTGAGCAGCGCTTGAACGACAATCAAATTGCGGCCTATCTAGGAATAACCGCCATCAGCCTGAGCAGAATTAAAGGTCGAATTAACAATAGTTAATGCCAACAATCATCGCACATAGTACATTCAGAGCATCGATAACCTCTGGATGTAAACATGATCACTTGGCACTCAATTCCCTTCTCTGAACTTTCAACACAACAGCTTTATCAACTACTTAAATTACGAGTAGATGTGTTCGTCGTTGAGCAAAATTGCCCTTATCCAGAGCTCGATGGTAAAGATACACTCGCAGGTGTTGAACACTTGCTTGGCTATGCTGATGCAGAGCTAGTGGCGTGTGCACGTTTGTTACCACCCGGCACCTCTTACGACAACACGAGCATCGGCCGAGTGGCGACCAAGCAATCGGCAAGAGGTGATGGCTTGGGTCATCAATTGATCAAAGAAGCGTTAACACGCTGTGAGTCTCTTTGGCCGAACAAGACCATCGATATTGGCGCGCAACAACACCTAGAAAACTTCTATGCGAGCCACGGGTTCGAAACTATCTCTGAGATGTATCTGGAAGACGATATTCCGCATGTAGACATGAGATTAGAAAAGTAATGACGAATATCACTGTCGGTATTCTATTGTTGGTTGCAGGTAACTTGTTTGCCTCGCTTTCCGACGTAGCGGTAAAACTATTGAATGGCGAAGTACCGCCCTTACAGTATATTTTTTTCCGACAGTTGATATCTCTGCTCATCATCACCCCTTTGTGGCTACAGCAGAAAAAAGAACAACGACGCTTACAACAAGCTAAAGTGACCTTTATTCGAGGACAACTGATCCTAATCGGCAGCGGATGTATGGTCGTCGCGATCACCCACCTTTCTTTAGCTACCGCCAACGCAGTATTTTACGTCGCGCCCCTGTTGATGTTACCTCTCTCTATGTTTCTACTCAAAGAGCAACCGGCACTTGGCAAGGTTATCGCCACCACTATCGGTTTTATTGGTGCATTGATTGTCTTGAGGCCATCACAATTTCATTGGGCAGCGCTGTTTGCTTTGGGTACAGCACTCACCCTCGCACTATTCAATGTATTGGTAAGAAAGCTTCCTAGTGAGCAAACGGTGGTTACTACGCTGTGGTGGACAACGTTATGCTCTATTCCAGCCTCATTAGTACTGTGCTTCTTATACTGGCAGCCGGTGTCTGTGGAGCATTTAGGATACATAGCATTAAGTGCGACGCTCATTTTAAGCTACAACGGACTTGCGGTCGCTGCCTACCAAAAAGCACACTCTAGTCAAATTGCCTTGGCTGAATACTCAGGCTTAGTGTTTGTCGCAATAATAGGCGCGATATGGTTTGATGAGATTCCAGATACGTTAACCTTTATCGGAATTATGCTCATCATCTTACCGCTTGCACCTTTCAAGCGACCAAAAAAAAAGAGCTAATCATTAGCTCTTTTCTATCGACTGTCTGTATCTGACGAAGCGCTTTAACGCAGGCTTAGTATTGAGCTATTTACTACGGCCAAAGCCACCGTCTGACAATCGGAAAAACATCACCGAAGTGTTGCCTTTTTCTAGCTGAAGAATGTCTAGTTTCCCGGTCTCGGCGAGTTTAAATCGAACTAGCTGGCCTTTACGAATCTGACTAAGTGGTTTGTCTGCCCCTTCAATACGCACTAGCGCGTTCAAGTCAGACAACGGTAAGTCGTTATTTCGAAAAACCTGCGCTAACGTATCCCCTTGCTTCACAAGATACTCTTGCCAATTGTTGTTACTCGGTTCTGATGAACTGCTCTTGGCATTTAGCTGTTCGCTTAAGCCAACCGTGTTTATCTCAAGCTCGACGCGCGATGTTGCTGGAGCTGCGTCTACTTTAGGTTCTGGTAGCGGCACAAAAAGTAAGATCAATACGATCGGAGAAATCACCATCAATAGTCTCTGGTGTAATTTTGGCAATGATCCCCAGGCCTGCACGGTTGAGGTTTTCATTTTCTTGATATCGATCGAACTTAATTTATCTTTGACCTGATTCAGTCGATCCTTGAACTCTGCTAAGTGGTCTACTTTCTGTTTTTTCTTTTGACGACGATTCATGCCACTGCGTCCTATACATTGAATAACTACAGTATAAAAACCAAAGTACCAACAGTATAGATCTTTCCGCTACAACAGAGACCAAAGCAAGAAAATTGACATAGCTGTGATTTGGACACCGTAAAGCGTAAGTGATCAGGGGCTAGCCGTTTATTCAGGCTGCTAATACTGGTATTCTTACCCTTTTCGTACTGACAAAAAGAGTGACTTTTCATGTCTGAAGTAAAATTTGAAACTGTAGAGCAAAAAGCTAGCTACGGTATCGGTCTACAAATGGGCCAACAACTTGCTGGTTCTGGTCTTGAAGGCCTAAACGTAGACGCAATCGCTGCTGGTATCGCAACAGCTCTAGTTGGTGACATGCCAGCTATCGAAGTTGACGAAATCAACAACGCACTACAAGAGCTACACACTCGTGGTGAAGCTGCACGTCAAGAACTAGCTAAAGCAGCTGCTGCTGACGGCGAAGCTTTCCTAACTGACAACGCTCTTCGTTCAGAAGTAACAGTTCTTGAGTCTGGTCTTCAGTACGAAGTACTAACTGAAGGTACTGGCGAAATCCCTACTGCAGACAAGCAAGTACGTGTTCACTACCACGGTGAACTAACTGACGGTACTGTTTTCGACAGCTCTGTATCTCGCGGTCAACCTGCTGAATTCCCAGTAACTGGCGTAATTCAAGGTTGGGTACAAGCTCTACAAATGATGCCTGTTGGCTCTAAGTGGAAGCTATACATCCCTCAAGATCTAGCATACGGTGAGCGCGGCGCAGGTGCTGCAATTCCACCATTTGCAGCTCTAGTATTTGAAGTAGAACTTCTAGCTATCCTTTAATTTTTATAAAAACCTTTAGTAAAACAAAATACTATAGGCAAATAAAATTAAAATAATCCAACGGCGATGTGACTACATCGCCGTTTTTCGTTTATAGTGAATAGGTCGATTACTTTATTACTTAAGGAAGAATAATGAAGAAAATACTCATCACTATGCTCAGCAGCCTTGCTGTAGTCTCTTGCGCTAGCACTAGCGACTCTGAACAAACCGGTTCAACATCAGATACCAACTATTCCCAACTATCACAAACTGCCCTGATGGCAGCTGTAAATATGTGGTCTCAACAAAACGAAACAACACCACTTGCTGATACCGTTGCTGACCAAGCATCTGTAACAAGCGATCAAGCGATTGGCGGTATCGGTTCAATGCTAGCACTTGCACAAAATTCGCTTGGCACTGCGGACAATAAAGAACTCGCATCACTCATTCCTGGAATGTCTTCACTTGAATCGACTGGCTTAACATCAGTTCTAAGCTCACAAGGTGCTGTTGAAAGTGCGTTTGCTGGGTTAGGTATGGATTCGTCAATGGTTACGACATTTGCACCCATCATTCTTCAGGCACTTCAATCACAAGGTGCAACGAGTGGCCTTATGGATTCACTTGCGGCTATTTGGCAGTAGGCCATCGCGATTAGCGATTAGCGATTAGCGATTAGCGATTAGTTGAAGAATATTGTAAGGGCACTTCGGTGCTCTTTTTTGTGCGTGGAAGAAAAGATATTTGAGATACGAGATACGAGATACGAGATACGAGATACGAGATACGAGATACGAGATACGAGATACGAGATACGAGATACGAGATACGAGATACGAGATACGAGATACGAGATACGAGATACGAGATATTTTTGAAAAATAGAGCAGAGCAGGCAAGCAAGCAAGCAAAAATGCCAAACATCGTGGTGCAATTTTTCAATTCGATAGAAACAAAAAAAGCCGAGCTAATGCTCGGCTTTTTGTATTAAGAATCTAGTCTAGATTACTCAGCAGCTTCTTCAGCAGCTGGGCGGTCTACAAGCTCAATGTAAGCCATTGGAGCTTTATCACCAGTACGGAAACCACATTTAAGAATGCGAGTGTAACCACCTTGGCGAGCCGCGAAACGCGGGCCTAGTTCATTAAATAGTTTTGCCACAACTTCGTTATCACGAGTGCGAGCAAATGCAAGACGACGGTTAGCAACACTGTCTGTCTTAGCTAGGGTAATCAATGGCTCAATTACGCGACGTAGTTCTTTTGCTTTAGGCACGGTAGTTTTAATAACTTCGTGACGAACAAGAGAGCTAGCCATGTTGCTGAACATCGCTTTGCGATGACTGCTGTTGCGGTTGAGTTGACGACCACTTTTACGATGGCGCATGACCTAATCCTTCTAACTTTTCGATTAATCTTCAGCGATTGACGCTGGTGGCCAGTTTTCTAGGCGCATGCCTAGAGAAAGACCACGTGAAGCAAGCACATCTTTAATCTCTGTAAGAGATTTCTTACCAAGGTTTGGCGTTTTAAGTAGCTCAACCTCAGTGCGCTGTACAAGATCACCGATGTAGTGAATCGCTTCTGCTTTCAAACAGTTAGCAGAGCGAACTGTTAGTTCAAGATCGTCTACAGGACGTAGTAGGATAGGATCGAATTCTGGCTTCTCTTCCTTCTCCTCAGGTACACGTACATCACGAAGATCTACGAACGCATCCAGTTGTTCAGCTAAAATAGTAGCTGCACGACGGATTGCTTCCTCAGGTTCTAGAGTACCGTTCGTTTCCATATCGATAACAAGCTTGTCTAAATCAGTACGTTGTTCTACACGTGCCGCTTCTACAGCATAGGCGATTTTATCAACCGGGCTGTAAGTAGCGTCAACTAATAGACGACCGATAGGACGCTCATCTTCTTCAGTATGGATACGAGCTGAAGCTGGAACGTAACCACGACCACGTTCTACTTTGATACGCATAGCGATCTCAGCATTGTCATCCGTTAGGTGACAAATTACGTGCTCAGGGTTAGCGATCTCTACATCACCATCGTGGGTGATGTCACCTGCAACAACAGGGCCTGAGCCTGATTTGTTCAGTGTAATAAACACTTCATCTTTGCCTTCAGCAACGCGTACAGCTAAACCTTTAAGGTTTAGAAGGATTTCCAGGATATCTTCCTGAACGCCTTCTTTAGTGCTGTATTCGTGTAGCACACCTTCAATTTCAACTTCTGTTACGGCACAACCCGGCATAGAAGATAGAAGAATGCGGCGAAGAGCATTACCTAGAGTGTGGCCGAAACCGCGCTCTAATGGCTCAAGAGTTACTTTCGCGTGTGTCGTATTGATCTGTTCAATGTCAACAAGACGCGGCTTAAGAAATTCTGTTACAGAACCCTGCATTGTGTCCTCTCTTTTTTTAACCTTACTTAGAGTAAAGTTCGACGATCAAGTGTTCATTGATGTCAGCTGATAGGTCAGAACGCTCAGGCATACGCTTGAATGTACCTTCCATTTTGCTAGCATCTACTTCAATCCAAGTTGGCTTTTCACGTTGTTCAGCAACTTCTAGAGCCGCTTTAATACGAGATTGCTGTTTAGCTTTCTCGCGGATAGAAACAACGTCGTTAGCCGCTACTTTGAAAGAAGGAACGTTTACAACTTTACCGTTAACTAGAACAGACTTGTGGCTAACTAGTTGACGAGATTCAGCACGAGTAGCGCCAAAACCCATACGGTAAACTACGTTATCAAGACGACCTTCAAGAAGCTGAAGCAGGTTTGCACCTGTGTTGCCTTTAAGACGTGCAGCTTCTTTGTAGTAGTTGCGGAATTGTTTTTCTAGAACGCCGTAGATACGACGAACTTTTTGCTTCTCACGAAGCTGAACGCCATACTCAGATAGACGACCGCGACGAGCGCCGTGTACACCTGGTGCGTTATCAATTTTACACTTGGTATCGATCGCACGGACACCAGACTTAAGGAATAAGTCAGTACCTTCGCGACGGCTAAGCTTCAGCTTAGGACCCAAATATCTTGCCATGATCTTTCTCCAATATTCCTAGAAACGAAACTTAAACGCGACGTTTCTTAGGTGGACGACAACCGTTATGAGGGATTGGTGTCGCATCAACAATGTTAGTGATACGGAAACCAGCAGCGTTCAGTGCACGAACAGTAGATTCGCGACCTGGACCTGGACCCTTAACCATAACTTCCAAGTTCTTTAGGCCATATTCTTTAGCCATTTCACCACAACGCTCAGCTGCAACTTGTGCTGCGAACGGAGTAGATTTACGAGAACCACGGAAACCTGAACCACCTGCTGTAGCCCATGCAAGAGCGTTGCCTTGGCGGTCAGTGATAGTTACGATTGTGTTGTTGAAAGAAGCATGAATGTGCGCTACGCCATCAGCTACTTGCTTGCGTACGCGCTTACGCGCGCGAGTTGGTTGTTTTGCCATTGTACTCTACCTTATCCGACTATTTCTTGATCGGCTTGCGCGGACCCTTACGGGTGCGAGCGTTGGTTTTAGTACGCTGTCCACGTAGTGGTAGACTGCGACGATGACGAAGACCGCGGTAACAGCCAAGGTCCATAAGACGCTTGATGTTCATCGATACTTCACGACGTAGATCACCTTCTACAGTGTATTTAGCTACACCATCACGCAGTTGATCGATCTGCTCTTCAGTTAGTTCACTGATCTTAGCATCTTCAGCAATACCCACTTCAGCTAGAATAGCTTGAGAGCGAGTTTTACCAATACCGTAGATTGCAGTAAGTGCAATTACAGAATGCTTATGATCAGGAATGTTAATGCCGGCTATACGGGCCATTATTCACTCCTAAGGGGGTTCATAAAAGAATTATCCGCAGCAAAGCCCGTTATGGATACGCTGCGGCATACTACTTCTTTTGCACGCAAAAGGTAGGCCGAGGAATATACTCGACTCTACCTAGTATTTCAAGTAAAAATTTCTGCTGATTAGCCTTGGCGTTGCTTATGCTTTGGCTCACTGCAAATCACGCGAACGACACCGTTACGCTTGATAACTTTACAGTTACGGCAGATTTTTTTAACGGAAGCACGAACTTTCATTGCTAAACTCCGTAAATGGAATCGAAATAATTACTACCGAATTAACGGCCGTAACCTTTCAGATTCGCTTTCTTTAACACAGAATCATACTGTTGTGACATCAGATGAGTCTGTACCTGTGCCATGAAATCCATGATAACAACCACTACGATTAGTAGGGAAGTGCCGCCAAAGTAGAAACGAACGTTCCACGCGACCATCATGAACTCAGGAATCAGACATATAAAAGTAATGTATAGAGCGCCCGCAAGGGTTAGTCTAGTCATCACTTTATCGATATATTTCGCTGTCTGCTCACCTGGGCGGATACCGGGTACGAATGCACCAGACTTCTTCAAGTTATCAGCTGTTTCACGTGGGTTAAACACCAACGCTGTATAGAAGAAACAGAAGAAGATTATAGCTGCTGCATAAAGCATTACATACAACGGTTGACCTGGGCTAAGAGCTAATGACACGTCAGTTAACCAACCGAACGCGCTGCTTTCACCATTTTGACCAAACCACTGCGCTAATGTTCCTGGGAACAAAATAATACTTGATGCAAAAATCGCTGGTATAACACCTGCCATATTAATCTTAAGTGGCAAATGAGAACTTTGTGCTGCAAACACTTTACGACCTTGTTGACGCTTCGCATAGTTAACGACGATACGACGTTGACCACGCTCCATGAAAACCACGAAGTAAATTACAGCAAAAGACAATACCGCGATAAACAACAGAAGAAGCACATGCAATTCACCTTGACGCGCTTGCTCGATTGTTTGACCGATTGCAGAAGGCAATCCAGCAACAATACCTGCAAAAATCAGAATGGAAATACCATTACCGATTCCTCGCTCAGTGATTTGTTCACCTAACCACATCAAAAACATGGTACCAGTTACTAAACTCACGGTAGCAATAAGCGTAAACATGGTTTGGTTGATAACAACCAGATTGTCGACCATGTTTGGTAAGCCTGTTGCGATACCAATAGCTTGGAATGTTGCAAGTACAAGCGTGCCGTAGCGTGTATATTGGCTTATCTTACGACGGCCTGCTTCACCCTCTTTCTTGAGTTCCGCTAACGCTGGATGAACTACAGTTAGCAATTGGACTACGATCGATGCCGAAATGTACGGCATGATACCCAATGCTAATATAGATGCACGCTCAAGAGCACCACCGGAGAACATGTTAAACATTTCTACGATGGTACCTTTTTGCTGATCGAACAAATCGGCAAGTACAGCTGCGTCAATACCAGGGATCGGCACAAAAGAGCCGGCTCGGAATACTAAAAGTGCACCAATTACGAATAATAAGCGCGACTTTAGTTCACTTAAGCCGCTTTGAGCACTACGAAAATCTTTTCCTGGTTTCTTAGCCATCTGTACCTCGTTCCTCGAGATTATTCCTCGATTTTACCGCCTGCAGCTTCGATTGCAGCTTTAGCGCCTTTAGTCACGCGTAGACCTTTAACAGTCACAGCTTTGCTTAGGTCACCAGAAAGAACGATCTTAACAAACTCGATGTTCTTAGTGATAACGTTAGCAGCTTTAAGGCTGTTAAGATCAACTACGTCACCTGTTACTTTCGCTAGCTCAGCTAGACGAACTTCAGCAGACACTAGGCTCTTACGAGAAGTGAAACCGAATTTAGGTAGACGTTGTTTTAGAGGCATTTGACCGCCTTCAAAACCTGGACGAACAGAGCCGCCAGAACGTGACTTTTGACCTTTGTGACCGCGGCCACCTGTTTTACCAAGGCCAGAACCGATACCACGACCTACACGCTTCTTAGAAGGTTTAGAGCCAGCAGCCGGTGATAGAGTATTCAAACGCATTCTGATTACTCCTCAATCTTAACCATGTAGTAAACCTTGTTGATCATACCGCGTACGCACGGTGTATCTTCAAGTTCTACTGTATGGTTGATGCGACGAAGACCTAGACCTTTAAGACACGCTTTGTGCTTAGGTAGGCGACCAATTGAGCTTTTAGTTTGAGTTACTTTAATAGTTGCCATCGTGTTCTTACTCCGAAATAGATTCAACAGTTAGACCACGTTTAGCAGCAACCATTTCTGGTGACTTAACGTCTACTAGAGCACCAATCGTTGCGCGAACAACGTTGATTGGGTTCGTTGAACCGTATGCTTTAGAAAGTACGTTATGTACGCCTGCAACTTCAAGTACGGCACGCATTGCACCACCGGCAATAACACCTGTACCTTCAGCAGCTGGCTGCATGTAAACTTTAGAGCCCGAATGACGACCTTTCACCGGGTGGTGAAGAGTGCCTTCGTTAAGCGCAACAGTAACCATGTTACGACGCGCTTTTTCCATTGCTTTTTGAATCGCAGCAGGTACTTCACGAGCTTTGCCGTAACCGAAACCTACACGACCATTACCGTCACCAACTACTGTTAGTGCAGTGAAGCTCATGATTCGACCACCTTTAACCGTCTTAGATACACGGTTAACAGCGATCAGCTTTTCTTGCAAATCATTAGCTTGTTGTTGTTCTTTAGCCATCTTCCAACCCTACCTTAGAATTTCAGACCAGCTTCGCGAGCAGAATCTGCTAGCGCCGCTACTCGACCGTGGTATTGGAAACCAGAACGATCAAATGCAACTGTAGCTACGCCTTTTTCAAGAGCGCGCTCAGCAACAGCTTTACCAACTGCTTTAGCTGCATCAACGTTACTAGTGTTCTTAACTTGCTCACGGATCGCTTTTTCTACAGTAGAAGCAGCTGCGATAACCTCAGAGCCGTTTGCCGAGATAACTTGAGCGTAAACATGGCGAGGAGTACGGTGTACTACCAAGCGAGTTGCGCCAAGTTCTGCAATCTTACGACGTGCACGTGTAGCACGACGGATGCGAGATGCTTTCTTATCCATAGTGATACCTTACTTCTTCTTAGCTTCTTTAGTACGCACATTTTCATCTGCGTAACGAACACCTTTACCTTTATAAGGTTCAGGAGCACGGTAAGAACGAATGTCAGCCGCAACTTGACCTACTACTTGCTTATCGCAACCAGTAATAATGATCTCAGTTTGGCTAGGGCACTCAGCTTTAATACCTTCAGGTAGAGCGTGCTCTACTGGGTGAGAAAAGCCTAGTGTTAGACCTACAGAGTTGCCTTTGATAGCAGCACGGTAACCAACACCTTTAAGAGTTAACTTCTTAACGAAGCCCTGAGTAACACCCACAACCATGTTATTAACTAGAGCGCGAGCTGTACCAGCCTGTGCCCATGCGTTAGTAACACCTTCTTTCGGACCGAAAGTTAGGTTGTTTTCTTCCTGTGCAATAACTACGGCGCTGTTAAGAACGCGAGTAAGCTCACCTTTGCTACCTTTTACAGTAACTTCTTGGCCGTTTAGTTTCACCTCTACGCCAGCTGGAATAGCGACAGGTGCTTTAGCAACACGAGACATAATCTACTCCTTAAGCTACGTAACAGATGATTTCACCGCCAAGACCTGCCTTGCGAGCAGCACGGTCAGACATCAGACCCTTGGAAGTAGAAACAACTGCAATACCAAGACCACCCATCACTGTAGGTAAAGAGTCTTTATTTTTATAAACTCTTAGACCAGGACGTGATACACGCTTGATTTGCTCGATTACAGGTTTAGCTTGGAAGTACTTAAGAGTAACTTCTAGCTCAGGTTTTACTTCGCTGTCAACAGCGAAGTCTACGATGTAACCTTCAGCTTTAAGTAATGCAGCAATTGCAACTTTAAGCTTTGAAGAAGGCATTTTTACAGCAACTTTATTTGCTGCCTGACCGTTACGAACTCGGGTCAGCATATCCGAAATCGGATCTTGCATGCTCATAAGATTTACTCCAAATGATTAAGTGGCAATTACCAGCTAGCCTTACGAAGACCCGGAATCTCGCCTTTCATGCAAGCTTCACGAACCTTAATGCGGCTTAGACCGAATTTACGTAGGTAACCGTGTGGACGACCAGTTTGGTTGCAACGGTTGCGCTGACGTGATGCACTTGAATCACGTGGAAGAGATTGCAGTTTAAGAACCGCATTCCAACGATCTTCTTCAGATGCGTTTACATCGCTAATGATAACTTTTAGCGCAGAACGCTTTTCAGCGAACTTAACTACTAGTTTTGCACGTTTAGCTTCACGTGCTTTCATTGATTGTTTAGCCATAACAGTAACCCTACCCTTACTTACGGAATGGGAAGTTAAAGGCAGCCAGCAGAGCTCGGCCTTCCTCATCGGATCCCGCAGATGTCGTGATAGTAATATCAAGACCGCGGACACGATCGACTTTATCGTAGTCGATTTCCGGAAAGATGATTTGCTCGCGAACGCCCATGCTGTAGTTACCGCGTCCGTCAAAAGACTTAGCGCTAACACCACGGAAATCACGTACACGTGGAAGTGCGATAGAGATTAAACGCTCTAAAAATTCCCACATGCGCTCACCACGCAAGGTTACTTTACAACCAATTGGGTAGCCTTCACGAATTTTGAAACCAGCTACAGATTTACGCGCTTTCGTGATAAGTGGCTTTTGACCAGAGATCGTTGCCATATCAGATGCTGCGTTTTCTAGCAGTTTCTTATCGTTGATTGCTTCACCAACGCCCATGTTTAGGGTGATTTTCTCAATCCTAGGGACTTGCATGACGCTTGTGTAGCTGAACTCTTTGGTAAGCTCAGCGACTACAGACGACTTGTAGTAATCATGCAGTTTCGCCATAGTAGAACTCCAAATTACTTCTAATTAGTTAGAAACAGTTTCGCCGTTAGATTTGAAGAAACGAACTTTCTTGCCATCTTCGATACGGAAACCGATACGGTCTGCTTTACCAGTAGCCGCGTTAAAGACTGCAACGTTAGAAGCATCAATAGCTGCTTCTTGTTCAACGATGCCACCTTGTTGACCTAGAGCCGGAACCGGCTTTTGGTGTTTTTTAACAAGATTGATGCCTTCAACAACAACTTTACCAGTTGTCAGAACCTTAGTTACTTTACCTTTCTTGCCTTTATCTTTACCAGCAAGAATGATTACTTCGTCGTTACGACGGATTTTAGCTGCCATGTTGCCGCTCCTTACAGAACTTCAGGTGCAAGTGATACAATCTTCATGAATTTCGCGTTACGAAGTTCACGAGTCACAGGACCAAAGATACGTGTGCCGACTGGTTGCTCAGTAGTGTCATTTAACAATACACAAGCATTACTGTCGAAGCGAATGACAGAACCGTCTGGGCGACGAACGCCTTTACGGGTGCGCACTACTACCGCCTTCAGAACATCACCTTTCTTTACTTTACCGCGAGGAATCGCTTCCTTCACTGTAACCTTGATGACGTCACCGATATGTGCATAACGGCGGTGAGAGCCACCCAGAACCTTAATACACATTACCTTGCGCGCGCCAGAGTTATCTGCTGCGTCAAGTGTACTTTGCATCTGGATCATTGTTAGTGCTCCGCTAAATATTAAAACTAGACCCTCTCGGGTCGGGCTGCCTCTTTAAAAGGGACGCGAATTGTACCACCCTTTTTTTAAATTGGGTAGACAAAAAACAAGCGGCTCCAAAAAATAATTTGGAGCCGCTTATAAGTTATAGAATTACAAAGATTAAATCTTCGCTTTTTCTAGAACTTTAACCAATGTCCAAGACTTAGTCTTAGACAGAGGACGACACTCAGCGATTTCAACTTTGTCGCCTAGGCCACAAGTGTTGTCTTCGTCGTGTGCGTGTACTTTAGTCGTGCGTTTGATGAACTTACCGTAAATTGGGTGTTTTACAGTACGCTCAATAGCAACAACGATAGACTTGTCCATCTTGTCACTTACTACACGGCCTTGCTGGATGCGGTTAGTTTCGCTCATTATGCGCCTGCCTTTTCAGTCAAAACAGTTTTCACACGTGCGATGTCACGGCGTACAGCTTTTAGAGTATGAGTTTGCTGAAGTTGACCAGTTGCAGCTTGCATGCGCAAGTTGAACTGTTCACGTAGCAAATTCAATAGCTCAGCGTTAAGCTCTTCAACGTTCTTTTCGCGTAGATCTTGTGCTTTCATCACATCACCTGCTTAGTTACAAAAGTAGTTTTAACAGGCAGTTTACGCGCCGCTAGGCGGAACGCTTCACGTGCCAACTCTTCAGGTACGCCATTCATCTCGTACATAACTTTGCCTGGTTGGATTTGAGCAACCCAGTACGCAACTGAACCTTTACCTTTACCTTGACGAACTTCAAGAGGCTTTTCAGTAATTGGTTTGTCTGGGAAAACACGGATCCAGATTTGACCTTGACGCTTAATGTGACGTGTCATAGCACGACGTGCCGCTTCGATTTGACGTGCAGTCAGACGACCACGGCCAACAGCTTTAAGACCGAATTCGCCGAAGCTTACTTCAGTACCTTTAGCTAGACCACGGTTACGACCAGTCATAACCTTGCGGAACTTAGTACGTTTTGGTTGTAGCATCGTTCGACTCCTTACTTACGGCCTTTACGCTGCTTCTTAGGCTTATCGCCTTTTGGCTCTACTGCGTTAGCAGCTGGCATACCGCCTAGAATCTCACCTTTGAAGATCCAAACTTTAATGCCGATCACACCGTATTGAGTGTGAGCCGAAGAAGTTGCGTAATCAATGTCTGCACGTAGAGTGTGTAGAGGCACACGGCCTTCACGGTACCACTCTGAACGTGCGATTTCAGCACCGCCAAGACGGCCGCCTACTTGTACTTTGATGCCTTTAGCGCCTAGACGCATAGCATTTTGTACCGCACGCTTCATTGCACGACGGAACATAACACGACGCTCTAGTTGAGACGCGATGCTATCAGCTACAAGCTGACCATCTAGCTCAGGCTTACGTACTTCAGCGATGTTAATTTGCGCTGGTACACCTGCGATTTTAGCTACAGCTGCGCGTAGCTTCTCTACGTCTTCACCTTTCTTACCGATAACAACGCCAGGACGAGCTGTGTGAATAGTCACACGGATGCTCTTCGCTGGACGCTCGATAACGATACGAGATAATGATGCTTTTTGTAGTTCCTTGGTAAGGAACTGACGTACCTTGAAGTCGCCGTCTAGGTTGTCAGCGAATTCGTTGGTATTAGCAAACCATGTAGCATTCCAAGGCTTGACGATGCCAAGACGAATACCATTAGGATGTACTTTCTGACCCATTGCTTACTCTCCTAGTCTTTAGCGATCTGCTACAACAATAGTGATGTGGCTTGAACGCTTCAAGATACGATCCGCACGGCCTTTAGCACGAGGCATAATACGCTTCATGATAGGGCCCTCATCTACGAAGATTTTAGCGACATTTAGATCGTCGATATCTGCACCTTCGTTATGTTCCGCGTTAGCGATAGCTGACTCAAGAACTTTCTTAACTAAAACAGCAGCTTTTTTGTTGCTGAAAGTTAGAATTTCTAGAGCCTGGTCTACCGACTTACCGCGAATTTGGTCTGCAACTAAGCGAGCTTTCTGTGGAGAAATACGAGCAAAGTTATGTTTAGCTAAAGCTTCCATCATCTACTCCTTATTTCTTCTTAGCTTTCTTATCTGCAGCATGACCGCGATAAGTACGAGTTGGTGCAAATTCGCCTAGTTTGTGACCGATCATTTCTTCGGTAACGAAAACAGGGACGTGCTGACGACCATTATGGACAGCGATGGTCAAACCAATCATTGTTGGGATGATCATTGAGCGACGGGACCAAGTCTTAATAGGCTTTTTGTCTCCGCTTTCCACCGCTTTCTCTACCTTCTTCAGCAAGTGTAGGTCAATAAAAGGACCTTTCTTGAGAGAACGTGGCATGGCGATTCCTCTTTATAAATTATTTAGTGCGACGACGTACGATGTACTTGTCAGTGCGCTTATTCTTACGAGTCTTGAAGCCCTTAGTAGGAACGCCCCAAGGAGATACTGGGTGACGACCACCAGATGTGCGGCCTTCACCACCACCATGTGGGTGATCCACCGGGTTCATTACTACACCACGTACGGTTGGACGTACGCCGCGCCAGCGTGAAGCACCAGCTTTACCAAGTTCACGTAGCATATGCTCAGAGTTACCAACTTCACCGATCGTTGCACGACCTTCAGAAAGTACTTTGCGCATTTCACCAGAACGTAGACGGATAGTTACGTATGCACCATCGCGAGCGATGATTTGAGCATAAGCACCAGCCGAACGAGCTAGTTGTGCACCTTTACCAGGCTTAAGTTCAACACAGTGTACAGTAGAACCTACTGGGATGTTGCGCATCGGCAGAGTGTTACCTGCTTTGATTGCAGCATCTACGCCAGATTGAATCTGGTCGCCTGCGTTAACACCTTTAGGTGCAATGATGTAACGACGCTCACCGTCTGCGTACAGAACTAGAGCGATGTTAGCACTACGGTTTGGATCGTATTCTAGACGCTCAACTTTCGCTGGGATGCCATCTTTAGTACGTTTGAAGTCAATCAGACGGTAATGGTGTTTATGACCACCACCGATGTGACGTACTGTAATACGACCGTTGTTGTTACGACCACCGTTCTTAGAGTTTTTCTCTAAAAGTGGTGCGTATGGCTTACCCTTGTGCAGGTCAGCGTTAACAACTTTAACGACGTGACGACGACCAGGGGAAGTCGGCTTACATTTAACAATAGCCATTTTTACTACTCCTGTTATTCCGCGCCGCCAACGAAGTCAAGATCTTGACCTTCTTTCAAAGTAACGTAGGCTTTCTTAACGTCTGAACGACGGCCTTCACGCATACCTTGACGTTTGGTCTTACCCTTTAATACAAGAGTATTTACAGACTTAACTTCAACTTCAAATAGCTTTTCTACAGCTGCTTTGATCTCTTTCTTAGTTGCATCTTTAGCTACTTTGAAAACGATAGTGTTCGCTTTCTCAGCTGCCATAGTTGCTTTTTCAGAGATGTGCGGAGCACGTAGAACTTTTAAGATACGCTCTTCAGTGATCATGCTAGCATCTCCTCAACTTGCTTAACTGCGTCAGCAGTCATCAGAACCTTGTCGAAAGCGATTAGTGATACTGGATCAACACCAGCAACATCACGTGCATCTACTTTGTATAGGTTACGAGCAGCTAAGAATAGATTTTCATCTACTTCGCCAGTCACAATCAGAACGTCGTTTAGCTCAAGCTCTTTAAGCTTAGCTACAAGTTCTTTTGTTTTTGGTGCTTCTACAGAGAAGTTATCAACAACGATTAGACGCTCTTGACGAATCAACTCAGACAGAATGCTCTTCATAGCACCGCGGTACATTTTTTTGTTTACTTTTTGGCTGTGATCTTGTGGTTTCGCAGCAAAAGTAACACCACCTGTACGCCAGATTGGGCTACGAATTGTACCAGCACGTGCACGGCCAGTACCTTTTTGGCGCCATGGCTTAGCACCGCCGCCTGATACTTCAGAACGAGTCTTTTGAGCACGAGTACCTTGACGAGCACCTGCTGCATATGCAACAACTACTTGGTGTACTAGAGCTTCGTTAAAGTCACGTCCGAAAGTAGTCTCGGAAACAGTTAGTGCATCAGCACCTTTAACCATCAATTCCATTACTTACTCCTAGACGTTATGCTTTAACAGCAGGTTTTACGATCACGTTACCGCCTGTTGAGCCTGGTACTGCACCTTTAATAAGGAGTAGATTGCGCTCAGCGTCAACACGTACGATCTCTAGGTTTTGAGTCGTTACACGCTCAGCTCCCATGTGACCTGCCATTTTCTTGCCTTTAAACACGCGGCCTGGAGTTTGACATTGGCCAATTGAACCCGGTGCGCGGTGAGACAAAGAGTTACCGTGAGTCATATCTTGAGTAGAGAAATTCCAACGCTTGATAGCGCCTTGGAAGCCTTTACCTTTAGATGTACCAGTAACGTCTACTTTTTTAATTTCGTTGAAAAGTTCTACGTTTAGCTCAGCGCCAACTTCAAACTCTTCGCCGTTTTCTAAACGGAATTCCCAAAGACCGCGACCTGCTTCTACACCCGCTTTCGCGAAGTGACCAGCTTCAGGTTTAGTTACACGGTTAGCTTTCTTAGCACCAGTAGTTACTTGGATTGCTGCGTAGCCGTCTGTCTCAAGAGTTTTAACTTGAGAAATACGGTTCGCTTCAACCTCAACAACAGTTACTGGGATAGAAACGCCTTCTTCAGTAAATACGCGGGTCATACCCACTTTACGTCCGACTAGACCAATCATTATTCTTATCTCCCTTAACCTAGGCTGATTTGAACATCAACGCCAGCTGCAAGATCAAGACGCATTAGAGCATCAACAGTTTTATCTGTTGGCTCAACGATGTCGATCAAACGCTTGTGAGTACGAATTTCGTACTGGTCACGTGCATCTTTGTTGACGTGTGGAGAGGTAAGAACAGTGAAACGCTCTTTACGAGTAGGAAGTGGAATAGGACCACGAACCTGTGCGCCAGTACGTTTTGCTGTTTCAACGATTTCCGCAGTTGAAGCATCGATTAGCTTGTAATCAAACGCTTTAAGGCGGATACGAATACGTTGGTTCTGCATGAGACAGAGCTCCAATTATTAAAAATTACACAAACAATATCGCCACTCAAGCTCGAAAGAACGAGAGAATGCCGATTGATTTATGTGAAACCGTAGCATCCAAAATCAGGACGCATTGTCAGTTAACTTTTGAAGTAAACACGAAGTTTACTATTTTTATTAACCGCGAACATAAGCTGAGTATACATTACTAGGTAAGACCTACTCCTCAGTGCTCATTGGTTCACAAACCGGCGTTAGCCAGTGCGATGCATTATACAGATCACGTTTTAGTATGCAAGTAGTGTTGGGAAAATAATCGGAATATATTGAAAAAGGAACTTGGGGAGGTATGGAGTATTGCGCGATAAAGGAATGTTTCTCTATAAATAATAAAAGGGAAGCCGAAGCTTCCCTTTTTAGATGCGTGCTCTTCAATGAAGAGTGTGCAAAAATCTAAATGCTATTAAGCGAAGATTTTAGCTACAACACCAGCACCAACTGTACGGCCACCTTCGCGGATTGCGAAACGTAGACCTTCGTCCATTGCGATTGGAGCGATTAGCTCAACAGTCATTTGAACGTTGTCACCTGGCATTACCATTTCTACGCCTTCTGGTAGAGTGATATCGCCTGTTACGTCAGTTGTACGGAAGTAGAACTGTGGACGGTAACCCTTGAAGAAAGGAGTGTGACGGCCGCCTTCGTCTTTAGAAAGTACGTATACTTCAGACTCAAACTTAGTGTGTGGGTTGATTGAACCTTTAGCAGAAAGTACTTGGCCACGTTCAACGTCATCACGCTTAGTACCACGTAGAAGTGCACCAACGTTCTCACCTGCACGACCTTCGTCAAGCAGCTTACGGAACATTTCAACACCAGTACAAGTAGTAAGAGTAGTTTCTTTGATACCAACGATTTCTACTTCGTCACCTACACGTAGGATACCGCGCTCGATACGACCAGTAACTACAGTACCACGACCTTGGATTGAGAATACATCTTCAATAGGAAGTAGGAACGGTAGATCAACAGCACGCTCTGGAAGTGGAATGTAAGAATCTAGTGCTTCTGCAAGCTCAACGATCTTGTCTTCCCACTGCTTTTCGCCGTTTAGAGCGCCAAGTGCAGAACCTTGAATTACTGGAAGGTCGTCTCCTGGGTACTCGTACTCAGAAAGAAGTTCACGTACTTCCATTTCTACTAGCTCAAGTAGCTCTTCGTCATCAACCATGTCACATTTGTTCATGAATACGATGATGTAAGGGATACCAACTTGACGACCAAGTAGGATGTGCTCACGTGTTTGTGGCATAGGGCCATCTGTAGCAGCAACAACTAGGATACCGCCGTCCATTTGAGCAGCACCAGTGATCATGTTTTTAACATAATCGGCGTGTCCAGGACAGTCTACGTGTGCGTAGTGACGTTCAGGAGTATCGTACTCAACGTGAGAAGTTGCGATTGTGATACCGCGCTCGCGCTCTTCTGGAGCGTTATCGATAGATGCGAAATCTTTAGCAACACCGCCGTACACTTTTGCAAGTGTAGTACAGATAGCAGCAGTTAGAGTTGTTTTACCGTGGTCAACGTGGCCGATAGTACCAACGTTTACGTGCGGTTTCGTACGTTCAAATTTTTCTTTAGACACAATCGTGTTCCTTCCTAGTTATGATTCGCCACGTTCATTATTGAGCGAGACGCGCCAGAAATTGCTATTTTATGCGCCAACTCTCGTTAGCGCAATATTTGGACGCATTGATCTTTCAAAAAATGAAAAAAATGCGTCCCTTTTGTTTAACCACGCTCTGCAATGATTGCTTTTGCAACATTGTTAGGCACTTCAGCGTACTCACTAAACTCCATAGAGTAAGAAGCACGGCCTTGTGTCGCAGAACGTAAATCAGTTGCGTAACCGAACATGACAGACAACGGAACTTGTGCACGAATTATCTTCAGGCCAGCTGTCCCCTCGTCCATACCTTCGATGATGCCGCGACGACGGTTAATATCGCCAACAACGTCACCCATCCAGTCTTCTGGAGTAGTTACTTCAACTTTCATCATAGGCTCAAGCAGAACCGGTTGCGCTTCAAGTGCACCCGTTCTGAAAGCCATAGAGGCAGCGATTGTAAACGCCATCTCACTTGAATCTACTTCATGGTAAGAACCATCATATAGTGTAGCTTTGATATCCAAAACTGGATAGCCAGCAAGTACACCATTGTTCATCTGCTCTTCAACGCCTTTAGCGACTGAAGCGATAAACTCTTTAGGTACGATACCGTTGGCAATTTCATCAACGAAGACAAAGCCTTCGCCAGCTTCTGATGGTTCAAGTTTTAGCCACACGTGACCGTACTGACCTTTACCACCATGCTCACGGATAAATTTACCTTCCGCTTTCGCAGTACCGCGAATCGTTTCACGATAAGCTACTTGCGGGTTACCAACGTTGCAGTTGACGTTAAATTCACGCTTCATACGGTCAACGATGATATCTAAGTGTAGTTCGCCCATACCAGAAATCAGTGTCTGGCCAGTTTCCGCATCCATATCAACGCGGAATGATGGGTCTTCTGCTGCTAGTTTACCTAGAGCGATAGTCATTTTATCTTGATCAGCTTGAGAGCGAGGCTCTACAACGATCTGAATAACTGGATCTGGAAATTCCATACGCTCAAGAACGATTTTATGGTTCTGATCACATAGAGTTTCACCAGTAGTAACATCTTTAAGGCCGATAATGGCTGCGATGTCACCTGCTCGTACTTCTTTTACTTCTTCACGTTTGTTTGAGTGCATTTGAACAATGCGCCCTAAACGTTCACGTTGTTTCTTCACAGAGTTGTAAGCTGTTTTACCGCTTTCAACAACTCCAGAGTAAACACGGATGAAAGTTAAAGTACCAACAAATGGGTCTGTTGCAATTTTAAATGCTAGCGCTGAGAACGGTTCTTTGTCGTCCGCGTGACGCTCAATTTCATTCTCGTCGTCATCAACACCTTTAATTGCCGGTACATCGACTGGAGAAGGAAGGAAATCAACCACTGCATCTAGAACAGCTTGTACACCTTTGTTTTTGAATGCACTACCACAAGTAGCAAGTACGATTTCATTATTAAGGGTACGAATACGAAGACCTTGCTTGATTTCAGCTTCTGTTAATTCACCTTCTTCAAGGTACTTATCCATCAGCTCTTCATTTGCTTCCGCAGCAGCTTCAACAAGTTCGGTACGATATTCTTCAGCCATTTCTTGCATGTCTGCAGGAATATCTTCGTACGTGAAAGTCATGCCCTGGTCAGCGTCGTTCCAGTTGATTGCCTTCATCTTGATAAGATCGACAACACCTTGGAAGTTTTCTTCAGCACCAATGTTCAGTTGAATTGGAACAGGAGTTGCGCCTAGGCGGTCCTTGATCTGTTCAACTACGCGCAAGAAATCTGCGCCTGTACGGTCCATTTTGTTAACGAAAACCATACGTGGAACTTGGTACTTATCAGCTTGACGCCATACTGTCTCTGACTGAGGTTCAACACCAGATGAGCCACAGAACACAACAACTGCACCATCAAGTACACGCAGAGAACGCTCTACTTCGATTGTGAAGTCAACGTGTCCAGGAGTGTCGATGATGTTGATACGGTGGTCCGAGAACTGAGCTTCCATACCACGCCAAAACGTAGTGGTTGCTGCTGAAGTGATCGTAATACCGCGCTCTTGCTCTTGCTCCATCCAGTCCATGGTTGCTGCACCATCGTGAACTTCGCCGATTTTGTGAGAAAGACCGGTATAGAACAGAATACGTTCACTTGTGGTTGTTTTACCTGCATCTACGTGAGCAACGATACCGATATTACGGTATTGCTCTATAGGAGTTTTACGAGCCACGGTTGAATCCTCTTATTAGAGACTTAGGGACTATTGCTATGTCTAGATTATGCGTTAAAAGCGATGCTTCGCTAAAAAGTGCTTGCCCTAGAAATAGCAATAGTTCCTAGCATAAGCATAGGAACTAAAGAAGTGCTGCAAGGAACCTTGCAGCACTAAAAAGGTATTACCAGCGGTAATGTGCGAACGCTTTGTTTGCGTCAGCCATGCGGTGAACGTCTTCACGTTTCTTAACCGCAGTACCTTTGTTCTCAGACGCGTCTAGCATTTCAGCAGCTAGGCGTTGAGCCATAGATTTTTCACCACGCTTACGCGCAGCTTCAACTACCCAACGCATAGCAAGAGCGTTACGGCGAACCGGACGAACTTCTACAGGTACTTGGTAAGTTGAACCACCCACACGGCGAGATTTAACTTCTACCGCTGGGCGAACATTTTCAAGAGCTTCTTCAAATACAGCTAAGTGATCTTTACCAGATTTCTCAGCCATAGTTTCTAGTGCAGTGTAAACAATCTTCTCTGCAGTAGATTTTTTTCCGTCAACCATAAGGATGTTAACGAATTTTGCCAGCAGTTCAGATTTGAACTTAGGATCTGGAAGGATCTTACGCTGGCCTATTACGCGACGACGTGGCATGGAATTTCTCCGTTGTCTTCTTCAGGTTTTTTCCAAAACTTTTCAGAATAATAAATAAATAGTGTTTGGCCTTACTTAACGCTTTCTTTTTAAAAAAGACGCATTAAGACTTAGGACGTTTCACACCATACTTAGAACGACCTTTCTTACGGTCGTTAACGCCTGCACAGTCAAGTGCACCGCGAACAGTGTGGTAACGCACACCTGGTAAATCTTTAACACGACCACCACGGATAAGAACAACACTGTGTTCTTGAAGGTTATGACCTTCGCCGCCGATGTATGAAGTAACTTCAAAGCCGTTAGTTAGACGAACACGACATACTTTACGTAGTGCTGAGTTCGGTTTTTTTGGAGTAGTAGTATATACGCGAGTACATACACCACGTTTTTGTGGGCACGCTTCTAGTGCAGGCACGTTGCTTTTAACAACCTGCTTTACACGAGGAGTACGTACCAACTGGTTAATAGTTGCCATTAACTAGCTCCTGATTTACTTGAAAGTAAGCTTGATGAAAAATCTAGCCCTATTACACATAGTGTAAATAGGGACGCAAAATTCTATTCAGCAGTGGGATGTGTGTCAAGAAATATACAGATCTTTTTTAGCCGTCTAGAGCTCAGGATGGTCTTTTTTTAACCATACTGATAAAACGCAGCTACCAAGTTACTGATTTGTCGTTCAAAACCGTCAGTTTGACGAATCCGTCGAAGTCCACTTGTTCCAGAGTGCTTGAAGCAAGTTGTTGTAAACCTCGGCTATCGAGATCTGTTTTTAATACCGACACATGATCAACATTTGAGATTTGATTGAATAACTCATGATTTGGAAGGCAAACATACACCGCATCTTCAACCAAAAGGATGTGATCCTTTTGTTGCGAGTACGCCAATGCAAGCTTGAGTTTGTCTACTGATTTTACAATATGAAGCATAACGTTCCCTAGAAAGTCAGTATTTTTTGGCTCTGAACTAACTTCTGCGTCAACTCATTCACTTCTAGCGCAGTCACATCGATCAGTAAGTTATCGGTCGAAAGACCAAACTGATTGAGGCTATGTTGACATACGTAAACCTGCTCAATGTCGTAGAGGTCCATAAGCTTGAATGCAGAAATATAGTCACGTGATAGGGATTCATCAGGCTGTTGAGCCTTGAGAAGCTGTGTAACGCCATTACCGACAAAGAACACGGTAATGTCTTCACTATAGGCTGAAGCCGCTAGCAGTGCGTCTAGCCCTTCCCTGCCCGCAGCCGTCGTATGAGGAAAAGTGTTAAATACAAAGGCCAATTTACTCAAAACTGTACAACCCTATCTTGCGTCAAAAGTGCTTCAGATAAGCTCCCTAACCCAGCTTGGGTAAACCCAGCCGCCAAGTTAGATGCACTCAATTGATGTTGCGTTGCTTCATCCGTGCTGATCACTCCGCGTCTAAGCGCAGCAGCCACACACGTTTCAAGGCTAACATTGTGCTCATCCGCCAGTTTTTGCCAAGCGGAAGCCAAGTCGAATTCATCATTAGCAGGCACAGTAATACCAGAGCCATTACTGACGCCATCTTGATAGAAGAATACACTGTGAAGTTTGTGGCCCTGATTAATAAGAGCCACAGCAAACTGGTAAGCACTTCTTGCCGATTGTGAACCGTAGACCGGTCCATTCACTAAAAGTGTATAGCTTAACAACCCTCTTCATCCTCTGTTTTACGTTGGCGGATGTATAGGTATACGGTGTGCTTAGAGATGTTCAATCGCTCGGCAACACGGTTAATCGCATCTTTGATATCGAAAATACCTTTGTCGTAAAGCTCCATCACGATTTGACGGTTCTTAGTATTGTTCGATACTGATTTGTCGGCATTGATTTCTTCAATGGTGCGTTCAACCGTCTGGTCGACAAGCTCTTCCACATCACTCGCAAAGTTTACTGATGATGCTGCTTCGTCCGCATCTTGGGTAGGCATGAAAGATTGCAGTACTTGTGAGAATGGCGCATCTAAGTTTACGTTAATACACAACAAACCAATCACTCGGTCTTCACCATTGCGGATAGCAACCGTGATCGACTTCATCAATACTCCGCCTTTAGCGCGAGTAAAGTATGAACGTGAGAAGTTACGCTTAGAACCTTCAATATCTTTCAGCATCTTCAATGCGAGATCGGTGATCGGCGAACCAACCTGACGACCTGTATTTTCGCCGTTGGCAATTTTAATCGCAGAAGTATTGAGGTCTTCTAAAGAGTGTAAAACGATTTCACAAAACGGACCGATAAGACTCGCAATACCGTCAACCACGGCCTCATAAGATCTTAGAATGATTTTATCGTGTTCACTGAATGGCATAACGTGGACTGATTCCATTTCAAGTAACACATCTGCATTGACTGTTTCTGTAGTAGTCACTTATTCCTTACCTTCGTGTGAAAAATCAACAAATTTATGTAAGTTTATCAGAAAATTTTAATTGCACACCTAGCTAACATTGCAACTAGTGATTTAGAACAAGTTTAAAAATCAAATACTCACCTTCAAATTATAAAAAAAGCCTAACTCAAAGTTAGGCTTTTTATTCAATCAACGTATTTTAGAATAAAACTTTTAGCTGATATTACTGAGCAGGAGCCGCTTCAGCGTTATCAATTTTAAGTAGTTCAACTTCGAATACTAGCGTTGAGTTAGCAGGGATAGTCGGTGTGTCTTGCTCACCGTATGCTAGCTCTGGCGGGATTACGAATTTGTACTTAGAACCAACTTGCATCAGTTGTACGCCTTCAGTCCAGCCTGGGATTACGCGGTTTAGTGGGAATGTTGCTGGTTCGCCACGATCGTAAGAGCTGTCGAACTGAGTACCGTCTGTTAGCGTACCTTTGTAGTGTACTTGAACGGTATCAGTGTCTTTTGGAGAAGCACCTTCACCAGCCGTCATTACTTGGTAAAGTAGACCAGATTCAGTTTGCTTAACGCCTTCAGTTTTAGCGAACTCAGCACGGAAATCATCACCGGCTTTCTTCACTTCTGCAGATTTTTCTGCCGCTTGTGCTTGCATTGTTTCAGCAACACGCTTGTCTAGAGCTTCAAGAGCTGCGCGAGTTTCTTCTTCGTTAAGTGCTGTTTTCTCTGCGAATACGTCTTCGATACCTTGAAGAACCATATCTTTGTCTAGGTTAATGCCTAGCTCGCTTGGCTTATCAATGCTTGTGCTTAGGTAGTTCGCGAAAGATACACCGATTGCGTATGCCGCTTTGTCATCTTCTGTTTTAAAGTTTACTGCTGCAACTTTAGCTTCTTCTACCTGTGGAGCTTCTGCCTTTGGTTCTTCTTTCTGACAACCAACTGCTAGCATAACCGTTGCGGCAAGCAGTGATACTTTTAAAACTGATTTCATTGAATTCTCCAATTAATGGCCAAGCCATTGGTTATTGTGCACAAATCTAATGATTAGATTGGTGTGAATACGTTAGTTATAACAATATACTAGTCATATGTCTTTCGACACAAACCGGATTATTAGATGTGATGCGAATATTTTTCCACTCATTGCTATGTACGATTGTCATCACCTTGTTAAATGGTTGCTTTTTCTTTCAAGATGATGAGCAACGTTGGGAAATTGAACCCAATGGTGCCACCAGCTTTGCACTAAGCAGAGATGGACGCTTCGCCCTGCTCTACTCTCAGCAAAAACAACTGTTACTCTGGGACCTCGTCCAAGATAAAGAACTCGCTCAACTCGGCCCGCAAGATCAATCAGAAAACCAAGTATCGCGTATCCGCATCTCTGACAATGGTCGCTTTGCGATTACCGCAAGTCAGATGAATTTCGCCGTTTGGGACTTATCTTGGACTCAAGCTGAGGGGCTATGGTCTATTTCCGATGGCTTGATTCGCGATGTCGACATATCCAGCAATGGTGAAAAAGTCTTACTTGGCCTGTCTAATGGCAAAGCTATCTATGTGGACTTAGTCACCGGACGCCGTCTTGAGTTCCTTGCTCACCGAGAAAAAGTTAATTCAGTCTCCCTCTCTTCTAATGGCCGCTACGCATTATCAGGCGGCAACGACTACAAAGCTTATCTTTGGGATACCGAATCAGGTTTGGTGTTACGTACCTTCGAGCATGAACAAAGAGTAGTACGAGTTGCGCTACAACGGGATGGAGAATTGGCTTTTACTTCCGATGGCGGCAACCAAGCGATGATCTGGAATTTGGAAACAGGTGAACCTCAAGCGCAATTGCAGAGCTGGTCTCGACAGCTGATATTCTCTAGTGCTCGCTTTTCTGACGACGGCAGTATGTTGGTGACGGGTACGCCATCCAGCCAAGTGAGTGTGTGGAATACTCAAGATGGAAAACGTATTTCTCGTCACGATGCCGAGCCATTAAAAGATGCTCGCCCTCCCCGTGCGGTAGTGTATGATGCAGCCTTTGATGAAAAGAACCGTGTGATATCGGGCACCTCTGCGGGCATCGCCCAAGCTTGGAATGTGGATTAAGAACGATGACAGAAAAGCGAATTGAACAACTAGAAAGCCGCGTGAATGACCTAGAATGTCAGTTGGCTTTCCAAGAACAAACCATTGAAGAACTCAATGAAGCGCTTAGCCAACAACAGATGTTGATCACGAGAATGCAAGATCAAATGAAGTTCGTGGTGGGTAAAGTAAAAAATATGGATGGCTCAAACCTCGCTGACGCATCAGAAGAGACGCCACCTCCACACTATTAAGTGCGGTTCCAAATAACGAATTGGTTCTAGTGACATGTATCGCTAGAAATCTGCAAACTAAAAGGGCGACAGATACTCATCTGCCGCCCTTTTGTTTATTTCATCTGAGTGAATAAGCTAAAGCCAATTAAGCCAATACAATCTTAGTCATCGGCATAAATCTTCACTTCCACGCAACCGTTAGTATCAACACTCGCACGATACATCCCTGAACTGTTCATACCGAAGTGAATATCACCTTGGCCATCGATAGCAATCAAGCCGCCTTCGCCACCCATGGTTTTCAGTTCACCTTGAATGATGTGTTCACAAGCCGTATGCACATCTTCCTTGAGATAACGCATTCTTGCCGCCACATCACTGGCGACCATCTTTCTAAGGAAGAACTCACCCATACCTGTCGTTGATACGGCCACGTTGCCATTTTCAGCAACAGTGCCTGCACCGATGATTGGAGAATCTCCCACACGACCGTATTTTTTATTGGTTACGCCACCGGTACTGGTCGCTGCAGCTAAGTTACCGGCCTGGTCTAATGCTACTGCGCCAACCGTGCCGTACTTTTTATCATCTGGATATTTTTGAGCTTGTTGCTCATCGTATTTTGCTTCAGACAAAGCAAAGATGCCTTTCTCTTTCATCGACTGAAGTTGGTCATAACGACGCTCAGTAAAGAAGTAATCTTGCTCGGTGAAGATATACTCATGCTCAAACGCAAACTTCTCTGCGCCTTCACCAATCAGCAGCACATGATCGCTTTTAAACATCACATCACGCGCAAGTTCAATTGGATTTTTGATATGGCGGACACCTGCAATAGCACCCGCATCCATTTCGCGACCGTGCATCACAGAAGCATCCATCTCAACAAATTCGTCATGAGTTAAAACTGAGCCTTTACCGGCATTAAAATGCGGACTGTCTTCCATCACCTTGACTGACGCAACCACTGCATCCAGCGCATCGCCACCCGATTGCAAAACTTGATAGCCAGCCAAAACCGACTTCTCCAAAGCCTCGGTAATACCCGTTTTTAATTCATCGCTCATTTGCTCTCGCAAGATAGTTCCTGCACCACCATGAATGGCAATTGAAAAAGGCTGTGACATGCAAAATCTCCACTGACGTCGTCTTATAATGTTGTGCTATCAATACCACATCCATGGTTTGATGTCTGATAGAGAAAACCAAACTTTTTACGAATGCTTAGATTTGCGGATGCTTAGATTTGCAGACACTTAGTTCGCTAGATTAAAAGTCAGCTCAAAAAGCGAGACTTCTAAACGAAGAAAGCCTCCGCAAGGGAGGCTTTCAGTATTCTTAAACTAAACCGCTAATTCGGTATTAGTGAGAACCACAGCTACCGCCGCCGCAGCAGCCGTCTTTTTTCTCTTCAGCGTGGTCATGGCCTTCGCCACCACAGCAACCGCCTTCGTGGTCATGATCATGGTCGTGACCGTGGCTACCACAGCCGCCTTCTTGGTGTACGTGACCGTGTTGAACTTCTTCTTCAGTCGCTTCACGAACGGCTACAACTTCAACGTCAAACGTTAGAGTTTGGCCAGCTAGCATGTGGTTACCATCAACAACAACTTCGTCGCCATCTACTTCAGTAACTTCAACGGGGATTGGACCTTGGTCAGTATCCGCTAGGAAACGCATGCCAACTTCGATTTGCTCAACACCTTGGAATACGTCTGCAGGAACACGTTGAACTAAGTCATCGTTGTGCTCACCGTAAGCGTCTTCTGGAGTAACCGTTGCTGAGAACTTGTCGCCAGCTACTTTGCCTTCAAGCTCTTTTTCAAGACCTGTAATTAGGTTGTTGTGACCGTGAAGGTAATCTAGTGGAGCTTCTGCAGTTGATTGGTCAACTACTACGCCATCTTCAAGTTTCACTTGATATGCAACACTAACTACTACGTTCTTTTCAATTTTCATGAGAGCTCCAAGGAGGTTTGGACTAAGCTCGAACAGTTGAGCTTAGGAAAAATTCTGTACCGGGATATTATGGGGATCAATTAACGAAACTCAATCATTCTGGCTTAAAAATACCGATCATTTCTTGATTCGCGTGTTCAGATTTCTCTACAGTTTTCGGTTTACGCTGCTCAGTGAAGTCACAATCGACGCATTCCACCAGCTCTATATTATTTTCAACCCACCAGCGGAGTGTGTCTTGAGTCTTGCAGCTTGGGCAGCTCGCCCCTGCAATAAAGCGTTTTTTCTGTTTCACGTTCATATCCTTTACTACTCTGGATTCGCAGTTCTTCCCACATGCTCTATTCGAGACTAAGCAGAGACCGCGTTTATTATTAGATTGATTCTTTAAGTTACAGTTTTTAAGAACAACTATAGAGCTAAGCTCAAGCGATTAGTTCTAAGTTCTAAGTTCTAAGCTCAGGCTATTGCCAATAGTTTCTAGATTGGTGATCATTTTCCATCTCATGTCCAAAGATCTCTTCAAGCTCTTTACGAGCTTCTTTCGCTCTCTGAGCTAACTCGGCATCTTCGCTATGCTGAGGAAGCAACTCTTTGAGCATACCATTATCCAATTTCCTAAAATGTGCTTCTGCTCGCTTCGCTTTATATGGATGCATACCAAGTTCAGTCAATGTTTGACGACCTAAATCTAGAGCCCCAAGGAAAGTTTCACGAGAATAGTTGCTCACACCATGGTTAAGTAATTGATACGCTTCAACACGGCTTCGAGCACGCGCTAAGATCTTCAACTGCGGGAAATGCTGCTTACACAAATCCACGGTTTTCATGATTTCGTCCGGAGAGTCGGTACACAGCACAATGGCTTCGGCCTTATCCGCTCCCGCAGCTCGTAATAGTTCAAGGTGAGTTGAGTCACCGTAGAATACCTTGTAGCCGAATTTTCTAAGGATATGGATTTGGCTGGCATCACTTTCAAGAACGGTGATACGAATCTTGTTGGCATACATTAGACGCCCAATGATCTGACCGAAACGACCAAAGCCGGCAATAATCACTCGAGGGCTACGATCGACAACATCAGAAGACATCGCGCTTTCACTGATTTGATTGAGTTGACGAGCAAAGAAACGATCTTGCAGCTTAAGCATCAATGGCGTGGTCACCATCGAAAGGCTCACAACAACCAGTAAGAACGACACTTGGTCACCACTTAGGATGCCTTGTGCACTCGCTGCGGTAAAAATAACGAAAGCGAATTCACCACCTTGGCTGAGAATCATCGCCATACGGCTGCGCGCTTTAGTTTGAGTGCCGAAGATACGAGCCAGCGTATACAGCACTAAGCCTTTCAATACGACCAGAGACGACACCGCGATCAATATTGCGAATGGACTTTCTGCCAGTAAACCTAGGTTCACCGCCATACCCACAGAGATAAAGAACAGGCCGAGCAGTAACCCTTTAAATGGGTCTATGGCGATTTCAAGCTCATGTCGATATTCACTTTCAGCCAGAAGTACGCCCGCTAAGAAAGTACCTAATGCCATCGACAAACCAATCTGCTGCATGATGACGGCAATACCAATCACCAATAATAGCGCCGCGACCGTGAACAACTCACGCACACCGCTCATGACTACGTATCGGAACAGTGGTCTCAATAAGAAGTGACCACCGACAAGCAAGCCAATGACACCACCTAGCATCCACAACATGTCAGCCCAACTGCCGCCCGTATTACCCGCAAGTAGAGGCAACATCGCTAGCATTGGAATAACAGCAATATCTTGAAAAAGTAGTACTGCAAAGCCGGATTGCCCCGCTTCTTTTCCGCCAAGCTCTCGCTCTTCAATAACACGTAAGGCTATGGCTGTCGAAGACAGCGCTAAACCCATACCTATTACCAGGCTGGTTTGCCATGTTAATCCGAACAAACAGGCGATAGCGGTAATAATCAAGGTGGTGATCAGCACTTGCGCTCCACCGAGTCCGAGAATAGGCGCCCTCATCTGCCACAGTTTTTTAGGGTTAAGCTCTAAGCCAATCAAGAAAAGCAGCAGCACCACCCCGAATTCGGAGAAATGTAGGATCGCCTCGACATCACTGATTAAACCAAGCCCCCACGGGCCAATCGCCACGCCAGCTAATAGATAGCCGAGTACTGAACCTAAACCAGCTCGCTGCGCGATAGGAACCGCAACCACAGCAGCCGCTAAAAATATAACGCTACTTTGTAGAAAATCATTAGTCAGAGCCATCATTCGCCCCTATATCTTGTAGCGGGTCTCGCAACCAATTTCGATACGCTTCTGCGTGTTGGTAAAGCGTCATATCCGAAACATTTCTCGCCCAGTGTAAAACTAAGGGGGATATCCAGTGCATCTGACACAAAGCAGCGGTTAGCTCGAATGGTTGCAAGATCTCTTGTAATGGATATTTATTATAGCCTGCGGCGCCAAACGCCTCTTCTTTACCACCGGTAGTAATAACGCTGCGCCAGTGTTTGCCTTTAAGCGCACTCTGCTCACCGAATGCAAATCCTTTTCCTAACACACGATCAAACCACTCCTTCAATAACGAAGGACAGGAATACATAAACAGAGGATGCTGGAACACAATCACATCGTACTCTAGGAGTAAATCATGCTCATAAGGCACATCGATAAAGAAGTCTGGGTAGATGGCGTAGAGATCGTGAATTTTGACATGACCGAGCGACTCGACCTTTTTAACCATCATTTGATTAGCAATAGAGGTGTGCGGCTCTGGGTGTGCGTAGATTATTAACACCTTTGGCACGGCTTTGTCTGTCGAGGGAGTATTACTCATTCCTTTGAAACATTCCTTTGAGGGCTAAACGGTGGCAAGGCCACAAGAATTTAAGCAAAAGTTATTAATATGTTATTGGCATCATAACGCAAATTGCATTGTGATCGACTTTTATCTGGTTTCAGCCTACTATGCAGGCGTCTGTTCACCTCTAATTTCTATGCTATTTCAATTATGATTACTTTCTCTGATATTCAATTGCTCCGCGGTGGTAAGCCACTCCTCGACCAAGCATCTGCGACTTTTCATCCTGGCGACAAGATCGGTTTGGTTGGTAAAAACGGCTGTGGTAAATCTACGCTGTTCGCCCTAATCAAGGACGAACTGTCTATTGATGCAGGCTCGTTCAGTAAACCAGCTCATTGGGAAATGGCTTGGGTTGCTCAAGAAACACCAGCATTAGAAAGAACAGCCATTGAATACGTGATTGATGGCGACCGTGAATACCGTGGCCTTGAAGATCAACTAGAGAAAGCGGAACAAGCCGACAACGGCACATTAGTCGCAGAGATCCACGGCAAGATTGAAACCATTGGTGGTTACAGCATCAAAGCACGTGCTGCCGAGTTATTGGATGGCCTAGGCTTTCGCCAAGAACAAATGACATGGAACCTAACCCAGTTCTCGGGTGGTTGGCGTATGCGTTTGAACTTAGCGCAAGCCCTTCTATGTCGCAGTGACTTACTGCTACTCGATGAGCCTACCAACCACTTGGATTTAGACGCAGTAATGTGGCTAGAGCGCTGGTTACAAAACTACCCAGGCACACTGGTTCTTATCTCGCACGATAGAGACTTCTTAGATCCTATCGTCAACCGCATCGTGCATGTTGAAAACCAGCAGCTCAATGAATACACAGGTAACTACTCGTCGTTTGAAACTCAACGAGCACAAAAGTTAATCCTGCAGCAGGCAATGTTCCAAAAGCAGCAGAAACAAATGTCTCACATGCAGAGCTACATTGACCGTTTCCGCTACAAAGCATCAAAAGCTCGCCAAGCGCAAAGCCGTATTAAAGCACTAGAGAAAATGGAACAAGTGCTACCCGCTCAGTTTGATAATCCATTCAGCTTTGAGTTTAGAGAGCCAGACGCGCTGCCGAACCCAATAATGATGATGGATGAGGTATCGGCGGGCTACGATGACAACCTGATTCTAGAAAAGATTCGCCTTAACCTCGTTCCGGGTAGCCGAATTGGTCTGCTTGGTCGAAATGGTGCTGGTAAATCAACGCTAATCAAGCTGCTTTCAGGTGAACTGAAACAGCAAGGCGGTGAGCTGAGCTATTCGCAGGGCGTTAAGATGGGTTACTTCGCTCAGCATCAATTGGAGACGCTGCATCCAGAAGAAACGCCACTTCAGCACATGATGCAAATTGCACCGAAACACACCGAGCAACAACTGCGTGACTACCTAGGTAGCTTTGGCTTCCAAGGTGAAAAAGCACTCGACAAGGTGGCCCCATTCTCGGGTGGTGAAAAAGCGCGTTTAGTATTAGCGCTACTGGTATGGCAAAAGCCGAACCTGTTGTTACTCGATGAACCAACCAACCACTTGGATCTCGACATGCGTCAGGCGTTGACCTTCGCCCTACAAACGTTTGAAGGCGCGATGGTTATCGTATCGCACGACCGCTACCTACTTCGTGCGACTACCGATGATTTATACCTTGTACACGACCGTCAAGTTGCACCGTTTGATGGTGACCTAAGCGATTACTACAAATGGCTAACCGAACAGCAGAAAGTTGAACGCAAAGAAGCACAAGCATTGGCACCAGCAAAAGACGGCGCCAACAGTGCAGCAGCGAAAAAAGAGCAGAAACGTAAAGAAGCCGAGTTCCGTAAACTGACGGCACCACTTCGTAAAAAGCTGACTCAATTTGAAAAGCAGATGGATAAGTTAACGCTATCTCTCGAAGAAGCTGAGCAAGAATTATCCGACACTTCACTGTATGAAGCTGAAAATAAGGCTAAACTGAATAAAGTACTCGCTCTGCAAGCGAGCAGTAAGTCACAGCTAGAAGAAGTTGAAATGGATTGGATGTCCACTCAAGAAGAGCTTGAGCAGATGGAACAGGATATGGATAGCTTATGAGCCCAGAGCACGCACCAATATCACTAACACTGGAACGACTATGGCAATTTAGCCTTCAGTATTACAGTGTGCGCGGTGTAAAGGATGCGTGCCTAGCTTTGCAAAACCAGTTCCACGGCAACGTCAATCTACTGCTGCTTCTCAAATGGCTCGATGAGCAGCAATTGTCTTTTGCCGAAGAAGAGTGGCACAAGGTACAACAGTGCTTAAGCCGCTCTGAAACCCTGCTTCATAGCTATCGAGAGCTGCGTAAGCACCTCAAACCTCAAGTCGTCGATTCCCTCTACCGTGAAGCTCTCCAATTTGAACTGCAGTTAGAGAAGCAACAGCAATCTGATCTCGTCGACTGCATTAATTCTCTTCAGCTTACGGCTAACCAGCAATCACCACTCGCTTTTCAATACTGTCGTTTATTAGGGGCAGAAAACCTCTACGACGCTTTTTCTGAACCAGCACCCCAACCCTAACGCGTTTCCTTTCTCTAATCTTCAATCAAGATCCAAGCTTACCTTGGTAGTATCGCTCTTCGTTTTCACACGGGAGTGGCGCGCATGACTGGCAATATGTTTGAAGCTCAATCTCGACAATATTCAACCAGTTACCTACACCCTGTTTTTGTAACCCGTATCAGTGAAACCCTTGCGCTTATACCGAGAATCAACCAAGCTCAAATAAAAACGTGGGCGTTTCGCTAAAAGCTCAACACTTTATCAAAGCCCATAAAAGAAGCATGGACTGTTTTTATGACAATATTTACCGCAGCCGCTGGTTTATCTAATCCGCACTTACAAACCTTAGTGCCACGATTTATTAGAAAGCAGGCATTGTTTGCCCCTCAATGGCAAACCTTAGAAACCCCTGACGGTGACTTTCTCGATCTTGCTTGGAGCGAATCGCCAGAGGGTGACACCCCAAGTAATGAGGCTCGAAGTAACAAGCCGATATTCGTTCTATTCCATGGCTTAGAGGGAAGCTTTGAAAGCCCTTATGCCAACGGACTGATGAATGCCTTTGCTAAAGATGGCTGGCTATCAGTGATGATGCACTTCAGAGGCTGCAGCGGAAAGCCCAATCGCTTGGCTCGCGCTTACCATTCAGGTGAAGTCGAAGATGCACGCTTTTTCCTAAGACATCTACACGCCCAGTTTCCCAATAACCCTAAGGTAGCGGTTGGTATCTCTTTGGGCGGTAACATGCTGGCGAACTATTTGGCTGAGTACGCGGACGACCCATTGCTGTCGGCGGCGACGATTGTCTCTGCACCTTTTGATCTGGCTTGTTGCTCTAGTCGTATTGAGCGAGGTTTCTCTAAGCTCTATAAAAAGTACCTGCTCAACTCTCTCAAATCGAATGCCTTGAAAAAGATTAAGCTGCTGCAAGAAAAGCTCGGTATCACCGCCGAAACCATTAAGAAGATAGACAAGCTGTATGAGTTTGATGAACGGATTACTGCGCCTCTGCACGGGTTCAAGAATGCTCAGGACTACTATGCTCAGTGCTCAGCGCTTCCAAAACTTAATAAGATTAAACTACCGACTCAGATCATCCATGCCAAAGACGATCCGTTTATGACAGACGACGTGATTCCAAAGTTCGTGTTGCCCGATAACATCGATTATCGCCTGTTTCAAAAAGGCGGCCATGTGGGGTTCATTACCGGTAGCACGCTCAAACCAAGGTTTTGGTTAGAAGAAGCGTTGCCTGCTTACTATGAAAGTATCCAAGATTCGGCATAATGACCGAGCCTTTTTTAAGGACTGAGTGGTAAACGTCACTAAACACAGTAATCAACACATCAATAAACCTATTTATGAACATAAAAGAGAGAAGTATTTATGATCATCCCATGGCAAGACATTGCGCCAGAAACACTGGAAAACCTCATTAAAGAATTCGTGCTGCGTGAAGGCACAGACTACGGCGACGTAGAGGTTTCACTGCAAAACAAGATTGATCAAGTGAAACATCAATTAGCCTCAAAGGAAGTCAGCATCGTGTTTTCTGAGCTGCATGAAACCGTTGATATTCAAGTCACAAAGCGCTTCTAAGCTGCGCTCATAAAGGAGCCGTGTTATAGTGGTAAACGATTGCTAACAAGTAAGTTACTCAAAAGACAAGGGTTGTCATGTCCGCTAAACATCCAATTATTGCGGTGACGGGTTCATCAGGAGCCGGCACCACCACTACCTCAGAAGCCTTCCGAAAAATGTTCAATATGATGGACGTGAAGGCCGCTTGGGTTGAAGGGGATAGTTTCCATCGCTTCACTCGACCAGAGATGGACGTCGAGATCCGTAAGGCTCGCGAGCAAGGTAAGCACATCAGCTACTTTGGTCCACAAGCCAACGATTTTGGCGCATTAGAAGAGTTCTTCCGTCAATACGGTAATGAAGGCACGGGTAAAGTCCGTAGTTACCTACATACCTTCGATGAAGCCGTGCCTTACAATCAAATGCCGGGCACCTTTACGCCATGGCAAGAGATCCCAGAAAATTCTGATGTGATGTTCTACGAAGGTCTTCATGGTGGCGTGGTAGATGGCGACATCAATGTCTCACAGCACGTCGACTTGCTGATCGGTATGGTGCCAATCGTCAACCTTGAGTGGATCCAAAAATTCGTTCGTGACACACGCGATCGTGGGCACTCACGCGAAGCAGTAATGGATTCCATTGTTCGCTCAATGGATGATTACCTTAACTACATTACCCCGCAGTTTTCGCGCACTCATATCAACTTTCAGCGAGTCCCAACCGTAGATACATCGAATCCACTGAACGCTAAAGGGATTCCAAGTTTAGACGAAAGCTTCGTGGTTATACGTTTGCGTGGCATCAAAAACGTCGATTTCCCCTACCTTCTGGCTATGATAGATGGCTCATTTATGTCACGCCACAACACGCTTGTGGTGCCAGGCGGTAAGATGAGTTTTGCTATGGAGCTCATTGTAAGGCCCATCCTACAACAGCTCATCGAAACCGGAAAAATAGGTTAACAAGACACCATTCTGGTTGATTACTTTTCATACCGTGATCATGTGCACAATTTTGCGTAAAAAATCGTAGCTTGGTCACGATTAAAATCAAGAAATAGTACCTGAAAAAGGATACTATTCTTAAACGAAACACAAGATAGCTTGCAGCGCTCAACGAGTGCTCTTATCCTACAAGTCAATCCAGGCTTAGCTAAAATACGGAAAGCGGCAAGCATACCCTGCAGAGGAAGTAAGATATTATGGTTCTAGGTAAACCCCAAACCGATCCAACATTAGAGTGGTTCCTTTCACACTGTCATATTCATAAGTACCCTTCAAAAAGTACTTTGATTCATGCTGGTGAAAAGGCAGAAACCTTGTACTACATCGTTAAAGGTTCTGTGGCAGTTCTTATCAAAGACGAAGAAGGTAAGGAAATGATTCTTTCTTACCTAAACCAAGGTGACTTCATTGGTGAACTTGGCCTCTTCGAAGAAGACCAAGAGCGTACTGCATGGGTTCGTGCAAAATCTCCTTGTGAAGTGGCTGAAATTTCTTTCAAGAAATTCCGTCAACTTATCCAAGTGAACCCAGATATCCTAATGCGCCTTTCAGCGCAAATGGCAAACCGTCTACAAGTAACTAGCCAAAAGGTTGGTGACTTAGCGTTCCTTGACGTAACAGGTCGTATCGCTCAAACGCTACTTAACCTAGCGAAACAGCCAGATGCAATGACTCACCCTGACGGCATGCAAATCAAGATCACTCGTCAAGAGATTGGCCAGATTGTTGGTTGTTCTCGTGAGACAGTAGGTCGTATCTTGAAGATGCTAGAAGAGCAGAACCTAATTTCTGCACACGGTAAAACTATCGTGGTATACGGCACTCGTTAATCTCGATTAACTGAGCCAAAAATTTGAAAGCCACCAAATGCAAATTTGGTGGCTTTTTTGTTTTCTAAAGATCTAGAGAGCAGATGCGAGATGCGAATGGAGCACCTCCCGCGTCCAAGCGCAAACACTCTCAAAGCGAAGCGTACCCGCATCTTTAGGGTAAAGCCCGTGCTCGTATCTTTCTTTAACCGTTGGTGCTCTCAAAGATCTTGTCAGCCGATGCTGCAACAAATCCTGTATAAAGCTCACCATTCGCCATCGCATAACGCTTAGCGAACTCGTAGAAGCCACCAGGAATCACCTCATTGCCTTCAACAAATGAAACTGGCACTTTGTCTGCCATTGTAGATGATTGCTCTAATAAGACCTCTGGAGAGCCTTTAACCTGACCGCCAGATGCATTGATAGTGAAACCTGAATCACTCAAATAGTCATTCACAGTCTGTACTTCATCGAACTCATTAAGCTGGTTCACACTCACCGTAAAGTGGTTTGCACCGTAACCATGAGCCGCTAGCCAAGACGCGTATTCACTCTCTTTTGCTAGGACTTGGAAATCCGCGAAACTCAGATCCCAAAGGCGACCACCAAACAAGAACTCATGACCTTGAAGCTTGCTTGCGTCTACTTGCTCAACCAACTTCGCAACGATCTGTTGTAAGTCACTTGAACACTCTTCTACCTTCAACTCACTAATGAACACTTTCGGTTGGTTTGGGTCTGGGTGCTCGTAGTGCTTAGCCACTAACTTCTTGCTCTCAAACAAGTAGTCGCCACAAGCCTTGTAGCCTAATTCAAGGAAAGGCTTAGCCAGTGTTTCAATACCTAGCGGTGCAACATTGAAAGTTCGCAGTGCAATGTGATCATTAATCAGGGCTTCGTCTTCTTTCAGCAGATGATGAACTTTCTCGGCCGATGGGCAAAGCCTGTGAATGTAATCGTCCCATAGTGATTTAAAGAGTAGATCGGGCGTCATGGTGACTCCTTGTCAGAGGTTCTAGCAAGCTAGTAATTTGGATTAGAGAGGGAGAGGCTGGACACAGAGTCAGCAGCCATCAGCCTGTGACATACTTGTTCTATTATTATCTACCGCCCAATCTAGGTGTCGGACGTGATGGAAAAAGGAAGCGATAACACCGCTTCCTCATTACACAATTAACCAATGAATCTGTTATTCATGAACCTAGAGCTCATAAGCTTATGATTCATGAACTTATAGCTTAAGAGCTTAAACTAGAGCTCAATACCTGGGCTAAATGTCGCTGGCAGTTGAGTTTCACCACCTTCCATTGATGCCATAGGGTAAGCACAGTAGTCCGCCGCGTAGTAAGCACTTGGGCGTAAGTTGCCTGAAGCACCCGGGCCACCAAATGGAGCATCACCACTTGCGCCTGTTAGCTGGCGGTTACGATTAACAATACCCGCACGGATATGGTCAACGAAGTATTCCCATTCTGAATCGTCTGTTGAAACTAGGCCTGCAGACAAACCAAAGCGCGTGTCATTAGCCAATTCAACCGCTTGCTCTAGCGATTGGTAACGAACCACTTGCAACAATGGACCGAAGTACTCTTCATCTGGTAATTCAGCAATGTTGGTTGCATCAATAATACCCGGAGAAACAAACGCCGCTTCACCCGCCTTTGCTTCTACTAGGCTTATACCGCCTAACGATTGCAGATTAGCTTGCGCGTCCAGAATGAATTTAGCCGCAGCTTCCGAAATTTGTGGCCCCATGAATGGTGCAGGCTCAGCGAATGGCTGATCGACACGAATCTTCAAGGTCGCAGCCACGAGCTTGTCCAGCAGTTGATCGCCCTTCTCTCCAACAGGCACATACAAGCGACGTGCACATGTACAACGTTGACCCGCACTGATGAAAGCCGATTGAATGATGGTATAAACCGTCGCGTCAGCATCACCAAATTGGTCAGTGATCACCATAGGGTTGTTGCCGCCCATCTCTAGCGCTAACATCTTGCCCGGTTGACCTGCGAATTGACGGTGAAGGATATGACCAGTATTCGCACTACCTGTGAATAGCACGCCATCAAGGCCTTTAGCATCAGCCAGTGCGATACCTGTCTCTTTAGCGCCTTGCACTAGGTTAATCACGCCAGCAGGAAGGCCAGCTTCTTGCCATAGCTTCATCGCAAACTCACCCGTCCAAGGTGTCTGCTCTGACGGCTTAAATACCACGGTATTACCCGATAGCAGTGCCGGAACAATATGACCGTTAGGTAGGTGACCAGGGAAGTTGTAAGGACCAAATACCGCCATTACGCCTAATGGGCGATGACGCAGTACGATTTGGTTGCCTGCGGCTTCACGTGAAGCTTCACCCGTACGTTCGTGGTAAGCACGAATAGAGATAGCGATTTTACCCGCCATCGCACCCGCTTCAGTGCGAGTTTCCCAAATCGGTTTACCCGTCTCTTTTGCAATAATCTGTGCAATTTCTTCGCTGTTCTCTTTTACCTTCTCAGCAAAGTTCAACACGATCGCTTCACGCTCTGCAAAGCTCATCTTTTTCCATACTAAGAAAGCGTCACGCGCCGCTGCTACTGCAGATTCAACCTGTGCTGGAGTTGCACTATCGCCTTGCCACACGACTTCATTATTGTATGGGCTTACTGATGTCATGGCGTCGCCTTGACCTGCCACCCACTGTCCTGCTATCCACTGAGTCATACTTCTATCCTTAAAATCTTCGACAGATAATCGCCGCTCTTATTGAGCCAACATGCGAACGAATTCGCCTTCTTTTACTTCAAGAGCGCTTGCTACTTCAGATGATAAAATCACTGTGTCGCTAGCTTGGTCATACGCGCCTTTCGCGGCTACTGCGCGGAAGTTCTCAAACGAGGTATTACCAATGAGGAAGTCTTTAGAGCTTGAATGCTCTGCAATTGTCACTTGAGCTCGAATCGCATGACGCACTGACTCGATATTTCTTAGATCACACTCAACCGTTGGGCCCCCATCAAAGATGTCAACATAGCCACGGTTGGTGAAACCTTCACGTTCCAGCAACTTAAGTGCAGGGCGCGTATTGTCATGAACCTCTCCAATCACCGCCTGAGCTTCTTTGCTCAGCAAGTTCACATAGATAGGTAACTTCGGCATTAGGTCAGCAATGAAGCCTTTCTTACCGATACCGGTTAGGTAATCTGCAAGCGTGAAATCAATTGAGAAGAAGTGCTCTTGCAGCCATTGCCAGAAAGGAGAGTTACCTTCCGCATCCGATACACCACGCATCTCAGCAAAAATCGTTTTCGAGAAACGCTCTGGGTGCTCAGACATGATCAAGAAGCGACACTTAGACATCAAACGACCATTCAATCCACCACGGAAAGCCGGGCGCAAGAACAGTGTGCAGATCTCGCTGCATCCGGTGTAGTTATTGCCGAAAGTCAGTAGCTTCACGACGTTATTAACGCCAAGCTTCTGCGATGAGTGAACCACTTTGCTGATGTGGTAAGAGTAAAACGGAACATCCCAGCCAATTGAGGCTTCGATACCCGTAGTGCCCGCAACTTCACCGGTTTCGGTATCAAAGCCAACCATTAGGTAGCCTTCGTCACCGGGCTCAGTCACGTCTGGTTTGGCAAAGCTGTATTCAGAGTGAGTAATACGGTTGGTTAACAGTTCTTCGTTAACCGGAAGAGATGTGAATCCGTGACCAGATTCAACCGCGCAGGTATGCAACGCATCGTAATCAGATAATTTTATTGGGCGAACAACTAGCATCAATATTCCCTCCAGATGCAAAACAGGCCCAAAACGAGAATCTTGGGCCTTTAGCAGTACGTCATGGGATCGCTCTAATGGCGATCATTCCTATGACGCCGCTCAGGCTAAACTAGCGTAGCGATTGCTTTGTCTAGTTTTGATAAACCTTCTTCAATTTCTTGTGTAGTGATAACCAATGATGGCGTGAAACGAACCACGTTTGCACCCGCAACCAGTACCATCAAGCCTTGTTCGCCTGCTGCTACTAATACATCACGAGCACGACCTTGCCATGCTTCATTAAGTGCAGCACCTAGCAATAAGCCTTTACCGCGAACTTCACTGAATATTTGGTATTTGTCGTTAATCTTAGCTAAACCATCACGGAACATAGCTTCGCGTTCTTTCACGCCAGCCAACGTTTCAGGTTGGCTTACTACGTCAACAACTGCTTCAGCAACGGCACACGCCAGTGGGTTACCACCGTAAGTAGAACCGTGCGTACCGACTTTTAGGTGTGTCGCGAGTTCGGTGGTCGTTAGCATTGCGCCGATTGGGAAACCGCCACCTAGTGATTTCGCTGTGCTTAGAATATCAGGTGTCACTCCTAGGCCTTGGTAAGCGTAAAAGTTACCCGTACGGCCATTACCCGTTTGCACTTCATCAAAGATAAGCAGTGCATTGTGTTTGTCACACAGTTCACGAACTGTGTTCACGAACTCAGATGTTGGAGAGATGATACCGCCCTCGCCTTGTAGAGGTTCCATCATGATTGCACATGTGCGATCTGAGATGTGCGCTTCTAGCGCGACAATATCGTTGTAAGGCAGGTGAGTTACATCGCCCGGTTTAGGACCGAAGCCATCAGAGTAAGCCTCTTGACCACCCACGGTTACGGTAAAGAAAGTACGACCGTGGAAACCTTGTTTGAATGCAATGATTTCAGATTTCTCAGGACCGTGAACATCCGCTGCCCAACGACGAGCTAGCTTCAATGCAGCTTCGTTCGCTTCTGCACCAGAGTTGGCAAAGAATACTTTTTCTGCAAAACATACGTCGGTTAGCTTCTTCGCTAGACGCAATGCAGGTTCGTTGGTCATGACATTACTTAAATGCCAAATCTTGTTTGCTTGCTCAGTAACTGCGTTAACCATTGCTGGGTGACAGTGACCCAAACAGCTCACAGCGATACCACCAGCAAAGTCGATATATTCTCGGCCTTGTTGGTCCCAAACGCGTGCGCCTTCCCCTTTTACCGGGATCATTTCCATTGGGTTATAACAAGGCACCATCACCTCATTAAACAGACTACGTTCTACTTTTTTTTCCACTGTCATCGTACATTCCTTTTCGATACCGCAAGCTTCGCAAATAAGCGTACTGGTTCATAAGTGAGACAAAGATATTTTCTCTCGCCATAATCCCGCTGCAGCATTATATTTACATTTAATTAACGTTTTCAATAGTAGATTATTCTTTAGCTATCCCTAACAACCAGCTAAACGTCACTACCTATGACTATTTATGCATCAATTAATCTGTTTTATGAAGCTTTTTTTACCTAAACGTATAACCTGCAACGGCAAAACCTTACTGGCATTGCGGTATATAGGGTTCGAGAGGAAATAAGGCGAATAATTTTGCATAGGCTAAAAACTTAGCCTTGAGAGAGAGAAATGTTATAAAAAGTGATCAGCGTCAGAGGAGTAAGAGACGCGTAGCGCCCGAATTTAAACGCTTAACGAATGGGCTAACAGGTTTAACTGGCTTATTTAGACGGAGAAAGGGTCAAATTTAAACACTCAACGCGCTAAGAAGTTAGCGAGAAGCTGGTGTCCTTGCTCTGTTTTAATCGACTCAGGGTGAAATTGCACCGCATCAATCGGCAAGGTTTTGTGTTGATACCCCATGATCTCATCCATGCTGCCATCTTCAAATTCCGTCCAAGACGTCAGTTCAAAGCAGTCAGGAAGCGTGTCATTTTTCACCACTAGGGAATGGTAACGTGTCACAGTCAGAGGGTTATTAAGCCCTTGAAAAACGCTCTTGCCATTGTGGCGTATTGGAGAGGTTTTACCGTGCATCACTTGTCTGGCTCGCACTACTTCACCACCAAACACTTGAGCAATGGCTTGATGACCAAGACACACACCTAAGATCGGCAGTTTACCAACGAAGTGTTCAATGACTTGCAGAGAGATTCCCGCATCATCAGGCGTACAAGGACCTGGCGAGATAACTAGATGGCTAGGATTCAGCGCTTCAATACCGACAATATCAATCTCATCGTTGCGAACAACTTTTACAGTGACCCCTAACTCACAGAAATACTGATACAAGTTATAGGTAAAAGAGTCGTAGTTATCGATGATAAGTAACATGGGTCGAAATCGTTTGCTAAATACTAAATGATTGGGAGATATAGGGGCGGTATTGTGCAATACCCATGGCGAAAGGCAAGTGGAAACTGCATTTCGCCAATAATTAAGGCCAACCTAAATTGACCTTAATTGTTTACAGATAACTTTCAGTTACCTGTATCAGCTGGCTTGCGCAGTTAACGATGTCGCTACTTGCGACGACGCCACATTGCTAAGCCAAATAGTGACATCAGAGCACCGAAGCCAAATGAACCACCTACTCGCAGTTCAAGAACAGCAGGATCATGATCCGATGAACGAAAGTGATCTTGGTACTTAGGTAGGTCACCTTTGAACTCTTCGTTGTAGTCAAACAACGTCGACTCACCACCATTGATATGCCAATCGGTAGCATCGACAACCCTATCTTTCAGGCTGTCACTGATCAACAAATGATCCAAGGCACCGACTTCATCATTGTATGAGTAGCTCCAGCTGTCTGGGTGCTTTTGAGCCACAGCATTAATGTAGCCGTAGTTCTTAGTGATCACAGCACCACTGTCACCAAACTGCTCAGCGCCGTCAATGTAAGTGTTACGCGCCGCTTTGATTTGCTTACCGTATTTCTCTTCAGAGTAATCCGTAAGCACCAGCATTGGATCTTCCATGCCGTACGAGTTCATATCCCCCAGAATCACTTTATGGCCTTTGATGCCGTCTAGTGCTTCACCCAGAGCAACTGCTGCAGCCACACGGAAGTTCTCACATGAGCCTTGCTTATCGGCGTCAACGCCACCTTGACCGCCCTGCTCGACCGGTGCAGCATCTTCCCAACACTTAGAACCTTTCGATTTAAAGTGGTTAATCGCAACGGTGAGTTTCTCTTTAGTGCCTTTAACTTTAAAGGTTGGCGCCAATGAGTCACGTTGGTAGTTCTTACCGTCTTCAATCACCTTGCCAGAATCGTCTAACACTTCTGGTGCTTGTTGGCTTGGCATCGCGATAACACGGCTGTCTTTAAGCTTAACTACTTTCTTGCGGTAGATAACGCCTGTTGTAATAACGTCGGTACCAATCGAGTCCATCTCGTCGGTCACGCCATCTTCGTTCGAATCGACAGCTACAAAGGTATAGCGGTCTTTCTTACGCTCAATGCGATCATTCAGTTGGTTAACAAGCTGGTGAATGGCTGAGCCTTCACCAAAGCCGTTGTTCTCAATTTCCATCAAACCAATGATGTCTGCATCTAAGCGAAGAATCGCGTTCACTATCTTCTCTTGCTGCATCTCAAACTCGGTGATGGTGTTCGCACCACGGTTGTTGCCGTGTTGGTTTGCGTCACCGCCAAATGGAGAGTTGAAGTAGTTCAAAACATTGAAAGTCGCGATGCGAAGGTCGCCTTCATCCATGTCTGGTTTGTCGGTACGCGGATCGTTACGAACGAAGTTTTCAGCCGAGATCTGGTTAGTTGTCACTAAGCGGTACTCACCGTAGCTGTAGATAAGTACGCCTTCTAGACCAACAATGGTGTCATCAATACGAATGTAGTCTTCTGTTGAACCATCTTGATCAATATCGGTACGGCCGAAGTCTGGATAGAAAGGAACCTGTCCGTCACCCGCTTTTTGATCGGTTTCAACGAAAAGACGACGGTCTGCGTTATCTTCCGTTTGTTGTTTCGCGTCTTCAGAACCTGCTGCGAAAAGCTGGTTCGGCTGCATGTTAATACGCTCATGTGCCAGTACCATGTTGTTACGACGACCTGAATAGTCATAACCAAAGGTACGAGTCACACGCATATCAAGCGCTTCGGTCGTTTTCACCAACATGCCTTCGTAGCGTTCAAGCGTTGCAGCGAAGTTCTCATCACTGTCTAGCGCTTCTATCGCCGTTGCTTCAGGTGCTTGTTGTTCGCCCTGTTTTAGCCATTGGTTTTCAACTTTAAGCTGAGTATGGCTGTAGTATTCTTGAACCTTACCTTTCACACACACTACGTCGCCCGCAGCCAGTTCTGAGCTCGATTGATTCGTGTGGATAAATAGACCTTCAGAAGTACTTGAATTGAAGTCATCCTCAAGTGCTTGCAGGTAGAAACCTTTGGTTATGCCCGTTGTCACCGCACTCACAACACCTTTAACGAAGTACTCATCGTCCGTGATGTACGGATAGCCATCAATGAACGGTGATGTTGCGCCCTCGCCTTGGATCTCTTGAATGGTTGTGAATACTGGGTCAGAGCCATCTTGTGTACAAGTGAACGCTTCTGGCAGTTCAACACTGTCTAATGAACCTAAGCCTTCAATGCTGTCTTTTGGTAACGACACCCACTGTGAAGCATCGAATGTTGCCGAAGGAGTTTGTGTCGCTCGAACCAAAGTAACATCTTTACCCCAATCCACATCACCCATCAAACCAACAATATCGTGTACCGAGTTATCTGAATTCAAGATAGCCAGCGGGTCGTCACCGTTATGGTTAGCAATCGACGCGTTGAGAATGTCAGCGACGGCTTTAATCTCATAACTCGCACTCGTATGAGCGACAACAAGTACCTCACCAGGCGCTAAAACGTGGCCATCTAAAGGTAAAGTGGCGCCCCATGAGCCGTTGCCATTCGCAGACTTCGCCAGCGAGTAACCATCTAAATTCATGCTGCTATCGCCGTTATTAGCAATCTCAACCGCTTTGTTGTAGCTGCCGCCTTCCACATATTGTGAAATAAACAAATCAGCGTGTGCACTTGCTGTTAACAAGCTACCAATTGCCACTGCTAGCAATGAAGGTTTGTGTAAAAGAGCCATCCGTTTCACCTGAGTTCATCGATTTATAGTTACTGCCGTCTATGGGCAGTCATGTATTTTGTGGTAACTATCAGGTTTATTTATGAAAGGAATAAGTCAGTTAGCAAGAAAATGAGGAACTTATCACTTAATGATCATCAATTGTTTGGCACGTTATGTATTTCCAACATAAATAGAAATAAGCAAGATTTTATAAACCCTAAGAAGAGGGAATAGGATCGTCTGCACAGCATTAATATTATGAATATGTTAGCGAGATAATGCTTGAATCATCAATTCAAACAAGAGATTTACTGGGAGAGCAAATGGAACGGGCACTAAAAAGCCCAAAGTAAACAGCATCTACTTTGGGCTTAAATTCTGAAACGAGTGGCTTTAGTTCACCCTACGGGCGAGTAACAAAACCGACTGCTTCGTATGCTTTTTTCAGTGTTACGGCAGCACGCTCAGAGGCTTTTTCAGCTCCCGCTTTCATTACTGCGTCCATGTAAGCACGGTCAGCACGGATACGGTGGTATTCAGCTTGAATTGGTTCAAGCATCTCAACCAATGCTGCGCCTACATCTTTCTTAAACGGACCGTACATTTCAACGCCTTGGTATTGCGCTTCAATCTCTTCAAACGTTTTACCCGTCGCTGCAGAGTACAGACCCATTAGGTTAGAGATACCCGCTTTGTTTTCCCAATCGTGAGCAATACGTGGTGGTGTTTCTGCGTCAGTCTGCGCTTTGTTGATCTTCTTGATGATCGACTTAGGCTCTTCTAGCAGAGTAATTACGTTCTTACGGTTGTCATCCGACTTAGACATCTTCTTAGTCGCATCTTGCAGGCTCATCACACGTGCATTCACTGTTGGAATGTAAGGTTCTGGTACTTGGAAGATTGGCGTTTCAGGGCCGTAGATGTTGTTAAAGCGATTTGCGATATCACGAGCTAGCTCTAGATGTTGTTTCTGGTCGCTACCTACTGGCACTTGGTGAGCACCGTAAAGCAGGATATCTGCAGCCATCAACACTGGGTAGTCGTATAGGCCTACGTTTACGTCATTTGAGTGACGTGCAGACTTATCTTTAAACTGAGTCATACGGCTCAGTTCACCCATTTGTGTGTAACAGTTAAGAAGCCAACCAAGTTGAGCATGCTCTGGTACGTGTGACTGAACAAATAGCGTGCTCTTCTTTGGATCAACACCGACAGCAAGACAGATTGCTAATGCGTCTAGAGTCGCTTCATGCAGTGCTTTCGGATCTTGGCGAACCGTAATTGCGTGAAGGTCTACAACACAGTATTGGCAATCGTAATCATCTTGCATCTGTTGCCATTGACGTAGAGCACCCAAGTAGTTACCGATACTTAGTTCACCAGATGGTTGAACACCACTCAATACGATGGGCTTGCTCATGGTTTTAATTCCTTTGCTTGTTCGCTAAGCTCGTTAACTTAGTTTCTTAACGTAGTATCTGAAAAACTTAGCTTCTTAACTTTAAAATAGAAAAGCCGCACAGCTCTTCTGTACGGCTCATCCAGTGTACTCATTGATAAGTATTTTGCTAGTAGGTTAGCTAACTTTTGTCCGCTTTATGCTGAAACTAGAACGACATCTAGTAATTGTGCAATGTTGTCTGCGACATAGTCAGGGTTTGATACTGAAATCGGCTCACCGTGGTTATAACCGTAAGTCAGACCAAACGAGTGGCAGCCTGCGTTCTTAGCCGCTTTGATGTCGTTGCTTGAATCGCCTACCATCAGCATCTCTTCAGCCTTCACATTATGCTTTTCCAGCAACCAGTTCAGCGCTACTGGGTTCGGTTTCTTCTCTGGGAAAGAGTCGCCACCCAACACATCAACAAAGTACTTATCGATACCGTGCTGCGCCAGAACATCTGGTACAAATTTCGAAGGCTTGTTGGTGACAAGAGCCATGGTGAAGCCCGCTTTGTCTAGCTCAGCTAACGTCTCTTTAACCGATGGATAAAGGTGACTCAGCTTATGGCCGCCCTGCTCATAGAAATCATCAAACAGGATACGCGCTTTCTTCAAAAGATCAGGCTCAAGGCTTGGATCAACCGTAAGATTGCGGCTCAATGAACGTCCAATAAGAACATCAGCACCATTACCCACATAGTCGCGAACTTGTTCTTCGCTTACTGAAGAAAAACCCAGTTCCTGACAAGCTTGGTCAGCGGCGACAGCCAAATCAGGCACGCTATCTAACAAGGTTCCATCCAAATCAAAGGCAATCAGTTTTATTGAGCTTAATGACATCTTACTTTCCTATTTATTATGTTCGTCTTATGAGTTGAGCTCCAAGACGTAAAAAAGGGGCCAATTAGCCCCTTAATTTAAATTTTTTGATTTTAGGTCAACAGACCCTAGTTCTACTTTTATGCGTTTACTTTTGCAAGCTCTGCACGCATCTCATCAATCACTTCTTTGTAATCTGGTTGATTGAAGATAGCTGAACCGGCAACGAACATATCTGCGCCCGCTTCTGCGATTTCACGGATATTATCTACCTTCACGCCGCCATCAATCTCAAGGCGGATATCACGGCCTGATTCATCAATAAGTTTACGAACAGCGCGCAGCTTATCGAGAGTGTGAGGAATGAAAGATTGACCGCCAAAGCCAGGGTTCACAGACATTAGTAGAATCATATCTACTTTATCTAAGATGTAATCAAGGCAAGAAAGTGGCGTTGCTGGGTTAAGTACGACACCCGCTTTACAGCCGTGTTCTTTGATTAGCTGTAGAGTACGGTCAACGTGCTCAGATGCTTCAACGTGGAAGGTAATCATTGATGCGCCGGCTTTAGCAAACTCAGGTACGATGCTGTCTACTGGCTTAACCATTAGGTGAACATCGATAGGAGCTGTGATGCCGTAGTCGCGCAACGCTTTACAGATCGGAGCACCAAAAGTCAGGTTGGGTACGTAGTGGTTATCCATCACATCGAAGTGCACAACATCGGCACCGGCTGCGAGTACTTTTTCTACGTCTTCACCAAGACGAGCAAAATCTGCAGACAAAATCGATGGAGCGATTAGAAAATCTTTCATACCAAACCTCTTAAGAGTGAGTAAATTGCGAATATCACCGCCTTGTGACATCTCGTACACGAATACAAGACTCAATCCCAAGACTATTTGGTGTGCAATTCTACCTAAGCACCTAAGCAGATTCTAGCAGTTCGAAAGATTAGTTTATGAAAGTACCCGTTGGTCACTCAATTTAATGAGTTTGGGGATTATGCTGACGACTACAATTCTGTTGAAACGTGTTGCTGGTTTTTCTCTTTATGAAAAAGTGCCAGTAACTCATCAACTTTATTACGCCCTGCGCCATTACGGCTAATGGTGCGCTTAACTTTGACCACGTTCAGTTCCGCACCATGGTATAAACGGCGCGTTAAGGTCGTATCATGGTTTGAAATCAAGACAGGAATGCCTCGTTCCATTGCCGCTCTTTCTGCAACATCAGCCAAGGCCGCTTGATCATCTAAGCTGAAGCCATTACCCGCATAAGAGGTAAAGTTAGCAGTACTAGACAATGGCGCATAAGGAGGATCACAATAAACCACACAGCCTTTACGGGCGCGGCTAAAGGTCTCGCTATACCCTTCACAAACAAACGTCGCTTTCTTCGCTTTCTCAGCAAAAAACTCCAACTCAGCTTCTGGAAAGTAAGGTTTTTTATAAGAACCAAATGGAACGTTAAAACCGCCCTTCTTGTTGTAACGACACAGGCCATTGAAGCCAAATCGGTTCATGTACAAGAAAGCTAACGAGCGATACATGACGTTATCTGTACCATTGAACTCAGCGCGAACATCTAAGAACACCTCTCTACGGTTATTCTCCGGACAGAACCAACGCTTCGCTTCAGTGATATAGGTTTCAGGATCGGTTTTAAGTAGATTGTATAGGTTGATAAGATCGGGATTGATATCTGCAAGCAGGTACTGTTCAAAATCAGTATTCAGAAATACTGAGCCGGCACCGACAAACGGTTCTACCAATTTACGAGCAGGTGGCAGGTGACGTTGGATGTCTTCAACTAGGCCATATTTACCACCAGCCCATTTTAGAAAGGCACGCTGCTTTTTCATTTACTGCTCTATCTATCAACTCAAAAATAAGGCTGCGGAATGTAACATATTTTGAGGCTAAGCTCAGGGTTATTTCGCACGTTCTATCTCTCGATGCACTTGATTCATCGATTTTGCCCAAGGTTCCAACTGCTGAAGTGGTTTTGATAACGCACTTACGGCATCTCGCGCGACTTGAATCGTTGGATAATCTTGATAAGTGATAATAAACCACTTAGTGTCATTGCGAAGTGTTGGGTAAATACGAACCTTGTCTTCGACTTCATATTCTTCAATAAAAGACTGAACATCTTCTAATGACGTCATCGCGCTCAATTGTAAGGTATACGCGCGTGGCGAGATAGCTTGTAACTCTTCGCGAGCAAATGAGAAGGTGATCTTTTTCGTCGGCGGTGTTGATTCCGTTAGGTCAGTATCTTCATCAACTGAAGCTTGTGACTCGTTTTTCGCCGCATCAGGTTGCGCGCTAACCGCGGCACCTGTGTTTTCTTCTACGGCAGCATCAATCGCACTGGTATCGGCACTTTTCGGCTTGTCATCAAGCAAAGCATCAACCACATCAGAAGTAATCACAACACGTTGCTGCTCTTGTTTCACCTCGCCAACACTGGCTGTACCTTCCACCACAACCGGTGGTAATGATGAACTGTCATCGTCAGCACCTTGATAGCTTATGTCAGCTTCGGCTTCAGAATCTGAAGATCCGTCGACTCCGGCTTGCTCGGTACCACTTTCCACTTCAAACGTTGGGATAGCTGTTTGTTCAATGGGAGCGATAAGTGATTGCGCTTTATCGTCAGGGGTTGGTTGACTGAACATCCACCAATAGCCACCACCAATTAAAACCAACAACAAGGCCACCACCATCGCGATATTGATGGGTGAGCCAATAATTGAGCGAATAATAATCCTTTTTTCCACTTTCAATTCTCCTAAAGCCATTAACTCACCGGGCAAAGGTTGCGCTTTATTAAACGCACGTCGCACGCGAGTTTCAGACTCATCATCAACATATCGAATCACTAGGGATTCAAAGAAATGTTCCGCTTCTGGTTGAGAAAGATCATCGATCTCGAGGTCGATAGGCTTGTGTGGTTGCCCGTAACTAAGACGTTTTAGTAGCGTGTCTAGATGGCCAATTTCCGAGAAGAGAACGATATTGATCGTCCATTGAGGGTTTGATTGAGCTTCAAGTACCAACATCCATAATTCGGATACCAATAACTCAGACAGTCGGTGGGCATCATCTACAACGATAACCACATTACACGACTCTCCATCCAGTAGCCTTGCGAGGCTATCTGATAAAGAATCATGTTGATTAAACAGGGGATCAGAAACAATTTGGCTAAGAATAAGCGCGCGACGTTGTTGATCGTCTTGGCTTGGGTGACAAAGCAGTAAACACTGATTTTTTTCTGTCGACCATGCTTCAAGGTAACGTTGAGCCAACCAAGATCGGCCAGAGCCAGCTTTGCCCGCAACCGTTACAAGGTTTGAACCAAAGTTAGTCAAAAGCTGTAAGCGCTCTAGCAACTCAACTTGAGACTCTAACTCTAATACTCTTAATTCATGAGCCAAACTCATTGGGGATCCCTACTGATAAGATCGATCAGTAAAACGCTTCAGCTGCCTAGAGTTTAGCTAGGCAACCTCACAACCAAATTTAAAGAGTACGGCAGAAATCAATCGCTTGTTTTATGATGTCTTGAGGCACATCAGCGACCACTTCAGCGGTACCAATACTTGTTGGTAATACCAAACGTAACTGACCAGACAGCACTTTTTTATCACGCATCATGTGCTTCATAAAGTCTTCAAAAGACATGCTTTCTGGCGTATGGATTGGCAGTTTCGCATTCTTGAGTATAGAAATAATTCGCTCAAGTTGCTGCTGAGAGATCAGTCCCTGTAATTGAGCGGTTTTCGCTGCCATTACAGTGCCTGACGACACAGCTTCACCATGTAGCCAATTACCATAGCCTAGTTCTGCTTCGATCGCATGACCAAATGTATGACCTAGGTTCAATAACGCTCTGATTCCTGACTCTTTTTCATCTATAGCAACCACTTCAGCCTTAATTGCACAACAACGAGCAATCGCGGTAATCAGTGCGTCTTCATCAAGTTGATAAAGTTTCTCTAGATGCTGTTCCAACCAATCAAAGAAGACTTCATCGTAAATGATGCCGTATTTGATCACCTCAGCAATGCCCGCTGCGAACTCACGCTCTGGAAGCGTTGATAAACAGTTAGTATCGATGATGACAGATTTTGGTTGGTAAAAAGCGCCGATCATATTCTTGCCAAGGGGATGGTTCACTGCAGTTTTACCGCCTACAGAGGAGTCCACTTGAGAAAGAAGGGTCGTCGGGATTTGAATGAAATCAATACCGCGCTGGTAGCAAGAGGCAGCAAAACCGACCAAATCACCGATAACACCACCACCCAAAGCAATCACCACCACATCGCGGCTGTAATTTCCTTCAAGCATGTAGCTCATCACTGAGTTGAACGTTTCAAGTGTTTTGTATTGCTCACCGTCTGGCAACTCTAAAAGAGAAGTTTGACAGCCTACTTGATCCAACAACGATAAAATTTTATCGGCATAAAGAGGCGCTACTGTCACATTACTGATAACAACAACTTTCTGTTTGCCTGATAAAAAAGAAAGGTACGCCGGGTCTTCAAATAACCCGGCGCCAATAGAGATAGGGTAGCTACGCTCAGCTAGATTGACCGTAATCCGTTCCATGGGTTTGCTCTCCGAAAAATGAACTTAACGTTCTTCTAGCATTTTTACGATCTGGTTGGCTACCACTTTTGCACTTTGATCGTCGGTACGAACTGTGTAGTCCGCCACTTCGTCGTATAGTGCGTTGCGAGATACAGCTAGATCTTCTAGCACATCACGCGGGTTGTCTGTTTGAAGTAGAGGGCGTTTCTTGTCGCGGTTAGTGCGAGCAAGTTGCTTTTCAATTGTTGTTTCTAGGTATACAACAATGCCTCGTGCAGATAGACGGTTACGGTTTTCTTTGCTCAGCACTGAACCACCGCCTGTCGCAAGAACAATACCTTGTTCTTCTGTCAGATCGTTGATTACAGATTCTTCGCGCTTACGGAAACCATCTTCGCCCTCAACATCAAAAACCCATGCGATGTCTGCGCCAGTGCGCTCTTCGATCACAGTGTCAGAGTCTAGAAACTCCATATGAAGTTGGGAAGCTAGGTGTCTACCAATTGTACTTTTGCCGGCGCCCATTGGGCCAACAAGAAAAATATTGCGTTTCTCAGCCATGTTTTTAGCAGTAATTTACAACGTTAATTCAATGACATCGCCACAAGGTAGGTCAGTACAAGTACTGAAATTAAAAGGCCCGTGGCACCGATTCCTCACAGATAATTCGTGATAAGACCCGAAATTATCAAGGTTAGGTGCCACTAATGCAACTTTATTTTTAATCTAATTGCTCATTACTGAATCACAACTTTGGGTGTAACAAAAATAAGTAGTTCACTTTTACCCACATTTTCATAGCTACGACGGAATAATGCACCCAAAACTGGCAGGTCTCCTAACAGAGGAACTTTGTCCACTGTACTGCTCACACTGTGTTGAAATATCCCGCCAAGCACGACTGTTTCACCATTATTAACAAGCACTTGCGTCCCTATGCGTTGAGTATCAATGGCAACAGCCTCACCCGTTCCTGTTTTCACTACTTGCCCTGGCCTATCTTGCGTCACGCTTAAATCCAATACCAAACGATTGTCGGGCGTGATTTGTGGTGTCACCTTAAGACTCAACACTGCTTTCTTAAATGCGACCGAAGTAGCACCACTTGAAGACGACTCTAAATAAGGAATTTCAGTACCTTGCTCAATATAAGCGGGCTTTTTATTGGTGGTGATTAAACGTGGGCTGGAAATAATCTCAGCTTTTGACTCTTGTTGTAATGCCGACAATTCAAGATCAAGCAAGGTATCTGAACCCAGTTTGGCCACCTGAAACGCAATGCTTGATGCATTAGGAGATGTCGCCCCTAGATTAACGTTGAGGAAATCGTCAATCGCACTATTCCCACCATTATCGTCATACGGCGTAATTTGCGATGGGTGGTTGCCCTCTATCGAGCCGCCAACTTTAAAGCTACCGTTGGTGGAAGAAACACCCCAACGCACCCCTAACTCATCAAGGTTACCCTCGGTAACGGTTACGATGCGCGCTTCTATCTGTACTTGCTTCACGGGAATGTCTAGCGATTCAATGATGCCTCGTATCACCGCAATGTTTTCTTCCAATTCACGAATGAGCAGTGAGTTGGTTCTCTCATCAATGGTAATCGAACCGCGGTCAGACAGCATACTTACCGCACCTTCACCGCCAATCATGTCGGCAATGTCGGTGGCTTTAGCAAAATTAATCTTGATGATTTCCGACTTAAGCTCCCCTAACTCCTCTTCCAAGCGAGATTTCTCTAACGCTTGTTGCTCTCGAAGATCGAGTTCTGCTTTTGGCGCCACCAAAATAACATTGCCATCAACGCGCTTATCTAGCCCTTTAACTTGCAAGATAATGTCGAGAACTTGCTGCCAAGGTACGCCATCTAAACGTAAAGTTAGGTTACCCGCTACCGAGTCAGACACCACTAGATTGAAATCGTTGTAGTCAGCAATCAGCTGCAGGACATTTCGTACCGGGATATCTTGGAAGTTAATCGATATCAGTTTGCCCTCTTTTTCTAAAACGCTTTTCTCTTTGGTCGCTTCATTGATAACAGGCTTGCTGATCACCACCTCTATGAAACGACCTTTTAGGTTATATTCATACTGATAGTCACCAGCGATCGTCGCCAACAGTCGTGTGCTGGACGTCTCTTTATAGACTTCAATACCTTCCACTAGGGTCGCGAAATCCTTCACATCCAAAAGATAAAGCTTATCGTCATTAACTTGAGTATTGAGTAATTCGATACTTAACCCTTCCTGAGCACGTTGAACATCCACCACAGCGGTGCTGGTTGCCAGCTCAATAATAATGACGGCGTCTTTATCTTTGTTTACCCTAAAATCAATATTCTCCAATTGATTAGGTAAGCTCTCGGCGTGACTGAGCACACTAAAGACCAACATCACAGACACAGCAAAACCTTGTAGAGCCTTGCTCACTAATCCACTTATTCCTTTAATCATATTTACATCTCATATCCACATCATGTGACATTGGTTTACTTCAGAGCCAGTCTAACGTTGCGCTTATGCCAACAACCTAAGCCATCTGGAAGAGTTTCATTAATCTGAACGTACTGGCTCGTCACTTTAGTAACTCGGCCATTGTTTAAGCCGATAAACTGGCCTTTTTTGACGTTTACCACGTTCCCTTTGGGTGTTTGCACTAACCCAAACACACTTGTTCCGCTTCCCATGACGCCTCTTAAACGAAGCTTACTCAACGGGTACTTCTCTAATTTCCCATTACGAGAACGCGTGCTAGGTTGCCAACAGTCTTTCTTAACTAAAGGCTGATTTTGCACGATGGCTTCTTTAGGCAGTTCAAACGGAGGACGAAAGGCTCGGCGCTGATAAGTAGCGGCCAAAAATTCAGTCGCAGGAACCAGTTGTTCCACCTCTTTTCTCGCTTTGGCCTCAACTTGCACTACAAAGTCTTCTAACGAATCTTCATTCGCTTTACAGCCCGTGAGCACAAGCAATAGTAATGTTGAATAAAACACGCTATTGGGTTTCATCATTGACCTCCGATTTAAATTGGTAGGTATAAGCTCGAACCCTGAAGTGCAGCGTGCTACTTTCTTGACTGACTCGCTGCCAATTCACGTCATCAAAGCTGATGATGCGCGGCAGCTTAGCAATGGCCGCAGAGAAATCACCAATCTCGTGGTAGTCACCCGTCAGCTCGATGTTGAGCGGTAAACGATAGAGAAACTCTTTGTTCTGTTTCTGCCCCCAGTCAATTCGCGTAAATGTCAGCTTATTATCCAATCCAAGCTCGTTCACAGAGGCCAACATACTGGCTAGCTCTTTTTGAACGGGCAATTGCTCCAATAGATAGTCATAACGGCTAGTTAGCTCATCCAGCTGGCTCTGGAGCTTAGGCAAGGCCGCAACCTTATTGGCCTTTATTCTCAAGGTCGCTTTTAAGGTCTGCTCTTGTTGCTTCATCTGTTGCAGTTCATCGTCGAGCGGCAGCACATAAAGCCAAGTGCCAACACCTTGGATTAACACTATCAACACCAGAATCACGAGAAGCTGAGGCAGCAATGGCCATTCGGTAATCTCATCAACATCGAGATCTTGCAAACTCATCCTGTTTTGCCAACTAATCTTATTTTGCAGGTTAGCCATGATGCGTCCCCTTCTCTTTTCTGCTCGCGGTTGTGTTTTCTAAAGACACAGGACTAAACACAAAAGAGACCTTGAAGGTCTGGAACTCTTTATTGAAGCGCTTGCGGTTATGAACGATGGAGTGCATCTCGACCCCTTCCAGAGAATCAGAACGCTCTAGATTGTCCAACATGGTGGCGAGACGAGCGGTGCTGTCGCTGATGCCCGACATTTCAATCTCCTGACCATTCATCTTTATCTTGTCGACATACACACCTTCAGGAATAAGCTCCGGCATCAGGTTCATAAAGTCGGTGGTCTTGTTGCGACCAAGCTGCAACGATTCGACTACATCAAGCCTAGTCAGAATCGCTTTATGCTCCTGCTCTGCGACCTTTAATGACTGAATCTGTCGGTCGAGCTCGGCAATATATCGATTGAGGTAACTAAGACGGGCTTGCTGCTTGGCTTGTTGGTCGGAAAAATAGTGACCAACCGCCCATTGCCCTGCAAGCGCGATGATGACACCAAGAATGATAAGATGAATAAAGCGCTTCTTGTGCTGAGCACGAATATCATCACGCCACGGCAGCAGGTTAATTTGATGCAACATGCTTTTCTCCCTGCCACTTGAGTCCACTCATCGCCATACCCGCCGCAATACCGAAATGTTGCCGATTCGTTGGTAATCGACGTCGCTTCGCCACCTTATTCTCAAATAGAGACAAAGGATTCAGAGACTCGCAACTCATCTGAAAATGACGTTCTAGCTCTTCGGTTACCATCGGAATGCTGGCGCCCTCGCCCATCAGCCAGATCCCGGAGATAGGTTGCTGCGCATTTCCCGAGGAATAGAGCTGCAATTGACGCTTGAGCTTCTCAATCAGGTTAACAATGAATTGATGTGTATCTTCAGTGGTGGCGAACACACTCTCGATATCACTTGCAGCACCATTGCTGCGAAGATCTTTAGTACCAAAAGCGATATCTTTATAAAACGGAGCCAAACCTTGTGGAATAATGCCTAGCGACGTTTGGTCGATTCCCACATCCACCAGCAGCCAGTTTTTCTTTTCGGGGTATAGGCGCGATGCCATTTGCCAGATGTTAAGCAGTCCATGCGCCTGCGTGTCTACCACCACAGGTTTAAAACCAGCTTTGGTCAAAGCATCCGCTCGGCTATCCACCACTTCTTTACGTGTGGCGTATACCTGGTAACTGCTTGTCGAACCTTTACCAAATCGTTTGTCTTCTAGCTTTACAAAATCTAAACTCAGCTCCTCTATCGGAAAGGGAGATTGATGAGCAAAGGTTTGATAGATCGAAAACTCTTTTTCTCTGTCTTCTAACTCACTCTCTATTTGCAGTACTTTGCTGATCACCGTGTTATCAGGTACTGAAATGGCGACGTTGCAACAGCCAAAAGGCAGACCTTTCCTAAGTTCTTTAAGTTTCTTAACAGTTTTCTGATACTCCAAAGTATGGTTAGCTGTAAAAATGTCGTCCGAAATCGGCAGCTCTTTGTATCCCACTAGGGCATACAACTCCCCCACGGGTTTTAGTACCACAGCTTTGATGCTGTGATGATTTATATCTATGCCTGTAATTAATGATGAACCCATGTGACCTAGCTCCTGAAGTGCCAAGCATTTCGTTGATTATCTAGGGGTTGTGATTATTAGTTAAATAAGCGTTAATAAACGAAAGCTAAGTTTTTAGCCTAGAGTACAAGGGTTTGCTGCTTATCAGCCTTAACTAATCAGGGATTATCCGGTGAAGTTCATAAAGCGATTATTCATATTTACATTGATTTGCATGATTCTTGGAGTCAGTACAATTTTTGGGTTTTATTATTACGTAAAACCAGAGTTGCCTGATGTTGCCACTTTGCGTGACGTGAAGCTCCAAACGCCAATGCAAGTCTTCAGTCAAGACGGTAAGTTGATCTCTCAATTTGGCGAAAAGCGTCGTAACCCAGTGACTTATGACGAGATTCCTCGCCACTTAGTTGAGGCCCTGATTGCCACCGAAGATAGCCGTTTTTACGAACACCCAGGTATTGACCCAATCGGTATCACCCGTGCAGCGCTCGTCGTTGCAATGTCGGGTTCAGCCAAACAAGGGGCGAGTACCATTACTCAGCAGCTTGCGCGTAACTTCTTCTTATCTAATGAGAAAAAGATCATGCGTAAGATCAAAGAGATCTTCATTGCAATCCATATCGAGCAACTGCTTAGCAAAGAAGAGATCATGGAGCTTTATGTAAATAAGATCTTCCTTGGTCACCGCTCGTACGGTTTTGGCGCGGCAGCGCGTGTTTATTTCGGAAAGGATCTCCCTGAGCTCACCCTGAGTGAAATTGCTACGCTGGCGGGTATGCCGAAAGCACCATCCACGATGAACCCTATCTATTCGCTTGAGCGCGCGACTCACCGTCGTAACGTGGTATTACGTCGTATGTTAGACGAGAAATACATCACTCAAGCAGAGTTCGATGAAGCTCGTAGCGAGACATTGATATCGAAATACCACGGTGCAGAGATTGAACTGAGCGCGCCGTATGTTGCTGAAGTAGCACGTGCGTGGATGGTTGAACGCTATGGCGAAGCTGCTTATACATCAGGCATGAAGGTTTACACGACCGTTGATTCGAAACTGCAAAAAGCAGCGAACCAAGCGGCGATTAAGAACCTACTTGGCTACGATGAGCGTCACGGCTACCGTGGTGCAGAAAAAGTATTGTGGCAGACGGCTCAATCAGCTTGGGATCAGGAACAAATCGTTAAACACCTTAAGTCTCAACCAACCTATGGTGACTTAGTCCCTGCTGTTGTTACCGCGGTTGATTCAAAAAGCGCTCAAGTTTGGGTTAAAAACCAAGGCGAAGGCACTATTGAGTGGCAAGGCATGAACTGGGCACGTAAATTCCTAACGGATAATCGCCAAGGACCAGCACCCTCTCAAGCGAAAGAGATTCTTGCTGTTGGTGAGCAAGTTTGGGTTCGCCATGAAGCAATTACAGGAGACGAAGTATCTGAAGAACCGACAGAAGAGTCAGCAGAGGCGAAGTCAGAAACACCTGTTGAATGGCGACTAAGCCAAGTACCCAATGCGAATACTGCCTTTGTTGCAATGAACCCGAACAACGGCGCAGTATTGTCGATGGTGGGTGGCTTTAACTTTGTTCACAACAAATTCAACCGTGCGACGCAATCTATTCGTCAGGTGGGTTCTGGTATCAAACCATTTATCTACTCAGCGGCCATTGATAAAGGCCTAACGTTGGCATCACTGATCAACGATGCACCTATCAATCAATGGGATAAGAGCCAAGGTACCGCATGGCGACCAAAGAACTCACCACCGACCTACGTGGGTCCTACGCGTTTACGTATTGGCTTAGCTCAATCTAAAAACGTAATGGCTGTGCGTGTGCTGCGTGAAGTTGGCTTAGATGATACTCGTAACTACCTAACTCGTTTTGGTTTTGATATTGACGAAGTACCTCGCTCTGAAACCATTGCTCTAGGTGCGGGTAGCTTAACGCCAATGAAGGTAGCTCAAGGTTACTCAGTATTCGCTAATGGCGGCTACTACGTTGAACCTTTCTACATCAGCCGCATTGAAACGCCATTTGGTGAGACTGAATTCGAAGCAACACCAAAAGTGGTTTGTAAGGACAATTGCGATCATAAGGTTGCCACAGACCCAATGGCCGATGAGTTTGCAGAGCAAGATGTGGATGCCAAAGTGCAATACGCGCCTCAAGTCATCTCTGAGCAAAACGCATTCCTTGTTCGCGAAATGATGTACAGCAACATCTGGGGCGGCGGTGACTGGAGTGCTGGCACAGGTTGGAATGGTACAGGTTGGCGAGCTCAGCCGTTGAAGCGTCGTGACATTGGCGGTAAAACCGGCACAACCAATGACTCGAAAGATACATGGTACAGCGGCTACGGCCCTGGCATGGTGGCAACGGTATGGGTTGGTTTTGATAACCACAACCGTAACCTAGGTCGAACTAAAGCGAACTCTAACCTTGGCAAGAGCCAGATTACCGGTGCCGAAGCGGGCGCTAAAACGGCAGAGCCTGCATGGGTTGATTTCATGGGTACAGCGTTAGCAGGCGTTCCTGCGCAACGTAAAGAGCTTCCAGAAAACATCATCCGTGTTCGTATCGACCGTGAAACGGGCCTACTGACCAACAAGTTCGATAGCTCATCAATGTTCGAGTACTTCGAGAAAGGCACAGAGCCAACTGAGTACATCACTGAACGTTTCAATGATGACATCTACTCAACGTCATCAGGCGAAGCAGTAGAAGAGCTGTTCTAGCTAGAGTTTGTTGAACCTAGCAAGATGAACCAACAAAAAAGGGTTGATATGAATTCATATCAACCCTTTTTTTATATCTACATCTGAACGAACTCCACTCTAAACTCGAGTGCTAAGCCGTTTTTTCCAATTGAGTTCGGATAGCCTCAGCCAGTTGCTCAAAACGCCCCTTTAGCGGAGAGCCCGGTCGGTAGGCAACAACAATGCGACGTGAAGGTGTTGGATTCACCGCTGGCACGTAACACACGCCATCTTTCTGCTTTTCCTTTGGAACCGATAACTGAGGTAACAAGGTAATGCCCGCCCCTGCCGCTACCATGTTACGCAGCGTTTCTAAGCTGGTCGCTTTAAAGCGTTCATCATCTTTTGCACCCGCAGCAAAACAGAAACCCAAGGCTTGGTCTCGTAAGCAATGACCATCGCCCAGTGCAAGTACGGTTTGTCCATTTAACTGCAGCATATCGACAGCGTCCTGTTGTGCCCATTCATGGTCACACGGTACGGCAACGCTTAATGGCTCGTCATAGACATCAATCTCTTTGAACGCTGCCGTTTCATCAACCGCAGCCAGCACCAAGCAATCAAGCTTGCCATCTTCTAGTTGGCTCACTAACTGATGGGTCTGCGCTTCGTGCAGGTAAAGCTCAAGATCTGGGAAACTCTCTTTTAGATGAGGAATAATCTTTGGCAAAATGTATGGGCCAACGGTCGGGATAAAACCAATGTGCATTGGTCCCGTCATCGCTTCACCGTGTCCACTCGCCATATCTTTAAACGTCTTTACCTCGTTGAGAATGCGCTTGGCTTGCTCAACAAGTTGTAAACCTGACTCTGTAAATATTACCTTCCTTGGGCTACGCTCGGTTAACTGAAGTCCAATTTCATCTTCCAGTTTGCGTATTTGACCGCTCAATGTCGGCTGACTTACAAAGCACGCTTCTGCTGCTTTTCGAAAATGTTTGTGCTCAGCGAGCGCCACCAAGTATTCAAAGTCACGAATGTTCATGCTCAGTCTCTTACCTCAGGTTTTAATAAGAACAAGGTTTTTAATAGAAACATTTAAAAGAAAAATGCTCTTGATAGAATTTACCTATCAAAACCATAACATCAAACGATTAGAGCTATCAAAGGATTTATCTAATAATGGGCTCAACGAAACGAAACAGAGCAAAGAAAAACGTTATGCTCTGATAGAAAAAAATTAAAATACTATTTAAGGAAATCAATATGTTTGCATCTAAAGAAGGTCAATCAATCCCTCAAGTAACATTCCCAACTCGCCAAGGCGATGCATGGGTTAACGTAACGACGGAAGAGCTATTCAAAGACAAGACAGTTATCGTATTCAGCCTGCCAGGTGCGTTTACACCAACATGTTCTTCAAGCCACCTACCTCGTTACAACGAGCTGCACTCTGTATTCAAAGAAAACGGCGTTGATGACATCCTTTGTGTTTCTGTAAACGACACGTTCGTAATGAACGCATGGAAAGCAGACCAAGAAGCTGAAAAAATCACATTCATCCCAGATGGCAACGGCGACTTCACAGACGGCATGGGTATGCTAGTTGAGAAAAACGACATCGGCTTTGGCAAACGTTCATGGCGCTACAGCATGCTGGTTAAAAACGGCGTGGTAGAAAAAATGTTCATCGAAGAAGACGTACCAGGCGACCCGTTCAAGGTTTCTGATGCTGATACTATGCTTAACTACCTTGCTCCTGAACACAAAGAGCAAGAGTCAATCACAGTATTCACTAAGCCAGGCTGTCCTTTCTGTATGAAAGCAAAACAGAACCTAATCGACAAAGGTCTAAACTACGAAGAAGTGGTTCTAGGTAAAGACGCAACAACAGTAAGCCTACGTGCAATCTCGGGTCGCACTACCGTTCCTCAAGTATTCATCGGTGGCAAACACATCGGTGGCAGCGAAGAACTAGAAACTTTCCTAGGTTAATCACTTAGTCGCTAATAAACGCTTAGTAATTAAATAGCTTAGTAATACCAGCTAACCCACCCTCTTGTGGGTTAGCTATTCCAAACCACTCTTATCTGAGCTTTGGAAAAAGATACAGCTTCTAACTCGCCAACTTTTAACTAACCTATAGTTAGTAACAAGAAGCAGTTAGTAACAAAAAGCTGAATCACAAGCTAAACCTAATAAAACAGAATCACAAAACTGACCCGCAATCCTGACTCTCAAAAAACCACCAGAGTTGGAGGGGTTCGTTCACACTAAATTTAGCCATTGCGAGAAAATTATTATGAAACAAGTCAATGTAGATGTAGCAGTTATCGGGGGCGGTACAGCAGGTCTAGGTTCTTACCGCGCTGCAAAAGCACACACTGACAGTGTCGTGATGATTGAAGGCGGCCCTTACGGTACAACCTGTGCTCGTGTTGGTTGTATGCCATCTAAACTGCTTATTGCAGCAGCTGAAAGCGTACACCAAATCGAGAAAGCTCCTGCTTTTGGCGTTCACCCACAAGGTGATATCGTGATTAACGGCCGTGAAGTGATGGACCGAGTGAAGTTTGAACGTGACCGTTTTGTTGGTTTTGTTTTAGAAGGTGTTGATGAAATCCCAGAGCAAGACAAGATCTCTGGCTACGCAAAGTTCTTAGACGACAACACGCTACAAATCGATGACCACACGGTTGTCAACGCTAAGCGTATTGTTATCGCGACCGGCTCTCGCCCTGCATACCCTGCAGTTTGGAATGAGCTTGGTGACCGCCTGATCATTAACGACGACGTGTTCAGCTGGGATGATTTACCGGAATCAGTCGCAGTATTTGGCCCTGGTGTTATTGGGCTTGAGCTTGGTCAGTCACTGCATCGCTTAGGTGTGAAGACCAAACTGTTCGGTTTGGGTGGTCAAGTTGGCCCAGTAACCGACCCAGAGATCATGGCTTATGCAGATAAAGCCTTCAATGAAGAGTTCTATCTTGATGCTGACGTAAAAATCGAAAGCATGAAGCGTATTACCATTGAATCGGGTGAAGCTCGTGTCGAAATCCAGTTCATCAATAAGCAAGGTGAACTAGAAACTAACGTCGTTGAATACGTACTGGCAGCGACAGGCCGTCGTCCTAACACTGATAAGCTTGGCCTAGAGAATACCTCTCTTGAGCTTGATGAGCGTGGTGTTCCAATTGCCGACCACTACACGCTACAAACATCGCTACCATCAGTATTTATTGCCGGTGATGCAAGTAACCAACTGCCTCTGCTACATGAAGCAGCAGACCAAGCACGTATTGCCGGTGATAACGCAGGTCGCTTCCCTGAGATTCGCGCTGGCTTACGCCGCTCTAAAATCTCTGCGGTATTCTCTGACCCACAAATCGCGATGGTGGGTGAAACATACAAAGAGATCATAACCCGCTTAGGCACCTGTGGCTGTTTCGCAACAGGTGAAGTGTCTTTCGAGAACCAAGGTCGTTCACGAGTGATGCTACGCAACAAAGGTATTCTGCACGTTTACGGCGAGCAAGGTACAGGCCGTTTCCTTGGTGCTGAGATGATGGGACCAAACGCAGAACATTTGGCTCACTTACTCGCATGGGCACACCAGAAAAAGATGACGGTTTCTGAAATGTTGGATATGCCGTTTTACCATCCAGTAATTGAAGAAGGTGTACGAACAGCGCTACGTGACCTAAATGCGAAACTGCACCTTGGTCCAGAGATGGTGAAACACTGTCTAGATTGTGGCCCTGGTTGTTAATCTCAGGTCGTTGCAAAACTAGCAGTTTGGTCTATTAACAGAGACTAGGTACTAAAAAGGAAAGCCATTGGCTTTCCTTTTTGTTTTTGGCCACGAGCAAATAATAGATTCCCGATTACGCTCCTTCGTCGCTTTCGGGAATGACGATAATTTTCCTATACCGTCAATCCGAAGCTAACCAGTATAACGATGCTTTTTAATACGCATCTAAGCTGAAGCAGACCAAAGTGACGCATCAGCTAAACCAAAACTTAACCGTCATTCCAGAACCGAGGGACGAGGTATCTGGAATCTCTTGAAGCCATTACTTGTCGCTAAAGGCTTAGCGATTACTTCTCAGCAGCAATCACAGAGATCTCAACAAGTAGCGCTTCGCGAGCCATGTCGCCCGTCACACATGCGCGAGCTGGAGCGTGACCTTCTGGAACCCATGCATCCCAAACTGCATTCATTTCTTGGAAGTCTTTCATGTCTTTCAAGTAAATCGTTGCTGACAGCATGTGTTCCTTGTCGCTACCCGCTTGCTCAAGTAGGGCTTCTACTTTATCTAGCATCGTCTGTGTTTGCTCAGTGATGTCTTTGGTTGCATCAGCACACACTTGGCCACATAGGTAGATAGTGCCGTTGTGTTTCACAATACGGCTCATGCGTTGTTTGGTGTCTTGGCGCTCAATCATCGACTTTCTCTCTCTGTGTCACCGTGATCCAATATCTTGTGACGTGTTATTATCAAGGCAACAAGCATAACGCGAATCAAACCCAAGATGACATGCATTCATTGCAATAAAAGTGAAAAAATCCGTAACAAACTCGGCCGCTGCCAGCGCTGCATGAATCAGCTGATGGTGTTGTCGATTTTAAGTTGGGGAGCATGGTGGTTGTTTTTCAAAGAAGACCCAAAAACCATCAATGCCATCGCTTTGATGATGGCCGCTTGCGCATTCAGTGGCTTGCTGTCGTTACATTGGATAATGAAGTTTGTCGTGCTGCCTTTAAGGAACAAAAAGCGTTAACAGAGAGGCTTTGCTAGATAAGTGATAAAGGCTAGATAAGCGATAAAGGCTAGATGCCCAATTAAATGACCCGACTTAGCAAGCCATCATCATTTCCCAAACAGCAGATAGAAAAAAGCCCCAGAACCAATCGATTCTAGGGCTTTCTTAGAAAATTCTAAGAAAAAGCAGTGGTACTTTAATAGACCGGACTTTTCTTAATTTGTTCCCAAAAAAGATCAATTTTTTGATCTTTTTTTTAGGGACTATAAAATCAATGCTTTATGCAACATTAACCTTAGCGATGATCTGCTCTACCAAGTTCACTTCCAAGGCCACTTCATCACACGCGTGTTGACGAGGACACTGGTCACAATCTTTCAGCACCTTCTCAGGTAGCAGAGATTTTGATGTCGGTAAGAAGTCATGCTTCATAAAGAACTCTGGAGTACGAGTCAGTACAAACACCTTCTTAATGGCCATTTGTCGTGCTTTATCAACCAAGTGCTGCACAATCGCTGTACCCTGCCCTTGACCTTGCCACCCAGCCTCAACACCGAGCGAGCGAATTTCCGCTAAACCAGAGTCATACACATAGAGTGATGCACAACCGGTCACCTCACCATGATGCTCTGCGACAGCAAACGAGCCAATATCACGCACCAGTTCATTACGAGAACGAGGTAGGTTTTCACCCATATTCGCCCAGTAGGCCACCATGCCTTCCAACGCTTCAATATCCGTCAGACGAGCAGGACGAACCTTCACGATGGAAGTGTCACGCTGTGATAAACGCTTCTCAGCTTGGTCAACCGCGTAAGCCACTTGCTGTGGTGATACACCGCCTAGCGCGCTACGTTTTTCAAGACACGATTCAATGGTCAGGATGTCATACACATCCTCTTCAATCACCTCAGAGAACTCTTTCATCTCTGCGATGGTTAACTCTTCTAATGCGCAACCTTTAGCAATCGCCGCCACTACCGTCACACCAACAATATGGTGAGCTTCACGGAAAGGAATGCCTTTCGCTACTAGGTAATCAGCCAGTTCGGTTGAGTTCGCGTAGCCTTGTTTCGCTGCTTCAAGTGTACGTTCGCCGTTCACTTTAATGCCGTCAAAACAAAGAGCAGCCATTTCCATACAATCATTCCAAGTGTCTAAAGCGTCGAACAGACCTTCTTTATCTTCTTGCATATCTTTGTTGTACGCCAAAGGCAGGGCTTTCACTGTCATCATCATTGCGGCTAATGAACCATAAACACGGCCAGTTTTGCCACGGATAAGTTCGAGCGCATCCGGGTTTTTCTTTTGTGGCATCAGAGATGAACCTGACGTCACGGTATCCGCTAACTCGATGAAGTTCGATTCACCTGAGTTGTAGAAAATCATATCTTCTGCAAGACGTGAAAGGTGAAGCATTGAAATAGAAGCGATCGACATCAGCTCCATCACATGATCACGGTCAGAAACTGAATCTAGAGAGTTGCGCGTAGCACGACGGAAACCTAAGTTGTGAGCTAACTCTTCACGGTCCATCGGGTAAGCAGTTCCTGCAAGGGCACCAGAACCCAGCGGACATGTATCTAGACGCTTAATCGCATCATTCAAACGTGAGTAATCACGCTCAAGCATTTCTACGTAAGCCAAACACCAGTGAGCAAAAGTTACCGGCTGAGCACGTTGTAAGTGAGTGTAGCCAGGAAGCACGGTTTCTTGATGCTGAGAAGCGACATTCACCATTTGGCTTTGCAGACGATCAAGCGCTAGTAGCAGTTGGTTACCTTGTTGACGACACCATAGTTTAAGGTCGGTCGCCACTTGGTCATTACGAGAACGGCCAGTGTGAAGTTTTTTGCCCAAATCACCGACTTTACCGATAAGTTGTTGCTCAACCCAGCTGTGAATATCTTCTGCATCAGAACGTAAGATCTGTTCAGGATCTTCCATCACCTCGAGTTTTAGCTCGTTCAGTGCTAGCTCTAGTCTTTGCTGCTCTTCTTCTGTTAGAACGTTGACCGACTGAAGAGCCTTTGACCAGGCAATAGAGCCCACAATGTCTTGCTCAGCCAATCGGTAATCAAAACGAAGAGAATCGTTAAAATCTTTGAACCGGGTGTCTGCTGCTTGGGTAAATCTACCGCCCCATAATGCCATTGTGTATCTCCTAATTGCACAGTGCTCACTGTTTTTTGCAAATGATAATTCTGATTAAGATTCAGTATTTTTCTGATGGTTTAAACTTACGGCAATTCAAAATGAAAATAAAGTATTAATTCATTATTTTCACATATTTATTCACCACAGGTTCATTCCCTTGATTATTTTCAGCGTGGAGCGCGAATTATATGCCATTCGACAGTAAAAACCGAAGCTGATTTATTAAACAAACAGAAAGCAAAAAGCCCACTCACTAATCAATAGTAAATGGGCTTTGCATAATGATGTCTGTTTACTGGCCTTCAACCTTTCGCTAAAGGCTAGCTCACTAACTCATTGTTCGGATTACTTTTGGCTATTCAGAGCACGGATACGGCTTGATAGCGAGTAAAGACGGATGAAGCCTTCAGCGTGGCTTTGGTCGTAAACTTCATCTTCGCCAAAGGTTGCAAACTCTTCTGAGTACAAGCTGTTGTCAGAACGCTTCTGAGTCACCGTTGCATGGCCTTTGTAAAGTTTGATAACCACTTCACCATTCACGTCTTGTGCTAGCTCATCTGTTGCTGCAAGAATTGACTTACATAGCGGAGTGAACCAACGGCCATCGTATACAAGGTGAGAAGCTTTAACACCCAACTCTTCACGGAATTCAAATGCCGCTTTATCAAGAACCAATTGCTCTACTGCACGCAGTGCTTCCATCATGATTGTGCCACCTGGAGTTTCGTAACAACCACGAGACTTCATACCAACAAGACGGTTCTCTACGATATCGATACGACCAACACCGTGTTTAGCACCCTTCTCGTTTAGGTAAACCAGCGCGTTGTATGGCGTCATTGTTTCGCCATCAACCGCAACCACTTCACCTTTTTCAACTTTAAGCGTCACTGTTTCAGATTCGTTTGGCGCTTGCTCTGGGTCTACAGTCCAAGCCCAGCAATCTTCATCAGGTGCGTTCCATGTGTTTTCTAGAACACCACCTTCTGTAGAGATATGCCATGCGTTTGCATCACGCGAGTAAATCTTGGTAAGAGAAGCCGTACAAGGGATGTTACGCTCTGCGAGGTAATCTAGACACTCTTCACGACTTACTAGATCCCATTCACGCCAAGGTGCAATTACGTGTAGGTCTGGTGCTAGTGCAGCAAATGCACCTTCAAAACGAACTTGGTCATTACCCTTACCTGTACAACCGTGACATAGAGCGTCAGCACCGACTTTACGTGCAACTTCAACCTGAGCTTTCGCAATGATTGGACGAGCCATTGAAGTACCTAACAAGTATTTACCTTCGTAGTAAGCACCTGTTTTAAGCGTTGGGTAGATGTAATCTGCCACCATCTCTTCTTTAAGGTCAGCGATGTAACACTCAGACGCACCAGAAGCTTTTGCTTTCTCTTCGATTCCAATCAGCTCTTCATCGCCTTGGCCTACATCAGCAACAAATGCGATAACTTCGCAGTCATAGTTCTCTTTCAACCATGGGATGATTACTGATGTGTCTAGACCGCCAGAGTAGGCTACTACAACTTTCTTTACGTTAACTTTGCTCATTTTCTTTCTCCTAGTTTCCATACTGCACATGGCGGTCAGCGTTGGAAATGACTTCATAATTATATGTTTATTTAGTTTGTCTAAATTCTTTAAGTAGTGACCCGCTGTGAGACCTACTGAGGTAAAAACTGTGTTCCGATGCTCTTACCTGAAAAAAGTTGTGTCAGTTTGTCTGGGTATCGCCAAGTGGCGACTTCGATTGGTCGTCCGAGGTCGTTAGCAGCTTCTAGTGCGGCTTTAACCTTAACGATCATGCCGTCAGTAATGACTTTTCCTGTGATGAGGTCATCGGCTTGTTGTTGATTCAGACTTGGAATCAGATGACCTTTACCATCCAACACACCACTTACATCAGAAAGCAGTACCAGTTCAGCATCAAGTGCGCCTGCAACGGCAACCGCGGCTTGATCGGCATTAACGTTCATCAGTTGGCCTTGCTCAGTCAAACCAATCGAGCTAATGATTGGCAGTGCGCCAGCATTAAGAATCGCTTGCAGGACGGTTGAGTCGCCCGGCTCCGCTTTACCTACTGCACCTAATTCAGGGTTCAGCTCGCTGACTTTACATAGACCACCATCAGCTAGGCTCAAACCAACGGCGTTGATGCCGTCTTTAATCGCCTGACCTTGAAGCAATTTGTTGGCCGTGCCCGCTAGCGCACCAGCGATCAAAGGAATCTGATCATAAGGAGTAACACGTAGCCCTTCTTTCTTAACGGTTTCAAGGTTCAACTTATTCATCAAATCATCAACAAGGTAACCACCGCCGTGAACAATCACGATTGGTCGCTGTGCCTGCTGTTGGTAAGCTGAAATCGCACCAAATAACTTGCTAAGTGTTTCACCACAAGATAGCGCAGCGCCACCTAACTTTATGATTAATGGTTGATTATTAGGGCTCATATCTAGATTTCCTTACACTAACGCAGTTAATGGTGCAAAACCATAACGTAAATTCAAACACTGCATCGCTTGACTAGATGCACCCTTTAATAAGTTATCAATCGCTGAAACAACGATGATGTGCTGACCTTGTACCTTCCAACCTAAATCGCAGAAAGGTGTTTGTTCTACATCTTGAATTCTTGGCAATGTTTCTTCGAGTAATCTCACAGCTGGTTTACCTTGATAAGCTTGCTCGAAGGCCTCTTGTATCTGTTGTTCTGTCACACCGTCAGCCAGTTTCATGGTAATGGTCGCTAAAATGCCACGCTTAAAGTTGCCTAGGTGCGGGGTGAAAATCACATCACATCCTAGGTGTGCAGCCATTTCAGGTTGATGACGGTGGTTGAATACACCATAAGCTTGCAGACTTACTTCGCAGAAGCTGTTGACCATACTCGCCTTGCGGCCTGCTCCGGTTACACCACTGGTTGCGTTAATCACCGGCCATTGGTTCTCATCCAGTAACTTTGCTTCAACCAAAGGCTTAATCGCTAATTGAGAAGCTGTTGGGTAACAACCCGCAACTGCAACAAGCTGAGCCTCTTTGATTTCTTGTTCGTTCCATTCAGCTAAACCGTAAGCAGCTTTGTCTAGCCATTGTTCGTGTTGATGTTCAAAACCGTAAAACTCTTGATAGAAGTTTTCGCCTTTAACTCTGAATGCACCCGACAGGTCGAACACTTGGCAATCGTTCTCAAGGAAGATTGGCGCTAGGTCGTGACTTACCTCGTGTGCAGTGGCTAAGAAAATCACATCAGACTGTTTAGCCACTTCTTCTGGATTCGTTAAAGGTTGCACTGGCATATCAATCAGGCCAGCTAACTTACCGTGCAGTGCAGCGATAGGTTTGCCTGCATCTACACTATTGGCTGAGACATATAAACCTGATAGCGTGAGCTCAGGGTGTCTATTTATCATTAGAGCCAGTTCTGCTCCTGTGTAGCCGCTTGCGCCAATGATCGTGGTTTTCAACATCTCAACACATCCATTCTTGAGGTAAGTTACATTTCAAATTTGACTATTCATACTTAATTTTTAGCTTTATTTGATTTCTTATGCATTAAATATGATTTAATATGTGTTTTACCGACTTATGGTTTTCCTGTCAATAGTAGAAGTGAAGTTATTATGCAATTACCGAGTTTTCTTGAGGTCTATAAAGGCCTAATTTCCACCGACTCCATTAGCTCCACCGATCCAAGCTGGGATCATGGCAACGAGAAAGTGATCGAAAAAATGGCTCAATGGTTTAAAGACGTGGGCTTTAGTGTTGAGGTGGTAGAGGTCGAACCCGGCAAGCATAATATGGTCGCAAAGATTGGTTCTGGCGAAGGGGGCTTATTGCTTGCAGGACACAGCGATACGGTGCCATTCGATGAAGGACGTTGGAACTTCGACCCTCACGAACTGACAGAACACAACAACCGCTTCTACGGATTAGGCACCGCCGATATGAAAGGCTTTTTCGCTTTCGTTTATGAAGCTGCGAAGAAGATGGATTGGAGCAAGCAAACCAAGCCGCTTTATGTATTGGCAACCTGTGACGAAGAAACCACTATGCTAGGTGCACGTCATTTCACTGAAAATGCACCGTTTAAACCGGACTACTGCATTATTGGTGAGCCAACCAGCCTTGTACCTATTCGTGGTCATAAAGGCCATGTCGCCAACGCAGTACGAGTAACCGGTAAATCAGGTCACTCTTCAGATCCCGCTTTAGGCGTTAACGCCATCGAGATCATGCATGAAGTGTTGTTTGCTTTAATGCAGCTGCGTGACAAGTTAGTCAAGGAGTACCATCACCCAGGTTTTGCGATTCCAAGCCCTACTCTAAACCTTGGTCATATCCACGGTGGCGACAGCGCTAACCGTATCTGTGGTTGTTGTGAACTGCACTATGATGTTCGTCCTTTACCGGGCATCAGCTTAGATGGCTTGAATAACATGCTGCGTAGCGCACTGAAAGAAGTAGAAGCAAAATGGCCGGGCAGAATTGAGATTACTCCACTGCACGAACCTATTCCGGGTTACGAGTGTCAGCACGATCATCCATTTATTGGTGGCATGGAATCGGTATGTGAAACTGAATCTCAAACCGTGAACTACTGTACTGAAGCACCTTTCCTTCAAGAGTTATGTCCAACCTTGGTGTTAGGTCCAGGCTCAATTGACCAAGCTCACCAGCCGGATGAGTTCTTAAGCTTCGATTTTATTGACCCAACAATTGATGTTCTGAGTAAATCTATCCGTAAATATTGTTTCTAGTTATTACTTCTCAATCCGAATATTCACATAAAAGCCACCCTAAAAAGTGGCTTTTATTCTGCCATCCCTGATATAGCCGCAATCTTGTAATTAAATTTCACTTTTTCCCTAAGTTTTGAAAAATTTACTTCTCCCGCATTTTTAAACCTAATAATTGCAAACTTAGAATGCTTTATTTGACTAGATACAGCACTTTTCGCTAGATTGTGTACTTAACAAGGAACAATGGATGTAATTTTTTTACGAGGCAGGATGACAATGAACGAGAAATACGCCGCTCTCAAGAGTAACGTAAGCATGCTGGGACGCTTGCTAGGTAACACAATCCAAGATGCACATGGTGACGTTATCTTAGAGAAAGTGGAGACTATCCGTAAACTTTCCAAATCCGCCCGCGCAGGCAACAAAGCTGACCGTGACAGCCTAGTTGAAGAAATTAAAAACCTGCCGAACGAACAACTCACTCCTGTTGCTCGTGCATTTAACCAATTTCTCAACCTCACCAACATGGCAGAGCAATACCACACCATCTCTCGCCACTGTGAGGAGCATGTTTGCGAACCAGACGTGCTGCAATCTCTATTTTCTAAACTAAATCAAAATGACATCAGCAAGCTAGACGCGGCTCAAGCCGTTCGCGACCTGAACATTGAACTCGTTTTGACCGCTCACCCAACAGAAATCACTCGTCGAACCATGATCAACAAGCTGGTTAAGATCAACGAGTGTCTGTCTAAATTGGAATTAAGCGACCTATCACACAAAGAACGCGTGAAAACAGAACGTCGTCTAGAGCAGCTTATCGCTCAAGGTTGGCACTCTGATGTGATTCGTCAGCAACGCCCGACACCACTTGATGAAGCTAAGTGGGGCTTTGCGGTTGTAGAAAACTCTCTATGGGAAGCCGTGCCTGATTTCCTACGTGATATGGATGGCCGACTAAAAGGTTACCTTGGTGAAGGCCTACCAATCGATGCACGCCCAGTTCACTTCTCATCTTGGATGGGTGGCGACCGCGATGGTAACCCATTCGTAACGCACACCATCACCAAAGAAGTACTGCGCCTATCTCGCTGGAAAGCCGCTGATCTGTACCTAGGTGACGTGAACGAGCTGATTACCGAACTGTCGATGACGAAGTGTAATGATGCCGTTCGTGAATTGGCTGGCGATGAGCACGAAGCTTACCGTGCAATCCTTAAGAGCCTACGCACTCTGCTGAACAACACGCTAGAAGTGCTTGACGCAAAACTGCATGATGCTGAAGTACCGAAGAAAGAAACACTACAGAACATCGACCAACTTTGGACACCACTTTACGCGTGTTACCAATCGCTGCACGAATGTGGCATGGGCGTAATCGCGGATGGTTCTCTGCTTGATACCCTACGTCGCCTAAAAGCATTCGGTGTGCATTTAGTTCGTCTCGATGTTCGTCAAGAAAGTACACGTCACTCAGATGTCCTATCTGAACTGACTCGCTACCTAGGCATTGGCGATTACGACCAGTGGAGCGAGCAAGACAAGATTGCTTTCTTAACCAATGAATTAAGCTCGAAACGCCCACTGCTACCGCGCGACTGGGAGCCATCTGAACAAGTCAAAGAGGTTTTAGACACCTGTAAGGTCGTTGCTGCTCAACCTCGCGAAGCCTTTGGTGCTTACGTAATTTCTATGGCTCGTACAGCATCGGATGTGCTGGCTGTTCACTTGTTGCTCCAAGAATGTGGTTGCCCGTACCGCATGGACGTATGTCCATTGTTCGAAACGCTGGACGACTTGAACAACTCAGAAGCAGTAATGAAACAGCTAATGAGCATCGATTTGTACCGTGGCTTTATCCAGAACCACCAAATGGTGATGATTGGGTATTCTGACTCAGCGAAAGATGCCGGCGTAATGTCTGCAGGTTGGGCTCAATACGACGCGATGGACAAGCTGGTTAAGGTTTGTGATGAAGAAGGCATCGAACTGACTCTATTCCACGGCCGTGGCGGTACAGTTGGTCGTGGTGGTGCGCCAGCGCACGCAGCCCTACTTTCTCAACCACCTAAGAGCTTGAAAGGCGGCTTACGTGTAACAGAACAAGGCGAGATGATCCGCTTTAAGCTTGGCTTACCAGATGTTGCCGTAAACAGTTTCAACCTGTACGCAAGTGCGATTCTAGAAGCGAACCTTCTGCCGCCACCAGAACCAAAGCAAGAGTGGCGCGACCTAATGGAAGTGCTTTCTCAAGTTTCTTGTGAGGCTTACCGCAACGTTGTTCGTGGCGAAGAGAAATTTGTACCTTACTTCCGTCAAGCGACACCAGAGCTAGAGCTCGGCAAACTGCCACTCGGTTCTCGCCCAGCAAAACGTAACCCGAACGGTGGCGTAGAAAGCTTACGTGCGATTCCATGGATCTTCTCTTGGAGCCAAAACCGTTTGGTACTTCCAGCATGGTTAGGTGCAGGTGAAGCTATCCAATACTCAGTCGATCAAGGCCATCAAGCGCTACTTGAAGAGATGTGTCGTGAATGGCCATTCTTCTCTACTCGTCTAGGTATGTTGGAAATGGTGTACTCTAAGTGCAACATGGAAATTGCGAAGTACTACGACCAGCGTCTTGTTGATAAAGAACTACTGCCATTAGGTGAGTTACTGCGTGAACAGCTGCAAAAAGACATCAAAGCGGTACTAAATGTAGAGAACAACGAGAACCTGATGCAAAGTGACCCTTGGGGACTTGAATCGATTCGCCTTCGTAACATCTACGTTGAGCCACTAAACATGCTTCAAGCAGAACTACTTTACCGTACTCGTAAGTGTGAAACACCACCAGCAGAGCTAGAAGAAGCACTAATGGTGACGATTGCAGGTATTGCAGCAGGTATGCGAAATACTGGTTAATTAGTGATCCCTACTATAACCTAATCAGCATTTACATCTACAAAAAGAACAAAAGGTCGCCATGTGCGGCCTTTTTATTTCACCAGATAACCTCCAGTAAGTATTTTGTCAGTTTTTTGGGTTATTTTGTCCATGTATTCTACTTTATGCTTATTATTTAGATATACTACTGCTCCGCTGCGGAAACACTCCAAAAAAATAATCTGCAGCAACTTGACCTATAAACTGGTCAACCTAGGTGATAAACGGCTTTGTAAGGTGACATAACCAACCGCCGAGTTGGTGCTACTTAGACATAACCAATATAACGTGCCATTAGAAGCACACTTGTTGTCTAAGTATTTGTTTACTGTTTACCATTTGGATTTCAGACATGTCATTACCACACGTAATTCTAACCGTTTTAAGTACACGCGATGCTACTGGTTACGATATCACAAAAGAATTCTCCTCAAGCATTGGTTACTTCTGGAAAGCTAGCCACCAACAAGTTTACCGCGAGCTAAATAAAATGGCTCAGAACGACCAGGTAACTTGCGTGCTTGAGCCTCAAGAAGGCAAACCTGATCGTAAAGTTTACTCTATCACTGACGCAGGACGTAGCGCGCTAGGTGAATGGTTTGAACAACCAACTGCACACCCAACCGTTCGTGACGAGTTCTCAGCTAAGCTAATGGCTTGTGCTGTACAACCAGCTGACGCTTACCGTGTACAACTTGCTGAGCTAGTTGAAGAGTCTCGCAAACTGGTTTCTCACTACAAAGAAATCGAAGCGGCTTACTACGCAACGCCATCTACACTAGACAAGCAAGCACGCCTAGAGCGTTTAACGCTTCGTCGTAACCTACTTATCCGTGAAGCATGGATTGTTTGGGCGGACGAAGTACTGCTTGAACTTGGTGCTCTTGCTTAAGTTAAGCTAGACGCTAGAAAAGCAAAAGGCTTGAACTCTTAGAGTCCAAGCCTTTTTTGTATCTATCGGATTTGAGATTTACAGCAAATAGCGCTTTAACAAGGCTGAAGCTTAATTACAGCGCAGCAACTTGTGGGCGAACACCTAGCGTATGGCAAAGTGCGTAGGTCATTTCTGCACGGTTTAGCGTGTAGAAGTGGAAGTCTTTCACACCTTCACGGCTCAGCGTACGAACCATATCGATCGCTTGGCTCGCACCGACTAACTGGCGGGTCGTTGGATCATCATCCAAGCCTTCGAATTGCTTCGCCATCCAGCCCGGTACTTTTACGTTATTCATCGCAGCGAAACGAGACGCTTGTTTGAAGTTAGAAACAGGTAAGATGCCCGGAACAATCTCAACATCCACACCAGCCGCTACACAACGGTCACGAAAGCGTAGGTAGCTTTCTACATCGAAGAAGAATTGCGTAATAGCACGGTTCGCGCCCGCATCCACTTTACGCTTTAGGTTAATAAGATCAGATTGAGCGCTTTTTGCTTCAGGGTGAACCTCAGGGAATGCCGCTACTGAGATATCAAAATCGTGGCGAGATTTAAGTAGCTCGACTAGATCAGATGCGTACATCTCTGGCGCACCGCCGCCTGCTGGGATGTCTCCACGCAACGCAACAATGCTTTCAATACCATTTGCCCAGTAGTCGTCGGCAATTTGAATCAACTCTTCGCGGCTCGCATCAATACATGTGAGGTGTGGTGCTGCCACTAGGCCAGTTTGGTTCTTAATTTCTTTAATGATTGAGTGGGTACGGTCACGTTCACCCGAGTTTGCACCGTAAGTTACCGATACAAATTTTGGTTGAAGTGTTTTAAGACGGTGAACAGAGTTCCACAAGGTCTCTTCCATCTTCTCACTGCTTGGTGGAAAAAACTCAAATGACACATTGATGTTGTCAGAAAGCTCAGCGATATTCTGATTTAAAGCGTCGATATGACTAGCGTGTGTGTATCCCATCTTACTCTCCCTGTGGCAAAATCAACCACTAAAACTCAAATCCTTAAACGACGTTTAGACGTCTATATGTCTGTAGAATGTATTGAATACGATTTAATGTCAACAGATCCATTATGAATTTTTCTCAAGTAGATCGTGAGTAAAACTCAAGTCGTTAGATGGGTCGCAAAGCAGAAATAATGTAGAAAAAAGGCTGACAAACACATCGTGCTTTCAGCCTTATTTATCTTAGTGAATAGTATGCTATTTAGACACTAAACCAACCGATCTGAAAATCAAAACAGGCTAGACATTCTGTTTAGGTCAGATTGAATTGCGCCAGCTGTTACTTCACGTCCAGCACCCGGGCCACGAATAACCAATGGATTATCTTTGTACCACTTGCTCTCAATCGCAAAGATATTATCACAGGGCAGTAAGTTCGCCAGTGCGTGCTCTTTCGATAGTGCTTCAACGCCTACGGTTGCTTTACCATTCTTCTCCAAACGCGCTACGTAACGTAGAACCTTTTGTTGAGAGTGCGCTTTTTCCAAACGCTCAGCTAACTCTTCGCTCAGCACAGAAGCCTTATCAAAGAAATCATCCACCGATAGCTCTTGCAGCTCTGCAGGTACTAACGATTCAACTTTGACGTTTTCAGGTTCAATATCCAAACCCGATTCACGCGCCAGAATCACCAGCTTACGCATGACGTCTGAACCATCAAGGTCAGCACGCGGGTCCGGTTCAGTCAGGCCTTGTTGCCACGCTAAGTCGACTAACTCGCTGAACGGCACCGTGCCATCAAACTGTTGGAACAACCAAGATAGAGTGCCAGAGAAGATGCCTGATAACGCAATAATATCATCGCCGCTTTCACGCAGGTCTCGTACTGTGTGGTTGATAGGTAAGCCTGCACCCACTGTCGCGTTGTACAACCAATGACGGCTGATCTTAGCGAAAGCATCTTGTACCTGATGGTAATACTCGCTCGATGCAGAACCAGCCACCTTGTTAGCCGAGATTAGGTGGATACCTTGTTGTGCAATTTGCAGATACTTTGCAGCAAGCACTGGGCTAGCAGTGACATCGAGTACTACTGCTTCATCGTAACCCTGAATAGAGCCCAAACGCTCTAACCAGTCGTTACCGTTGTTGGCAATCGCTTCGTCATCAAAACGCTTACCTACAGAAGTCGCATCAATACCTTGGTCATCGAACCAATAGGTTTGGCTATCAACCACCGCAACCAATTCAAAGTTCATCCCACGACGCTTTTCAAGTTCCGCTTTTTGCTCGGAAAACAGGCTTAACCAACTTGAGCCAATATTGCCCTTACCACACAAGGCAATCGCAACACGCTTCTGAGCTTGGAACAGTTGAGAGTGAATGCCTTTCACTAGGCTTGATGTTTCACTCTTACGAATCACGGCTACCAAGCTTAAGCCTGAGTTCGCTTCTGAGATAAACTCAACCGGCGAGCTCTTGAGCTGTTGGTAGAAACCGTAGCAATGGTTCGGGTTCTTAGTCACACCCGCCCCCACTGCAGCAATCAGAGAAAAACCTTCTTTCAGTTTAATCTCAGCTTCAATCGCGTGGTCTTGTAGATATTCTAATGCACCACCAGCGATCTCTTCCGTGTAAGCAAGGCGCAAGCAGTGTTGATCGGGTTCTAATTCATAAGCAAGCGGCTCTAATTGAGCACGCTTAAGCCCTTCAAGGACTTCACTCTCCAGACGGTCGAAATCATGGCCGTGACCAAAGGTCAGTTGCACGATAAGAACTTCATCCAAAGAGGTAATGATTTTTGCACCACGCCCCGATGCCAGTACTCGCTCTATCTGTGTAGAGCCTGCCTCCGGCTGGTAGCTGCAGCGCAAGCTGAGATCCATGGCACTTTGAGCGACAGGCTGTAACGTTCGGCTGTGTAGCACTGGAGCCGCAAGACGAGCTAATTCACTGGCTTCATCAAGGCGAAGCAGAGGTAATAAGCACGCATCCGAAACCAAACGAGGGTCTGCGCTGTATACGCCCGCCACATCACTCCAGATTGTCACGCGTTCAACTTCAGCTAGAGCACCAATCACGGTTGCTGAGTAATCCGAACCGTTACGACCAAGCAGCACCGTTTCGCCTTCGCAGTTCTGAGCCATAAAGCCAGTAATTACCACGCGGCAATGTGCATGCTGCGCCAAGGCTTCTTTAATCAGAGGATAAGAGCGTGCGCGGTCAACTTCAGGTTGAGCACCCGCTTCTGCACGTAAAAAGGCACGTGCATCTTGAGCAACCGCTTGTAAGTCATGCTGGCACAACAACGTCGCCAACAAACGTGAAGACCAAACCTCACCATGACCCAGTACTTGTGCTTTTTGTGCTTCACTCAAAGGAGCCGTTAGCTCACCCAAAGCGGTAAATTCTTGTTGGATGGTTGCCGTTAGTTGCGAGGCGGCTTCACCTTCAAGCAGAGCCTCAATCAGTTCAAGTTGAAACTGACGAAGGGTTTGCAGGCATTCATGAGCAATACGACCATCTTTGTCGAGCGCTTCGACAAACTCAATTAAGCGGTTGGTTGTTTTGCCTGCAGCCGATACCACCACCAAATCCGTCGCTGATGAATATTCTCTAAGAATGTTGACCACGCGTTGGTAACATTCAGGGTTCGCTAAACTGCTGCCACCAAATTTATGTAGCTGGCGAAAGGTTGCCATTATTAAGCCTCCCCTTCAGCAATAAAGCGTTGTGTTTTTTCAAACGCTTGTTTGAGATCGTCGATTAGGTCTTCCGCATCTTCAAGGCCAACAGAAAGGCGCAGTAGTTGTTGAGAAACACCCGCTTCTGCCAATGCTTCTTCGCCCATCGCACGGTGAGTCATCGACGCAGGGTGACAAATCAGGCTTTCAACACCACCCAGTGATTCAGCCAAAGAAAATAGCTCTAACTTATCTACAAAATATTTAAGTGCTTCAAAAGAGCCCGCAAACTCAAAGCTCAACATGGAACCAAAGCCCAACTGCTGTTTCTTCGCGATCTCGTGACCTGGGTGTTCAGGAAGGCTTGGGTGGTAAATAGTGCCCACCAGATCTTGTTGTTGCAGAGCCGTCAGAATTTCACGTGAACTCTCTTCGTGAACACGCATACGCGCACCTAGCGTACGAATACCACGTAGAGTCATGTAACTATCAAATGGTGTGCCGGTCGCACCAATACAGTTGCCCCACCATGCAAGCTCTTCAGCGTGCTCTTCAGTTTTCGTCACTACAACGCCACCAATAACATCTGAGTGTCCGTTGATGTATTTGGTGGTTGAGTGGATAACAAAATCAGCACCCAGCTCTAAAGGCTTTTGGAACACAGGCGTCAAAAACGTGTTATCGACAGCAACCAGAGCACCTACCTCTTTCGCTTTACGGCAAGTCTCTGCAATATCAACCACACGAACCAACGGGTTCGATGGCGTTTCTATTAAGATCAACTTTGGCTTGAGCGCGATCGCCGCATCCAACGCTGCTTGATCCGATTGATCAACGAACAAAACTTTGAAGTCACCTTTTAACGAGCGGGTATTAAACAGGCGGTAAGTACCACCGTAGCAGTCGTGTGGTGCGATAATAAGATCATCACCGCCTAAGAAAGCGGATACCCACAAGTTAAGTGCCGAAGTGCCGCAGTTAGTCACCACTGCACCTTTGCCAGATTCAAGCTCAAACAATGCCGTTTCTAATAAACCACGATTTGGGTTACCAGAACGGGTGTAATCGTACTTTGGCACTTCACCAAAAGCGGGAAACCCATAGTTAGTCGAAAGATAAATGGGTGGGACAACGGCATGGTGTTGCGTGTCTGACTCGATACCAGTACGTACTGCGATTGTTGCTGGCTTCCGGCTGCTCATAGGTGCTTCCTTACAAGTTTTGCGTCTGAGAATCACAGCGGCTTGTCGGCATTCTGCGGCTGTGTTAGATATATGTTATTCACTTTACTTTCATAAATGTGAGACGTCAACACTTCTGGACGTCTATATGTCTTTGCTTATGGCAGTAAATCCCGCTAAAATCACCACTACTAATTTATTCTAACAACTAAAGTGATGAAGGTACGCAATGGCCGACTGGAATGGTGAATACATAAGCCCATATGCTGAGCATGGAAAGAAAAGCGAACAAGTAAAAAAAATTACAGTTTCTATCCCTCTAAAAGTGTTAAAGGTTCTTACTGACGAGCGCACTCGCCGCCAGATTAATAACCTACGCCATGCAACAAACAGTGAGCTACTGTGCGAAGCCTTTCTACATGCGTACACAGGCCAACCACTGCCAACGGATGAAGACCTCCGTAAAGACCGTCCAGACGACATCCCGACTGAAGTGAAAAAGCTGATGACAGAGATGGGTATCGAATTCGAAGCGTTTGACGAAGAATAAAAACAACTCAGTCACTGCCTTCAATATTGATTCGCTATAGCTGAACCTTATTTGTCACATCACCCACTACGTTATCGGTAGCTGCTCTGTGAATGATAGACATAAAAAAACCGACTCCTATGAGTCGGTTTTTTATTATTCTTTTCGCTCAATAGAGCAACAAGCTATTAAGCTATTAAGCTATTAAATTATTAAAGCATTAAGCCATATAGTTAGCAGGCATCTCAATACGAGCTACGCCAGATTCAACGGCCGCTACTGCAACCGCTTTTGCTACGCGAGGAAGTAGACGTGGGTCCATTGGCTTAGGAATGATGTAGCCTTTACCAAACTCCAGTGCAGTCTCACCCGCAGCAGCGAGTACTTCAGCCGGAACTTCTTCTTTCGCTAGTTCACGAATCGCTTTAACCGCAGCCAGCTTCATCTCATCATTGATTTCGCTCGCACGTACATCAAGCGCACCACGGAAAATGAATGGGAAACAAAGTACGTTGTTTACTTGGTTCGGGTAATCGCTACGGCCTGTACCCATGATAAGGTCAGAACGAACTTCATGAGCGAGCTCTGGCTTGATCTCTGGATCTGGGTTTGAACATGCAAACACAACTGGCTTATCAGCCATCAGCGTAAGTGCTTTAGCTGGTAACAGATTAGGACCAGATACGCCCAAGAACAAGTCAGCGCCTTCGATAACATCTTCAAGCGTGCGCTTGTCCGTGTTATTTGCGAATAGCGCTTTGTATTCATTCAGGTCTTCACGACGAGTGTGGATTACACCTTTACGGTCAAGCATGTAAATCTTCTCACGCTGAGCGCCACACTTGATCAGCAGTTCCATACAAGCAACCGCCGCTGCGCCAGCACCTAAACAAACGATCTTACACTCTTCAAGCTTCTTACCTTGAAGCTCAATCGCGTTCAGCATACCTGCAGCCGTTACAATCGCTGTACCGTGTTGGTCATCGTGAAAAACAGGGACATCACAACGCTCAATCAGGCGACGCTCAATCTCAAAACAGTCAGGTGCTTTGATGTCTTCTAGGTTAATACCGCCGAATGTATCTGCGATATTCGCAACCGTATCAACGAACTCATCGATTGTGCGGTGTTTTACTTCAATATCGATAGAATCTAAACCAGCAAAACGCTTAAACAGTAGCGCTTTACCTTCCATAACAGGTTTAGAAGCAATAGGGCCAAGGTTACCTAGGCCAAGAATCGCTGTACCGTTAGAGATAACTGCAACCATGTTGCCTTTACCTGTGTACTTATAAACGTTATCAACGTTCTGTGCGATCTCGCGAACAGGCTCAGCCACGCCTGGGCTGTATGCAAGTGCTAGGTCTTCTGCAGAATTTGCAGGCTTCGTCAGTGCTACGGCTATTTTGCCTGGAATTGGGAACTCATGGTAATCAAGAGCTTGCTGACGGAATTGTTCTTGAGGCGATAACGCTTGAGAGGATTGATCTTGGCGGCTGTCTTCAGACATAGGTGTAGGTTCCTAGGATATTATTATTTGGGGATCTTGTTCATGTTAATAGATGTACTTCAAAGTTCCTAGGTGGTTAAAGCCTCTGTCTCATTAAAAAACGAGATTTCACTACTAATAAGACCAGTGAGCAGTTGAAATTACTGTCGCTTGTTGAACTTTCGAGCGGATTTCGAGAGTGGAGTATTGGGTGTAAGTTATGAAACAAAACTCAAGCGGGTTGCCTGTCGTTTTCGAGAAGTTGATGGTTGAATATGATTCAGCGTTTTCTTAGATTTCAGGCAACAAAAAAGGACACCGAAGTGTCCTTTTTATGTCTAAATAGCGAGAATTACTTCTTGCTAGAAAGAGCACCGAAACGCTTGTTGAAGCGATCAACACGGCCGCCAGTATCTACGATACGTTGCTTACCAGTGTAGAATGGGTGACATTTGTCACATACGTCTAGGTGGATAGATTCTTTTGCAAGCGTTGAGTTGAACTCAAATGTGTTGCCGCAAGAACAAGTTGCAGAAACTGCTTTGTATTCTGGGTGGATACCAGTTTTCATGGGATAACCTCAAGTAGGCCGTGTCGCTATACGATTCTAAGCCGCACACCACACGTAGTTAAAAAATAAAATAAAGACACCGCTGCATCACTAAACTGCGATAAAGCCATACCTTTAAGGCGCAGTATAGTAATGAATCTATAAGGCAGGATCAACTGATTTGATACATTTTTCACCAATAGCCTCTTTTATTTCCTTTGTCGGCCTGAGATTTCGGGCTTTCGTTATCTTCCTGCGTTAACTCGATACTCTCATCCAAACTGCTCCTCGAATTTAACGCCCTTATCCATTAGACTGTTCGCTCTCGTCAACTCAGATAAAGCTGTCCCTTTATGCGTCCAATGATTGCCCGCGTGGCACTGCCTGTTCCACTAGACAAGCAGTTCGATTACAAGATTCCTAACCACCTATTCCCGATTATTGGTGGACGAGTATCTGTGCCTTTTGGACGACAAACCTTAACAGGTATTGTTACAGCTCTGGTTAACGAATCTGAATTCGAGCTAGACAAGCTCAAGCCCATTAAAGCCTTATTAGACAACCAACCTGTTTGGCCAGAATCGGTCTACTCACTCTTGGTATGGTGCAGCCAGTTCTATCAGTATCCACTGGGTGAAACCTTGGCTAATGCTCTACCAAGCGCTTTACGAAAAGGCAAAGCTGCCGACTTCGCAACGCTTGTCGAGTGGCAATTGACCCCATCAGGCAGAGATCAACTGATGCAAGGCTTTGGTCGTGCGGTTAAGCAAGCCAAAGTGATGCACATGCTTGAACACGGCCCTGTTCCTCATCAAGAGTTCATTGACGAGGAAGTAGGCAGCGCGGTGCTTAAGACTTTGGAAGAGAAAGGTTGGATTGAGTCGGTAGAGAAAAAGCCAAAGCGCCAGCCGTGGCCCGTTGAACTTGAAAACGAACAAGACAAGCCGAAGCTCAATGCTGAACAAGCGATCGCGATTGCGACAGTAAATAGCCAAACCGATTTTAGTTGCTTCTTGCTAGAGGGGGTTACCGGCTCAGGTAAAACCGAAGTCTACCTCAATATGATCAAGCCGATTCTCGAGCAAGGTAAACAAGCATTAGTCTTGGTACCGGAAATAGGCCTCACTCCACAAACGATTAATCGCTTTAAGCGTCGTTTTAATGTGCCTGTTGAGGTGATTCACTCTGGATTAAACGATTCTGAACGATTGAATGCTTGGTTATCAGCACGTGACAAAATAGCGGGCATTGTGATTGGTACGCGCTCGGCTCTGTTCACGCCGTTCGCTGATCTGGGAATTATCATTGTCGATGAAGAGCACGACGCCTCTTATAAGCAGCAAGATAGCCTACGCTACCACGCTCGTGATGTCGCGATCATGCGTGCTCATAAAGCACAGATTCCGGTTGTGTTAGGCTCGGCGACTCCGGCCTTTGAAACGCTGCACAACGCACAGAACGGTAAATACAGTTACCTCACCCTGACCTCACGTGCAGGTGTCGCGCTGCCGACCACCAATAAAGTGTTGGATGTGAAGGGTGAATATCTAGAAAGTGGCTTGTCTGCTTCTTTGATTGCTGAAATGCAAAGACACCTCAAAGCGGGCAACCAAGTGATGTTGTTTCTCAACCGCCGTGGGTTCTCTCCCGCATTGATGTGTCACGATTGTGGTTGGACAGCGGAATGTAAGCGTTGTGATGCCTACTACACCTATCACCAATACAGCAATGAGATGCGCTGTCACCACTGTGGCTCTCAGCAGCATATCGTGCACAATTGCCAAGGCTGTGGTTCAGCGAACTTAGTGACGGTGGGTGTTGGTACCGAACAGCTAGAGGCTCAACTTGGTCAGCTATTCCCTGAATACAAAACCATTCGTATTGACAGAGACAGCACCCGCCGCAAAGGCAGCTTAGAAAGTGCGCTCGAGTCGATTCGTAAAGGTGAATACCAAATTCTTATCGGTACACAGATGCTTGCTAAAGGTCACCACTTTCCTGACGTGACACTTGTGGCGTTATTGGATGTGGACGCCTCTTTATATAGTAGTGACTTCCGCGCCTCTGAACGGTTGGCGCAACTGTTTACTCAAGTCGCCGGTCGAGCAGGCCGTGCCAGTAAGCCGGGTGAGGTTATCTTACAAACTCACCATCCAGAACATGGCTTGTTACAAGCGTTGCTGCACAAAGACTATAACCACTTTGCACAAACCGCATTGGCCGAGCGTAAACAAGCGATGCTGCCACCTTATACCTTTATGACTCTGTTTAGAGCGGAAGCCAATGACACACGTTTGGTGGAAGAGTTCTTGCGTCAGGTTCGTCATACATTAGAATCGCACCCCTTGTTTGACCAATATTGCATGGTTCTAGGCCCCACCCCAGCGCCACTGGCCAAGCGAGCGGGTAAATCACGCTGGCAGTTGATTCTACAAACTCAGACTCGTTCGTTAATGCAGAAGTTATTAATGAGTGCGAAGCCGGCAATTAATATGTTACCTGCTGCGAAAAAAGTCCGTTGGTCACTCGATATTGAGCCGCAAGATTTGAGCTAAACCTACTTGGGTTAAAACTAATGATAAGTTTGTTCACAAATATTTCATATTTCTCGTGAGCAACCTCACACTAGTCATGTGATTTTTGTTAATCTAGCCGTAACTTTACACGGATGAAACGAATAAAATATTGCAATAAAAAAAGTGTTAGCAACACTTTCATAATATCTATTCGATTGTATTAATTATTCACGCCTTAAATACTTAGGCGACAAAGGAACTTAAAAGAGGGTTTAATTTATGGCGACAATGAAGGATGTTGCCCAGCTAGCAGGCGTCTCAACGGCAACAGTATCACGTGCATTGATGAACCCTGAAAAAGTCTCGGTTTCTACTCGTAAACGAGTTGAGACAGCAGTGCTTGAAGCTGGATACTCACCCAATACATTAGCTAGAAATTTACGTCGCAACGAATCAAAAACCATCATCACTATCGTTCCTGATATCTGTGACCCTTACTTCGCCGAAATCATTCGTGGTATCGAAGATGCCGCTGTAGAGAATGACTACCTCGTTCTACTGGGTGACAGTGGTCAACAAAAGAAGCGTGAGTCTTCATTTGTTAACTTGGTCTTCACAAAGCAAGCAGACGGTATGCTACTGCTTGGCACTGATCATCCGTTTGATGTCAGTAAGCCTGAGCAAAAGAATTTACCGCCAATGGTTATGGCGTGTGAATTCGCACCTGAGCTTGAACTGCCAACGGTTCACATCGACAACCTAACCTCTGCATTTGAAGCGGTGAATTACCTCGCTCAGTTAGGTCATAAGCGCATCGCTCAAATCTCTGGGCCAACGACTGCAACCCTGTGTAAGTTCCGTCAACAAGGCTACCAACAAGCATTGCGCCGCGCTGGAGTATCAATGAACCCAGCTTACAGCACTGTGGGTGATTTCACCTTTGAAGCGGGTGCGCAAGCGGTTCGTCAATTACTAGCACTTCCTGAACAACCTACAGCGATCTTCTGTCATAACGATGCGATGGCGATTGGTGCGATTCAAGAAGCGAAGAAGCTAGGTTTACGTGTTCCTCAAGACCTATCGATTGTTGGCTTCGATGACATCCAATTCGCTCAATACTGCGATCCACCGCTAACCACTATTTCTCAGCCTCGTTATGAGATTGGACGCCAAGCGATGCTGATGATGCTTGATCTATTGAAGGGCAACGATGTGCAAGCAGGTTCGCGTCTGCTTGAAGCTAAATTAGTCGTTAGAGGCAGCACCGCACCACCTCGAATGTAACCCTCAGAAATACCCTTATAAATCTGCGGCACATTTTGATGTGCCGCTTCCATTTCTGCACTATTATCCTCGCGCAATCTGGATTACCATGAGGACAGAATCAGCAACTATTGAATTGTCTTGTGGCTAATAGAGATTATGTAAAGCGCGGTCGTGGCACGAAAAAACCGACCAAGAAACAAGCCCCTCGCCGTAAACCTTGGCGCAGTGGTCTTTTGGCGATCCTCCTTGCAGGTGGTTTTGGTTATGGACTTTACTTATTGAGTAATGATCCTGAGCCGCCAGCACCAACACCTGTGGCTACCAAACCAAAACCTAAGCCAAAACCAGCGAAAGTGATTCCACCGCCTCCAGAAGAGAAGTGGGACTACGTTGAAACGCTGCCAAGCCGCGAGATTGAAGTTAAAGCCAAAGAGCAAGAGATCTCTAAGATCCCTTACGTGATGCAGTGTGGCGCTTACAAAACGTCAGCACAGGCAGAAACGCGCAAGTTAGATATTGCGTTCCAAGGTATCTCGAGTGAAATCCGTAAAAAAGACGGCAGTAGCTGGTACCGTGTGGTTCTAGGGCCATACAAGTTGAAGCGTGACGCCGAGCGCGATCGCCATAAGCTGCAACGGGCGAAAATCGAACCTTGCGCTATTTGGAAAGACACCGATTAGATTTAGATTTAGCGATAGTCGCAGTCTTAATCTTAGCAAAAGCCGAAAACCAAACTCCGAAAGCCTCCCATTGTGGAGGTTTTCTTTTATTTACTCCCTTTAGTCAGTTTTCCTTACAACTTCCGCCGATAAGTTGCGCGACATCACTCGCCCTTCCTTGAATTATCCGAGCACCATCCTCATATACTTTTTATACCCAAAGATAAGAAATATTAAGAGGCCCTACTCGTGACTACCATTGTATCTGTACGTCGTAATAATAAAGTCGTCATCGCGGGTGATGGACAAGTATCTCTAGGCAATACTGTAATGAAGGGCAATGCCCGTAAAGTACGTCGCCTATACAACAATAAAGTACTGGCAGGTTTTGCTGGCGGTACGGCAGATGCTTTCACGCTATTCGAAAAATTTGAAAGCAAGCTGCAAATGCACCAAGGCCACCTAACCAAAGCTGCCGTTGAGCTGGCGAAGGATTGGCGTAGCGACCGTGCTCTACGTAAATTAGAAGCACTGCTAGCAGTCGCAGATGAAACCGCTTCACTGATCATTACTGGTAACGGTGACGTAGTTCAGCCAGAGAACGACCTGATTGCGATCGGTTCGGGCGGTAACTTCGCTCAAGCAGCAGCGACTGCACTATTAGAAAATACTGATTTAGATGCGCGTGAAATCGCAGAAAAATCGCTGAACATTGCTGGCGATATCTGTGTATTCACCAACCATCACCACACTATTGAAGAACTAGAAAGCACCGTTGAGCTGCCAAAGCCAGAGTAACGACCGCTTCCATCAATAACGTTGTATTCAACAGTGATTAAAGAATTAAGGAAAAACCATGTCTGAAATGACTCCTCGCGAAATTGTTCACGAACTCAATCGCCACATTATCGGCCAAGACAACGCTAAGCGTTCAGTGGCTATCGCACTGCGTAACCGCTGGCGTCGTATGCAGCTTGAAGAAAGCCTGCGTGTTGAAGTATCACCAAAGAACATCCTTATGATTGGCCCAACGGGTGTGGGTAAAACTGAAATTGCTCGCCGTCTAGCGAAACTCGCTAATGCGCCGTTCATCAAGGTAGAAGCGACTAAGTTCACCGAAGTTGGCTACGTTGGTAAAGAGGTTGAGACCATTATCCGTGATCTAACGGACGTTGCGATCAAGATGACGCACCAACAAGCGATGGAAAAAGTACAGTACCGCGCTGAAGAACAAGCTGAAGAACGCATTCTTGATGCCCTTCTACCACCAGCACGTGATGCTTGGGGTCAGAACGAGCAATCAACGGAAGACACCACCTCTTCAAACACTCGTCAGATTTTCCGCAAGAAACTGCGTGAAGGTAAGCTAGACGACAAAGAGATCGAGGTCGATGTAGCCGCACCGCAAATGGGCGTTGAAATCATGTCACCTCCGGGTATGGAAGAGATGACCAACCAGCTGCAAGGCATGTTCCAAAACCTAGCGGGCGACACCAAGAAAAAGCGTAAGATGAAAATCAAAGACGCATTCAAAGCACTGACGGAAGAAGAAGCTTCAAAGCTTGTAAACCAAGAAGAGCTAAAAGAGAGCGCGATTTTCAACGCTGAAAATAACGGCATCGTATTCATCGATGAGATCGACAAAATCTGTAAGCGTGGCGACAGCTCAGGCCCAGACGTATCTCGTGAAGGTGTTCAGCGCGACCTACTGCCTCTAATCGAAGGCAGCACAGTATCAACGAAACACGGCATGGTTAAAACTGACCACATCTTGTTTATCACATCAGGTGCTTTCCAAGTAGCTAAGCCATCTGACCTGATCCCTGAACTGCAAGGTCGTCTACCAATCCGCGTAGAACTTGAAGCACTATCAGCACACGACTTCAAACGTATTCTTACTGAACCAAAGGCGTCACTGACAGAACAGTACATTGCCCTGATGAAAACAGAAGATGTTGGCATTGAGTTCACTGAAGATGGCATCAACCAAATTGCAGACGCAGCATGGCGTGTGAACGAAACTACTGAAAACATCGGTGCGCGTCGTCTACACACAGTCATGGAGCGCCTAATGGATGAAATTTCATTTGACGCAACAGACCGAGCAGGCAGTAAATTGCTGATTGATGAAGCTTATGTAATATCTAAGCTTGGCGAGCTCGTGGAAGACGAAGACCTAAGTCGCTTCATCCTGTAGCACACAAAACTCCAACTTATTGCTCTATCTCAAAGAAATAGCAGCTAATAAGCGAATTCAAGGCCCACTTTCGAGTGGGCTTTTTATTACCCGAAAAATGGGCGTATACTCAAATCACAGTTTGAAACGAAGACTTACAAAGAAATAGACCTACGATGAAACAATCTCTACTGATTTGGCTTGATGCCGCACGACCAAAAACTCTGCCTCTCGCACTTGTCTCTATTCTTACAGGAAGTAGTTTAGCGTTCGCCGGCGGTCAGTTTTCTCTATCAATAGCCCTACTGGCTTTTTTAACTGCCACCTTATTACAAATCCTGTCGAACCTAGCCAATGACTATGGCGACGCAGTAAAAGGCACCGACAATGAAAACCGTCTAGGGCCAACACGCGCAATGCAATCCGGCGCGGTGACCGCGAAAACTATGAAGAAAGCCATCATCCTCAACATCGTGTTTACCATGCTCGCTGGGCTGATTCTTATTTTTCATGCCTTAACATCGATTGAAAGCATCTTATCTTTCATCGCGTTAGGCGTATTAGCCATAATGGCTGCCATCGCTTACACCGTGGGCAATAAACCTTATGGTTATATTGGCCTTGGCGACTTATCGGTATTTATCTTCTTCGGTTTGTTAGGCGTTTCAGGCACATACTTCCTACACACTGGTCATGTTGAGCCAAGCCTATTTCTTCCGGCTTTAGGCTGTGGATTAATGGCGGTTGCGGTACTCAACATCAACAACATGCGTGATATCGAGAACGACAGCGAATGTGGTAAGCGCACCATGGCGGTTCGCCTAGGGCAACGCAAAGCCAAACACTATCATTTTGCACTGCTTGGGCTCGCCCTTGCATCTTTCGCTATCTACCTACTGATTCAAGAAAAGCCAGTCTGGATCAGCCTGCCGTTTTTACTGAGCATTATTATTGTTTATAAGCATGGCAAGGCCGTTTGGGAAACCGAAAAACCAGCGCAGATTGCACCAATGATGCCGGTGATTGTGAAATGCTCACTGGTCACTAACCTATTGTTTGCAGGGGTTGTCGTAGCTCAAACTCTATTGAGTTAAATGAGACTAATCATTGCAAAGGGATCAAGCACCGATATACTCAAAGTAAGCTCATTGTTCAAAAGGTATACTAATGGAATACAACACTTCAGCACTGTGCGACATATATTTGGATCAAGTTGATGTCGTGGAGCCCATGTTCAGCAACTTCGGTGGACGTGCATCCTTCGCAGGACAGATCACGACATTAAAGTGTTTTGAAGACAATGCTTTAATTCGCTCCGTATTAGAGCAAGATGGCTTGGGACGTGTGTTGTTAATCGATGGTGGCGGCTCACTACGCAAAGCGCTGATCGATGCTGAGATTGCCCTACTTGCCGAAGACAATGAGTGGGAAGGTATTGTGGTTTACGGCTGCGTTCGTGAAGTCGATGAGCTAGAAGACATGAACATTGGTATTCAGGCTTTGGCTTCAATCCCTGTTGGTGCGAGCCAAGAAGGTGTCGGCGAATTGGACGTACCGGTCAACTTTGGCAGCGTAACCTTCTTACCGGAAGATTACCTCTACGCTGACAACACCGGCATTATTCTTTCGGCAGAGCCTTTAGATGTAGAACTTGATCTGGATGTTGAAGAAGAAGAGATCGAGTAACTCTCACTCAGCTTCAAATAATAAAACAAACCATAAGAACACGAAGCATAAGAATACAAACAAAAACGCCCGCTACTCAGTAGCGGGCGTTTTTTTAAATCTGAAGAGTCAATTACTCTACGTCATCCATTTTACCAAGAAGGTTACGGATGCGATCTTGCCACGCTGAATGCTCTTCCTGCATTTGCTGAGTTTTTTGCTCTAGCTCGTGACGGCTTTCTTTAAGCTCACCAGCTTCTGTTGCTAGTGCTTGTTTCTCTTCTTTAAGCTCTTCCACTTCCATTTGAAGAAGTGCAATTGTATCTACTGCTGTTTGAATTTTTGCTTCTAGCTGCTCTAGTACTTCAAAAGACATTCTGGCCTACCTTTAAGTTATCCGTTTGATGGTGAAGGTCTACTCCACTTATTTCCCCATTCTACTCAGCAGAGCAAGGATAAACACTCAATATATTCGATATTTTGCGCCATTCGATGAAAAAAACAGCGCTTTTTACCGAATATTGACGTGAATTATTACTACCGCGACAACAGACTGATTATTTTGATGAATATTACCTGTTTTCACCCGCAAATTGATCAAGAGCAATCCCCAAAAAACAAAAAGGCAAACGTTTCCTTTGGGATATGGTAAAATTCGCCGCGAAATTTCTATTCCCCTTTTGAAAATTTTGGAGTCCGCATGAAACGCGATTTAGCAATGTCATTCTCTCGTGTCACTGAAGGTGCAGCACTAGCTGGTTACAAGTGGCTTGGCCGCGGCGATAAAAACGCTGCAGATGGCGCTGCTGTAGAAGTAATGCGTAGCCTACTGAACAAAACCGAAATTAGCGGCGAGATCGTTATCGGCGAAGGTGAGATCGATGATGCACCTATGCTATACATCGGTGAAAACGTCGGTATTGGCGGTGATGCAGTAGATATCGCCGTTGACCCAATTGAAGGGACACGCATGACAGCAATGGGTCAATCAAATGCATTGGCTGTCTTGGCTGCAGGCGAAAAAGGTAGCTTCCTAAAAGCACCTGACATGTACATGGAAAAATTGGTTGTTGGTCCTGGCGCAAAAGGCGTGATTGACCTAGAACTGCCACTGACAGAAAACCTAGAAAACATTGCGAAAGCACTAGGTAAAACACTCGATACACTGGTAGTAACCACACTGGCTAAGCCACGTCATGATCAAGTGATTGCCGACATGCAAGCAATGGGTGTTCGTGTATTCGCAGTGCCAGACGGTGATGTTGCAGCTTCTATCCTCACGTGTATGCCAGACAGCGAAGTCGACGTAATGTACTGCATCGGCGGCGCGCCTGAAGGCGTGGTTTCGGCTGCGGTTATTCGCGCACTCGACGGCGACATGCACGCACGTCTGCTTCCTCGTCATGAAGTAAAAGGCGATACAGAAGAGAACCGCAAACACGGTGAGCTTGAGCTAGAGCGTTGTGCTGAAATGGGCGTAACGGCGGGTATCGTGTTGAAGATGGAAGACATGGCTCGTAGCGACAACGTTGTATTCTCAGCAACCGGTATTACTAAGGGTGACCTTCTAGAGGGCATCACACGTACAGGTAATATCGCAACCACAGAAACACTGCTTATCCGTGGTCGCTGCCGTACGATTCGCCGCATCAAATCTATCCACTACCTAGAGCGTAAAGACCCAGAAGTAATCGGTCACATCCTGTAGACCTAAACTCGCTCAAGCAGAACATTCGAAGGCTGATACCAAGTATCAGCCTTTTGTTTTATTGGTCATCAATAATCTGTGCATTTCACCTGCACCATAGTAAATGGTTTGCTTTATAAACACCTTGCCTCATAATAGTAAGGTTCATTAGGTAGAGATAGTATGAAAACAAGCGACAAAATCTTACAGACCATTAAGCGTCAAGGCGCGGTAACCGCGAAACAACTGTCAGAAGAATTTGGCATGACGACAATGGGTGCAAGGCAACATCTGCAAAGCCTGGAAGATGACGGTATTCTTGCGTTTCATGATGTTAAAGTAAAAGTGGGTCGCCCGACTCGCCACTGGTCCCTGACTCAACAAGGCCATGGTCAATTTTCAGATCGACACGGTGAACTCACCATTCAAGTGATCGACGCTGTCGAGAATCTGTTTGGTAAAGAGGGGTTAGCTAAGGTTGCGGCCGAGCGCGAACAACACACCCTTAAGCAATATCAAACCGCGCTGTCTGATTGTGACTCGCTGCTCAGCAAACTTAAAACACTCACCCAGCTGCGTGAAGACGAAGGCTACATGGCAGAACTTCAAGAGCATGACGATCACTACATCTTGATCGAGAACCACTGCCCTATCTGCAAAGCTGCAACTCGCTGCCCTAGCCTGTGCCAATCTGAGCTCAATGTTTTCAAAGAATTACTCAAAGATGAATGTCATGTGAGCCGCACTGAACACATCATTACTGGCGAGCGTCGTTGTACTTATACCCTAACGCCAAGTTACTGATCCTGTCTCAATATTGAGAAAACACCAATAGATCAAAATTTGTACAAATTTCTTTCTTAAGCTTAAAGCATATGAAACATGCTTAATGCTAAGGAAGGAATCATGGCACATCCACAGCCCAATCAAAAACTGCCCCCTTTTGATGAACTGGTCCAACTCGCGAAAAGCGATCCGAAAGCATTCGATCAATTCAAACACGAGATGTGCGAACAGATGATTTGCTCAGCCTCAGAGACCATGCAAAACAGGCTTCGCGCTCAACAAAGTCATATCGATTTAGTCGTCAGCCGCTGCAAGAATCCACATCACGCTAATGTTGTTCTGATGCAAGAGCTGCGCTGTCAGGTCTGTAAATTCCAAGATGCACTCAAAGGCCGCTGCGATTTTGAAGAATCTCTGCCTGAAAATGTCGTGCCTTTCAGGCCAAATACAGAGCCAAAAATGTACTAACCGTTAAAGTATACTAACTGTTGAAATGTACTAACCGTTGAAAGGGACTAGCGACAAAAACCATTCAAAGAAAAACGCCTTAAAAAGAAAAAGGGAGCACAATGCTCCCTTCTTATTTCTCAATCATTCAATCTTTACACTGGGTCGTCACCGTAATCATTACGGCCTTCAGTTCCCTTGAGCAATCCACATTCAATCAAAATCCATAAACCACATACTAATGCTGCAACGGTTGCCGCCATATGAACTGGCGATACCGACTCTGTTGTCGTTGCTACCATTGGCGAAGCCAAACGCCCAAGCACGAGTGGCACGTTCAACAACAGCCAGTAGTTCGACTTATTGCGGTCGTGCCAGCGTTTAGCGGTAATTGCAAGATCTGGGATAACCAGCAACAGTAGGAAGATTGGTAGCAGGATATAGGAATATGCAGGGAACAGAACAGAAATACCGGAAGCAAAACCAGTAATCGCTACATAGTAGAAAACATTCCAAATCCAGTAAGTCTTACGACCAATTCTCCCCTTGAAAGAGAGCAGTAAATCTTTCATCGACATCTTAAATACTCAAAAAATTAATACGCTACCAAAAAGTTAGCAGCAAATAGTCAGTTAATCACTTTTAGTTAGTTGATTCTTTTTAGCTAGTTCATCACTTTCTGAAAGCAACTTTTATCCATATCTCGTATGTTGACCGTTAGGCTACGGATATGGCTTGCCTGTTCTTGTAGGGTTTGCATCAACAAACGCGACAATTCTCTTTTCTGTTCTTCGGTACGTCCTGAAAGTAACTCAAAGCTAATATGAACAAAATCCACATTGTCCTCTTCATCACCGACCAACCAGTTATGACAGCGCAGTGAACGAGACTTCACAGAAGGTACATCAAACAAACCACAGTTTAATGTAACTTGATGAAGGTCTTCCAGTAAACCTTGGATATTCACTCGCTCATCCACTGAATTTGAGTACTCTAGAACTAGATTCGGCATTATTACTTCCTATTGTTAACGCAATCGTTTGTCCCTTAATAGCAACTAACGATGAAAAATCCGAGAAGTTAGCTATTATTCTGTCTGCCGGATCACTGATATATGCTCAAAATCTACTCTGACCATTGAGTAAGATCCAAGAAAGTCATGACCACAGTCATGATCTGTTGATATTATTCTGTTATATTATTTCGTAATAAAGTTTACTTTTTTACATTCGATTTATTTAAATACTTTGGAGATATTCCTATGCGTCATCCTGTAGTTATGGGTAACTGGAAACTAAACGGCAGCAAAGAAATGGTTGTTGATCTACTAAACGGTCTTAACGCTGAACTTGAAGGCGTAACAGGCGTAGACGTAGCAGTTGCTCCACCAGCACTTTTCGTTGATCTTGCTGAGCGTACGCTTACTGAAGCGGGCAGCGCGATCATCCTAGGTGCTCAAAACTCTGACCTAAACAACAGCGGTGCATTCACTGGCGACATGTCTCCAGCAATGCTTAAAGAGTTCGGCGCATCTCACATCATCATCGGTCACTCTGAGCGTCGTGAATACCACGCTGAGTCTGACGAATTCGTTGCTAAGAAATTCGCATTCCTAAAAGAGAACGGCCTAACTCCAGTTCTTTGTATCGGTGAGTCTGATGCACAAAACGAAGCAGGCGAAACTGTTGCTGTATGTGCTCGTCAACTTGACGCTGTTATCAACACTCAAGGTGTTGAAGCTCTTGAAGGCGCTATCATCGCTTACGAACCAATCTGGGCTATCGGTACTGGTAAAGCAGCTACAGCTGAAGATGCACAACGCATCCACGCTCAAATCCGTGCACACATCGCAGAGAAATCTGAAGACGTTGCTAAGAAAGTTGTTATCCAATACGGCGGTTCTGTTAAGCCAGAAAACGCAGCAGCTTACTTCGCACAACCAGACATCGACGGTGCTCTAGTTGGCGGCGCAGCTCTAGACGCGAAAAGCTTCGCAGCTATCGCTAAAGCAGCAGCTGAAGCAAAAGCTTAATTTAAACTTCACCGTTTAGATTAAATGAAAGGTCAACTTAGGTTGGCCTTTTTTATTGGCTGTAATTTGAGATTCAAGCTTAAAATCCAAATGGCAGGCACAAAAAAACCGCTGAACAATCAGCGGTTTTTAATATTTTAAGCGAACGCTAAGCGTGTCTTAGAACAACTCTTCTGCAACGCGGAACAGCTCAGAACGGTCTGGGTTCTGCATATTCTCGATACAGTCGATGATGTCGTGGTGAACAAGCGCTTCTTTCTCGATACCAACACAACGACCACCGTGGCCTTCTTGAAGAAGGTGAACAGCGTAGTTACCCATGCGAGAAGCCAGTACACGGTCAAATGCAGTCGGGCGACCACCACGTTGGATGTGACCAAGAACCGTTGCACGAGTTTCACGACCTGTTGAAGCTTCGATCTCTTTCGCTAGTTCATTCGCATCCATCATTAACTCAGTTAGAGCGATGATTGCGTGCTTCTTACCTTTCGCAATACCATCTTGGATATTGCTGATAAGCTGATCTTTATCTAGGCCAGTCTCAGGTGTGATGATGTACTCACAGCCACCCGCAATTGCTGACATAAGCGTAAGGTCACCACAGTGACGGCCCATGATTTCAACAATAGAAATACGTTGGTGAGAAGAAGACGTGTCACGTAGACGGTCGATTGAATCGATAACAGTGTTAAGCGCTGTTAGGTAACCGATTGTGTAGTCAGTACCCGCGATATCGTTATCGATTGTGCCTGGAAGACCGATACATGGGTAACCCATTTCTGTCAGTTTCTTAGCGCCCATGTAAGAACCGTCGCCACCGATAACAACAAGTGCTTCGATACCGTGTTTCTTAAGGTTCTCGATGCCTTTCTCGCGAACAGCAACGTCTTTGAACTCAGGGAAACGTGCAGAACCTAAAAAAGTACCGCCGCGGTTGATGACGTCAGATACGCTTGAACGGTCAAGCTTTTCGATACGGTCTTCAACAAGGCCTTGGTAGCCATCGTAAATACCGTAAACTTCAATGCCAACTGATAGCGCAGTACGAACTACACCACGAACTGCTGCGTTCATGCCTGGAGCGTCACCACCACTGGTCAAAACACCGATCTTCTTAATCATGCTCACCCTCGATTTTTGGGAATCTATTATTCAATTCTTATTCTTGCTGATTGTATATCAACAAGATTTTAAATCTATATTTGTGCGTTATGTTACATTTCCTCAACAGGAATAGCACTTAAATCGCGTAAAATTATGTAACATTTCTACTTCTGTAAGAGTATTACAGTTTTACTCAGTAACTTTGTTGATTCACATCAGAATCAACATTAATTGTTACTAAGGTGGTTTTTGAATCACCGAAGAATTAGTAATTTTTACTCACTTTAGTTCAAAAGCCACCTACTTACCATTTGCCTACCTTTTTTTAGCCCGCTTACCATGAGTGAAATTTCTGCTGCTTCTCGGGTCCAAATACGACCGAATACGGGTCTTGATGAATTAATACATCAGCATCAGGAAAAACGGAGATAAGCTTGTCTTCTACTTCGTCAGAAATGCGGTGCGCTTCAATAAGTGGGATATTATCTTCGAGTTCTAAATGCAATTGAATGAACCGAACAGGCCCTGAACGACGCGTTCTTAGTTGATGTACGCCAAGCACACCTTCCACACTCAGCGATGTCTCTTTTATCTGTTTTAATTCTTCATCTGGCAGCTTTCTATCAAGCAAAGATTGAATGGCTTCTGTTGCCATTTGGTAGGCACTGTAAAGAATGTAGATACCGATACCAATCGCGAATACCGAGTCCGCTTGACCAATGCCAAACCAGCTCAGTGCTAGCGCGAGCATGATCGCTGCATTCATATAAAGGTCGGATTGATAATGCAGTGAATCGGCGGCTATCGCTTGGCTGCCCGTTTTGCTGACAACATGTTTTTGGAATCGAACCAAACCAAAGGTCATTACGATCGCGAACAAGCTGACATAAATACCAATTTCAGGAGAGTTCAGTTCATGCGGTCGGAAGAAACGCTCAATACCATTAAGAATAAGGAAACAAGCGGAACCGGAAATAAACATTGCCTGCGCTAATGCAGCAAGAGATTCTGCCTTACCATGGCCAAAGGTATGTTCTTTATCGGCAGGCTGAAGAGAGTAGCGAACCACCACCAGATTGACGACAGAAGCGGCGATATCCAACAGCGAATCGACCACAGAAGCTAATAAACTGACTGAACCTGTCACCCACCACGCAGCAACCTTCACAACCAATAATATGGAGGCAATGATGGTGGCAGCCCAAGCGGCGAGCGTAACTAAACGTGCGTATTCTTGTTTCATAAATTGGCTATAAAGTGACTGATAGCACAAAGTATAACCCGCAAACAACCGATTGAATATGACAGCCATGATGTAATACATTCATTTTTAAAGATCAAAAAAGCGGCACTAGGCCGCTTCTTTCTAAACACTTTCAATCAATTCAGCTTTCTCAAGCCATGAATTACTTGTCTTTGTTCATGCGTTTTTCCATTTTGTCAGCACACTTCGCCATGCGCTCTTGTTGGATTTCTTTCAGCTGAGTCTTTTGCTCAGGTGTTAGTACGCTCATCATTTGGTGTTGCTTCTTAAGCATTGCTACGCGACGCTCTGTTTGCTTCTCAACCATTTGGCTTGCTAGGTCGTTTGCTGCAGCTTCATCAAAAGTATCCGCGAGAACTAGATCTTGAACTTTCTCGTGATGCGCTTTCATTTGCGCCATTTTATCGGCTTTGTTGCCTGAGTGTTTTGCTTTCATCTCAGCGCGGTTCGCTTCGCGCATCTCTTTTAGTTCTGTTTTTTGAGCATCCGTCAGGTCTAGTTGACGCATCACTTTCTTATCGAAGCCGCCACATTTACCGTGCATGCCTTTGTGGTCGCCTTTATCGCCGCCGCCATATGCGAATGCGCTTGCTGTACCTAACATTAGTGGAAGTGCCGCAGCTGCTAGTACAAGTTTCTTAGTCATTTTCATAATTGTTGCCTCAATTCGGTATAATAAGTCATGTGTTGCGTCTGTTTCTCAGCGCTTAGATATAGATTAGTCTTTCCCTCGTAAAGCGACGTTTAGAAAGCGTAAAGAATCGTAAAGAGTGAAAGTTGACGAATAATTAGCAGTATTATTAACGTGTAAATAGTAGATAACCGATTAAGGCTTCCCAATGGCGAACATTCTTCTTATTGATGACGACACAGAACTAACCAGCTTACTTAAAGACATCCTGAGCTTTGAGGGCTTCACTGTTTCCGAAGCCAATGATGGCTATGCGGGGCTTGACGCTATCAATGATGAGGTTGATCTGATTCTTTTGGATGTGATGATGCCGCGCCTTAACGGTATGGAAACGCTAAAGAAATTGAGAGAGAACTGGGAAACACCGGTATTGATGCTGACTGCCAAAGGCGAAGAGATCGACCGTGTTATTGGCCTTGAACTTGGTGCAGATGATTACTTGCCAAAGCCGTTCAGTGACCGAGAACTGCTCGCTCGTATTCGTGCCATCTTACGTCGAACACAGACTAACACTGCGCCTAAATCAGCCAGCGACACCATTCAATACCAAGACATCGAAGTCTTCCCTGGCAAACAAGAGGCTTACTGTAATGGACAGATTATCGATCTCACCACCACAGAATTCGCTTTGCTGAGCCATCTCATCCAAAACCCGGGACAAGTGATCACCAAAGAAGCACTGAGCTTGGATGTTTTAGGCAAAAGGCTGGCGGCGTTTGACCGTGCGATAGACATGCACATCTCCAACCTGCGTAAGAAAATTCCCGAGCGCAGTGACGGTAAATCACGAATCAAAACCTTACGAGGCCGTGGCTACTTATTGGTAGAGGAAGATTAATGCGTATACCTAAAATCACCAGCTTATATGGACGTATCTTTGCTATCTTTTGGTTCACCATGTTACTGGTGCTTTTGTCGGTGCTGTCACTTCCCCATTTAGACCCTCGAGTGGCGCGAGACGTGCCCGCAGATCACCTCGATAAACTCGAGCGTATCGCTAAAATCACAGAGAAACGCTACGCCAAAGAACCTAATCTAGGCAAAATTGTGTTCCAACTTGAGGCACCACGTAGCCGCAAGGATTCTCGTGCTCGTATCTATTTAACCGACCTTGAAGGTGCTGTCCTTACGTCGAAAAGACATTCGGACTATAAACTTAAGGCGATTCGCAACTTTGTTACCTCGATTGATAACCCTGAAGTACCAAAACAGAAACTATACGGACACTACATGGTGGCAGGGCCAGTACCTATCACACTCGCTGGTGAAGAATTACTGATGTATGCCGGAGTAAAATGGAACCAACCACCGCCATTTTTGCTACGACTATTTGATAGACCTTTACAGCTGTTGCTTGCGGTAATGCTAGCAAGTACCCCGCTATTGCTATGGCTAGCTTGGGCATTGAGTCAACCCGCACGTAGGCTTGAACGCGCAGCGCAGCGTGTAGCAAAAGGGCAATTTGAGGTTGATCCAACACTTGAAAAAGGCACATCAGAATTCAGACAAGCGGGTGAAAGCTTTAACCAAATGGTGGAAGCGGTAAACCAGATGATTTCTGGGCAGCAGCGACTACTTTCTGATATCTCACACGAACTGCGCTCGCCATTGACTCGTCTACGTATGGCCAATGCACTGGCAATTCGTAAGCAAGGTGAGAGCCAAGAATTAGAACGTATTGATACCGAAGCGCAGCGTTTGGAACAAATGATCAGTGAGCTACTGACGCTATCTCGTATGCAGGTCGACAGCCACATCACTCGCGAGGTGCAACCTATCTCGAGCTTATGGGAAGAGATCTTAAAAGATGCAGAGTTTGAAGCTGAACAGATGGGTAAATTACTGACGTTTTCAGAGATCCCAGAACGTTCTATTTCAGGTAATCCTAAGCTGCTGATGAGTGCCTTAGACAATATTACGCGCAATGCTATCTACTACGGTAAAGACCAAGTCGATGTGCAATTCCATGTTGTCCAAGATCAGCTGACGATTTGCGTCAATGACAACGGTGATGGTGTACCGGAGGATGAACTGGATTCTATCTTCAGACCTTTCTACCGAGTTTCAACGGCACGCGATCGTAATTCAGGTGGCACTGGGCTTGGCCTCACCATTACAGAAAGTGCGATTCGCCAGCACAGCGGAACCATCACTGCAAGCCGTAGCCAGCTCGGTGGATTACAACTCGAAATCACCCTACCAATCTTGCCGGTATAATACCCCCACAAAGATCACAGTTGATAATGATTGTTATTATCATTATGGTAAGTCCTCTAATTAAGGAGGATTTACCATGTCACACACTTTCCCTACTTTACCCTACGCTTACGACGCCCTAGAACCTTACATTGATGCTAAGACGATGGAAGTGCATTACAGCAAGCACCATAGAACCTACTACGATAAGTTTGTTGCGGCTATTTCTGGCAGCGAGCTAGAGCAACAGTCTCTGACCGAGATCTTCGCTAACATTTCTCAGCACAGCCCAGCGGTTCGTAACAATGGTGGCGGTTACTACAACCACATCTTGTATTGGAACTGCATGTCGCAAGACGGTGGTGGTGAACCCACGGGCGAGCTTGGCGAGGCTATCAAAAGTACTTTCGGAGATTTCGAGACATTCCAAGATCAGTTCGCTCAAGCGGCAATCAATACCTTTGGTTCAGGCTTCGCTTGGCTAGTGGTTGAAGAAGGACAACTGAAGATCATCTCGACTTCGAACCAAGACAATCCGTGGATGGATACGGTTGCCAGTAATGGCGAGCCCATTCTTGCACTCGATGTTTGGGAACACGCCTACTACATCAGCTACCAAAACCGTCGTCCTGATTACATCAATGCATGGTGGAACGTAGTGAATTGGAATGCGGTATCTGAAAACTACGCGCAGGCACTAGCGAATCAAGCCTAAGCTGAGGGTGGCGAACTGTACTCACTCAGCTTGCCACCGTATACTCTGGCTATCTTTGATTATTCTTGTGAACCAACATGTTTGATATCGCTCTATATGAACCAGAAATCGCGCCCAATACGGGTAACATCATCCGCCTATCAGCTAACTGCGGCGCAAACCTGCACCTTATCGAGCCGCTTGGTTTTGATTTCGAAGAGAAGAAAGTTCGTCGTGCGGGTTTAGATTATCACGACCTCGCACGAGTAAAGCGTCACAAGAATCTAGAAGCCTTCCTTGAGTATCTAGAGAATGAACGTGAGGGTGACTACCGTATCTTTGCTTGTACGACCAAGACCACTGGCCACCACGTTGATGCGAAATTCCAACAAGGTGATGTACTGATGTTTGGCCCTGAGTCTCGCGGTCTGCCTGCTGAGTTCATCGAAAGCATGCCAATGGAGCAACGCATTCGTATTCCAATGATGCCAGAAGCACGTAGCTTGAACCTGTCTAACGCAGTGGCCATTATTGCGTTCGAAGCTTGGCGACAAATGGGTTTTGAAGGCGCGGTATAACCGAACGCTCAAGCTTATCTGTTATCTGTTATCTGTTATCTGTTATCTGTTATCAATAATAAACATTAAGTAACAGTCGGCGACACTCAATAAAAAAGGCTCTTACCATTATCACTTTCTTGCGAAGGATAACGGTAAGAGCCTTTTCTGTTTGTCTCTCTATATAAAGAGACAAACCATTAATTTAAGCGGTTACGATCGTTGTCGTCGTCTTTCTTCTCAAACTCACCCTCAAAGGTGTTGCCGTCTTTTGATTGGTCAGATGGGCCTGAATTGAATGGGTCTTGCCCAAATGGGCTCTGGCCAAAACCAGCTTGTCCACCCGCATGGAAACCACCAGACATATTGGTCACCACCATTTTTTCCATCATTTTCTTGGCAATCATCGCTCTTGGTGCTGGTAACAATACCAACATACCGAGTGCGTCCGTCATAAAACCCGGAGTCAGCAGCAATACGCCTGCAACCGCAAGCATCACGCCTTCAAGAATCTGTTGTGCTGGCATTTCGCCTTGTTGCAACCGACCTTGAACAGACATAAGTGTCTGAATGCCTTGGCTACGAACCAGCGATGCACCCACAAATGCAGTGATCAGAACCAACGCGATAGTTGGCCACAATCCTAAGAAGCCACCAACTTGAATAAATAGCCCAATCTCAATGATGGGTACGAAGATAAAGAGTAATAATAAGATAGGAAACACACGCCCTCCTTTGTTACGTCCAGTTTACGCTGAAAGCCCTACCAATCTCAAATTTATCCTGTAAATAAGCGTGTTTATTGACCCGGAATAAGTTTGCTAAATATTGACGAAACAAAAACGAAAAAGGTGATCAAGTTAATATTTTTATGCGCTAAGTACAGTATCATGTGCCACATAAGTCAGGACGGATTTATCAGCCCAATATTCTAGCGAACGGAGTATTTGCACACAGAATAGGCTAATAACTAACTATATAATCAGAATAATTCTCTAAGGATCCTGTTATGGCTACTCAATCAGAAGCTCAAGTTGAAGCTCCTCAAGCTACTCGTCTCGAAGAAGATCTATTAGGTCAACGTCATGTTCCGGCTGATGCTTACTACGGCATCCACACTCTACGCGCAGTTGAAAACTTCAACATCTCAAATGTAACGATCTCAGATGTACCTGAATTCGTTCGCGGTATGGTGATGACAAAGAAAGCAGCGGCTTTAGCAAACAAAGAGTTAGGTGTAATTCCAAGCGAAGTGGCTAAATACATCATCGAAGCTTGTGACCTCATTCTAGACACCGGTAAGTGCATGGATCAGTTCCCATCGGACGTTTTCCAAGGTGGTGCTGGTACTTCTGTAAACATGAATGCTAACGAAGTTGTGGCAAACGTGGCACTTGAACTTATGGGCAAAGAAAAAGGCCAATATGAGTTCATCAACCCGAATGACCATGTTAACCGCAGCCAATCAACTAACTGTGCTTACCCAACTGGTTTCCGTATCTCTGTGTACAACAGCGTTCGTAAACTGATTGACGCTATCGAATACCTAAAAGGTGCATTTGAGCTTAAGAGCCAAGAATTCAACACAATTTTGAAGATGGGTCGTACTCAACTTCAAGATGCTGTGCCTATGACGGTTGGCCAAGAGTTCCACGCTTGGGCTGTAACCATCAATGAAGAAATCAAAAACCTAGAATACACTTCAAAGCTTCTTCTTGAAGTTAACCTAGGCGCAACAGCTATCGGTACTGGTCTGAATGCAGCTCCTGGCTACCAAGGCCTAGCAGTTAAACACCTAGCAGAAGTAACAGGCCTAGAATGTGTAGCGGCTGAAGATTTAATCGAAGCAACGTCTGACTGTGGCGCATACGTAATGACGCACGGCGCACTTAAACGTCTAGCGGTTAAACTGTCTAAGATCTGTAACGACTTACGTCTTCTTTCTTCAGGTCCACGTACTGGCTTCAACGAGCTAAACCTACCGGAACTGCAAGCAGGTTCTTCAATCATGCCAGCTAAAGTAAACCCAGTTGTACCTGAAGTAGTAAACCAAGTTTGCTTTAAAGTTCTAGGTAACGACAACACGGTTTCTTTCGCAGCAGAAGGCGGTCAGCTTCAACTGAACGTGATGGAACCCGTTATCGCACAAAGCATGTTTGAGTCTTTAGACATCCTAACAAATGCATGTGTGAACCTACGCGACAAATGTGTAGACGGCATTACTGTAAACAAAGAAGTATGTGAATCTCACGTATTTAACTCTATCGGTATCGTTACTTATCTAAACCCATACATTGGCCACCACGAGGGTGACATTGTAGGTAAGATTTGTGCTGAAACAGGTAAGAGTGTTCGTGATGTGGTTCTAGAGCGCGGTTTATTGAGCGAAGAAGAACTTGATGACATTTTCTCTGTTGAAAATCTGATGCATCCTCAGTATAAAGCTAAACGCTACGAATAACGGTAGCGAGAAAGGGCTCCAAACGGAGCCCTTTTTTAGGCTCCAATACGGTTAACCCTGCTGATCTTGTGGATTTCCGTTGGTTGCGTTTTTGCTTAATTAAACCTAAACCATAGAACTATTATGTGAACATTCCAGTGGCGAATGTTCACATAATAAAATCTAAAATGAGGTGTTACTTATGATTGCAGTAGAACTATTTGTCGTCCTGCTCTTTATCTTTTTGGGGGCCAGAATTGGCGGTATCGGTATTGGTTTTGCCGGTGGTGCTGGTGTTATTGCCCTTTCATTAATTCTTGGTGTTCCAACAAGCCAATCTTTTATCCCGGTCGATGTAATTTTGATCATCATGTCGGTTATCACCGCAATTGCAGCAATGCAGGTTGCTGGCGGTATGGACTGGTTGGTACAAATTGCAGAAAACTTCTTGCGTAAACACCCTGAACGCATCACCTTTTACGCGCCGATTGTGACCTTTGTAATGACACTAATGGCGGGTACTGGTCACACAGCATTCTCTACGCTGCCTGTTATTGCAGAAGTAGCAAAAGGCCAAGGTGTTCGTCCTTCTCGTCCACTGTCTATCGCAGTTGTAGCCTCTCAAATTGCGATTACAGCTTCGCCTATTTCGGCAGCAGTTGTGGCTTTCGCAGCGATGCTTGCACCCTTTGGTGTCGATTACCTAACGCTATTGATGGTTTGTATTCCAACAACCTTCATCGCTTGTATGGTTGGTGCGGTTGTCGCGAACTACATGGGCAGCGAACTGAAAGACGATCCTGTTTACCAAGAGCGTCTAGAGAAAGGTCTAATCAAGCTAGCAACAGAAGAGAAACGCGAAATTCTACCAACAGCGAAGAAAGCGACTTACATCTTCCTTGCGGCGATTGGTTTTGTTGTTTGCTACGCAGCCGCTATCTCTAGCTCTGTTGGCCTAATTGAAAACCCAGCACTGGGCCGTAATGAAGCGATCATGTCTGTGATGCTGGCAGCAGCAGCGGCAATCGTGATGTTCACTAAGATTGATGCAGCGAAGATTTCTTCGGCTCCAACATTCCGTTCAGGTATGACAGCGTGTGTTTGTGTACTGGGTGTGGCTTGGTTAGGTTCAACGTTTGTGAATGCACACGTTGCTGAAATCAAAGACGTTGCTGGTGCTCTACTGGCTGACTACCCTTGGATGCTGGCTCTTGTTCTGTTCTTCGCTTCTATGCTGCTTTACTCTCAAGGCGCAACAACGGTTGCACTGATGCCTGCAGCTCTAGCGATTGGCGTAGCACCACTAACAGCCGTAGCTTCTTTTGCTGCAGTAAGTGCACTGTTCGTACTTCCAACTTACCCTACGCTACTGGCAGCGGTTGAGATGGATGACACAGGTTCAACTCGTATTGGTAAGTACGTATTTAACCACCCATTCTTCATTCCTGGTGTAGCAACAATCAGTACAGCGGTAGCACTAGGCTTCGCATTCGGCGGTCTATTTATCTAACACTCGCTGAAAAACCAAACCTAAAAGGAAGCTTCGGCTTCCTTTTTTCTTTTCTGAACAATGTGTTTATTTGATACGTATCAAATAAACATTATAAACTTAAAAACCCGAACAAAAATAACATTTGAATAAAATTCCAAGAATATTCACGCCATTCATTAACAATGCCTGCCAACGCAACCACCCCTTGTTTCTATCTAATTCACATCGAATATTAATCCAAGCTAACTAACCAAAAAACCTTGCTCTTTTTCTAACGTTTTTCAGCCTATTCATTGGTCACTATTTTTGTGAACAATACCAAAATTAAATGGCGACGTAAGGAATAAAATAACTGCAGTTAAATTAAATCTTAATTCATTTGGATATATAAATATAAAGATACTTATATTTAAAGTCGGCAACGTCATATAGATGAACGCTCTATAAGGGCAATAATTTTATATCGTTGAATGCTTTATAAATGTCACTGTATTTACAATCTATAAACATTAGTCGCTAATTCACGTCAATTCTATTTAGGATGATGTAAGGAGATAGCCATGACGACTCAGACGATACCAAGCGAGAAAAAAAAGGGCGGCTTCTTTGCCAACTTTAAATTCCCTTCTGCCTACACCATTCTATTTATTCTAATTGCATTCGTAGCCCTGCTTACCTGGGTTGTTCCAGCAGGCCAATACGACCGAGCAATGAATGAAGAGCTAGGTCGAGAAGTACCGGTAACCGGCACCTATCAAGCAGTAGAAGGTAACCCTCAAGGTGTGATTGACGTACTACTCGCGCCCATTGACGGTTTCTACGACCACAATAGCTATGAAGCTGCAGCCATCGACGTTTCACTGTTCATTCTAATCATTGGTGGCTTCTTAGGACTAGTAACCAAAACTGGTGCTATTGATGCCGGTATCGAACGTGTCACCGCCCGCCTAGAAGGGCGAGAAGAGTTGATGATACCGATACTGATGGCGCTGTTTGCTGCTGGCGGTACCGTCTACGGCATGGCGGAAGAATCACTGCCATTCTATACGCTGCTAGTACCAGTAATGATGGCCGCTCGCTTTGACCCTCTGGTTGCTGCTGCAACGGTATTGCTTGGCGCAGGGATTGGGGTGCTAGGGTCAACGATTAACCCATTCGCAACCGTGATCGCTGCCAACGCCTCTGGTATCCCATTCACCGACGGTATCGTGCTACGTGTTGGAATGCTGATTATTGGTTGGGGTATTTGTGTCGCTTACGTTATGCGTTACGCAAGAATGGTTCAAGCTGACCCAACAACATCGATTGTCTACGACAAATACGAAGAGAACAAAGCACACTTCCTTGGTAACGCGAGCGGCGAAAAACTTGAATTCACCGCGACTCGTAAACTGATTCTGACCATTTTCGGTGGCTCTTTCGCTGTGATGATTTACGGTGTATCAGTTGCTGGATGGTGGATGGCTGAGATCTCCGCGATGTTCTTAGCAGCAACAATCATCGTTGGTATTGTATCTCGCATGAGCGAAGAAGAGTTTACCACTAGCTTCATTGACGGTGCTCGAGACCTACTGGGCGTAGCACTTATCATAGGTATCGCACGTGGTATCGTGGTCGTAATGGACCGCGGTATGATCACCGACACCATTCTCTTCTCTGCAGAACAAATGGTGACGGGGCTTTCTTCAGTTATCTTTATTAACGTGATGTTCTTCTTAGAGATTCTATTATCATTCTTAGTACCATCAACGTCTGGATTAGCGGTACTGACTATGCCGATCATGGCACCGTTGGCCGATTTTGCAGGCGTCGGTCGTGACCTTGTTATCACCGCTTACCAATCCGCTTCCGGCTTGGTGAACCTAATCACCCCGACCTCTGCGGTAGTAATGGGTGGCTTGGCTATTGCCCGCGTCCCTTATGTTCGCTGGGTTAAATGGGTAATGCCATTAGTCGGTATCTTAATGGTGTTCTGCATCGTTGTACTAAGTATTGGTGCGCTTATCTAACTTAAAGCACTTCACTCCGTTCTCATCCAAAGCCGCTTCCATAGCGGCTTTTTTTATTGCTATCTAATCCAATTCCAACCCAATCACCAAAACAACCTGCCGAGCTGCACACGCTTCATTTAACGCCTCTCTATGACCTATATCAGTAGCAAAGCTTAAACAAGCAAAAACCACTTGCGACAAAGAGTAAGCCAACGTTTAAACATCAAAGTTAAAGCTAATAAATCGCCAACTATTCTTCGCTCTTATATTTATAAAAATATTTAGTCATTTATTAGCGTTAATTATATTTAAAGTAATTTACGCAGTAATAACCAAAGAGGAAATAGTAGTGATTTTTATAGAAAACGGGCTTTAAAAACCCAATTATAAAGTGTGACCACAATAGCTTTATTCGCATTTAAATTGTTAAATAATAATTAATTCTACGTACAAAATTAAATATATAAATACTAACATTGCATACTTCCAATCTAAGCTCATTCTTATCAATAAAACCATTTTGCATATAATCCCTCACAAATTGGATTCTAGCTAGGCGAATGAAAAAAGCATGCATAATATTCCCAAGGAGTTAACTATTTAGAAAAGACTAGCAATAGTTGAAAGTGCATAAAGTTTGTTAAAACCCTTGATTTTAAAGGGCTGCGGGATAAAAAACGATTTGTGATAGATCTCTAAGAATACCTGACTAGCAGGCGTAATATTAATTCCAGACAAGAGATATGAATAAAATAATTCATTCTTCTCAACTGAAAATAAATAATTACTCTTAGCGATAAAAGTAATTCAAATATATAAGAGAGAGACGATCATGAGTAAGTTCTATGTAGGTTCTGAAATAGGTCAATTACGCCGCGTTCTAGTTCACCGTCCAAGACGCGCACTGACTCACCTAACACCCTCTAACTGTCACGATTTGCTGTTTGATGACGTACTGGCTGTTGAGCGTGCAGGTAAAGAGCATGACGCATTTACTCAAACGCTACGTGATCAAGGTGTTGAGGTTCTTCTTCTTACTGACTTGCTAGCCGACACACTAGCGGTGTCAGAAGCGAAAGATTGGCTACTAAGCTGCCAAGTATCTGATTACCGTTTGGGTAAAACATTCGCCAATGATGTGCGCTGCTACTTGGGCGACTTACCAAACCTAGAGCTAGCAAAAATTCTAACGGGCGGTTTGTCTTACGCTGAGATGCCAATGAAATCATCTTCAATGATGCAAGGCATGCACGCACCAACCGACTTCATTATCGAGCCTCTACCAAACCACCTATTTACTCGCGACACATCTTGCTGGGTATACGGCGGTGTATCTATCAACCCAATGGCGAAACCAGCTCGTCAACGTGAAACAAACCACGTTCGCGCTATTTACCGCTGGCACCCAACATTCGCAGGCCAAGACTTCATTAAATACTTCGGCGATGAAGAAAAAATCAATTACGACAACTCTACGATTGAAGGTGGTGACGTTCTTGTACTTGGTCGTGGCGCGGTTCTTATCGGTATGTCTGAGCGTACAACAGCACAAGGTGTTGAACACTTAGCATCTAGCCTATTCAAACACGGTCAAGCGAAACAAGTTATCGCAATGCAGCTACCAAAACACCGCTCTTGCATGCACTTAGACACCGTAATGACGCACATGAACGAAGATACGTTCTCTGTTTACCCTGAAGTCGTGAGTAAAGATGTGCAGTGTTGGAACCTAACTGGTGATGAGTCAGGCGCAGTGAAAGTGAAAGAAGAAGGCTACTTCGTAACGGCTATCGAAAAAGCACTTGACGTAGACAAGCTAAACCTAATCACAACTGGTGGCGACAACTTCCATGCAGAACGTGAACAGTGGAACGATGCAAACAACGTGCTAACGGTTAAACCTGGCGTCGTTATTGGCTACGAAGGCAACACATACACCAACGAAAAATACGACAAAGCAGGCATCACGGTTCTTCCGATTCCAGGAGACGAGCTTGGCCGCGGTCGCGGTGGCGCACGCTGCATGAGCTGCCCAATTGAGCGTGATGGTATCTAATCACTAAGACGAAAACGGCCAAGTTGAACGATCTTAAATAATCTCAGCTTGGCCAAAATGAGAGAACACAATTATGACTAAGCAAACTGTTGTTGTTGCACTCGGCGGTAACGCCCTACTTCGTCGCGGTGAGCCGTTAGAAGCCGACGTTCAACGCCGTAATATTGAAACAGCGGTTAAAACCATCTCTGAAATCGCGAAAGTGTACAACGTCGTGTTAGTGCATGGTAATGGCCCACAAGTTGGCTTACTTGCCTTGCAAGGTTTGGAATACAAAAAAGTAAACCCGTACCCGCTCGATGTTTTGGGCAGTGAAACTCAAGGCATGATCGGCTACATGTTGATGCAAGAGTTCAAGAACTACCTGCCTGACCGCAACATCTCATGCATGCTAACGCAAATGACCGTCGATCCGAACGACCCTGCATTTGCTGATCCAACGAAGCCAATTGGCCCGATCTACGAAGAAGCAGAAGCACGTGAATTGGCGGAAAAATACCACTGGATAGTAAAACCAGATGGCAAACATTTCCGTCGTGTAGTACCAAGCCCAAGACCGACAGGCATTGTTGAACACGAAGCGATCACACAGCTTATTGAGGCGGGTCACCTAGTCATTTGTACTGGTGGCGGTGGTATCCCAGTGAAAAAAGAGAATGGCAAATTAGTCGGGGTTGAAGCTGTTATCGATAAAGACATGTCGGCCGCTTTCTTAGCTAAACAATTGGATGCAGATGCGCTGCTTATTTTGACCGACGCTGACGCTGTATACCTTGATTGGGGCAAACCAACTCAACACGCACTGCGCAGTACCACACCAGGTGAATTGGAGAAGTTTGAATTTGATGAAGGCTCAATGGGGCCAAAAATTGAAGCATCATGCGAATTCATTCAACAAGGCGGCAAAGTGGTTGGTATCGGCGCACTCGAAGATGGCTTGCAAATACTGCAAGGCCAAGCGGGCACCAATATCACCAAAGATTAACGCACTAGCGAGCTTTATCATCTTGAAAAACTTAAAGCTTGAGAACCTTAAAGCTTAAGAAGCTGAAACCTTGAGAGCTTTTAAAACTTGCGAAAACAGAATTAAACGAAACAAACAGAACCGAACAAATTTAACTAAAAAATTGAATCGCGCTTTCTTGAATTTTCTTTCCCTGTAACAAGAAAGCGCCTAAATCTAAGAAGGAATACATCATGGCTTTTAACCTACGCAATCGTAACTTCCTAAAACTACTAGATTTCACTCCACGCGAAATTCAACACTTGTTAGATCTTTCTATGGAGCTAAAAAAAGCGAAGTACAACGGTTACGAACAGCCAACACTGACTGGCAAAAACATTGCGCTTATCTTTGAGAAAACGTCTACTCGTACTCGTTGTGCATTTGAAGTTGCCGCGTTCGACCAAGGTGCTCGAGTGTCTTACTTAGGCCCATCTGGCTCTCAAATTGGCCACAAAGAATCAATGAAAGATACCGCTCGCGTTCTTGGCCGTATGTACGATGGCATTGAATACCGCGGCTTCGGTCAAGAAATCGTTGAAGAGCTAGGCGCTTACGCTGGTGTACCGGTATGGAATGGTCTGACTGACGAATTCCACCCAACACAGATCCTTGCTGACTTCCTAACTATGACGGAATACGGTCGTGGTAAACAACTGCATGAAATCAGCTTTGCTTACCTAGGTGATGCTCGCAACAACATGGGTAACTCTCTGATGGTTGGCGCTGCGAAAATGGGCATGGACATTCGCCTTGTTGCTCCAAAACAATTCTGGCCACAAGAAGAGCTATTGGCTCAATGTCGTGAAATCGCAGAACACACTGGCGGCAAAATTACGCTAACAGAAGATGTTCAAGAAGGCGTGCAAGGTTGTGACTTCCTATACACCGACGTTTGGGTATCCATGGGCGAAGCGAAAGAAGCATGGGCTGAGCGCATTAACCTAATGATGCCTTACCAAGTCAACATGGACATGATCAAAGCGACAGGCAACCCACATGTGAAATTCATGCACTGCCTACCGGCTTTCCACGGCGAAGATACCACAGTAGGCAAGCAGCTTGCTGCTGAATATCCGCAGCTTAAAGATGGCGTAGAAGTGACAGATGAAGTGGTCGAGTCTGAATACTCTATCGTGTTCGATGAAGCAGAAAACCGCATGCATACCATCAAAGCAGTAATGGTTGCGACATTAGGCAGCTAAGAAGTTAAGAAGTTAAGAAGTTAAGAAGTTAAGAAATTAAGCACTCACTTGTTCGCAAGACGTTAATAAGTTAGGTGTAATGACAGGGAAATGCGGGTGGCGTTCTTGGGATTTTGACCTTGGATAAAGCTCGCATTTTTTTTCATGTAGTTGAATAGATTATTACCTAAAAAAGCCTGAGATTCTCAGTTCCAACAAAGGCTTAAACGGAAGCTTAAAACGGACGTTATTTCGCATAAAAATCCATTAAATGAATACTTTACAGAAAGTATTGCATGGACTTTTTATCTGAGTATAATCCTCCGCAATTTGTCTTAAGAGAGCAAAAAATGAACCGCAATTTTGTCGCACATGATTGTCAACCAATACGCCTTAGAATGGCGTTGGTGTCATTTTTATTTTGCTCTATTGATCGTTTCGAAGCCTCCTATTTTTAGGGGGCTTTTTTTTGTCCGCAATTTGACTGTATGCATAGAAAAAGGAAGACCCGTTATGGCGCATTCGTTATTTAACAAGCACATCATCTCCATTCCAGAACTCTCTCGTGATGAACTGGAGCTTATCGTCGATACTGCCGCAAGACTCAAAGCAGAGCCAAATCCAGAGCTGCTGAAAAATAAGGTTGTCGCGAGTTGCTTCTTTGAACCTTCAACTCGAACTCGCCTTTCATTTGAAACCGCAGTTCAACGCCTTGGCGGCACCGTCATCGGCTTTGATAATGGCGGAAACACATCACTGGCTAAGAAAGGCGAAACACTTGCCGATTCGGTGCAGGTCATTTCTTCTTACGTTGATGCCTTTGTGATGCGTCACCCGCAAGAAGGCGCAGCACGTTTAGCCTCTGAATTTTCTAACGGTGTGCCAATTGTGAATGGTGGCGACGGTGCGAACCAACACCCAACGCAGACCTTGTTGGATCTGTTCTCGATTTACGAAACGCAAGGCACGCTCGATAACCTCAATGTGGCATTCGTTGGCGACCTAAAATATGGCCGTACCGTGCACTCATTGACGCAAGCATTATCAAAATTCAATAACGTGCGTTTCTTCTTTATCGCGCCAGAAGTGTTAGCGATGCCAGATTATATCTGTGAAGAATTAGAAGAGATGGGCATCCAATACAGCACCCACAGCAGCATTGAAGAAGTGGTGCCTGAACTGGATGTTCTGTACATGACTCGCGTACAGAAAGAGCGCTTTGATGCGTCAGAATACGCACACATGAAATCGGCTTACATTCTGACGGCCGATACGCTGAAAGACGCTCGCCAAAACATGAAGGTACTTCACCCACTGCCACGCGTCGACGAAATCACAACTGACGTCGATAAAACGCCACACGCTTACTACTTCGAACAAGCCGAAAACGGTGTGTATGCACGTGAAGCTTTATTAGCCCTAGTTCTAAACGACACTTTATAAGCAGGAGATACAGTCATGGTTAAACAAACTCAGCTACAAGTAGAAGCGATCCGTAACGGCAGCGTCATTGACCACATCCCTGCTCATCTTGGGATTAAAATTCTCAAACTGTTCAAGCTGCATAAAACAGAGCAACGCATCACGATGGGGTTAAACCTGCCATCATCAGCGCTCGGCAATAAAGACCTAATCAAGATTGAGAACATCTTTCTGACCAAGGAACAAGCTAACCAATTGGCTCTGTACGCTCCACAAGCGACAGTGAATCAGATTGAAGAGTACAAAGTGGTCAACAAGCTCACACTTGTGCTGCCAGAACAAATCAACAGTGTGTTCGCCTGCCCAAATAGCAACTGTATTTCACACGGTGAACCTGTCGAAAGTAGCTTTAAAGTGCAGCTAAAACACGAAAACGTACAGCTAAAATGTCACTACTGTGAAAAAGTATTCTCTCGCGAGATCATGAGTGAAATTCGCTAACCCTTAGCGCTACTACCTCCGCAACAAAAACCCTTCATAACTTATGGATATTTATTCCCAACGCGGAATAAATATCCACTTAACCAAAGAATAAAACTCCACAATAAAAGCAATTAACCAGAATTTTGTTTGGTGATCGCCTTCAAAAAGATAACTATCCTTTAGTGGTAGACTCAATGCATAGATGATCATACATCTCGCATACCCTCCCTCTTATTTCGGGGTTCATCGGTAAGCCCTAATTAACAATCGTACTCTACGGCTTTGGGAGTGCGTTCTGCGCTATGGACAAGCGATATCAACACGTTGACCTTAAGGAGTTGTTCATGAACCAAATCACTGAGCACGGTTGCTTGTATTCAGCTGAAGATAAAACACTGACTGCCGCGTGCAAACGCTTACTGCAACAGCAAAGCTTCTCGACCCAGAACCAACTGCGCGAGAAACTCGTCGATATTGGCTATACAGGTATCAGTCAATCGACCGTCTCTCGCATTTTGTCACAGCTTGGCGTTGTCAAAATTCAGAATGCCTGTGGCAAAAAGGTTTACTGCATCACGGTTGAAAGCGCGCCTGTGCGTGTCGATGCCTCAATCTCATCACAAATCGAATTAATTACTCACAACCAAGCGATGGTGATTGTAAAAACAAACCCTGGTTGCGCACAGTTGGTCGCAAGATTAGTCGATATCGACCCACATACCGAGATTATCGGTACGGTTGGCGGCAATGACACAGTGTTAATTATTCCGAAAGACACCACGAATATAGATGCTTGCGAACAAGTAGTAAGAGCACGCTTAGGAGTGGCTTAAATGTCTTATTGGCAAGGGCTGTTCACTGCAGTTGCGCAGCTAACCCTCTCTCGACTGCCTAAGAAAGTGGCTCACCCGCCCTAGCGGATATTTGCTGGTCGATGAAACTAATCACAAACTATTACGGTCTGATTGAGTTAAGATACCTTCAACTCCATTTTGATGACTAAATAGTATGCGACGACTTGCCACATTACTTTTTGTTTGTGTTTCCCTGTTCACCCAGCCTGCGTGGGCGCTTTTTGGAAACGACAACGCCGAGCCAAGCTTCGGAGGCAATAACAACGGTTTTGTCCCTGTAGACCAAGCTTTTCCTTTCAATTACTACCAGCAAGACGGCAAGGTCCTTCTCGACTGGCAAGTAAAAGAGGGCTACTACCTCTATCAACATAGCCTCTCGTTCACAGGCCAAAACCTCGCTATCGGCAACGTTGAAATGGAAGATGGCCAACCACACCAAGATGAATTCTTCGGTGAGGTAAGCATTTATACTCAGCCGTTATTCGTGCAAGTTCCTCTACAGAGTTACCAAGATGGCTCACAGCTGATCGTTAAGTATCAAGGTTGTGCCGATGCTGGTTTTTGCTACCCACCAGAAATTCGAGTAATCGACATTGAACCGTTTACAGCAACAGGTTCTCCTAATTCGCAAGGTAGTGACTCACAAGCTTCATCTTCTGCTAGCAACGAGACCGATGTTTCTACGCAACCAACGTCTCCGAAAGCAGACGTTGTAAGTAACATGACTCAACAGCCAAATGCCCCAGTTTCAAAAGAAGCAGGCTTAGCCGATAAGCTCGGTGACAGTTGGTGGACCCCTCTATTATTCTTAGCACTCGGTGTTGGTTTAGCCTTTACGCCGTGTGTACTGCCTATGTATCCGATTCTAACGGGTATCGTTTTAGGTGGCGGCAAGCTCAGCCAAGGTCGTGCGCTGATGTTGTCGTTCATCTACGTGCAAGGCATGGCGCTGACTTACACCTTATTAGGTTTAGTGGTTGCTTCAGCAGGCATGCAGTTCCAAGCTGCCATGCAACACCCTTACGTACTGATCGCACTGAGTGTTTTGTTCGTGACGTTGGCGATGTCGATGTTCGGCGTTTATAACCTACAACTACCAAGCAGTATCCAAACCTGGCTCAATAATCAAAGCAACAAACAACAAGGTGGTAATACCTTGGGCGTGTTCGCGATGGGCGCTATCTCGGGCTTGGTGTGTTCACCTTGTACCACCGCGCCACTGTCAGGTGCGCTGCTGTATGTCGCTCAAAGTGGTGACCTATTAACGGGTGCGATTGCTCTGTATGCGTTAGCGATGGGTATGGGTATCCCGCTGATCTTAGTTGCGGTATTTGGTAATAAGCTACTGCCAAAAGCAGGTAGCTGGATGGACAAGGTGAAGATCGTATTCGGCTTTATCTTGCTGGCAGCACCTATCTTCCTGCTAGAGCGAATTATTCCTGAATTGTGGGCAACGGTACTTTGGTCTGGTCTTGGGTTCATCGCCTTTGGTTGGCTTTACCACAGCAAGAATGCACTGCCATTCGGTGGTTGGAAACAGAGCGCTGTGGGTATCATCGCGATGCTTGGCCTGTTCGCATCGGCTCAACCTGCACTCAATTACTGGTTCGCAGAAAAGAGCGTTGTGGTTGAGCAACAAATCCAATTTGCACGCGTCAACACGGTTGAAGAGTTAGAAATCCAGCTCATCGAAGCCAAGAAACTCGGCAAACCAGTGATGCTCGATTTCTACGCCGATTGGTGTGTGGCATGTAAAGAGTTTGAGAAGTACACCTTCCACCAAGCTGATGTTGAGAGCAAGCTTTCTGATTTCGTCCTGCTTCAGGCTGACGTAACGAGAAACATGCCTCAAGACATTGAACTGCTTAAACAATTACAGGTGCTGGGCTTACCAACAATTGAGTTCTGGGATGGTGAGGGTAACCATGTTCCAAATGCTCGTGTAACGGGTTTTATGGCTGCCGATGTATTCTTGAAACACATGCAAGACCACCAGCTATAAGGGCAATATTCACCGGAATATCCGCCTAAACGAAAACCGCACTGCCCCTCAGTAACGAGATGGCAGTGCGGCTTTTTTGCTATTCAGAGTAACGCTTTCTTATTCCGGGGATAAAAGTCGATATGGTTCAGACTTTTAATGCATAGATATTGTCCACATACTCAATCAGGATGATAATAAATATTAACTAAATTGTTAAAAGTATGAACGTCATGGACTCGACCTATACCATAATCATTGCTGATGACCATCCTCTTTTTCGCAACGCCCTGTTTCAGTCAGTTCATATGGCGATCAGTGGTGCGAACCTGCTTGAGGCTGATTCCCTCGATGCCTTACTGACTCTGCTAAAGAAAGAAGATGAACCAGACCTGTTGCTTCTCGACCTTAAGATGCCGGGTGCTAATGGGATGTCTGGCTTAATTCAACTGCGTGCTGAATATCCAGATTTACCGATTGTAGTGATCTCTGCCAGTGAGGATGCCAGCGTCGTAACTCAAGTAAAGAGCCACGGTGCCTTTGGCTTTATTCCTAAGTCGAGTGATATGCGTGAATTGGTCAGCGCACTCAATCAAGTGCTGAATGGCGACCCGTTCTTCCCTGAAGGGCTGATCACCAACAATGCAGCCTGTAGCGACCTTGCGGAAAAGCTTTCCACATTGACGCCTCAACAATACAAGGTGTTAGGAATGCTATCGGACGGTCTGCTGAACAAGCAAATCGCGTATGAATTGAATGTTTCGGAAGCGACCATCAAGGCACATATGACAGCCATCTTCCGTAAACTGGATGTGAAAAACCGAACTCAAGCAGTTATCTTGCTACAAGAAATCCACAATTAAGCTTCGTTTACATCCTCTTCTAAAGTCGTCTTAGGCAAACATAAACCCAGCTTGACGACTTTATGATCATCTATATCTGCCACCACCCAAGTGATGTCATGCCACTCAAAGCTATCGCCTAATACCGGGTGTGCCCCAAGCTCTTGATCAACCAATTGTTTTAGCGTCATTTCTCGCTCTTCTTCCGAGCCAAGTTCAATACCATAACAATCGCTTACCGCAGCGACCGATAACCCAACATCTAAGAAGAAGTCACCAAAGAATCGAGCGGCTTCTTCTGCCAAAGGTGCCTCACTGAACAGCTCACTTAGACTATTTAGATCTTTATCTTGACCAAGTACACAGAGAATATCGTTCGCCTCTAATATGGTACTGCCCGATGGGTGAAGCAAGGCATCTTGTCGAAACAGTGCGGTGATGCGCGTCCCTTCAGGCATCGATAAACGCTTGAGCGGTTCACCGACACACCACTTTTCCTCTTTCAGCTTGTAGACAAACATCTCCCACTCACTGGTCGGGTAAATCTCAATGCCGGTACGAGAAATCGGTGTCGGCGTTGGTGGTAAGGTCACTTTAGCGAGTCTCGCGACTTTCATTAAACTGCCGCCCTGAACAATCAGCGAAACCATAACCACGAAGAAGGCGATATTGAAATACAGCTGAGCATTTGGCAGGCCAGCCATCATCGGGAAAACCGCCAAAATGATCGGAACTGCACCACGTAAACCAACCCAAGAGACAAACCAGCGCTCCTTGGTGGTAAAGCTTCTGAACGGCAGCAAACCCAACCAAACCGACACTGGACGAGCAAACAAAATCATACCGAAAGCCAGTGCTAACGCAGGAAGTGCAATGTCCATTAAGGTCGATGGCGTAACCAATAGCCCCAGCACCAAGAACATCACGATCTGGCTTAGCCACGTCATGCCATCAAGAACATTAAGAATAGAGTGTCGAGAGCGAGTTGGACGATTACCAATGAATAGACCGACTAGGTAAATCGATAAGATGCCACTACCGCCCAGCATGTTAGAGAACGCAAACAGAGCCACGCCCCCACTGAGTACCAGAATGGAATAAAGGCCATCAGCCAGCTGTACTCGATTGATTAAGCTCCATAGAACCCAGCCGCCGCCGATACCAACAAGAGTACCGATACCAAACTGCATCGCAAAACTTTGCAGTAGGAAGTTCATTCCCATCTCTGCGTCAGGGTTACCTAACAGCGCAATTAAGGTCACCGTCAGGAAGACTGCCATTGGGTCGTTAGTGCCTGATTCGATCTCTAGAGTTGAACCCACACGCTCATTGAGACTCTGCCCTTTCAGCAAAGAGAATACCGCTGCCGCATCGGTTGAACCAACAATCGCCCCGACCAAGATGCCCTGCATTAATGACAAGTCAAACAGCCAAGCCGCCATTAATCCGGTTAAGGTTGCTGTACATGCGACACCTATCGTCGCCAGCGAGAGCGAAGGCCAGAAAGCGACCTTGAAGCTCGCCACCTTGGTTCGCATACCGCCATCCAACAGAATCACAGCAAGCGCAAGGTTACTCACCAAGTAAGTCAGTGAGTAATCATCGAAATGAATATTACCGGGTCCATCTTCACCCGCTAACATACCAACGAACAAAAAGATCAAAAGAATAGGAACGCCCAATCGAGAGGACACTTGTGAGAAAAGCACGCTGATGGCGATGAGTACGGCACCAGTCAAGAATAAGTGGTTAATGGTTATTGCGTCCAATTCGTTCCCCCAAAGAATAAAATCCGAGCTTTAAGCCTGTTGATCTTCTGCCGTTTAGCAAGGCACGGTCGGTGAAAGTGCCTTAGTTACTATAACAAACTTATGTTTCGCTTCGTGTCATAAGCAGAGCTAAATACCGTTTCTCGGTCATTTAGTTGTTAAATTTTATGACTCGCAGTCTAATTCATCCCTTTTTGTTAGACCTTTGGCTAATTTAACAATACTGTAACATCACATTTTTCTATGGTTATGTCTCCTAGCTCCCATATTTCAGTACATTAGCGCTAATACCATCCCGACTAAAGTTGCACAGATCCCTTGACTTATCCTTGCTACATTCTAAATCGTAACATTACGTTAACACGCTATTTTACAAAACGGTTTCACAAAAACGGTTTCTACGAAAACGGAATAAAGGAGAAGGCAATGGCGTTCGAATCTACGGAACATGCTCAAGCCTACTGGAAGGAAAACTTGGGAATAATGGGAACACTACTCGCAATATGGTTTGTGGTGTCTTACGGCGCTGGCATCTTATTTGTGGATGTCCTCAATACCATTCAATTTGGCGGATTTAAGCTAGGTTTTTGGTTCGCTCAACAAGGTTCAATTTATACCTTCGTGGCGTTGATATTTATTTACGTTGTTCGCATGAATAAGCTGGACAAAAAATACAACGTACAGGAAGACTAGAGGCTAGAACATGGATATTCAAACTTGGACGTTTATTCTCGTCGGTATTACTTTCGCAGTATATATCGGCATCGCAATCTGGGCTCGCGCTGGAACAACGAGTGAATTCTACGTTGCTGGCGGCGGCGTACACCCAGTAGCAAACGGCATGGCAACAGCCGCTGACTGGATGTCGGCAGCATCGTTCATCTCAATGGCAGGTATCATCTCATTCGTTGGTTACGACGGTGCGGTTTACCTAATGGGTTGGACAGGTGGTTACGTACTACTTGCGCTATGTTTAGCACCTTACCTACGTAAGTTCGGTCAGTTTACGGTTCCTGATTTCATCGGTGAACGTTACTACTCGAAAACAGCACGTATGGTAGCGGTATTCTGTGCAATCTTCGTATCATTTACGTACGTTGCAGGCCAGATGCGTGGTGTTGGCGTTGTATTCTCTCGTTTCCTAGAAGTTGATATTAACCTAGGCATCATCATTGGTATGGGTATTGTGTTCTTCTACGCAGTACTGGGTGGCATGAAAGGCATCACTTATACGCAGGTAGCTCAATTCTGTGTCCTCATTTTCGCCTTTCTTGTTCCAGCAATCTTTACCTCAATCATGATGACGGGTAACCCACTTCCACAAGTTGGTATGGGTTCAACGCTATCTGGCACGGATGTTTATCTTCTTGATAAACTGGATGGCCTAACCGAAGAGCTCGGATTTACCGCCTATACCGAAGGTAACAAGAGCATGGTGGATGTATTCTTCATCTGTGCAGCTCTAATGGTCGGTACTGCGGGTCTTCCACATGTAATCATTCGTTTCTTCACAGTACCAAAAGTACGTGATGCTCGTATCTCAGCGGGTTGGGCACTACTGTTCATCTCATTACTATACACAACAGCACCCGGCGTTGCAGCGTTCGCTCGTGTAAACATGATTGAAACGATTAACGGTCCTGACATGCAAGGTGTCGCAGCAGCAGACGCACCAAGCTGGTATAAAAACTGGGAAAGCACGGGCCTAGTAGGTTGGGAAGATAAGAACGGCGATGGCAAAATGTTCTACTCGGGCGATGAACGCAACGAGATGAAGATTAACCGTGACATCATCGTACTGGCTTCTCCAGAGCTAGCAAAACTACCTAACTGGGTTGTAGCACTACTCGCAGCCGGTGGCCTAGCAGCCGCACTATCAACAGCCGCAGGTCTACTATTGGTAATCTCAACGTCGATTTCACATGACTTGTTGAAGAAAGGATTTAGACCAAACATGACCGACAAGCAGGAGCTGTTAGCCGCTCGTTTGGCAGCCATGGTCGCGATTGTCGGTGCTGGTTACTTAGGTATTAATCCACCAGGTTTCGTAGCTCAGGTAGTAGCGTTTGCCTTCGGCTTAGCCGCAGCATCCTTCTTCCCTGCCATCATCCTAGGTATCTTCTACAAGAAGATGAACAAGGAAGGCGCTATTGCAGGTATGTTGTCAGGTATTGCCTTCACAGCAAGCTACATCATCTACTTCAAGTTCATTAACCCAGCAGCAAGCACACCGGAAAATTGGTGGTTTGGTATCAGCCCAGAAGGCATCGGTACGCTAGGTATGTGTCTAAACTTTGTAGTATCAATTGCAGTGAACAAAGTGACCGCTGAAGTTCCTGAAGATGTACAAGAGATGGTTGAGTCTATCCGTTATCCTAAAGGTGCTGGTGAAGCTCACGACCACTAAGAAGCTCGTGACTTAGTGACTAGGATAAGAAGTACTTAGAAAATGAATCAGTACTTACATTGTAGGGATTAGGTACTGACTCAAGAAAGCCGATACTTTATGTATCGGCTTTTCTTTTTTCCTGCCATTTTATAAAAAGACTAAAGAAAGGGTTGTTTTTAAATTCTCATTTGATAATAATTATCATTAACATCCATTAAAGAGATGCAAATGATGATGAAAGAGCAGCAGGTTCTCTATTCGAGATTTTACAAAGCACAGGATCGCTTTACTTCATTAGAGCAAGTTCAAGGTAACGAACCGTTTGTGATTCGAGACTATATCGAATGCGCACTCACGCTTTCGGCTTACTATGAAAAGCATGCCGCTCAAGAAAATATCCTGTTGTGTGAACTGTACCTACGCCAAGTTTTCTTTCATTTAATTGAAGCGATTGAGTCTCCTGACCACAGTTTCGCCTTTCGTCATATCTGCCTAGACTCTATTCACTCTCCACTATTTTATTTAAAACGCCACTACCGCCAGCAACCGCACGGCCAAGCGCGTTTTTTGAATATCAGCCAGACACTACAACAAGTCCAAGCCCCACTTGGCTAACAAGGATAGAACATGACCCAAGAATTTCGGATTGAGAAAGACAGCATGGGCGAAGTTAAAGTTCCTGCCGATGCGCTATACCAGGCACAAACTCAACGTGCCGCGGATAACTTTGCGTTTAGTTCGCACAAGATGCCAACCAGCTTTATTCAAGCACTGGCGTTAATTAAGCAAGCCGCCGCCGATACCAACGCTCAATTAGGCTTATTAGAAGGTGATATTGCGAACGCAATTGCCGAAGCAAGCCAAGAGATCATTGAGGCTAAACACCTCGAGCAATTCCCTATTGATGTTTACCAAACGGGCTCAGGTACTAGCTCCAACATGAATGCCAACGAAGTCATTGCCACGCTCGCTTCAAGAAGCTTACAAGGCGACGTGAACCCCAATGATCACGTCAACATGGGTCAAAGCAGTAACGATGTCGTGCCAACGGCGATCCAAGTGAGCGTTGCTTTGATGACAGAAAACAAATTGTTGCCTGCATTAACTCACCTTTCTGCAGCACTTACCGTTAAACAGCAAGAGCTTGCTGAGGTAGTAAAAACAGGTCGTACTCACCTAATGGATGCGATGCCGATTACCTTTGCTCAAGAGCTTGGTGGTTGGAAGTTCCAGATTGAACACGCCAAGCAAGCCATTGAAAGCAGTTTGCCAGCAATCAAGGCGCTTGCTCAAGGTGGCACAGCGGTAGGTACGGGCATCAATGCCGACCCACGCTTTGCCGATAAGTTTGCGAGTAACCTGTCTCAATCGACAAAGATCAGTTTTACCTCGAGTGAAAACTTCTTTTTTAACCTCAGCAGTCAAGACGCAATCGTTGCGTTTTCTGGTCAGCTTAAAACTGCAGCAGTTGCGATCATGAAGATCTCAAACGATCTTCGTTGGATGAACTCCGGACCGCTGGCTGGCTTAGGGGAGATTGAGTTACAAGCACTGCAACCGGGCTCGTCTATCATGCCAGGAAAGGTCAACCCTGTGATTCCAGAGGCTGCAGCCATGGCGGCGGCGCAAGTGATTGGTAATGACACCACCATTACGATTGCTGGCCAATCGGGTAACTTCCAATTGAATGTGATGCTGCCAGTTATTGCTCATAACGTTCTAGAAAGCATAGAGTTGTTAGCCAACAGCTCAGTCGCACTGGCTGATAAAGCGATAGCTACCTTCACCGTGCGCCAAGACAATCTCGATTTAGCGCTGTCAAAGAATCCAATTCTCGTGACAGCCCTAAACCCTGTAATTGGTTACCTCAAAGCGGCGGATATTGCCAAGAAGGCCTACAAAGAAGGCTTACCGATTCTTGATGTTGCGGAAAGAGAAACCGACCTTAGCCGAGAAGAACTCAGCAAGCTTCTTGATCCAACCACACTGACGCAGGGTGGAATCGCAGGCTAGTTAGCAAGAAAATAAGAACTAACAATCCTTACTGAAACAAAAAAGGCCTCATCCGAGGCCTTTTCTACATCCGTTCATTAATTAGCTCACCCGATTTAAGACCGCTCTGAGTTTTAGCGGCTTGACGGGTTTAGCGATAAAGCTGAAGCTATTGGCTTTTATCGCTGCCAGCATGTCATCGGTTCTATCAGCACTGATGATGACCCCTTCAAAAGAATCCCCAAGACGTAAACGACACTGCTGCAGGACTTCGAGTCCAGTTCGACCATTATCCAAACGATAATCAGAGAAAATCACATCCGGCTGCCAACCATCATCTAGGCACTTCAAACTTTCAACTAGATCAACGGCTGTCTTAACCTCACAACCCCAACGACCAATCAAGTTCTCCATACCGACTAAAATCTCTCGTTCATTATCGACACACAATATTTTCAAGTGCTCGATATCACTGGTCGCCATTGGCGTCGAAGCTTGTACAACCGGAGCCACCTTTTCAGCTCTCGCTAAGGTGATGGAGAAGACACTGCCTTGACCCGGCCATGAACGCATCGATATTTGGTGACCAAGCACATGGGCAATACCTTTGGAGATGGCTAATCCTAGCCCTAACCCCTGATCAGCACGCACTTGGCTACCACGAGTAAATTCTTCGAAGATCTCTTGTTGCTTGTCTTCATCGATACCGGTTCCGTTATCCCACACATCGATTCGAACCTGGCCATTCACTCGTCTCGCACCAAGTACCACTTTTCCTTCAGGGTTATAGCGAAACGCATTAGTTAAAAAGTTCTGAATCACGCGTCTTAATAACTTAGGATCAGAATGAATGAACAATGACGACGGGATCATTTGAAACTGGATTTTTTGTTGTATCGCTAAAGCGCTAAATTCCGCATTCAAATTGGTTAGTACATCATGCACGGCAATCGCATGAATGTTGGTTTCTAACTTGCCGGATTCCAAGCGCGAGATATCCAATAAATCACCAATCAGATCTTCAGCCGCACCAAGCGCGCTTTCGATATGAGAAGAAAGCTGTTTGACCTCTTGTTCTTTGGCGACCTCAGATAGCGAAGAAGCAAACAAGCGAGCAGCATTTAATGGCTGCATCAAATCGTGACTCACAGCCGCAAGAAAACGACTCTTGGATTGTGATTCTTGATCAGAGATTTGCGTCGCCTTTACCAAGCGATGGTTAAGCTTCTCGAGTTCTTGAGTTCGTTCATGCACTCTCGATTCCAAGCTTTCGTTAGCATCTTTTAGCGCTTGCTCTGCTTGTCGGAATACCGTGATGTCGGTAAAGCTCATCACAAAGCCACCACTTGGCATCGGGTTACCTTGCACTTCAATCACTCGACCATCAGGACGAATACGAGAAGAAGTATGTCGGGTGCCTTGTTCAAGGTGATAAACACGGCGGCGAACGTGATCTTCCGGGTCGCCAGGACCACACAAACCTTGCTCAGCATTATGGCGAATCACATCTGAAATGGGTCGACCAACCTGAATCAAGCCAGCAGGGAACTCAAACAGTTCTAAGTAACGTTGATTCCACGCCACCAGCCTCATTTGTTTGTCGATTACTGCAATACCTTGGCCAATATGTTCAATCGCACCTTGCAGTAAACCACGACTGAAGTCGTACAGCTCAGAGGCTTCATCAACGATAGTCGCAACCTCTTCAAGCTGCATGTTTCTGCCTTGTAAAGCAGAAGTGAGTACTAACTTAGCAGACGAAGCACCAAACACCCCAGCAAGCACGCGCTCTGCATGTCTAATCAGGCTTGCAGGTGCTTGTTGATTAGGAAGTAACGGCTGGCCGTGTTGTTGCCAATAGCTGTGTAAGGCGCTTTTCGCTCGCTTTCGACCCACAAAACGCGATGCCAACATCTCTAATTCTGCGACTGTCACACGGTTCTGATAGAGGCTGATGTTCTCATTTTCAGGCAGTGGTGTACCAACAAATGCTGCCGATTGTAAGCGCTCACTTAGGCTTGGTCTGGTCGTCATAGAGACCACGGCATAGCACAAGGTATTGAGTAAAATACTCAGCACTATGCCCCAATTGGAGCTGCTAACATCCCAACTTCTCAGCAGTTCTGGCGGCGTGATAATCCAAAGCAGTAAGTTACTTTCGCTATCGCCCGCTAGCATGCTGGTTTGACTCATCAGGGTAATCAGCCAGATCACCGAACCGACAAGCAAACCGACATAGACACCCTTTCGGTTTCCGGGACGCCAGTACAATCCACCAATTAATGCAGGAGCGAACTGAGCAATCGCAGCAAAAGAAAGAAAGCCAATCGCCGACAATGAATGGATAGTATCGAGGGCCTGATAAAACAACCAAGCACCAAGTAACAGCAGCAAAATTAACCCGCGTCGAATCACCAGTAACAGGCCAGAAAAATGTCGATGTGTTCTTTGGGTTAGACGCATACGGCGCAGCAGCAATGGCATCACTAAATCATTTGATACCATGATCGCTAATGCGATGGTCGATACAATCACCATGCCACTCGCTGCCGAAGTACCTCCGAGGAAAGCTAACAAAGCAATGTGATTCGCACCTTCTGCCATTGGCACGCTGATAACGTAAGTATCAGCCGGCATGTCAGTGAGCAACCCTTGTCCTGCCCAAGCAATTGGCAGCACGAACAGTCCCATCAAAATCAGGTAAAGCGGAAACAGCCAGCGAGCAGTATGCAAATCTTGAGGACGTTCGTTCTCAACCACCATGGTGTGGAATTGGCGCGGCAGACAGACAATCGCCAACATGGTTAAAACGGTATGAATAATTAAGGTCGGAATATTCGGCGATTCGTAGGTGGAAGCCGCTACATCAAGCAGGTCGATTTTGTCACTGCTCACCGCCAGGTACATGATGAACAAGCCAACAATCAAAAATGCCGCGAGCTTAACGATGGATTCAAACGCTACAGCCATCATCATGCCACGGTGGTGTTCAGTGTTATCGATGTGTCGCGTGCCAAACAGCATCGTAAAAATGGCCAATGCACCGACCACAAACCAAGAGACGTGATAGTCCTGATAACCAAAATCAGTGGCTAGGTTTGGCGCAACAATATCTAAGCCCATGGTAATACCGCGCAATTGCAGGGCGATATAAGGAAGAATGCCAACCACAGCGATAATGGTCACCGCCACCGCTAAGCCTTGAGATTTTCCATAACGAGCCGCGATAAAGTCGGCAATAGAGGTGATGTGTTCACGCTTGGCGATGAGGATCAGCCGAGCTAAGATCCGCCATCCCAACGTGAAAACTAAAATAGGGGCAAGGTAGATGGGCAAGAAGGACCATGGGTTATTGCTCGCCTGCCCGACCGTTCCATAAAAGGTCCAAGAGGTACAATACACCGCAATAGAAAGGCTATAGATCCATGGACGCCAGCGTGATAGCCAACGAACTTGCCTGTCTCCATACCAAGCGATCAAAAACAACACGCCCAAATAGGCTAAAGAGACTGGAATTACTATCCATCCTTGCATTAAAAACCCTTTTTCATCCATAAAAAAACCTCTCCATAAGGGAGAGGTTTCATTTAACTAGGGAAGTGCGTTTAACTCAATCGCATCGCTTAAATTCTGTGCTTTAGGCTTTAATTCTGAGCATCAGATTGAGCTGAGGCTGTTTGATTAACCTCAACGACTGAACTTCTTTCATCAACCTTAATGAACAGTGCAAGTGCGCCCATTGCGGCCATACCCCAGAAGATATTGGCACCCCAAAGCTCATATCCCCAACCACTTAAGGTGGTCATTAGTGCGATAAATGCACCCAATGGAATCGCATTATAGAGAGCTTGTAGCGCAACCATCTTGTTCTGTTCTTCAGATTGGATGTATTGAATCGCTGCGATGTGTGCCATAGCAAACGTCACACCATGCAGCAGCTGCACCGTAACCAGTGCGAAAATCGCTGTGGTAGACGCGGTAATACCCCAACGAGCCATCACCCCAATTGCCGCTACCACGAACAGAGTACGCAGTGACCAACCAGAGAATAAGCGCTTACTTAACGCAAATACGGCCACCTCAGCGACAACACCAAGGCTCCACAAATAACCGATGATCGCTTCTGAGTGACCGGCTTCTTTCCAATAAATTGCACTAAAGCTGTAGTAAGCCGCATGGCTACCTTGCAACAGTGCCATCAAGGCTAAAAATTTCACCACTGACGACTCGCGCAGTAACTCACCTAGTTTTGGTCGCACCGCTTGTTGCTCAGATTGTGTTACTGGCATCACATTGGGATTTCTCATCGCAAGAATCAACGACAACAACACACCGGCAAGCGCTGTATACAAAATCATGTCAGTGCCGAATTCAGCCACTAGATAACCAACCACGGTTGAACCCGCGATAAAAGCAACCGAACCCCAAAGGCGAGTTCGGCCGTAGTCGAGCATCTTAAGACGACTGTAATGGTTAGCCATTGCGTCAGAAAGAGGAATGATCGGCCCACAACACAGGTTAAACAGTACCGTTGCCAGCAACATCAGTATAAAACTGCCACCCGTGAAAAAGTGGAAGCCTACAAACAACAGCGCGGCGAAACTCAAACAGCGTAAAGCTGGCATCAAGTGTTCAACTTTATGGATACGTGGCGTAATCACTAGATTGGCCACACAACGCGTCGCAAAGCCGATACCAATCAATACACCAATATCACCAGCAGACACGCCTTGGTCTTCAAACCACAACGCCCAAAATGGCAAGTACACGCCATACGCAAAAAAGAAACCAAGAAAATACTGAGAGATCCAGCCATAGGGTGAAGGGCTAAACATAAATAACCTATAAAGTGTGCGGAAAAAGGCAGCACCAATTATGCCTATCTCGCATACGATGAAAAAGGGAATTATTACTGGGATGCTATTCCTATATTCAATTTACTTGGATATCGCATTTCAACGAGATATCTCAGGCTCATCGATACCCATACTCGCATTTAGACTAAAGTCGTCTGGAGCTTCGCTGGTATTTTGTCAGACTGATTAAAGACTCCCATTTCTTCTTGTGATGCTTATGCCTGACAAATTTAATATGCAGCACCCACCCTTCGATAGCCTGTCCGACACCGAACAGTTGAAGCTGCGCTCTTCATTAGACGTGGTGTATTACCGCTCTCAAGAAGTAATACTGGAAGCCGATAGGCCGAGCCGACACCTGCACATTTTGATCAAAGGGGCTGTTGAAGAGCGCGCGAGCAGTGATGGCGAGATTTACGCACACTATGCCAATGACGATATTTTTGATGTGCGCAGCCAATTTGAACCTCACACCAAACACCAATATATCGCGCTCGAAGATACATTAAGTTATCTGCTGCCCACTGATATTTTTCTCGAGCTTTACCACGCCAATGGCCAATTCGCCGCCTACTTTGATAGTAACCTATCAACACGTAAAGCACTGATCGAAGCCGCCCAACAACAGCAGAATCTAGCCGAGTTCATATTGACCAAAGTGGATGACTCTATCTATCACCCACCACTGATACTTGAACCGAACCAGCCTATCAACCAAGTCACTCAAACCCTTAAAGAACGAGGGTTGGACTCAGCTCTGATTCATTTGGAACATGATGATCCAAAAGCTTTTGGATCATCATGTTCCTTACCGTATGGAATCGTCACTCGAACCAATTTATTGCATGCTGTGATGCTCGATAATTTCCCACTGGATGCGCCCGTCGGCAAGATCGCGACGTTTCCGGTGATGCACGTAAATCAAGGCGACTTCTTGTTTAACGCCATGATCACCATGACCAGAAATCGAGTAAAAAGGTTGATGGTTTGTGATGGTCTAAATGCGGTTGGCATGGTGGACATGACACAGATCCTCAGTGCATTCTCCACTCACTCTCACGTTCTTACTTTGCGTATTGCGCGAGCCACCAGCATTGAAGAGTTGTCAATGGCCTCTAACAAACAGCGTCAACTGGTCGAGAGCTTGCTCAGTAACGGGATTCGCACACGCTTTATCATGGAGCTGATTTCTGCTGTTAATGAACAGATCATAGAGAAGGCTTTTGAGTTGGTGATCCCACCTGCACTGCATAATCATTGCTGCCTAATCGTGTTGGGTTCCGAAGGCCGTGGAGAACAGATTCTCAAAACCGATCAAGACAACGCGCTAATAATTCAAGATGGCTTGGAGTGGCATCAATGCCAAAGTGCCATGAACGATCTCACCCACACACTGCAGCAATTGGGCTATCCACTGTGCCCGGGCAATGTGATGGTCAACAACCCGAAATGGGTACATTCAGAAAAAGAGTGGAAACAAACGCTCACCCGTTGGGTAAAAAAAGCCACGCCAGACACCGTGATGGATATTGCTATCATGGCGGATGCACACGCCGTTGCGGGTAACAGAGAGTTATTAAAACCAGTAAAACAACACCTCAGTGATTTGATGCTCGGACAGGAATTGATTCTGACTGAATTCTGCCGCCCTGCTCTGAACTTCTCGGTTCCCCTCACCCTGTTTGGTAATGTAAAAAAATCCAAATCAGGGCTCGATATCAAACAAGGCGGCATTTTCCCTATTGTGCATGGTGTGAGAGCGCTCTGTCTTGAGCATGGTGTCACGGTCAACAACACCTTCGAACGCATTGAGCAGCTGGTCAGCAAGAAGGTATTAGAGCAAAGCACCGCAGACAATCTCAGTGAAGCTCTCAAACAATTCTTTAAGTGGCGCTTAGCCCAAAGGCTTTCTCAGCAGCACAGCAGCAACAAGATCAACGTCAAACTGATGGAGCGAGCAGACAGAGATCTGCTTCGTCATAGCCTACATGTGGTGAAGAAATTCAAGCAATGGCTAGGTTACCACTATCAGATAAGAGATTAGGCGGCTGAACGATGAATAGATTGGTTCGTTATTACTGGCATCACAAGCTCAAAGGCTCTCATTATCAGCCTCTGTTTGCTACGCCTACGCATAATGAATATGTATCGCTCGATTGTGAAACCACCAGCCTCGACCCTAATCAGGCGGAATTAGTCACTATTGCCGCGACAAAGATCATCGGTAACCGAATCATTACCAGCCAACCTTTTGAAGTTCGACTCAGAGCCCCTCAGTCACTCGATTGTAATTCCATCAAAATCCACCGCATTCGCCATCAAGATCTAAAGCACGGTATAGAAGAGAAACAAGCTCTAATTGAGCTACTGAACTTCATCGGAAATCGTCCTTTAGTCGGCTATCACATCCGCTATGATAAAAAGATTCTCGACCGTGCCTGTTTAAAACAGCTGGGATTTCCACTGCCTAACCGATTAATCGAAGTGAGCCAGCTCTACCAAGACAAACTCGAAAGGCAGCTACCCAATGCCTATTTTGACCTCAGTATCGATGCCATCTGTCGTCAGCTCGATTTACCTATCCCGGTCAATAAACATGATGCATTACAAGATGCTATCTCCGCTGCGCTGATTTTTGTTCGCCTAAAGCACGGCGACTTACCGCGCTTCAACTCTTCGTATACCTAATTCAACTACTGCCTTTCCACATAGAGAGCAATCTCTCAAAAATGAACTTAACTCGCTATTTTTTAAGTGAAAAGCGGCGTCTCATCCTAAAGTCTAATTGTGGAAATCGCCGTCCTAGCCGAGAGTGATAGCACAACGACGGTTCTGTAATAGACCTAGAAACTGAACACAAAGGAAGTTGCCAGTTCATTAGGAATGTAGGCACAAGGAGAGATGCAATGAGTGAAGCCCACGTTTATCCGGTAAAAGAAAATATTAAATCAACCACACACGCGGATAATGACACTTACCTAGCCATGTACCAGCAATCTGTTTCTGACCCTGAAGGCTTTTGGGGTGAACACGGAAAAATCGTTGATTGGATTAAGCCTTTCACACAGGTAAAAAACACCTCTTTCGACCCTGGCCACATTGACATTCGCTGGTTTGAAGATGGCACGCTTAACGTTTCAGCCAACTGTATCGACCGCCACCTTGCTGAGCGCGGTGATGAAGTCGCTATTATCTGGGAAGGCGATGACCCGGCTGATGACAAAACGCTAACTTTTAATGAACTACACAAAGAAGTGTGCCTGTTTTCAAATGCTCTAAAAGAGCAAGGTGTACGCAAAGGTGATGTGGTTTGTTTATACATGCCAATGGTACCAGAAGCTGCAGTAGCCATGCTGGCATGTACCCGTATCGGTGCGGTTCACACAGTCGTATTTGGTGGTTTCTCACCAGAAGCTCTGTCTGGTCGTATTATCGATTCAAATTCTAAAGTCGTTATCACTGCCGATGAAGGCGTGCGTGGCGGCCGTGCTGTTCCACTGAAGAAAAACGTCGATGAAGCACTGACTAACCCTGAAGTAAAGAACATCGAGAAGGTTGTTGTATTCAAACGCACCGGCGGTGATGTTGCTTGGCACGAACACCGCGATGTGTGGTGGCATGATGCTATCGCAAATGTATCGGCAGATTGCCCACCAGAAGAGATGAACGCAGAAGACCCACTATTCATCCTTTATACGTCAGGCTCTACAGGTAAACCGAAAGGTGTTATGCACACCACAGGTGGCTACCTTGTTTATGCAGCCATGACCTTCAAATACGTATTCGACTACCAAGAAGGCGAAACCTTCTGGTGTACAGCAGATGTGGGCTGGATTACTGGTCACACTTACCTTGTCTACGGTCCACTTGCCAATGGTGCAAAAACCATTCTGTTTGAAGGCGTGCCGAATTACCCGAACACAAGCCGCATGAGTGAAGTGGTCGATAAGCATCAAGTTAATATTCTTTATACTGCACCAACGGCGATTCGTGCCCTAATGGCAAAAGGCAATGAAGCGGTTGAAGGTACTTCTCGTGACAGCCTAAGAGTCATGGGTTCGGTAGGTGAGCCTATCAACCCTGAAGCGTGGGAGTGGTATTACAAAACAATTGGTAATGAGCAGTCTCCGATTGTCGATACATGGTGGCAAACAGAAACGGGCGGTATCTTAATCTCACCATTGCCAGGCGCAACGGACTTAAAACCAGGTTCAGCGACTCGTCCATTCTTCGGTGTGCAACCAGCGCTTGTTGATAACATGGGTAACATCATTGAGGGTGCAACAGACGGCAACCTTGTGATTCTTGACTCTTGGCCAGGCCAAATGCGTACCGTACATGGCGATCATGACCGTTTTGAACAGACTTACTTCTCAACCTTTAAAGGCATGTACTTTACGAGTGATGGTGCTCGTCGTGATGAAGACGGTTATTACTGGATTACGGGCCGTGTGGATGACGTGCTTAACGTATCAGGTCACCGTATGGGTACCGCTGAGATTGAATCGGCACTAGTAGCATTCGATAAGATTGCAGAGGCAGCGATTGTGGGCATTCCTCATGATATTAAAGGCCAAGCAATTTACGCTTACATCACGTTGAATGATGGTGAGTTCCCAACCGCAGAGCTTCATAAAGAAGTGAAAGACTGGGTACGTAAAGAGATTGGCCCAATCGCAACACCAGATGTACTGCATTGGACAGATTCTTTGCCAAAAACTCGTTCAGGCAAAATCATGCGTCGTATCCTACGTAAGATTGCCACAGGCGATACTGGCAACCTAGGCGATACGTCGACACTGGCAGACCCAAGCGTAGTTGATAAGCTGATTGCTGAGAAAGCAGAACTGGCATAAGCAACCCGTCACATTAGCTTATCACTGTTTAAAACAGCCATTAATAAACCGTCACCTATGTGGCGGTTTTTTTATGGCTGATCTTGATCTCAAATATCTTCGATAAAATTAAGGCAATCGCGGTTTTTTGTTAAGTTGATAACAATTTCATGCCGTACTTATAGGAGATTAGACCAGTAAATTGCTGCGATTTGCGCTGAATTAGCTATAATCTGGTTCTAATTTTTAAATTTGGGTTTTTCTTACTGGAAATTAACCCCAAATTTTCAATAAAATGGCAACATTCACATTCGTAAACACGATAAAGGAAGATAGCCCCACAATGTCTACAAAGTTTCGCATTCTAGTTTTAAATGGCCCAAACCTTAACCTGTTAGGCCTTAGAGAGCCTGCACACTACGGTTCTCAAACACTTGACCAGATTATTAGCTCTTTGACCGAGCAAGCGAAAACACAAGATGTTGAGCTGTCTCACTTACAGTCAAATCGTGAGTATGAACTGATTGAAGCTATCCATAGTGCTTATCAAAATGTTGATTTCATTATTATCAACCCAGCGGCCTTTACACATACCAGTGTGGCGTTGCGTGATGCACTACTTGGTGTTGCTATCCCATTTATTGAGGTTCATCTATCGAATGTTCACGCACGTGAACCATTCCGTCACCACTCTTATCTATCTGATAAAGCAGAAGGTGTGATTTGTGGCTTAGGTGCCCAAGGTTATCAATTTGCTTTGACGGCTGCGCTCAACAAGCTCAACGCAAAGTAAATAAAAACAACGAACTATTACTAACCTACTCAGTCAAAGAGTAAGTTCAATCAACAGATAAAGAGAAAGAAACAATGGATATTCGCAAAATCAAAAAGCTAATCGAATTGGTTGAAGAGTCTGGTATTTCTGAGCTAGAGATCTCTGAAGGTGAAGAGTCAGTACGAATCAGTCGTAACAGCCCTGTATCTGCAGCGCCTATTCAATATGCAGCGGCTCCAGCTCCTGTAGCAGCAGCACCTGCGGCGGCACCTGTAGCAGCAGAAGCAGCAGCTCCTGCGGTTCCAGCTGGTCACCAAGTTCTTTCTCCAATGGTTGGTACTTTCTACGGCGCTCCAAGCCCAGATGCAAAACCATTCGTTAAGGTTGGTCAATCTGTAACTGCTGGCGAAACGCTATGTATCGTTGAAGCAATGAAAATGATGAACCAAATCGAAGCTGATAAATCTGGTGTTGTAACGGCTATCCTAGTTGAAGACGGTCAACCAGTAGAATTCGACCAAGCTCTAGTAATTATCGAATAATAGAGAGCACTCATTATGTTAGATAAATTAGTAATCGCGAACCGTGGTGAAATTGCACTGCGTATTCTGCGAGCATGTAAAGAGCTTGGCATCAAAACAGTAGCTGTTCACTCAACAGCTGACCGCGATCTTAAGCACGTACTGCTTGCAGACGAAACCATTTGTATCGGTCCAGCTCGTGGTATCGATAGCTACCTAAACATCCCTCGTATCATCAGCGCTGCTGAAGTAACGGGTGCAGTCGCTATCCACCCTGGCTACGGCTTCCTATCTGAAAATGCAGATTTTGCAGAACAGGTAGAGCGCAGTGGTTTTATCTTCGTTGGCCCTAAAGCTGAAACCATTCGCATGATGGGTGACAAAGTGTCAGCTATCACGTCAATGAAGAAAGCTGGCGTACCTTGTGTACCGGGCTCTGACGGCCCTCTTGATGATGATGAAGTGAAAAACAAAGCGCACGCTAAGCGCATTGGTTTCCCTGTAATCATCAAGGCATCTGGCGGCGGCGGCGGTCGTGGTATGCGTGTTGTTCGTACTGAAAAAGAACTAACAGAAGCTATCGCAATGACTCGTGCTGAAGCAAAAGCATGTTTCAATAACGACATGGTTTACATGGAAAAATTCCTAGAAAACCCACGTCACATTGAAGTACAAGTGCTTGCAGATGGCCAAGGCAATGCTATCCACCTAGGTGAGCGTGACTGTTCAATGCAGCGTCGTCACCAGAAAGTTGTGGAAGAAGCGCCAGCACCAGGTATCACTGAAGAGATGCGTAAGTACATCGGTGACCGTTGTACTCGTGCATGTCTTGAGATTGGTTACCGCGGCGCAGGTACATTTGAATTCCTATACGAGAACGGTGAGTTCTACTTCATCGAAATGAACACTCGTATCCAGGTTGAGCACACGATTACTGAAATGGTAACGGGTATCGACCTAGTGAAAGAGCAACTTCGCATTGCTGCTGGTCAGCCTCTATCATTCACACAGGATGATATTAAGCTGCGCGGCCACTCAATCGAATGTCGTATCAACGCGGAAGATCCAGTTCGTTTCCTACCATCTCCAGGTAAGATCACGCGCTTCCATGCTCCAGGTGGTATGGGTGTTCGTTGGGAATCTCACATCTATACTGGCTACACAGTACCACCACACTACGATTCAATGATTGGTAAGCTGATCACTTACGGTGAAAACCGTGATGTCGCTATCGCTCGTATGAAGAACGCATTGGGTGAGATGATTGTTGAAGGTATTAACGTTAATACTGAACTTCAATTGGCTATTATGAACGACGAAAACTTCCAACACGGTGGTGCAAACATCCACTATCTTGAGAAGAAGCTTGGTCTACAATAGAAGCTAGCCTTCCGTAATGAGTTCGCTATAGAACACTAAAAAATGCTCACTTCGGTGAGCATTTTTGTTTTTAGTGCTCCGGAAAAGGCAAGCTAAAATCCCCATGATAATGCGTGGGGTTTTGATGAATTTGCTCATATTTTCTGCTAGACTCCCCATCCAATTTTTCTCATATAGAAGATGCAGCCATGCCTTGGATTCAAATCAAGCTTAATGCGACCAATGAAAATGCCGAACAAATCGGCGACATGTTAATGGAAGAGACTGGTGCTCTTTCCGTAACTTTCCTGGATGCACAAGATACCCCTGTATTTGAGCCTCTGCCGGGTGAAACTCGCCTTTGGGGTGATACTGACATTCTCGCGCTTTACGACGCTGAGACTGATACTGGTGTCGTTCTAGCGCAGATTAAAGCAAGCAACATGTTCCCTGCAGACTTTGCTCATAAAGTAGAGCAAATTGAAGACAAGGATTGGGAACGTGAATGGATGGACAACTTCCACCCAATGAAGTTTGGTGAGCGTTTATGGATCTGCCCGAGCTGGCGCGATATCCCTGAACCTGACGCTGTAAACGTAATGCTAGACCCTGGTCTTGCATTTGGTACAGGTACTCACCCAACAACAGCATTGTGTCTTGAGTGGCTTGAAGGCTTAGACCTGACAGGCAAAACCGTGATCGACTTCGGTTGTGGCTCAGGCATCTTAGCGATCGCTGCGATCAAACTAGGCGCGGAAAAAGTTATCGGGATCGACATTGATCCTCAAGCTCTGCTTGCTTCAAAAGACAACGCACAACGCAATGGTGTTGCTGAGCAGCTAGAGGTGTTCCTACCACAAGATCAACCGGAAGGTTTGCTAGCTGACGTTGTTGTTGCCAACATCCTTGCAGGTCCATTACGCGACCTTTCAGGCATCATCAAAGGCCTAATTAAGCCAAATGGTGTACTTGCGATGTCGGGTGTTTTAGATACACAAGCGGAAGATGTTGCGACTTATTATCGTGATGAGCTTCACATTGATCCGATCATTGAACAACAAGAATGGTGTCGAATCTCAGGTCAGAAGCAAGGCTAGGTAAGACTTTGAGCGCTAATTGACTGAAATTTAAACAAATTACAAAAACAAATTGTAAATGCTCAAATATTAGTCTTTTCACGCAGCGAAAAAATGCGTAAAATGCGCGCCCTTGCTGGTACAGAACTGTGATGACATTTTTGAAAATCGGAAATTATCAACTTAAGAACAATCTAATCGTCGCTCCTATGGCTGGCGTAACGGATAGACCATTCCGTGAGTTGTGTCTTCGTTACGGTGCGGGGATGGCAGTCAGTGAAATGATGTCCTCCAATCCTAAAGTTTGGAAAACGTCAAAGTCTCAGCAGCGTATGGTACATGAAGGCGAATCGGGCATTCGTTCAGTACAAATCGCTGGTGCAGATCCACAGCTTATGGCCGAGGCTGCTCAATTTAATGTCGATAACGGTGCGCAAATCATCGATATCAACATGGGGTGTCCAGCCAAAAAAGTGAATAAGAAGCTTGCGGGCTCAGCCCTACTGCAGCATCCAGAACTCATTGAAGACATTCTGAAAGCGGTGGTAAATGCTGTCGACGTTCCAGTAACGTTGAAAACGCGCACAGGCTGGGACACAGACAACAGAAACTGTGTTCAAATCGCGAAAATAGCCGAAGACTGCGGCATACAAGCTCTTGCCCTTCATGGGAGAACTCGCGCTTGTATGTACAAAGGTGAGGCAGAGTACAAACACATTAAAGCAGCGAAACAAGCAGTATCTATTCCGGTTATCGCTAACGGTGATATCGATAGCCCGGAAAAAGCGAAGTTTGTGCTGGAGTACACCGGTGCTGATGCTTTAATGATAGGTCGACCTGCCCAAGGACGTCCTTGGATTTTTAACGAAATCCTACACTATTTGGAAAACGGCACCACGATGGACCCGCTCCCGATTTCGGAAGTGAAAGACATCATGCTTGGTCATGTGAACGCTCTACATGAGTTTTATGGCGAGTTTTTAGGCCCCCGAATTGCTCGTAAGCATGTGGGTTGGTACCTAAAAGAACATGAACAAGCGAGTGAGTTTCGCCGTACCTTCAACGCATTCGAAGCAGGTGATCTGCAGCTTGAAGCGCTAGAAGGTTTTTTTGATAACGTTGCACCATAATTACGAGAAGAGCTAGACCGAATATGTTCGAACAAAATCTGACTTCAGAAGCATTGACAGTAACTACAGTTACATCACAAGACCAAATCACGCAGAAACCACTACGTGACTCAGTTAAAGCATCATTGAAAAATTACCTTGCTCAATTAAACGGTCAAGAAGTCAGCGAGTTATACGAATTAGTATTAGCTGAAGTTGAACAGCCACTACTAGACACTATCATGCAGTACACTCGCGGTAACCAAACTCGCGCAGCAACCATGATGGGTATTAACCGCGGTACTCTTCGCAAGAAACTTAAAAAATACGGCATGAACTAATCGTTCTTTCGTAATTTATTGAATGGAAAGCCAAGCTCATTTTTGAGTTTGGCTTTTTTTTGGCTTGTAGAACTGTAATAGGTGGCTGATTACTCTCCAGTGCGACAGCAGCGCTCTTTATCAACGTTTGCTGAATCCAAGGCTGCCAGAATAGAACAATGGCTTGCATCGTCGTCTACGTGGCCACAACACGCATCATTAATCTTTTTAAGCGCCGTGCGAATCTTGGTTAACTCGGTAATCTTTTCATCGATCATCTCTAGTTTTGCTGAGGTAATTGATTTCACTTCGGCGCAACTGTGCTGCGTGGCTTCGAGACGAATCTCAAGCAATTCTTTAATCTCGTCCAGACTCAGTCCCAACGCTTTAGATTTGAGAATAAACGTCACCTGTTTCTGGTTATTTTCATCATATAGACGATAACCCGACTCACTGCGACGGGCTGGCGCGATCAGGTTATTCTTCTCATAAAATCGTAAGGTATCGGCTGTCACACCACATCGTTTCGCTAATTCACCTATCTGAAACATGTTTTTTCCTACTGTTCCGTCCATTCCACAATTAACCTTATCGTTACTTTTCAGGCTGAAATGGCACTTTTCATAATTAATTTTGAGATGCCAAACGATTGCGCGAGCTTTTTTGTAATAAATTAGTTAGAATCTGCGCCATCAAATTTGGAGTTGGTTATCTTATAGCTTAATCATAAGACTAACCCAAAAGGTCTTTACCAAAACTGGCCAATATTTTATCTCTTACTGGTATCTAAGATAATCCACGCTAAGAAGATAGAAACAAGTTCTTTTTTGGCAAATATCTTTATTTTAACCCCATGAATTTGAGGAAGATGGAAGCATGAATAACGCTCGTCCAATTCGCCGCGCTCTCATCAGCGTATCAGACAAAACTGGTATCGTTGAATTTGCACAAGCTCTTGCTAACCGTGGTGTAGATATCCTATCTACCGGTGGCACTGCTCGCCTGCTTGCTGAAAAAGGCATCTCTGTTACAGAAGTATCTGACTACACTGGTTTCCCAGAAATGATGGATGGCCGTGTTAAGACTCTGCACCCTAAAGTTCATGGTGGTGTTCTAGGCCGTCGTGGCCAAGATGATGACGTGATGGAAACTCACGGTATCAACCCTATCGATATGGTTGTTGTAAACCTATACCCATTCGCAGAAACCGTTGCTAAAGAAGATTGTACCCTTGCTGACGCTGTTGAGAACATCGACATCGGTGGCCCTACAATGGTTCGCTCTGCAGCGAAAAACCACAAAGACGTAACGATCGTTGTAAACGCACACGACTACGAGCGCGTTGTCACTGAAATGGACGCTAACGAGCAATCTCTAACCCTAGAGACTCGCTTCGACCTCGCTATCGCCGCATTTGAGCACACGGCTTCTTACGACGGCATGATCGCTAACTACTTCGGCACTATGGTTCCTAGCTACGGCGCGAACAAGGAAGGCGATGAAGAGAGCAAATTCCCTCGCACGTTCAACCAACAGTTCGAGAAGAAGCAAGACATGCGCTACGGTGAGAACAGCCACCAAGCAGCAGCATTCTACGTTGAAGCGAACCCTGAAGAAGCATCTGTTTCTACTGCTCGCCAAATTCAAGGCAAAGCCCTTTCTTACAACAACATCGCTGACACTGACGCAGCGCTTGAGTGTGTGAAAGAGTTCAACGAGCCAGCATGTGTGATCGTTAAGCACGCTAACCCATGTGGTGTAGCATTAGGTACAGATATCCTAGAAGCTTACGACCGCGCATTCAAAACAGACCCTACATCTGCATTTGGCGGCATCATCGCATTCAACCGTGAACTAGACGCGGCAACAGCAACGGCTATCACTGAGCGTCAATTCGTTGAAGTTATCATTGCACCATCTGTTTCTGCTGAAGCAGTAGCAATCGTAGCGGCTAAGAAAAACCTTCGCCTGCTTGAGTGTGGTGAGTGGACAACTAAGACAACAGGTTTTGACGTGAAACGCGTTAACGGCGGCCTATTAGTTCAAGATCGCGACCAAGGCATGGTGTCAGAAGACGACCTGAAAGTAGTTTCTAAGCGTCAACCAACCGCTGAAGAGCTGAAAGATGCGTTATTCTGCTGGAAAGTAGCGAAGTACGTTAAATCTAACGCTATCGTTTATTCGAAAGGCGACATGACGATTGGTGTCGGCGCTGGCCAAATGAGCCGCGTTTACTCTGCGAAAATCGCAGGCATCAAAGCTGCTGACGAAGGTTTGGTTGTTGAAGGATGTGCAATGGCATCAGATGCATTCTTCCCATTCCGTGACGGTATCGACGCGGCAGCAGAAGCTGGCATCAAGTGTGTTATCCAACCGGGCGGCTCTATGCGTGATGACGAAGTTATCGCAGCAGCAGACGAACACGGCATGGCGATGATATTCACAGGCATGCGTCACTTCCGCCACTAATTTCCTCTTCGTATTTGGCACTGTGGCGTCGTTAGCTGCTTTCGCCCACCCCGGTCACATAGCGAGCTATGCTTCCGGGGGATGGGCTCAATTGCTGCCTAGCCACATCACCAACTACTTTGAGCAAAACTTATAATTTTGTTTTTTAAATATTCCGATATTTGAAATACGTAGAGCAAGTCAGTGACTTTAGTTCAAGGAAAACACGCGGAGCTTATAACCATAAGTGAGCATGTTTGACACAGAAATAAAGGCTCTGAAGCAGCTATAAGGATTTTAAAACATGAATGTATTGATTATCGGTGCCGGCGGTCGTGAGCATGCACTTGGTTGGAAAGCAGCACAAAACCCAAACGTTGAAACAGTATTCATCGCTCCAGGCAACGCAGGCACTGCGCTAGAGCCTAAACTTGAAAACGTAAAGATTGGCGTTGAAGACATCGCGGGTTTAGTCGCGTTTGCTCAAGAGAAGAAAATCGAACTGACTATCGTGGGTCCTGAAGCACCATTGGTTATCGGTGTGGTTGATGCATTCCGCGAAGTAGGTTTGCCAATCTTTGGCCCTACTCAAGCCGCAGCACAGCTTGAAGGCTCTAAAGCATTCACTAAAGACTTCCTAGCTCGTCATGAGATCCCAACAGGTTACTACTCAAACTTCACTGAGATTGAGCCAGCTATCGCTTACGTTCGCGAGCAAGGCGCTCCAATCGTAGTGAAAGCTGACGGTCTTGCCGCGGGTAAAGGCGTTATCGTTGCGATGACACTTGAAGAAGCAGAAGACGCAATCAAAGACATGCTAGCGGGCAACGCCTTTGGCGAAGCTGGCAGCCGCGTGGTTATCGAAGAGTTCCTTGAAGGCGAAGAAGCAAGCTTCATCGTAATGGTTGACGGTTCTAGCGTACTTCCTATGGCCACCAGCCAAGATCACAAACGTGTTGGCGACAAAGACACTGGGCCGAACACGGGCGGCATGGGTGCTTACTCTCCTGCGCCGGTTGTAACTCCAGAAATCCACAACCGTATCCTTGAGGAAGTTATCTACCCAACGGTACGTGGCATGGACGCGGAAGGCGCTCCTTACACAGGTTTCCTTTACGCTGGCCTAATGATCGATGCTGACGGCACACCTAAAGTTATCGAATACAACTGCCGCTTCGGTGATCCAGAAACGCAACCTATCATGATGCGTATGGAGTCAGACCTTGTTGAACTTTGCCTAATGGCTATCGACGAGAAGCTCGACGAAGCAGAATCGAAGTGGGATCCACGCGCTTCTATCGGTGTTGTTCTTGCGGCTGGTGGTTACCCTGCTGACTACGCAAAAGGTGACGTTATTTCACTACCAACAAGCGAAGTTGAAGGCCAAAAAGTTTTCCACGCAGGCACGACAAATAACGAAGCTGGCGATGTTGTGACTAATGGCGGCCGAGTACTTTGTGCAACAGCACTGGGCAATACGGTTTCTGAAGCTCAGGAGCGCGCTTACGCGTTAACTAAGCAAGTTAGCTGGAATGGTATGTTCCACCGCAATGACATCGGTTACCGTGCGATTGCGCGCGAGCAAGAACAGTAATCAACATCATCATTCGGCTAGATTCGAATATCAGCAAATGAATGACTGCAATTGAATAAAAGAAAAGGCGCCTCAACAGGCGCCTTTTTTATCGATTAGTGGTACTTGTACTGACTAATCAGCACTTGGCCTATAGTAGGCCAAATACTCTGATACTGTTCAAGCGATCTCTATTCTTTCAGCAATGAGGGCCTTGATACACACTCATGATTTTCATCTGCCAATATCAAAAACTCAGCAACCGACAATTTTCTCAAAGACGCTTTACCGACAAAAGCACCATAGCTCTCTACAGACGATAAACGGTTAATCACAAAATTAGGCAATGTTTGGTTGAACTCAAAGTTATCAAACTGTTTACCAGAACAAGTCTGAAACGTTTTGCCATTCCAATAGCCCTGCAAAAGTTCTAACCCTTCATCATTTTGCTTCTCGGTAACATCGAGAACGGATATCGCTTCCTGTTTATATCTGTCGAGTTGAACCGACTGTAACGGTAATACTTTTTTACCAATACGATACTGTTGATACACAGCCTCACCAGACTGATTAAAGCGCACATGTACACGATATGGAACCAACGCCAGTGAATCATCGCGTAGCTCACCTTCACGTACAAATTCACGAAGCACATATTCCGACCAAACATAGTCAGTTTTGTACCAGCCGTAATCGCCCATGGTGACATAGTCAGCAGAAGTATGAGGTTGTGTTAGCTTGTTGGTGACCCAGTAGAAACTTGTCGCGTCGCCCATGACTTGGCCGCCGGTGTGAGTTTCAAATTGCTCTAGGTTTTTGCTGGGGCTGGTTGATGAACAGCCAATGAGGAATGTAGATAATAGTGAAACGAGAAGAAATGCTTTTTTCATAAAAACCTGTACCGAGGTGGAATACGACTACCTCGGTACAGTTTAGATTATTTCACTGAATCTTTCAGCGCTTTACCTGCAACAAATGCTGGAACATTTGCAGCAGCGATTTGGATCTCATCACCAGTTTTTGGGTTACGACCAGTGCGAGCTGCACGGTGGTTTACTTTAAAAGTACCAAAACCAATTAGCTGAACTTGATCGCCATCTTTAAGAGCATCTGTAACACCGCCAAGAGTCGCTTCTAGAGCAGCTTTAGCTTGTGCTTTAGAAAGGTCCGCTTTTTCAGCAATAAAGTCGATTAATTGAGTCTTGTTCATTTTAGGTTTCCCTTCTTTGTATTTTTGAATTCAATTTACTCTAAAACATAAATGCCCCATCTGGCAAAGGTTTGTCGTCGATCTTTAGCTCTAATGCCGTAGTTTTAGCCATAATATGAGTAATAACTCACAATTTGTTACTGATTTTATTGAGCAAGCCCTTGTTTAAAAGGGGCTGAGAGGCAAATTAATGATGACCTAGCCACTACTTTATCTCTATAATCCACGCTGAATCGCTGCTAAAGCGTACAATTTAATTTAAGGGCAAACATGCTGCTGCTAACTATTTACGTCTCCATTGCTATTGGAGTTTCTTTCATTTGTTCTGTTTTAGAAGCTGTACTTTTGAGTATTAGTCCGAGCTATATTGCTCAACTAAAACAAAATGGGCACCCTGCAGCAGAGTCTTTAGACAAACTGAAAACAGACATTGACCGCCCGCTCGCGTCAATTTTAACGCTCAACACCATCGCGCACACAATCGGTGCTGCGACGGCAGGTGCACAAGCGGCTGTGGTTTTTGGTAGCCAATGGTTAGGTGTATTCTCTGCCGTACTGACTTTGGGTATTTTGGTTTTATCTGAGATTGTTCCAAAAACCATTGGTGCAACCTACTGGCGCCAACTTGCTCCAGCATCATCAAACGTACTTCGCTGGATGGTTTTCTTTCTAACACCGTTTGTCTGGTTCTCAGAACAGATCACCAAACGTCTTGCTCGTGGCCACCAAGCACCAAAAATGCGTGATGAGCTGTCTGCAATGGCTATTTTGGCAAAAGAAAGTGGTGAGTTTGCTGAAGGCGAATCAAAAATTCTGAGCAACCTATTAGGCATTCAAGATGTGCCCGTGACTCAAGTAATGACGCCGCGCCCTGTTGTATTCCGCGTCGATGCCGAAATGAGCGTGAATACGTTCCTAGAGCAACACAAAGACACACCATTCTCGCGCCCATTGGTTTACAGCGAGCAAACTGACAACATCATTGGTTTTGTACACCGTCTGGAGCTGTTTAGATTACAACAAGCGGGTTGTGGCGAGAAAGCTCTGGGTGAAGTAATGCGCCCTATCCACGTGTTGCTGAACAATATGGGCTTGGCTAAAGCCTTTGACCAAATGATGGCAAACCGCCTGCAGCTTTCCTTAGTGGTTGACGAATACGGTACGATTCAGGGCATCATCACCCTAGAAGATATCTTTGAGCACCTAGTGGGCGAAGAGATCGTCGACGAGGCAGATAAGACAACTGACATGCAAGAACTGGCATTTCAACGTTGGGAACAATGGAAAGAAACACACGGTGTTATCGAAAACCGCGATGAAGAGGACGAGCTAGAGGAAAAAACTCTAACAGACAACGACACCTCAGACTCAAAGTCAGCGGATGAAGACAAGGTTCAAAAAGAAGACAAAAAAGACGCTTAATCTCAATTTGATACCGTCAGATACAACAAAGGCTCCCTAGGGAGCCTTTGTTTTTATTCGTACTTTGATGCGATAGCGAATTATAACGCTACACCAATGTTACTTACTGGGTCTTCACGCAGTTCGTGGCGTAGATCTTTGATCAGATCTAGGTCACGCTCAGTCGTTTCACGTAGAGGTCGGAAGATGGCCCACTGAACGTCCCACTCTTCACACACCGCTTCGTTTTCTTTCTGGTTTTCGTTTGTCACTTCTTCAGCGCCTTGAGCAAACTCAAGCTCAGCAACCGTCTTCACCGATTGTTGACTCACTTTAATTACAGTTTCAAGCAGATGTTCACGATCAAGTAAGCCATGAATTAACGTTGCCAAGCCTTGGCACGCGTCCATCGCAGGGTAAACACCGTAAAAATCAAAATCATCTCCACTTGGGAATAGCTCTTCGACTTTCTCAAGTTGACGCTCAAAATTCACCTTTGCCGTTTTAACGGTTAGGATTTCCCAAATGCTATCCAAAACATCACGATAGATTCGAGCTTCCGCAAATTCTGTATTCTCACAAAACATGGCATAGTTAGGGTACATACGCTCACATAGACACGCCATAAAGGTAATTTGTTGCCAAGGTTCTAACTTTTCTAGACGAACCTGCAGTGGATTCTGAAGCATAGTCACTCAATAATTGCAGAAAAAGACAGCGAAAGTGTACTTGATAAACCTAGGATGGAAAAGGTAGGCCGATGAACAATTTTACGAATAAGCTCTATATTCTTACTGAGCATGACGATACTTATACGCAACTGATTCTAAACCAAGGGTTACCTGACCTCGAAATCACTCAAAACCCCGAATTAGCTGAGATCGTGCTGGCTTCTCCTCCTTTAATCGCGGAGCGACTTAATGAGTTTAAACATCTAGATTGGGTGCAAAGTACCTACGCAGGAATCAATAAACTCACTCAGCCGGATCTGCGTCAAGATTATACGCTGACCAACGTCAAAGGCATCTTCGGCCCTGCGATTGCTGAATACGTGTTAGGTTACACGATCAGCCACTGTAGACACTTCCCTCACTACCACCAGCAACAAGCACAACGAAGCTGGCAACCACAGCTATATACTAGCCTAACTGACAAAACCATGGTGATTTTAGGGACAGGTTCAATCGGCAGTCATTTAGCGAAAACCGCAGCTGCCTTTGGTATTCATACCATTGGAGTCAACCGTACCGGCATTCCATCAAAGCAAGAGACCTTTAAAGACACTTTCCACATCAATGAGATAGAGGCTGCCCTTAAGCAAGCGGATATCGTGGTCAACACCTTGCCATCAACAGATGAAACCTATCAATTACTCAATCAAACGACCTTAAGTTACTGCTCGAATGTGCTGCTCTTTAATGTTGGCAGAGGAGAGAGCTTAGATAACAAAGCCTTGCTGCTTGCGATTAAGAATAAGTGGGTTGAGCATGCTTTCTTGGATGTGTTTGAAAGTGAACCCCTCTCGCAGGAGCACCCTTTCTGGACATTGCCGCAAGTGACCATCACCCCGCACATTGCAGCGCTGAGTGAGCCAAGGCAGGTGGTAGAGATCTTCGCCGAGAATTACCAACAGTGGCGAGATGGCTTTAAACTTAACCATGTCATCGATTTTGATAAAGGCTACTGATGCCCTCATCGTTACTCAAAGAGATTCGACAGTGCCGAGCTTGTGAACCTCACCTATCACACGGTGCTAACCCGGTGATTCAAGCGAATCCAAACGCGCGCTTGCTTATTATTGGGCAGGCACCCGGCATCAAGGTTCATGAGTCATCGATCCCTTGGAATGATGCCAGTGGCGAACGATTAAGAGAATGGTTAGGGATAGATAGCGATACGTTTTATGACGAACAAAAAGTCGCGATTGTTCCTATGGGGTTTTGTTATCCGGGAAAGGGAAAGAGTGGCGATCTCCCACCACGTAAAGAGTGTGCGGAGCTTTGGCATAACAAAGTGCTGCAATCGCTACCCAACATCCAAATGACACTGCTGATTGGTCAGTACGCACAAAACCATTACCTAACAAACAAAACCACCAGCACACTGACCGCAACCGTACGTGATTGGCAAAGGTGGGCGCCTGAGTTTTTGCCTCTACCTCACCCTTCGCCACGCAATAATATCTGGCTAAAGAAGAACCCTTGGTTTGAGAGTGACGTTATTCCTTACATCCAAAAGCACATCTCGGAGCACTTGGCCTACTATGATCCAAATACCTAATTAGCTGCACATCCACGATGATTAAGCCGATATTGGATGTAGATAAACAGATAATAAAAAAGCGCTGCCGATTTCTCGACAGCGCTTTTTCTAAAAACACATACTGAATTACTTATGGTATGGCTTAGATAGGTCGTGAACTGCGTCCACAAATACACCAGCATTTTCTGGTGGCACATCTAGGTGAATACCATGGCCAAGGTTAAATACGTGACCAGTACCGCCGTCACCAAAACCTTCAAGGATAGTGCCGACTTCTTCACGAATACGCTCAGGTTGTGCGTAAAGCACTGATGGGTCCATGTTGCCTTGTAGAGCCACTTTATCGCCAATACGCGCTTTTGCATCCGCAATATTGATTGTCCAGTCTAGACCCACCGCATCACAGCCAGTCGCTGCGATAGATTCTAGCCACATGCCACCGTTCTTAGTGAACAGAGTAACCGGTACACGGCGACCTTCGTTTTCACGGATTAGGCCATCTACAATTTTATGCATGTACTGTAGTGAGAACAGGTTGTAGTCACGCGGAGTAAGTACACCACCCCATGTGTCGAATACCATTACCGATTGTGCACCCGCTTTAATTTGCGCGTTCAGGTATTCAATAACGGTGTCAGCCAGTTTATCTAGAAGTAAATGCAGTGTTTGTGGCTCTGCGTACATCATCTTCTTGATCTTAGTAAACGCCTTCGAGCTGCTGCCTTCAACCATGTAAGTTGCCAGTGTCCAAGGGCTACCAGAGAAACCAATCAATGGCACTTCGCCTTTCAGATCTTTACGGATCTGACGAACGGCATTCATTACGTATTGAAGCTCTCCTTCTGGATCAGGTAGGCCAATCTTCTCTACGTCAGCTTTACATGTGATAGGACGTTCAAACTTAGGACCTTCACCAGTTTCAAAGTACAAGCCTAAGCCCATTGCATCAGGGATAGTTAGGATGTCAGAGAACAAGATTGCCGCATCAAGCGGGAAACGACGTAAAGGTTGAAGTGTTACTTCTGATGCCAGTTCAGCGTTTTTGCACAAAGACATGAAATCGCCAGCTTCAGCGCGCGTTGCTTTGTACTCTGGAAGATAGCGGCCAGCTTGGCGCATCATCCATACTGGTGTGTAATCAACAGGCTGTTTTAAAAGTGCGCGTAAATAGCGATCGTTTTTTAATTCGGTCATTCCGTTAAATTCCAATTCAATCTTGTCTAGTTTTGATGGCAAGTATTCTAACACTGATTGAAGGGTAAAAGCTGTGTGCTTTGCAACCTAGATCAAGTTATTAACTTTTAAATCAATGCTTAATT